>JAFDVS010000042.1 GCA_018268935.1 Acidobacteriota bacterium | reverse complement strand
ACGCGTCTTTCAGGACGCACCATAGTCTCTATTATAAGAGCTATGTTGGCTCGCACTTTTTTTCTTCTTGTCTGCACTCTGGCGTTGTCCGCCCAGAACAAGCCGGAGCGGCTCGAATGGTTCCGCGATCTCGGCTTCGGAATGTTCATCCACTGGAGCGTCGATGTCTCGCTCGGCAGCGTCATCAGTCACTCCCTCGTGGGTGCTTCGCCCGAGTACGTGGCGAAGTACTACGACACCCTGCCCCGCTACTTCAACCCGCGTAAGTTCGAACCCGAAAAATGGGCCATGCTCGCCAAACTGGCCGGGATGAAGTACGTCGTCTTCACCTCGAAGCACCATTCCGGTTTCGCCATGTTCGAGACGCAGACCACAAAGCTGAACGCCGTGAATACGCCCTTCGGCCGCGATCCGCTCCGCGCCATCATCGACGCCTTCCGCAAGGAAGGAATCGCCATCGGTCTCTATTTCTCCCCCGACGATTTTCATTGGATGCACACCAACGGCCTGCCCATCGCGCGTCCTCCGGCTCCGCGCACCACCACCAAAGAACTCCCGGCCATGCTCGATTTCGGCAAGCGCCAGCTGCGTGAATTGCTCACCAACTACGGCAAGATCGACATCCTCTTCATTGATGGGCCCGCCGACGGACTCCGCGAATACGCCTGGCAATTGAACCCCGACATCGTCGTGACCCGCGGAGCCATCGAAACTCCCGAACAGACGATCCCCGAAATCATCCTCGATCAGCCGTGGGAAGCATGCCTCACCATTGGCACCGCCTGGCAGCACAAGTACACCAACGAGGCTTACAAGACGGGCACCGACTGGATCCGCACCTTGATGGAAGTGCGCGCCAAGGGCGGCAATCTGCTGCTCAACGTCGGTCCCACCGCCGATGGCGAGATCTATCGCGAAGAAGAAGCGCGCCTTCGCGAGTTCGCACTCTGGAGCTTCGTCAACTCCGAAGCCGTCGAATACGTCCGCCCCTGGGTCGTCGACCGCGAAGGCGACGTGTGGCTCACTCACAATCCCAAAACAAAGTCCGTGTACGCCTTTGTCGCCGGAAAACCCTTCCAGATGGGCGAACGGCGGCAGATCGCCCTCCGCTCCGTCAAACTCGGCCCCCAGAGCAAAGTAGACGTGCTGGGGCAATCCGGCGAGCGCCTGGAATACCGCCCGAACGTCGACGCGTCCACCAAAGTGCGCGAAGAAAACGGCGTCCTCCACATCGACATGATGCATGCCCAACGCATGTACGACAATCGCCGCTGGCCGAACCCGCTCGTCATTCGCATCACCAACGCCCAGCCCGGCTTCACCGCTCCCACGCTCAGCACGCTCGGAGTGAAGTGGGAGGAAGCACAGCGCTGCCATATCCTCGAAGGAGAATTGAAAGCCCTCGGCAGCAACCCAACCATCGAAGTGAGTTTCCATTACCGCAAGCGCCGCGGCCTTGCCGATCTCTACGAAGCCATCGACCCGTGGAAGAATGTCCCCTACGAGAAAAAGACCACCACCGGAAAATTCTCCCACTGCCTGATGACCGTGCCCAAGGACGCGGATTACGAATTCCGCGCCATCGCCCGGCACCCTCTGGGAGTGGTCTTCGCCAACGAAGTGCCCTTTCGCCCCGACAGTGTCGTGAAGCTCCACTAAAGCAGGGCCGCCCGCTTCGCATACAATCGGTTCTATGCGGCTGTTCCTTTGTTTCACATTCTGCCTCTGGGCTCAGGCGGAAAATTG
This sequence comes from Acidobacteriota bacterium, assembly GCA_018268935.1. GTDB lineage: Bacteria > Acidobacteriota > Terriglobia > Bryobacterales > Bryobacteraceae > CADEFT01. Next base: position 43,568 of record JAFDVS010000042.1, on the reverse strand, counting down.
GCCACAATGGCGTGGACCCTCCCTCGATGGCACCAGCACCGAAAAGGGCCTTCCCGTTTCCTGGAGTAAGACCGATGGCGTCGAATGGCGCCTCGAAATGCCCATGCGCAGCGGCTCCACTCCCATCATCTGGGGCGAACTCATCTTCCTCAACGTGGCCGATGGCGACAACCTCCAACTGTGGTGCCTTGATCGCGCCAAAGGCGATGTGCTTTGGAAAAAGCCCGTCGGCGGCGGTAACTACAAAATCAACAAGCAGAATATGTCCTCGCCGTCACCCGTCACCGACGGCCGGAATGTGTACGTCATGGCAGGAACCGGCATCGTGAAGGCGTTCGACTTCACCGGCAAGGAACGCTGGTCGCGCGACATTCAGGCCGACTACGGCAAGTTCGGCCTCAACTGGGGTTACGGTTCCTCTCCTCTGCTGCACCAGAATTCCCTCTACATCGTAGTGCTGCATGGCATGAAGACAGACGACCCCTCTTACGTGCTGCGCCTCGACAAGGCCACCGGAAAAACCGTAGCCAAAGTAGAAAGGCCCACCAAAGCCCAGGTGGAAGCTCCCGATGCCTACACCACGCCCACCATCGCCGAGGTCAACGGCAAGTTGGAACTCATCGTCTCCGGCGGCGACCTCATCACCGGACACGACATGGACACCGTCAAGGAACTGTGGCGCGCCGATGTGCTGAACCCCACCAACTACGCCATGAACCGCATCATCACTTCCCCCGTCTATCGCGATGGAATCGTCTATGCCGGCTCGCGCGTCAAACCGTTTGTGGCCATGAAGCCCGGCGGTAAAGGCGATGTCTCCACCTCTCACGTCATGTGGACCTATCAGAATGGCCCCGACGTTCCGTCCCCCGTCACCGACGGCGAATTGCTCTACCTCATCAATGATCGTGGAATCGTGTCCTGCCTCGACGCCAAGAGCGGCGCCGAAGTGTGGGGATCGCAGCGCATCTCACCAGCCATCTACAGCTCTTCCCCAGTCCTCGCCGACGGCAAAATCTACATCTCCAACGAAGAGGGCACAACCACGGTGATGAAGGCCGGCCGCCAGTTCGAGGTGCTCGCCGTCAACAAGTTCGAAGAATACATGCTCAGTTCCCCAGCCATCTCCGACGGACAGATTTTCCTCCGTACCGAGAAGGCTCTCTACTGCATTGGAAAAAGAGTTAAGAAATAAGTAATGACACCTTTTCGATTAGACGATCGCGTGGCTCTGGTAACCGGAGGAGCCAGCGGGATCGGAGAACATACCGTACGTGTGCTGGCTCAGGCCGGAGCACGCGTGCATATCGCGGATTTGAACCTCGACGCCGCTAACGCACTCAGCCGGCAGGTGCCCGGTTCCGTTCCAGTGCAACTGGATGTTACCGACCCCGCCAGCGTGGAATCCGCGTTCGCCGCCATTCCCCGCCTCGACATCCTGGTCAACAACGCCGGAATCGGCTTGGTGGGCAATGTCGAAGAGACCGCCCTCGACGACTTCCAGCGCCTGTTTCGCGTCAACGTGGAAGGCGTATTCCTGGTGACCAAGGCCGCCGTGCCAAAACTCGTCGCCTCCCGCGGCTCGATGGTCAACATCGGTTCCGTCGGCGGCCTGGTTGGCGTGAAGCGCCGCTATGCCTATTGCGCCACCAAAGGCGCCGTCGTCATGATGACCCGCCAGCTTGCCGTCGATTACCCCACGCAGTTTCGCGTCAACTGTATCTGCCCCGGTACCGTCGACACGCCGTTTGTCGAAGGCTACCTCGAAAAGTACCACAAGCATGAAAAGGAGAAAATCCGTATCGAACTGAACGCCCGCCAGCCCATCGGCCGCTTGGGCAAACCGGAAGAAATTGCCTACATGGCGCTGTACCTGTGCTCCGATCAGTCGGCCTTCGTTAACGGAGCAGTGTTGAGCATAGACGGAGGTTGGACCGCGGCCTAAGGGGAACCTCGCCGCAATCGATCATTGACCGCATGAGGTATAGGTAAGTTTTGCTTGACGGACCAGTACCTCATTGAAGAAAATAACGGTTGTTCGCATTCATTCCGTCTATGGTGCTTGCGGATTTATACCGATAGAGAAAAAGGGGTGGCATGAAGCCAAAGACCGTCATCGGAATCTTTCTAGTCCTTCTGGCCATGGCGTTGACCCAGGCCTTTGCAGCAACCACTACAAAGAAAAAGATAACCCCCTCCACAGCGAAGAAATCCACTGCTAAGTCCTCTAAGTCAACCGTTACACGTTCCGCATCTTCTACTTCATCCCGCTATCGATCCAGCCTCGTCAAGTCCGCCGCCTACCGCCGTACCACTTTTGTCCGTGGCGGCCCGTGGCGTGAGCCCACCTTCGCCGATTCTTCCGACGGCGATTGGACGGATGGCGAAGATCAGCAGGTCCGCAAGGCCGCAGTCGACGCGCTCGGCCCCTACAACGGCACCGTAGCTGTCGTGGATCCCTACACCGGCCGCGTCCTCACACTCGTCAATCAAAAGCTTGCTCTGAAGAGCGGCTTCCAGCCCTGCTCCACCATTAAGGTGGTGGCCGCCCTCGCCGCACTGAGCGAAGGAATCATTGACCGCAACACCGTCATGCGCTGGGGCCGCAAGAAGCTCGATCTCACCACGGCGCTGGCCAAATCCGACAACCCCTACTTCGCCTCACTCGGCGAAAAGCTGGGCTTTGACCGTGTCAGCTACTACGCCCGCCTCTTCGGCTTGGGTGAACGAGCCGGGTTAGGCATCGAAGGCGAGCAGCCGGGCATCCTTCCGGAAAAGATCCCCGATGCCGGTCTCGGCATGATGACCAGCTTCGGCTCCGGCATCTCGCTCACGCCGCTGGAACTGGCAGCCATGCTTTCGGCCATCGCCAACGGGGGCACCCTCTACTACCTGCAGCACCCGCGTACGCCGGAGGAAGTGGCCACCTACATCCCGCGCGTGAAACGGCATCTCGACATTCAGCCCTGGATCCCGGAAGTCCGCCCCGGAATGAGTGGCGCTGTAGAGTTCGGCACGGCCCGCCGCGCCGGCCTCAATAACAGCGATCCCATTCTCGGCAAAACCGGCACCTGCACCGATCAGCGCACGCCCACCCACCTCGGTTGGTTCGGCTCCTTTAACGATGTGGGCCGTAACAAGCTGGTGGTGGTCGTTCTTCTGACCGGCGGTAAGCCTGTGAATGGTCCGGTTGCCTCCGGCATCGCCGGAGCCGTATACCGCAACCTCTCCTCGCAGGACTATTTCGCCCAGGCGCGTCCCACCTCGCCCGCGGCTCTGGTCGCTACGCAGGCGTGTTGTTCGCGCTGAATACCTTTTCCGAAATCGCAAATAGCAATTCCTCAAGCCCTTCGCCGGTAACCGCGGAGATCTTGAGGAATTGTAGTTTCCGGCGAGCCACTGCCCGCTTCAACTTCTGCACCCGCGTAGCATCCTGGGCTACATCCATCTTCGTAGCCACCACGATCATCGGCTTACTCAGCAACTCCGCGCTGAAGTTCTCCAGTTCCTTCAATATGACCTTGAAGTCCTCCACCGGGTCGCGCCCCGATTCTTCCGATACATCCACCAGGTGCACCAACACCTTGGTGCGTTCAATGTGGCGCAGGAACTGAATCCCCAGCCCCGCTCCCTCATGCGCGCCCTCAATCAACCCCGGAATATCCGCCACAACGAAGGTGCGCTCATTCGGCATGCGCACCACACCGAGGTTTGGCTCCAGCGTCGTGAACGGGTAGTTGGCAATCTTCGGCTTGGCCGCCGAAATACGCGAGATCAGCGTCGACTTGCCGGAATTCGGAAAACCCACCAGCCCCACATCCGCCAACAGCTTCAATTCCAGCCGCAGCCGCCGCTCCTGCCCCGGACGCCCGGCCTCATGCTCCGTCGGCGCCTGGTGCGTCGGAGTGGCGAAATGCTGGTTGCCCCTTCCCCCTCGGCCCCCACGGGCAATCACGAACTTCTCACCAAGCACCGTGAAGTCGTGGACCGTTTCACCGGTCGACTCATCTACCACCACCGTCCCAATCGGCACCGGCACTTCAATGTGGTTTCCGTCTCGCCCAGTCTTATTGCTTCCTTCGCCGTGCCGCCCACGCTCCGCCTGGTGCTCCGGGTTGTAGCGGAAGTGCAACAGCGTATTGTGGTGCGGGCTGGCGACAAAAATGACGTCCCCCCCGCGGCCACCATCGCCGCCCGATGGGCCGCCTCGGGGCACGAACTTCTCCCGGCGGAACGCCATACAGCCATTCCCGCCGTCTCCGGCCTTTACGTAAACGCGTACTTCGTCAATAAACATGGGGTACAAACACACTTGAGGCCCAGAATTCGTGGTTGAGGAATCCTGGGCCCCGGGAAAAGAAAATTGTTGCTAGTTGGCGGCGGCGACAGCGTCGATGCTGACGTACTTGCCCATCCGGCCGCGATCACGGAAGCGGACGATGCCGGGAATCTTGGCGAAAAGCGTATCATCGACGCCACGGCCGACGTTCTCGCCGGGTTTGATGCGGGTGCCGCGCTGTCTTACAATAATCGATCCGCCCGTCACCAGCTGTCCACCGAACACCTTCACGCCCAGCCGTTGTGCATTCGAATCCCGGCCGTTTTTAGAACTTCCAAGTCCTTTTTTATGTGCCATATCGGTACTCCTTTACGCCAGGATTTCGCTGATCGCCACGCTCGTCAGATTCTGCCGGTGGCCGATCGTGCGCTTGTACTGCTTCTTGCGTTTGAATTTGAAAACAATGACCTTGTCGCCGCGCATCTGGTTCTGAATCGTGCCCCGCACGCGAACCGAAGCGGCATCGGCGCCAGCGCGGAAATCAGACCCGTCGGAAACAGCCAGAACTTTGTCGAACTCAACGGGTGTGCCAGTCTCGCCGGCCAGCGTTTCCACCTGGATCACATCCCCAGGGGACACACGATACTGCTTCCCGCCCGTCTCAATTACAGCGTACATAGGAACCTCGGTACGAATGGTAGTTTTGGGAGGCTCGAAGAGAGGAGACACACCATCTCAGGTGCGCTATCAACAGCCACAATCTATGAGTCTACTACATCAGGCGCCCGATTTCAAAGTCCGCCGCCGCACTCACCGCGGAAACGTACCCGCGTACCGAACCTGCGCCCGCCGGATCATCCGCTCCCAAATGGATCCCGGATTCGGGTCGAACACCGACCCAGCATCCCCCTTCACCACATGCCACGCCCCCGCTTCAATCTCCCGGTCCAGTTGCCCCGGCCCCCACCCCGAGTACCCCAGGTAAATCCGAAACGTATCCGGCTTCGCCCCGGACTCGATCGTCTTCTCCAACAGCGTGCTGCTCCCCGTCACATAAACATCCTCGAACACGTGCCGCGCGTCCGCTGGCTTCGTCTTCGACCGCAGCAGCGCCTGCGCTCCACTGCGTTGCACCGGCCCGCCAAAGTACAACACACCCGCGCTGTCCTTGCTCCCCTTGATTCCCGAAAACAGCTTCGCCATCGGAATGTCCGATGGGTCGTTGATCACCAGCCCCATCGCGCTTTCCTTGCTGTATTGCACCACCAGAATCACGGTTTGGATGAAGTTGGGATCGCCTAACGCACGCTTCGCAACCAGAAAATTCCCCGGAGCAGGAACAGGCGTATCCTGCGCGGCCAGAACTGCGCAGTAAAGAGCGAGGATAGCAGCGCGATGCATCCCACTCGAATCATACAAGATTCCTGGAACTTCCAGCGGCCTCATTCGTATACTCAGATAGCCTATGGGAAAGCAGGACCTCTTGCCCGGCACCCTCGACATGATGGTGCTGCACCTACTCACGCGCGGCTCCTTACACGGCTACGCCATCGCCCAGTTGCTCCGCCAGCTCTCCAATGACGTGCTGCAAGTAGAGGAAGGCTCCCTTTACCCAGCCCTGCAAAGACTGGAGCGCAACGGCTGGATCGACGGCGAATGGGGCATGTCCACCAACAACCGCCGCGCCCGCTTCTACAAATTGACCACCGCGGGCCAGAAACGCCTCGCCGCCGAGCGCGCCAGTTACGGCGAGATCTCCGGCGCCATCGCCCGCGTTATGGGGCTGGCGTGATGTGGCGCCGTCTGCGCTACTGGTGGCATCGAGCCGAACGGGAAAAGCTCCTGCACGAGGAAATCGACGCCCATGTGGCCATGCTCGCCGACGCCTTTGAAAAGCAGGGAATGAGCAGGAAAGACGCCGAGCAAGCCGCCCGCCGCCAATTCGGCAGCCAAATGAAGTTCGAAGAGGAATCACGAAGCATGTGGATCGCACACTGGGCCAACGACCTGATACAGGATGCCAACTACGGATTGCGTTCCATGGCCCGCCAGCCCGGTTTGGCCATTGCCGCCATCGCCTCCTCTGGCCTCGGCATCGCCGCCTGCGCATTGATCTTCGGCATCACCAATCACGCCCTCTTGCGGCTGCTGCCCGTGCAAGAGCCGGAACGTGTCATGGCGCTCTACGGCAGAAACGTGTTCCGCGGCAAGACCGGCCAGTCTCTTTCCTATCCCGATGTCGAAGATCTGCGCGCCGCAAAATCCCTGAAAGGGATCGCCGTGTTCAGCCTCACCCCCGGCACCATCGCCACCAACGGCGATCCGCAACGCTACTGGGGACTGCTCGTTTCGGCCAACTACTTCGACATCGCAAGACCCGGCTTCGCGCTCGGCCAAGGCTTTGACAAAGACAAAGACGATCGCCCTGGAGCCGCTCCTCTCGTCGTCTTGAGCCACTCCCTCTGGCAATCGCGATTCAACGGTGATCCCCAAATCGTAGGCAAGCCGATCGATCTGAATGGCCGCAAGATGACGGTATCCGGCGTCACCAGAGCCGGCTTCCGTGGCACCGAACTCCTCTTCTCCATCGACTATTGGGTGCCGTTCTCCGCCGCCGAAGCTCTTGCCGGAATCAAGCCCGGCCGGCTTCGCGACCGCAGCGGCCAGTGGCTGATGGCCACCGCTCGCTTGCAGGATGGTGTCAGCCTTGCACAGGCAGCGGCAGAAGTGGACGGAATCGGGCAGCGTCTGCAGAACATGTATCCCGCCACAAACAGGAATCGCCGGTTCCTGTTGGAGCCCGCCGGACAAGTGAATCCAGCCATCCGCACCATGCTCGGCGTTTTCTTCCTCGTCCTTCTCATCGTGGCCGCTCTCGTGCACCTCACCTCCTGCGCCAACGTGGCCAATCTCCTGCTCGCCCGCGCCTCCGCCCGTCAACGCGAAATCGCCACCCGGCTCGCCATCGGCGCCAGCCGCGGACGCCTCATCCGCCAGCTTCTCACCGAAAGCACCATGCTGGCCCTGTGCGGCGGCATCGCCGGCTACTTCCTCGCGCAATGGGGCGTCACCGCCATCGGACTCGCCCAGATTCCCCTCGCCATGCCGCTCGACTTAACGCTATCGCTCGATCACCGGGCAATGGCATTCGCCGCGTTCCTCTCCGTACTCACCGGCATCGCCTTCGGCATGGCCCCGGCACTACGCGCCTCGAAAGCAAGCCTCGTCGGCGGGCTTAAAGACGAAGCCATCATTCTCGGTTCATCCACACGGCTGAGTTTGCGTAACGCGCTCGTTGTGGGCCAGGTAGCCGTTTGCATGGTGCTGCTGGTTTTATCGGGATTATCGCTCCGCAGCCTCAATCAGGCCTACCACATCGACCTAGGCTTCCAACACCGCAATCTCCTGCTCGCCTCGTTCGACCCCTCCTTGCACGGCTATACGCCAGACACGGCGCGGCGCCTGGCAGACCGTCTGTTCGAAGATGTTCGCGCCCTGCCCGGCGTCGAAATGGCGGCCCTCGCCAACAGCCTGCCCCTCAACATGGAGGGCACCCAGAATGCCTATGAGCCAGTCGCGGAAACCTCCACCAGCGGGCAAAGCCAATTCACCGCCGACATCTACGCAGTGTCCCCGGAGTACTTCGAGACCATCGGCGTGCGCCGGATCGATGGCGTCAACTTCCCCCGCGGCGTTCCCGACGAGGATGTCGCCATCGTGAACCAAACCCTGGCCGAAAAGGCATTCGGAGCGCAGAATCCCGTCGGGCGGCGCATCCGCTACCTGGGCCGCATCGTCCGGATCATCGGACTGGTCGCCGCCACCAAGTCGCGCACCATCGGAGAGGAGCCGCACTCCTGCCTCTACTTCCCGATTGCCCGCGAAATGCGCGGCAACGATTCGCTCACCGGAATGACTCTCATCCTGCGCACTAATGGGGACCCGCTCCGCTACGTTCTTCCGTTGCGCGAAACCATTCGAAAGAACGATCCGAACCTGGCTGTCTTCCACGTCCGCACGATGGAGCAGCAGCTCGATCGCGCACTCACCATGGCCCGCATCGCCGCATGGCTGTTCGGCTTGGCTGGCGCAATCGGATTAGTCGTCGCCACCGCCGGACTCGCCGGCGTAATCGGCTTCTCCGTCGCAAGGCGCACCAAAGAAATCGGCATCCGCTTGGCCATCGGAGCAAGGCCATCCACCGTACTCCGCTCCATCCTCCAGGAAGGTATGGTGTTAACGCTGCTCGGCGCCGCAATCGGCCTCGCGCTGGCAATCGCATTGGCCCGTATGGCCGGGACTTTCCTCTACGGAATCAGCCCGATCGATGCCTGGACCTTCGCCCTGGCCCCCGCCCTGCTCCTCACAATCGCCATGGTGGCGTGCTTTCTCCCCGCCCGCCGCGCCTCCAGGCTCGATCCCTTACGAGCCCTACGCCACGACTAATCTTCTTCAAGCTCCAACCTTCACCCGAAAAGTGGTGCAGGCCATCGTTTTCCAGTGGCCTGCCTCGGCCGAAGGCCGCCGCGATAGCCTCTTGTCCTCTGGTAACCTACCCCAATGCGTGTTTGGCCAATCCTGTTTGGGTGGAGTGTCTGCGCCGCCACAGCGGCGTCACCGGATGTAATCGTTGTAGGCGCCGGCATCGGCGGATTGACCACCGCCCTCGAAGCCGCCAGAAACGGCGCGCGTGTCTTAGTAGTCGATCAATCCTCCGTATTCGGCGGCCACGCCGTGGCCTCGGAAGGTGGCCTATTCCTCGTCGGCACTCCAGCTCAAAAGGCACAAGGCATCGTCGATTCCCCCGATCTCGCCTATCGCGACTTCCTCACCTGGGGCGAAGATGCCGACGAATACTGGGCCCGCCTGTATGCCGACCGCGCTCTCCCCGACGTCCACGACTGGATGTCCGCAATGGGCGTCAAGTTCACCTTCGTCCGTTACACCCCCGGCAACACCGTCGCCCGATTCCATGAAAACCCGCAGCGCGGCTTCGGTGTCGTGGCCCCCATCTATCGCGAATGCCTCAAGACCGGCCGCGTCGAGTTTCAATGGCACGCCAAGGTCACCACACTCTTGCGAAAGAACTCAGCAATCATCGGAGTCGAAGCCCAACACGAACGCACCGGCCGTACCCTCCGGCTGGAGGCGCCCGCCGTTGTCCTGGCCACCGGCGGATTCCAAGGCAACGTCGACCTCGTCAAACGCCATTGGCCCCCCGGACTAGCCGTCCCCGAAAAAATCCTCATCGGTGGAGGCATCCATGCCACCGGAGGCGGCCACGCCTTGGCCAAGGCAGTGGGCGCAGCCGAGGTCCGCATGGATCACATGTGGCTCTACTCCCGCGGAGTCCCCGATCCACGCTATCCCGCCACCCAGCGCGGACTCAGCGTCATCAACCGCGCGGGAATCGCCGTCAATCGCGATGGCAACCGCTATCACCGCGAAGTCTCCGGAGAAAAGTACGCCTTTCCCGCCATGGTGCGCCAGCCTGGGTCCATGTCCTGGCTCATATTCGATGAGCCAGGAAAGAAACACACCGTCGTAGCTGGTACCGATTGGGCCGACTGGCAGCGAGTCGAACACGAGATCTTCGGCAACCCGAAGCTCGTGCACAAAGCAAACACCATCGCCGAACTCGCCACCATGGCAGGCATTTCACAGCAAGGTTTGGAACAGACCATTGAGCGCTTCAACCACATGATCGCCCAAGGCGTCGATACCGACTTCGCACGCTTCGATGCCGCCAATCCCCCAGACAAACAACCTGCCGGCCGTCCTCCCATCCTGCCCATCCGCCAGCCGCCCTTCTACGCCATCCCCCAGTACCCCTTGACGCGCAAAAGCATGGGAGGCCTGGCCACCGATCATCAAAACCGCGTACTCGATGCGCAACGCAAACCCATCCCCGGCCTCTACGCCGTCGGCGAAGTAACAGGCTTCAACGGAATCAACGGCAAGGCCGGCCTCGAAGGCACGTTCCTCGGACCGTCCATTCTCCAAGGCCGCTTGCTCGGCAAATCACTCGCCCCCGCCCAACCGCAGCCCGCCATGCAAGCCCCAACACCGGCGCCTTCGAAACAGAGCGAAGCAAAAGCGCCGCAATGCGCTTCCTGCCATCCCATCTCGAAACAAATAGCCACGCCCCGCCGCGGCTACTGGCATTTCGAACGCGCACACACGCGAGTGCTGGAAAAACAATGGGCCTGCGCCATGTGTCACTCGGAGTTGACGCCCTTCCAAGCCGCATCCCACAAGATCGACCGCGTGGCCCAGGTGCGGACCTGCGTCCACTGCCACGCCGGCAATTGAATCACAAAACCGGCACCCACAGTTCCACGCCGCCCAAGCCAGTCCTCCCGTCGAACTGCTCCCCGTACCGCTCCAGGATGGGTGCGTCCGCCGGCTGGCAGCCCGCTTCTTTCAAGCCTCGCTCCCAAACCAGCGTCCACGTGTGCTGAATCGACGAAATGTGATCGCGGTGCTCGAACACCGCGTAGCTCTGCTCCGGCACCTCCAGCCGCGTGAACTCGGCCGGGTGCGAAGGGAACGCCCGCACCTCTACACCGCACAGATAATCGAAGTGATTGTTCTCATCCACGTTATAGACAACACCGAAGGTCACTGCTCCCACTTGGCCCTGGATGTGGCCAATGTGAGGCACAAAGCGATCCCACAGCGCCGGGATGATAGCGTTCGTCGTGCATCGCTGGCTCAGTCCGAACAGCTTCAGCGGCGCGGCTTTCACGATGCGCGGTGGCATCAGTGGTTGTGTCGAAACAGAATTCATTCGTATTGGCTCCAGAAGAGAAACAGCATCCGTACTCGCCAGCGCCCGCAGTGATTCCGGCGCCAAACCAAAATGCTGATGGAACGCACGCGTGAACGCCTCGTGTGAGCCGTAGCCGAAGTTCATCGCAACCGTAAGAATGTCCGGCGCCCCGGCCGCAAGCGCTTTCGCTGCCTCCGTAAGCCGCCTCGCCCGTATGTACACAGAAAGCGAATGGCCCATGCTCCGCGCAAATGCCCGCGACAAATGAAATCGCGAAACACCAGCGACGTCCGCAATCTCCTCAAGCGACAAGTCCCCGCTGAGATGACCTTCGATGTACCACAATGCCTTCACCGTGATGCTCAAAACGTGAGTTCCTAACGCCAAGACTACAGCGGTTCTCCTCGAACCCGTTTGATCGCCGTTGCTCTACTTCACTCTCCGCAACAACAGCGCCGAGTTCTTGCTCCCGAACGCAATGCAATTGGCAATCGCGTTCTCAATCTCCAAAGCCCGAGCCTCGTTCGGAATATAGTCCAGATCGCATTCCGGATCCGGGTTATGCAGATTAGTAGTCGGCGGAGCCACTCCGTCCCGCATCGCCAGCAACGTCGCCGCCACACCCGCCGCGCCACACGCCCCCTGCGGATGTCCGATCATGCTCTTCAACGACGACCCCGCTAGCTTCGAAGCATGCCCGTTGAACGCAAGCTTCATCGCCCGCGTTTCAATCCGGTCATTCAGTTCCGTCGACGTTCCGTGATAGTTGACGTACTGAATCGCCTCGGGAGGCAACCCGCCTTCTTCCAAAGCAAGCTGCATCGCCCGAGCCGGCTCTTCCCCGCACTCCTCCAGCCTCACCCGGTGAAACGCTTCGCAAGTCGAGCCATACCCGCCAATCTCCGCATAGATATGTGCCCCCCGCGCCTTCGCTTGTTCGTACTCCTCCACCACGAAAAACCATGACCCCTCCCCCACCACAAACCCATCGCGATCCGCCGAGAACGGACGTGACCCGCTCTCCGGCGCATGATTCCACTTCGACGTCAGAATGCGCATCAGGATGAACCCACGCAGCACCAGCAGCGTGATCGGAGCATCCACCCCTCCCGCAATCATCGTATTCATCACACCCGTCGAGATATGCCGGAACGCGTACCCCAAAGCATCGGTGGAAGACGTGCAGCCCGTGGTCACCACATGGCTCATCCCACGAAATCCAAAACGCATCGAGATCTCGCTCGCCAGCGTTCCCGCCGTCGAACTGGGAATCACATACACACTGCACTGTTTGTGCAACCCCTGGTAGTAAAGCCGGTACTGCTCTTCGGTAAACTCCTGCGCCCCGCCGCCCGAGCCCACAATCACCCCAATCTGCCGCAGTTCGTCGCGCGACAGCACCGAAGGCTGCAGCCCCGCGTCATCCAGCGCTTCCGCCGTAGCAGCCACCGCCAGCGGAACACAGCGCGACACATGGGGCCGATCCTTCGGCAGCACCCAGTCTTCTTCACAGAAGCCTTTCACCTCACCCGCAATCTGCACCGGATAGGGCGAGGCATCGAATCGGGTAATCCGGCGCACACCGCTCCGTCCCTTCCGGGTTGCTTCCCAAAAAGCTTCTCTCCCAATACCATTCGGACTCACGACACCAATGCCCGTAATCACAACACGCCGCTTCATGGGGTTCAGGATGTTACCTGTGTTAGTATAGGCTGTTTTCATGGAATCGCGCCGCCATTTGGCGCCGCGGCTCTTGGCGGGTTTGCAAGTGGGGATTCTTGGCGGGCTCAGCACCTTAGTGTGGCTCGTCATCCTCTCGGCGTGGAATCTGCAAGGACCGTGGACGCTGGTCAATCTGCTGGCTTACGCCACACGTGCGGCCGGGAATTGGGAGTCTCGCTTCTCGATAGCTAGCATCATCGGGATGGCCGCCCACTTCTTCACTTGCGGCTCGCTCGGTTTGTTTTGCGGCTGGCTCCTCCCCCGCCCCAATGGCAGAACTCGAGTCTCCATCGCCGCCCTCATCTTCGGTGTTCTGCTCTCCCTGGTCACCTATCACATGATCTGGGTCCGCATTGCCCCCGCCCTTGGCCAGTACATAGCGCCTGCCTCCGTCTGGGTCGCGCATGTCATGTTCGGCGTCAGCCTGGCGCAGTTCCCGCGCTTCTACTTAATGCTCGAACCCGACATCCTCGACCTCCCGCCCTTGCTCGATCCCGAAGTGGATTCCACGGAGGCCGATTGAGTTCCATGCGGCTGCGCGTCGCGTTGCTGTCCTTCATCGCCACCTGGTTGTTTTTCTTGGAATACCTCCCGCCAAAGAAAAAGGTGCGTTTCTTCTCCGATATCGAGGGCTACCATTACCCGCTGTTCACCTATGCCCATCACGCCCTCCGCGAGGGCAGGATTCCCGAATGGGACTGGAGCATCTATTGCGGGATGAGCTTCGTCGGCAACCCGCAGAACCCCGTCCTCTATCCACCAAACTGGCTGGTGTTCCTCGCCAATGCCCGCCGCCCGGGAATCCGCTTCACCACCATCGAAGCACTCCTCATCCTCCACTTCTGGGCAGCGTTCCTATTCGCCTGGCTCTGGCTGCGCACGCGCTTTCGAAATGAGATCGCCGCCCTACTCGGCGCAGCCGTGTTCGCCTTCGGTGGCTACGCCCTGGCGGAAGCGCAGCACTTGGGCGCCATCTGTGCCTTTACCTGGTTTCCGCTCGCTCTGTGGGGCGTCGAAGACGGCAAATGGTGGAAGACCACGCTCGGGGCTTCACTCTGCCTCCTGGCCGGCTATCCTCCCGTCTGGCTGGTTCTCGCTGTCGCCGTCACGGCCTATTCGCTCTGCCAGAAGACCTGGCGGCCCGCAATCCTGGGACTCTCCTTCTCCATCCTGCTTGGCGCAGTGTCACTGATGCCCGCGCTCGAAGCATCAGCCCTCAAAGCGAAAGAAAAGGTCTACGGCGGCGGCATGCCCGGCGGCGCTTTCTTCTACACCGAGTACATCCTCCCCAACTACTACGATCAGTCGCACGCCAGCGGCAAGCTAGGCCTCGAGCATGAAACCTACCTCTACCTCGGCGCGGCCGGAATCCTTGGCCTGCTCGCCGCGCTGATCGGTAGAGAATGGCGCCAGGCCTTGCCCGGATTCGCCATCACCGCCTGCTGCCTCCTCCTCATGACCAATCCCGGCCGCTGGATCGAATCACTCGCCGACCGGCTCCCGCTCGCCTCCGAGCTCATGCGCGAGTGGAACTTCCTCGCCGGACTTTCCGCCGCCGCCGCCCTACTCGCCGCCGCCGGTTGGACCACCATCTGGAGCCGCTTCCCGCTCATCCATTCCCCTTGGCTCACCCGCGGAGCCATCGCAGCCTCCCTCGCCTGGTGCGCCCGCCAGTGGTGGATCTGGCGCGCCGACGGCGTCGCCTTCGCATCCGGCTTCTCCACGTTAATCGAAGTCGCCGTGGCACTGGTCCTGGTCGCGGCTCTCGCCTTAGCGCGCAGCAATCGCTTCGCCGTCGCCATGCTGTTACTGTTCGTGTGGGTCGAGTACAAAACCTACGGCGCCGGCCGCCGCTTCAACTCCGTCCGAGGCAACATGGATGTGGACTTCGCCGATGACCTCCGCACCGGCGGCCGCGACTTCACCGGAGTCGATCCCGCCGTTTATGCCGTCATGCTCCGCAACCGTCACTACCGCATTGCCCTCGATGACGGGCCCCATGGCACCGACGTAAGGCACTACGGCCTGCTCACACCCCAGGGCTTCGATCCCTTCCTCTCCACGTCCTACCGCGAAGCGGTGGAGAAATTCGTCCCCTTCGAAACCAACCGCCTCTTTCGCGTCGATCCCATGAACCACGCCATGCTCCGCGCCCTCGCCGTGCGCTACATCGTCGCCGATCCCAATTCCGCCAATCTTCCGAAAATGCTCGCCAGCCCGCACTATCGCCTGCTGCAGCCCGCCACCAGTTACTACCGCATCGTGGAGTTTCTCGGAGCCACGCCGGCCTATCGCCTCGACGAAGCCCGCATCCAGCCAACACGCTGGAGCCCCGAGCTACGCCAATTCCACGTCAGTGCACCAAAACCCGGCCAGTTCCACCTCACCGAGCAGTATTTCCCCGGATGGACCGCAACCGTCGACGGCAAAGAGGCCCCCGTTTCCCGCTCCGAAATCGCCTTTCAATCCGTACCCGTGCCGGCCGGAGAGCACACCATAGAATTCCGCTTCAAATCCCGCGGGCTTCGCCTCGGCTTTGCCATCACTGCCGCGGCGAGCCTGGCCCTGGCGTGGATTGCGCGAGCATCTCGCCAATAACGCGGAAGTACACACTCGCCAGCGCCGTCGAAAGCAACTGCACTTGCGGATGCAACTCCACCGAGTCCGGAAACAGCACGTTCAACATCAGCGGGCGCTCCGGAGCCTCCAGCATCTCCGCCGGTTGCTCCCCAAAGATAGCTTCGTGAATCGAAGCCAGCATCTGCTCATCCGCTTCCGGCACCAGCCCGGAAATCAGCACGCCCATCGACACTGGGCGATTCTCTTCAAAAAACGCGGCAAAGGCCACGCCGCCATCCGCCGCAGCCCATTGCAACTCCGTGCTCCCCTTCTTCAGGAACGGAAGCGCCTTGCGAAACTCGGGCGGATTCTCCGACAGAAAATCGAGAAACAGGCCGCACACAGCCTTTCCTTGCTCGTTCGTTGGGATAACGTCGTAATGCGCCGCCTCCACTTTCGGAGGATCCAGATAAACAGTTCGGACAGTGAATGTGTTCAAGATTTTCCTTCTAAACTCCAGACGCGCGTTCCGTCCAGCCGCACTCGAAACGGGCCATCATCGCCTTTGCCGGCCATCTCCGTCGCCGACTCCGAATCCACGGTCATGTTCTTCCACTTCCCCTTGAGCACCTGTTTGTACAGGCGAAACACTTCCTTCGCCGTATCCGCATCATCCCACTCTGAGGCATACAGCAGCACGGTGCTTTTGTCCTTCTTGTGCTCGTAAATACGGAACTGGCCGCCCCGCCACTTCTGCGCCCACTTCGCGTCTGCCTCGCTCCCATACTGGCGGAACAGAATATCGTGATCAAACTCCCCTAATGTTCCTTCCACCAGATCCTCATATCCCTTCAGATCCGTCTTCGGCAGCGCCACTTTCACCGGCTGCACGCGCGCGAAATATTTCTCCGGATGAATGATCTGCTGCGTGCTCTGCGGCGGATTCTTGAACACCTCCATGAAACCCGCCTTGTCCATCTTCACAATCACGGCCTGCTGAAACAGAAACCCCTTCGTGTAGGGAAACATCAACGATTCGCGCAGGTACAGGGGCGACGAATCAAAGACCGGAAACATGCCGCCCGATGCCCCTGTCATCCGATTCATCGCTTCCGCCATCTCCGGCGCCTTGCGCAGCGAAGTTCCCATGCGCGCCATCAGGTGTTCCGACATCAGCCATGTCGCCTGCCCTTCCATCACGGACTGCCGCGCCAGCGCCGCATCGTCGCTCTTGCCCTTCAAAATGTACTTCTCCAGATTCACATGCACATCCGCCAGCGCATGCGCCAGTTCATGAACCAGCACCGGCTTCTGCGTAATCGAAGCATTCGTGTCCAGAATAAACAGCTTCTTCTTCTGGTAATCGTAGAAAGCCGCGGCCTGTTCCGTCAGCAGATCGACGGTCATCTTCTTCAGATCGAAGGCCGCCGGAACCAGCCCCAGCTTTTTCAGCGCCACTTCCTCCGCACGGATCTCCTCCGGCTTCACCATCTCCTGCATCCGAGATTCCAGAAATCCCTTCAATCCCTCTTTCGTAATCGTGTCCGACTCCACTTTTTTAGGAGCCTTCCACCCCGTAAGCTCCGAAAGCTGCGCCAGGATCTCCGTGATTTCATCAAATAGCGGCGACCGGCTCTGTTGCTCCTGTGCAGGCAACAACCCGGCGTAAAAGACCATCGAAAGTGCGGCAGCGATCAGGCGGCGCAAGCTTCCTCCTCATGTTGTTTCACCCATTGGCTAAAGCCAGGCATGGCAAAGCGCAACGCCAGCGCTCCGGCCAGGCAGCAAAGGGAAGCGGCAATCACCACCGCGCGAGCCCCAAATGCTTCCGCCAGCGCCCCCGACGCCAGGCTGCCAATGGGCAGCAAACCAGTCACCACCATCGAGAACAACGCCATCATTCGGCCCCGGTAGTGATCGGGCACCGTGTATTGAATCAGCGAATTGCTGCTCGAGTTCTGCCGCATCACACTGAACCCGATCAATGTCATCAGGCCTATGGATACGCCAAACCACGGCGACAAACCGAAGCCAAGCAGGCTCAACCCCAGAATCAACGCCGACTGCAACGAAACCTGCGGCAGATTGCTGATTCCGGTGTGCCGCGCCAGCCGCACCACCCCAACCACCGCGCCTACGCCCATCGCCCCGATCAGAAATCCCAATCCGGCCGATCCCTTGTGAAAAATACCGTCCGCGAAAAACGGCGCCAGTGCCAGAATCGGCGCATAGCAAAGCCCCGTCAGCCCGCAGATGCCGAGCAGCGCACGTAACTCCCGATGACTCCAGGCATAAAGAAATCCTTCCCGAAATCCTCCCGGTCCTTCACTCCGGGCCGCACTCGCCTTCGGCAAGTGCATCAACGCCACGCACACAATCATCGCGATGAAGCTCACCGCGTTGATCCCGAAGCAGACCGTTTCCCCAAACGCCGCCACAATGATCCCCGCCAGCGATGGCCCCACCACCCGCGATGCGTTGAAGATCGCCGAGTTCAGTGAAATCGCGCTGATCAGATCCTGCTTCCCCACCATCTGGATAAACAACGTCTGCCGCCCCGGAATATCGAAAGCGTTCGCAATCCCCAGCACCGCCGCCAGAACCAGCACGATCTTCGGCGTGATCAGTCCCGTCGAATTCAGCACCGCCAGCGTCAAGGCCTGCAACAGCGCCAGTGTCTGCGTGATCAGCACAATCCGTTGCCGCGGGAAGCGATCCGCCGCCATGCCCCCCAACGGCCCCAGCAACAACACCGGAATATGCGTAGCGAACATCACCGCGCCCATCATGAACTCCGAGTGCGTCAGCCGGTAGATCAGCCAGCTTTGGGCCACACCTTGCATCCACGATCCCGTCAGGGATACGATCTGGCCGGCCGTGTATAGCCGGAAGTCCCGATGATTCAGAGCGCGGAAAGACTCGCGCCAGGATGACATGAACGCCCCTGTTCCTTCACTCCCAGTGCAGGTGGCCGAAACTCGGCCTCTCTTTCAGGGTACAATAGTCGGTTGGCTGTGAGCCCTGCCCGGCCCGGCCGCAAATTCCACGAAATCAAATCAGGAGAGCATTCCCTTGGCAGAAGAAAAGTTGTACAAGACGGAGTATATCGGCAGCGGTACGTTCATCATCAGCAAGCCGAAGCGTAAGGAACGCAAACTCCGCCAAAGCCGCGTGAAAAACCGCCGCCGCGGCATGCGCAAGTAAGCTCTCTCACCGCTTCCGATTCCCATTCAATCACCAGCGCTCTCCCTCCGGAGCAGCGCCTAGGTAGGGGTGTGCCATGAAAATTACAGCTCTAAAGCTTCACCCGGTGGCCATTGCCGATCCGCCATTGCGCAGTTCTTATGGCTTGCATGCCCACTACGCCATTCGCACCATCGTCGAGATCGAAACCGACTCTGGCATCAAAGGTTGTAGCGAAACCTACGGTGGCGACGGCCCCATGGGCCTGCTGAAGGAAGCCGAATCCAAACTCATCGGCATGGACGTCTTCCAGCTCACCCGCCTCCACATGGACTTCGAAGCCCGTGCCGCCGCCGAAGCCTCCGGTGACCGCTCGCAGACCTGGCACGTCCCCGGTGAAAATCCGATGGACCGGCACACACGCACCTTCGCCGCCATCGAGATTGCCTGCCTCGACATCATTGGCAAAGCACTCAACAAGCCCGCCTGTGACCTGCTCGGCGGCCGCGCCCGCGACGCCGTCCCATTCTCCGCTTACCTCTTCTATAAACACGCAGGCGGTGGCGGACTCGGCGGCGACGAGCGCGATGACGAGTACGGCGAAGGACTCACTCCCGAAGCCATGGTCCGTCAGGCGAAACAGATGATCGCCAAGTACGGCTTCAAGGAGATCAAGCTCAAAGGCGGTGTCCTCGATCCCGAAGTCGAGATTGAAACCATTCGCGCCCTCCGCCGCGAGTTCGGCCCCAACGTCCCTCTCCGCATCGACCCCAATTGCGCCTGGAGCATCGATACCTCCGTCATGGTCGGCGAATCGCTAGTGGAAGAGCTTTCCAACGGCGGCTATCTCGAAGATCCCTGCGCCAGTATCGAAGGTATGGGCGAAGTCCGCAAGCGTCTCCTCGCCAAAGGCATCGACACGCCCCAGGCAAGCAACGTCGCCGTCACCGCCTTCAAGCACATCCCCGAAGCCTGGAAGCACGATGCGGTCCAAATCGTTTTGTCCGACCCGCACTACTGGGGCGGCCTGCGCGCCCAGCAGCACCTCGATCACTTCTGCCACGTCTTCGGCATGGGCCTCTCCATGCATTCGAACAATCACCTCGGCGTAAGCATGATGGCGATGACCCACGCCGCCGCCGCTTGCCCCTACATCGAATTCGCCTGCGACACCCACTATCCCTGGCAAACCGAGCAGGACGAAGTGGTCGCCGGCGGCCGCATCAAGTTCGAAGACGGCAGTGTCCGCATTCCCGATAAACCCGGCCTGGGCGTGGAACTCGACTACGACCAGATCGCCCGCCTCAAGGAGCGCTACGAAAAGCTTCCCTACCGCAAACGCGATGACGAAGCCGAAATGCGCAAACGTGTCGACCCCAACTGGAAGCGCATCCTGCCCCGCTGGTAAAACTTGCATTCCGAACCGCAACCGTAACCGAGCCGGTCGACCAACTTTGAACCCCCTTCCAACCGGATGCTAAAATCCGTTTATGCGAAAATTCGGTTTCACGATTGCAGCCCTGATTCTGGGCTCCTGCCTGGCACAAGCCGGCGAAAAAGGAATGATGCACTGCTTCGCCTTCACGCCCATCAAAGAGGCGACGCAGGCCGATTGGGACAACTTCTACAAGACCACCTCCATGTGGCCCCAGAAGTACAGCGGTATCAAAATGGTTTGGGCCGGCAAACTGCGCGCCCCCCTCGCCCAGTACAACACCACCGACGCCGCCGCCCGTAAGAAAGTGGCCGCCGGAGAGAAAGGCGTTTCCGGAGAACTCACTGTCACCCGCCGCGAATACGGCGCCTGCATGTGGTTCACCGGCGGTGCGGAACAATTGAAAGAATACACCGCTACCCCCTTCCACAAGGAATGGATGGCCGCCTATGAGAAAGTACGCGTAGCAGGCACCACCACCTACGACATCATCGGCCAGTAACCGAGCTTCAAACTCCAAAAGAGGTCCATGTCCACGCATGGGCCTTTTTTCTTGCAGGCCATCCGGCAGTGAACGACACAGAACTGGACGACCGCCTCCGTACCGCCGGCACTCTCGTGCGCCGCGTCGTGGCGTTCCGTCTGCGGCACGACTCCTTCGCCCAGGATCGCGAAGACGTTCAGGCCGAGGCCCTCGTCGACCTCATCCGCCGCCTGCAGGATCCCGCCGCGAACGTCGAAGATTGGAATGCCTATGTGTCCGTCGTCGCTCACCACGCCTGTGATCGCTACTTCCGCGCACGCTTCCCCCAGCGCCATCGCCTCAAGAACCGCATCCGTTACCTCGCCGATCAGGATCGGCGATTCGCCATCTGGAGCGGCCCCGACGGCCAGTTGGTCTTTGGCTGGAACCACTTCCATGGACAACAGCCGGTCACCATCAGCAACGTCCTTCTGAAGCCCGGTCCATTGGAAACCGTCTGCGCCGCCCTTCTTCAAGGATCGGCTGGCCCGGTTCCACTCGACGACTTGGTGGATCAGGTGGCGAATTGCCTCGGCATCCGCGACGTGCACATCTCGCTCGACACCGTCCCGCCTCCAGTTACCTCCACCCAGGATAGGGATCGCAAAATCGACCAGGAACGCTGGCTTGCCAGGCTTTGGATGGAAATACTCCAGCTACCCTTGGCTCAGCGCGTCGCTTTGCTCTTGCACCTCCGCGACGAACGCGGAGGCCCGGCCCTTCCCAATCTCCCCGCCAGCGGAGCGGCAACACTGCGTCAAATCGCAACGGCCATGGAGATGCCCGCCGACGAACTCGCCGCCATCTGGGCCAGTCTGCCTTGGAACGATCTGAAAATCGCTGAGCGATTGCAGATCACACGCCAGCAAGTCATCAACCTCCGGGCCGCGGCCCGCCAGCGGCTCGCCCGCCGCTGTCCACCAACTCCGTCATGACGTACTAATGTTTCCGGGAATTTGTCCTCTAAGGTGATAGAACAAGAGTGAGAGGCACTTAAGAGAGTGGCGCATATCGAGGAACGACAGGTCGCTGCCTATTGGAGCGGGACGCTGCCCCCGCAGGAATTGCTGCGCCTCGATGACCACGTCGCGGCATGCGAGTCCTGCCGCTCTCTGTTGTCCGATGGCAAACCGCACCGGCCCCCGATCGCCCCCTTCGAGGATCACCTCTCCTATGAAGACTTGAGGGATTCCCTCACTGCAGCGCCCTCGGATTCCATTCGAACCCACTTGGCCAATTGCGAAACTTGCCGCAAAGAATTCGAAGACCTGCGCGCCTTTCAACGCGAACTACAGACCCGCCACCCAACGTCCGCATGGTGGAAATCTGCCGCGATCGCCGCCGGATTGCTCCTGGCGGCATGGGGAATCGTCAGGCTCACCCAGCACCCCGCGCCCACACTCGCCGCCGCCATTCAGGATAACGGCCGGACCCTCGGCATCGATCCTTCCGGTAACCTCGTGGGCTTTGCCGGCACACCGGATAGTGCGGCCCAAATCAAAGCACTGCTGCAGGACGGCACGCTCGCCATCGCACCGCTCCCGGATGGCGTGCGGACGCCGGCAACCACGTTCCTCGGCCCCGAAAAGGCAACACCAGCCTTCGTCCCCACCGCGCCACTGGCTCGCATCGTCCTCTCAGACCGGCCCGCATTCTCCTGGACGCCACTCGATGGAGCACAATCATACAGGGTGCAAGTGATGGATGACCAGTTTCAGCCGCTCGCCGACAGCGGGGAACAGCAAACCACAACCTGGCGCCCCGCGGCGCCGCTTCCTCGAGAGAAGGTGCTCATCTGGCAAATCTCCGCCAGACAAAATGGAAAACTGCTGCGTACCCCCCAGCCGCCACTCCCCGAAGCCCGCTTCTACATTGCCTCGCAAGCCGCCGCCGACCGAATTGCGGCAGCGTCCTCCCGCCAGCCCGTCTCCCATCTGGAACTGGCCGTGCTCTACGCCAATGCAGGCCTTAAGGAGGAGGCGCAACAGGAACTGCGCGCTCTTGCCACAACGAATCCCGGCTCATCCTTAGTCCAACGCTGGCAGCAAAGCCTCCGCGGCGAATCTCGATAAAAAATCGCGTCTCCGCCAATATCGCCCCCTCATCGGCCCTCCATAGTCGGCAAGGAGGACACTTGAAGCTCGCGGTTATTCTTGCCCTGATCAGTTCCCTGTCGCACGCTGCCACTCTCTATACAACGTTCGGTGCTGGCGATTCCTACTCCTCTCTCTCGGATTCCGTAGGGGATGGCCACACATTCAACCTGAGTTATGGCGCAATGTGGGCAAATCCTTTTCAGGTGGCAACGGCTTCCCATGTGTCCGCCTATCGCGTGGCGGTTCGCGGAGGAACCGCCAACGCGACATTCAGCCTTTCTCTCTGGTCCGGCGCCACGGAACCGGCGGCGTTGATCGAAGGCAATATCAACTCCGCGGTGCTCGACGGTACCCAGCAGATCCTCACCCTCAACTCGCCTACCCTCCCCGCCCTCGACCCCAGCCTCACCTATTGGCTCGTGATGGAAGCGTCCGACCCTGTGGCGGACACCCTCTACTGGTATCGCAACGACATTCCCGGCGCTTTCCGCAAACGCGCGTTTACCGGATCCGCCTGGGGCGTAGGATTCCAGGGTAGCGATGTCTTCGAAGTGCAAGGTACTGCAGGCACCCCTGAGCCGGCCACCGCGCTTCTTGTCGCCGCTGCCCTCTTCTGCGCAGCCCGTCGCCGCCGCACGTAGAATAGAATTTCGTGTTTCGCCTCCTGCTTTTCCTCGCCCTCGCCCAGGATGGGAACTACGACGCGATCTTGACTCAGTTGGAATCCGCCCCGGATCCCGCCGCCATCGTCAGTTCCGTCCCCCCCTCACCGCAATTGCTGGAGGCTTGCCGCGCAAAAGCAGAGGCCCAGTTCAAAGCCAACAAATTCGCCAGTGCCCTGGCTTTGCACCAGGCAGCTTTCGCCCTCGCCCTGCGCTTGAATCAGCCCTCATCCGCGGCTCGCACCCAGCGCGCCATCGGACTCTGTTACCGCAGAATGGGCCGCCAGCAGGACTCGCTCGATGCCAATCTCCTCGGCCTGAAATACAGCCAGCCGGCCGCCGATCATCAAGCCAGTTGCGACCTCTACCGCGGAGCCGGCTTGGCCCAGCGAGCACTGGGATTGCCTCGTGAGTCGATTGCGTCCTTCCGCATCGGTTCAGAGCGCTGCCGCGACGCCAAAGACATCGCAGGAGCCCTCCGCTCGCTCGCGAATCTCGCCATCGTGCTCACCGATATCGGCGAGTATCGAGAGGCCGTCCGCGTCCTGCTCGCCTGCCTGCAGGAAAGCGGCGCCGTCCAGGACCGTGAGCTGCAATTGGCCCTGCTCGACAACATCGCCGTCGCCTACATGCGTCAGGGCGACAAGTTGATTGGCCGCTCTTACCTCGAGCAGGCGCTCGCCGCCAAGCAGGCTGCCGGTTTCCCCGCCAACGAAATCGCCCTGACCCGCACAAATCTCATCCCCGTTTATCTCGAGCTCAACCAACTCCAGGCGGCTCTGCGAATCAGCGCCCAGGTGTTGGAACAGGAAGCCATCATTGATCCCCGCATCCGCGCCACCTGCCTCGTCAATCGGGCCGGAGCCTATCGCCGCATGGGCCGCCCTGCCGAGGCAGCCGCAGATTTGCTGGCAGCTCGCAAGCTCTTTCTCACGGTCCAAGGCACACGCCAGGCCGCGGAGGTGTTGCCCCACCTCGCATTCACCGCGCTCGACCGCAACGACAACGCCGCCGCGCTCGAATTGGCCATCGGCGCCGAACGCGAAACCAGGGAAACGGGAGCCGTCGAGCCTCACCGTCTTGCCTTGGACGCTCGCGCCACCGCGCATCTTCGCCTCGGCGATTCCGCATCGGCGCGGTCCGCATTCCTCGATGAGATCCGCCTCCTCGAAGCCCAGCGCGACCTGCTCGCCGGCGGCAACACACAGGATCTCCAATTCCTCGCCACCCGAGGCAATCCCTACTATCAACTGATGGCGCTCGAAGTCGACGCCAAACGCCCTGAAGAAGCCCTGCAGCACCTCGAAGGTGCAAAGGGCCGCATCCTGGCCGATATCCTCAGGAATTCGGCCGCAATTCCCTCCGCCGCAATGACCGCCGCCGAGCGCCAGCAGGAGGAGCAGTTCCGCAGCCGCGTGTTACGCCTGGCCGCGCCCGCGCTCCAAGGCGCAGCAAAGGCCCGCGAGCAATGGGAAGCCGCCAATCGGGACCTCGATGCCTTTCGCGCCAATCTCTACGTCGCCCATCCTGAGTTGCGAATGCGCCGCGCTGAATTCTCCCCTGCTCCGCTGAGCCAAATCCGCACCTTGCTGGCCAACGGCTCCTCGGCCATCGAATTCGGCGTTGCGAACGGAAAACTATACTCCTTCTTCATCCCCGGCTCCGGAACGCGCATCGTCGTCCATGTCCAACCCTGGGAGCCCGTCCGCCAATTGGCCGCGGGCTTTCGGGAATCCATCGTCGCCCGTGATCTCTCCTACCGCATCGCGGCAGCGCAACTCTACAACCTGCTCATAGCCCCGTTCGAAAGCCAGTTGCCCCGTGGCGGCGCTATCGTTCTCCTTCCCGAAGGCGAACTGTGGAACATCCCCTTCGCCGCGCTGGTTTCCGCAACCGGCAAACACCTCCTCGAAGAGCATCCCCTCCACTACGCCCCGTCAATGACCGTGCTCCAAAGTCTGACCACGCGAACACCCAGGACGAACCCGGCCGGCACTCTACTCGCCCTCGGCGCCCCATCCGCTGGACCTTTTGCCGGCGCTCTCCCACCGCTTCAGTCCTCCGCGGCGGAAGTGCATCAGGTCGCGTCGGTCTACCAATCCCCGAAAATTCTCCTCGGCCATGAGGCAAGCCGCGACGCGTGGCTCGCCGAGGCCCCTCGTCATCGAGTCCTCCATCTCTCCACCCACGGGATTCTCAACGCCGTCAATCCGCTCTATTCCTATCTTGTTTTGAGCAACGGAGTCCTTGAATCGCGCGAAGTCCTGCAACTCCCATTGCAGGCCGACTTGGTAGTGTTGTCCGCCTGCCAAACCGCAAGCTCCGGTCCCAACGCCGGCGAAGGCTTGATCGGGCTGACTTGGGCATTTCTTGCCGCAGGAAGCAACGCCGCCGTTGCCAGCCAGTGGCAAGCCGATTCCGCCGGAACCAGTCATCTCATGACCGCCTTGCATCGAAACGTCCGCCAGGGCCGCATCAACCTCAGCCACGCAATGCAACGTGCCGCCCTCGACCTGATGAAGCGTCCCGAATACCGCCACCCCTTCTATTGGGCAGCATTCATGGTGGTAGGAAAAGGCAACTAACAGTTCTGCCCGCCGCCCGTACCCGACGCCGGTTCAATCACCGCGCTCATCGACCCCTTGCACCTCGGAATCCGGTAGTCCGCCCCATACGAATGGATCTGCTCCCGCCCGAAAGTGACCAGCGGCAGTTCCGCGGTCAGCACAATCGTCCGCCCGCTCGCGTCCACCTCAACGGCATGCCGGTAAGCCTGATCCGCCGACAGGCAGAAAAGTTTCATCAGCATTTCGATCACGTACTCATAGGAGTGTTCGTCATCGTCTAACAGAACGAGGTGGTACAGCGGCGTGAGTACGTCCTGAGTACCTTGGTCTATGGAGGTGTCCGGCAGGGTTGTCGGCATTGAAAATGGACTACTTCTCTAGGTTAGGACAGCAGTTGTCACCTGTCCAGTCGAAGGAAGCATCGTGTCTCGGTGTTATCATAAACAAAGGAAGGGGGCGTACAGGTTTCGACGGGTCAGTACTGGCCTGGGAAGGCGTGCCGGGTTCCGAGCTCCCGTTAAACGATCGGAAAACCATAACTGCCAATAACACGCAGTTTGCTTACGCTGCCTAATCTTTAGGTAGCCGTCACCGGTAGTGAGCCCGTGCGCTATCGGCAGGCGAAATTTTACGGGATAGGCCGAGGGCTTCTGCTCGTAGCCGCAGGCCGAGATCAATCGGGCTAGAGGATAGGGATCTTGCCGGTTCAGAACTGCTCCTCGAAACTCCAGAACATGGCTACGCACGTAGGCTTTTCAGGGTAGGCTTTCTCGGACGCGGGTTCGACTCCCGCCGCCTCCACCAATATTTTCAGTAGCATTATCAACAAGTTGCAGGATCAAGACGGCCCACGTAAGTTTTACGTAAGGGCCGTTTTGGTATTCTTGGAGCATGTTGAACATCTTTCGCCGCCATGTCGCCAAGTGTCCCAACCACGGAAAGCGAACCGGCCAGAAGTGCCCAAGGAAGCCGCCCTGCCCAATCCACTTCGAGGGAATCGACGGTCAGGGCAAGCACGAAGCTCCGAAACGGTTGATCGATCCCCGTACCCAAAATGGAGTTCGCGACTGGGGGCGTGCGTGCGAAATTGTCCGCGACCTTGAAGCTCCAACTCCCGTCATCGTCCCCGAACTGCGTACGCCACTTGATCAAGCCATCCACCACTTCACCAACACCAAGGCGAACCTTAGCATCGACGTGAGGCGGAAGACGCAGAAGGCGATGGCGCGCCTGAAGGCGTTCATGGAAGCCTCTCCGCGCAACTACCAGTTCATCAACGAAATTCGCTTCGCCGACCTGACGGACTTCATTTCAACATGGACAGGCGCGGCGACTACACGCCAGCGGGAACAGGACATGCTGATGTCCTTCTTCAAATTTTGTTATCGGGCGGAACTGATATCGCGGAATGTTGCTGATGGACTCCGGCCCGTGCCTGACCGGACAGGTCCAAAGGACCCGTTCGAGCCGGATGAATTAGAACGACTTTGGAAGGTGGTACCCGATTTCCCAGATGAGTACGGACGAAGGGGCCAGCCAATCGCGATACAGACAGAAGCCTTTGCCCTCATCATGCGCTACACGGGATTGGCGGTATCCGACACCGCAAAGTTGCAGAAGGCTTCGGTACGCGGCAACCAGATCCTCACGTATCGGACCAAGACCAACGGAGACGTTTGGACGACGGTACCCCAATGGGTTGTAGACAAACTACTGGCTGCGCCGCACGACAGCGAACGCTACTTCTTCTGGAGTGGCGAAGGTAAACTCCACACGCGCGCATCGAAGTGGTTTATGCGATTGCGGAAACTCTTGAATCTTGCTGGTCTCCAACACCGTACACCACACAACTTCCGCCACCACTTTGCGATTGAACTGCTCCAGAACGATGTGCCCATCGATGTCGTCGCACGCCTCATGGGCCACAAGAATGTCCGAACAACTGAAGAGTCCTACGGGAAATGGGTCCGGGCACGACAACGGCGGTTGGAAGAACACTTGGACCGGGTTCGCAGCTTAGATCCACTGAACCAGCGTATGCAGGCCGGGTAGCGCAGCCCTTAGCCGTTTGCCCATTCGCGGGTCTGTATGGGCCAATTTCCCTTTACCATCGACGAAAATCACTTCACGGTCGAAGACATTGCCGACCGTCTGAACATCTCCCACGAAAGCGTACGCCGCATGTTCTGGAACGAACCCGGCGTCATCAAGTGGTCGCGCCAGCGCTCCAAGTACCGGCGCTCCTACACCACTTTGCGCATCCCCGAATCCGTTTTGATCCGTGTTTACAAGAGGTTACAGGTCAACTCCGGTCAAGCTGCCTAAGTATTCCCGCGAATGGGCAGAGGCCATCTTCGATGATCGACAAGCTGTTTTTCCAGCTACCGGCTGACGTGCGCTTCGAGGCAGGATTCGAAGCGCACGTCCGTGACGTTTTACGCAGACTTCCAGCGGGCGCGCGTACGCGACCGTTCAAGATGGGATCGGCATTGCCCATCACTTGTCATTTCTACGAACCGTTCTTCAGTTCGCGCGATAGGGCGACATCGGTTGGACAGATCCAATGGGAAGGGACGGCAGGGATGTCAGCGTCCACCATGCGAAATCTGGCGAAGAAGATCTTTGCTGACCCTGCCGTGATTCCGATCCAAAGGGTTGACTTCGCGGTCGATGTACCGCTGGTGGACGTGGAGTGGTTCCATCGAAACACCCGAATCTACAATGCTCGACGCACTGCGGAACACGCGACGCGCCACAACCGTAAAGGGATCGCAACCGTGGAGTGGGGTGCGGGCAAAAGCAACCGGCAGTATGTGGTCTACGACAAGGTTGAAGAGCGCCGACAGAAAGGAATCACTTTGCCCGACGCCCCACAGATCCTAACGCGGGTGGAGTGCCGGTTGCGGAAGGGTGAGATCCCAAAGTCGATGTCTATACTCGACCGCCTTCTAGATACAGTCGAGGACTTCAGCCCCTTCCCCGAACATCGTTTCATGCTACCGCCCGCGCCACAATCTCCCGACGCCGTTGGCCGACTTGCTGATCTGGGACTAGACGAAGAAATCAAACTTCGAGGCTTGCTGGCACTCCGAAGTCAGAAGGGACTTCACGGTGTTCGCAGTTTCATTCGAAAGCGGGGTGGCAAGCCCGAACGCTACGAAAACTTGCTCAGGATCGCGGCGACGACCGACGTGATTATCCATGCGGACCTAAATGGCCTTTTTCGGGCATCGGTTTGCGGACAACTGGAGGGATCACCTATAACAACCACTCAGGCAGGTCAATTTGTCCGAACAGAGGAGCCGTCGAAACATCTATCTGATGGATCGTCACACTTCGATCTCCTCTATCGCTTTTTGACGACGGAACGTCCACAGCGGGTTCCAGCGTCCAACACGCTCAGAAACAGGAAATACAGGAAGCCGCCGTTGGCGGCAGAAAGGCATGCGTCATAAAGAATTCACCGAACCCATCAAGGTCAACTTCGCCGAAGGCACGGCGGAACTACTTGACCAAGCAGTCACCATCTTGCGTCCATTTGCCCCGGAGACGATTCGCGACCGGAGTTCCGTTGTGCGTCTTGCAACGGACTTCCTATTTCGATCAATCGGAATGTGGCCCGTCGATTTGAGCAAGGCGAAGTCCGACGGACACGCGATCAAGAAATCCGACAAAACATCATGCGCGACGAACAACTCAACCCAAGCGCCGATTGCCAAGTGATGCCTTCAGGAATGCATTGAAGGCGTTGGTAAGGCTCTGTTGCCGCTCTGCCCAAAACTCCTCTGCCTTGGCGACACTCCACAAGTCGCTGGTCACCGGAATTCCTTGACTCTCCAGCACCTTCGGCGAAATGTTGGCAAGGTACGTTGCAGGGGTATTGTCGCTGATTGACTGGTTCGAGTCCTTCGCGACGAACGCAATGTTCGGCAGAACGTCGGCGCGTTGGCGCGCCTTACCCTGCTGGAAATATGCGCGCGGCAAGATGTGGTGCCGGTCCACGCGGGTTCTGCTCACAATCCGCCGCTGTGTCAAGAGATCGGACGCACCAAGCTGTTTGCACGCAAGGAAAGTCGCAAGCAAGCCACTCCGGTCGGCCATTGAGCCATTGAAGTCCGCCGGGGTCGCCCATAGTGAAGGTCGGCTTTGACGCAAATTCGACAGAAGCGCTCCGACTGGATCACCGTTCCTGCAAGCCTTCAGGTCCTGCTCCAGCGCGGTGCCGCTGGCGGAACTGTAGCGGTGGGCTAAAGCCGCACAGCCGACCCACCCCGCAATTTCACGGTCGTCACGATCACGGGGACTGAGTGTGCCACAAAGAGCGATGACCGGCACCAGAAGACTGCCCGACCACAGAATTGACATGTCAGCGATGCCCAATTCTCCCATGCACAAGCTGAGTGCATCTTCGACCGCCGACTTCGTGCGCTTCCACGCCTGTTCTACGTCTTTCGTATGGAGTTCGTGAAGCGGTGTTCGCCGCCGTCCATCCGGCATGGCGATGAACGCGCATGCCCGGAACAAGTGAGTGGCGGTAATTCGGTCGAAACCGCGCTTGTGCAAGTCGTGAATGAACGGCGTCAGTTGTTTCCTGATGAACCCGGAGTGCTTGGCAGCGACTTGGGCGCTCTGAAGGTCCTCAGACCGCAACTTGACGCCAAGGGTGTTGATCCGCTGAAAAGCGTTCACGGCGTCTTGAAAGTTGTACCCGATCATTCGGACTATGGGAACTTCGTACTCAAGGACGGATCGCAGTTTCTCCAGCCGTTCTTCGATCTTCCGCCCACGAATGTCGTCATGCAGATTGCGGCGGTACCGCCGATACCAATCCTCATCCCACACATCCGCCACGCGAACCCATCGGTCATCCTTCCGGGTCGCGGCATTCGCGCGAAGGAACTGTTCGTCTTCAGTGTTGAAAACAACGTCGATACCGTCATCGCCGGTGAGGGTGCGCGCTAGCGTGATAACCCGCTGTTGACCGTCGATCAGCCATCCGACAGACGTGCCAATGGCCTTGGCCGGGGCGTAGCGCCGAACCTCAACCTTTTCGTCACTCTCCCAGACCAATAGGGATGAAACCGGAAAGCGCCGGTAAAGTGAGTCGATCAACTTCGGTGCGCGATTCGGCGTCCAAACGTAGTCACGCTGGAACTCAGGAACTACAATCCGACCAGCGCGGAAGTCGTGAATAATCTCTTGAACACGGGATTGCTGATGAACAAGTGTCGGCGTCATGTTCCTCTATCGTCGGAAGTTTCCATGTCCTTTCGGATGGAAACATTTTCCCTCAATTGCGATTCAAGTGCGGTTGCACCCTCAAAGCACAAATTGTAGGAGAATTGTTTTATCGCAGTGCAATAGACCGATGCCAGCGTGCGCCAGATCAGCGCATGCCGCTAGAGTAGAGGTTCAGCGTGTACACCCCTTATCACAGCCTCTATTGGTCCACCGCCTTGACGTTGCGCGGCGGCGGGGACGACCTGTCACGGTTGTCCCAGTCCATTGCTTCGGCCCGTGTGGATTTGAACCCGCATCAGGTTGACGCCGCCCTGTCCGCGCTCCGATCCCCGCTGTCGAAGGGAATGATTCTGGCCGACGAAGTGGGTCTTGGCAAAACCATCGAAGCGGCGCTGGTGATCGCACAGCGTTGGGCGGAACGACGGCGGCGGTTGCTTCTCATCCTTCCGGCAACCTTGCGCAAGCAATGGCAACAGGAACTTCTGGAGAAGTTCAACTTGCCATGCCTCATTCTGGAGTCGAAGTCCTACAACGAAGCGTTGAAAGCCGGGAACCCGAACCCGTTCTTGGCGGACAACCGCATTATCGTCTGTTCTTATCAGTTTGCGAAGGCCAAGAAGACCGACATCGCCAGCGTCTCATGGAATCTGGTGGTGATTGACGAAGCCCACAGACTTCGCAACATCTTCAAGGGGACCAACAAGACAGCCGCCGCCATCGCCGAATCGCTGGAGATGCGCCACAAGCTGTTGCTGACGGCCACGCCGCTTCAGAACAGCTTGATGGAGTTGTACGGGCTGGTGAGCGTCATCGACCCCCAAGTCTTCGGCGACGCAAAGTCGTTCCGGCTTCAATACGTCCAGACCAACAACGAAGCCCACCGGAACATGGTGCTCCGTGAGCGATTGAAGCCGCTGTGCAAACGAACGCTCCGCAAACAGGTGAGCGAATACGTACGGTTCACGCGACGCATTCCAATCACGCAAGATTTTTTTCCGTCCGCCGACGAACAGCGGCTCTATGACAACGTGTCGGAGTATCTTCGCCGCGAAGAACTCATGGCGCTACCGGCCAGCCAGCGGCAACTCATCACACTGGTACTTCGCAAGCTGTTGGCGTCCTCTACGTTCGCCATCAGCGAAACGCTCCGCAACTTGGCTTCCCGGCTCCAACTGGAACTAGACGGAGATGCCGCACCCGCCGACGCGACCGAAGCCGCTGACGATTTCGACGGGCTGGACGAACTGGCCGACGAATGGGAGAACGGTGGCGATGCCAGTCAGCAACCAGCTTCGGAAGCCGATCCCGTCGAAGAGCGTAACAAGAAAATCAAAGGCGAAATCCGGGACCTTCGGGAGTTTGTACAGTTGGCGGAAGGCATCCACCGGAACTCCAAGGGCGAACAGCTACTCGAAGGGCTGAAGAAGGCTTTCGAAAAGGCTGATGAACTGGGCGCGCCACACAAAGCGGTCATCTTCACCGAATCCCTTCGCACCCAGAACTACCTGCTGCAATTGCTCTCCGACAACGGCTACCGGGACCAGATCGTACTCATTTCCGGCACGAATGCTGACCCCTTATCCGCAGCTATCTATCGCCGCTGGATGGAGCGCCACAAGGGAACCGACCAGATCACGGGAAGCCGCACCGCCGACATGAAAGCGGCCATCGTCGAAGAGTTCCGGGACCGGGCCACGATCCTTATCGCTACGGAGTCCGCCGCCGAAGGCGTGAACCTTCAGTTCTGTTCTCTCATCGTCAACTACGATTTACCGTGGAACCCGCAGCGCGTTGAACAACGGATTGGCCGGTGCCATCGTTACGGCCAGAAGCATGACGTGGTGGTCGTCAACTTCGTGAACCGCAACAACGCCGCCGACCGGCGTGTGTTCCAGCTTCTTTCCGAAAAGTTCCGCCTGTTCGACGGTGTGTTCGGAGCAAGCGACGAAGTTCTAGGAGCCATTGAGAGCGGTGTGGATTTGGAGAAACGGATCGCCGCCGTCTATCAGGATTGCCGGTCCAACACGGAGATCGAAGCCGCATTCAACCAGATCCAGTGGGAACTGGACGCCGACATCAGCAACCGGCTGTCCCAGACCCGCCGGGATTTGCTGGAGCACTTCGACGAAGAAGTCCACCATCGCCTCAGAATGCACCGGGATCGCGCACAGGAGACGCTAGACGCGGTTCAGCGGATGCTCTTGAACCTTACCCGGCAGGAACTGGGAGCCAGCGCTGTATTCGCTGCCGGGGAGCCGTTCTTCGAGCATGAGGGTACCGGCTACCACTTGGACTGGCGCAAGGCCGAAACCCGCAATTGCCACTTCTTCCGTCCCGATCACCCACTGGCCGACCGCATCATCCACGACGCCAAAGCGCGAAGGCTGGAACCGGCGGATATCGTCTTCGACTACAACGCATACGGTGCCCGACTGAGTGTGCTGGAACCGCTGATCGGGGAATCCGGCTGGCTCAAAGTTTCGCTTTTGCGCGTGGAAGCCTTCGACATTGAGGAACGGTTGCTGTTGGCTGGTGCCCGCGCAGATGGTTCGCCGCTGCACGGGGAAGTGTGTCAGAAGCTTCTGAGCTTGCCGGGGTCGGTTGCCACGGCACTTCCCGGCGCGGTTCCACCCACCGCAATGGAAGAAGCGCTGACCAACGAACGTGCCAACGCTTTGGGCGAAATCGAACGGCGCAACCTGAAGTACTTCGATGAAGAGGTCGAAAAGTTGGACAGGTGGGCGGAAGACTTAAAGACCGGGCTGGAGCGGGAAATCAAAGAGCTAGACCAGATGATCCGTGATGAAAAGCGCCTGTCCACCGCCGCGCCGACGCTTCAGGAAAAGCTGGAGCACCAAAAGCGGCTGAAGGAACTGGACACGGAGCGCCGCAACAAGCGGAAGCGGCTGTTCGAAGCACAGGATGAGATTGACTTGAAACGCGATGGATTGATCGCCCAGATCGAAGAGCGGCTGAAGCAGAAGGTGGCGTTCGAGCCGCTGATGACGATCCGCTGGACCATCCGGGAGTCGGGGAAGCAATGAGCAAGAATACGAAGCTGGAACTGACGTGGATTGGCAAGGAGAACCGACCAAAGCTGGAGCCGCGCATCCTGATCGAAGACCCGGACAAGAGCCACCTTGCGGCTCGACGGGTGACGGATTCGGACCTCTTCGACAACCGACTGATCCACGGCGACAACCTGTTGGCGCTGAAGGCGCTAGAGCAGGAGTACTGTAACGCCGTTCAGTGTGTTTATATCGACATTCCGTTTAATACTGGACAAGCTTTCCAGCACTATGACGATGGAGTTGAACATTCGCTCTGGCTGTCCCTAATTCGAGACCGTCTTGAACTGCTTCGTCAAGTGCTGTCGCCATCCGGCTCTATTTGGGTACATTGTGACGACAATGAGCACGCCTACCTTAAGGTCCTCATGGATGAGATATTCGGGAGAGCGAACTTCTTGGCTAACGTCTGCTGGGAAAAGGTCTACACCCTCAAGAACTCTGCCAAACACTTTTCGTCGATGCATGACTTCATCTTGGTCTACGCGAAAGATATTGACCGGGTTCGACTGTCGCTACTGCCGCGCGGGGAGAAACAAAACGCTGGGTTCAAGAACCCGGACGACGATCCACGCGGGCCTTGGATCGACAGCGCGATGCATGGCAGGAACTACTACAGCAAAGGTACCTACACAGTGACTAGCCCGTCCGGGAAGGCGTTCACACCACCACCCGGCAGATATTGGACGGTCTCATTTGAGAACTTCAATCGGCTGGATTCGGAGAATCGAATCTGGTGGGGAAAGGACGGGAACAATGCCCCTAGGAAGAAAACTTTCATTGATGAAGTTCGCGGCGGTGTAATTCCCGGCACCATATGGTCGCATGAGGAAGCAGGACAGAATGCCGAAGCGAAGGATGAGATCAAGCGCCTTTTCCCCGAAGCCAATGAGGTCTTCATCACGCCGAAGCCAGAACGTTTGATTCAAAGGATCTTGACAATAGCCACTTTACCCGGCGAACTTGTACTTGACTCATTTGCCGGGACCGGCACCACCGGGGCGGTTGCTCACAAGATGCGCCGTCGATGGCTGATGGTTGAATTGGGTGACCACGCAGAAACCCACATCTTGCCCCGGCTTCGCAAGGTAGTAGATGGCGACGATTCCGGTGGAGTCACCGAATCGGTGAACTGGAAGGGCGGCGGCGGGTTCCGATACTACCGGCTTGCCCCATCGCTTCTGGAGCGGGACCAGTGGGGTAACTGGGTCATCAGCAAGCAATTCAACTCCGCGATGCTGGCCGAAGCCGTTTGCAAGCTGGAAGGCTTTACGTATGCTCCCAGCCAAGACCACTATTGGGAGCACGGCCATTCCACCGAACGCGATTACATCTACGTGACGACGCAGAAGTTGACTCACCAGCAGCTACACGCCTTGTCTGAAGAGGTCGGACCAGAGCGCAGCCTTCTGGTTTGTTGTGCGGCGTTTCGCGGGTCCGCCGACCAGTGGCCGAATTTGACGTTGAAGAAGATCCCCAAGGCGGTGATGGAACGGTGCGAATGGGGTCGCGACGACTACAGTCTGTCCATCTCCAACCTTCCGGCGGCGGAATCGCTTGACGTGAATGGCGATGCGGAATCGCCGACCGCGAAGAAGAAGGCCGGGCCGAAGAAGGCAAAGGTGGCCGGGCAAGCCGACCTGTTTGGCGGTGAAGGAGAAGAGGCATGAACCGCACCGTCAACATGATTTCCAACCGGCTCAGCTTGCGGAAGCCGCAGCGCGATTCGCTTGAGATTCTGGCAGAGATTGCGGAACTGATCCCAATAAAGAAGGGCGGCGAACCCAACGGGTCGCTGGACAAGATCAAGCAGCGCTACCCAAGTGTTGCCGGATTCGATGAACGCGACTTTCCATCGTTGTGCTTCGCACTGGCTACGGGCGTCGGCAAGACCAGACTGATGGGTGCATTCGTAGCCTATCTCCACATTGCTAAGGGCGTCCGCCATTTCTTCGTGCTGGCTCCGAACCTGACCATCTACAACAAGCTGATCGCCGACTTCCAGCCGGGCCATCCGAAGTACGTGCTCCAAGGAATCGCGGAGTTTGTGACGGAGCCGCCAGAGATCATCACCGGCGACAACTACGAAACCGGACGCGGTGTCCGCAAGTACGACCTGTTCGGTGAAACCGGCGTCCACATCAACATCTTCAACATCTCGAAGATCAACTCCGAAGTGCGGGGTGGCAAGTCGCCGCGCATCAAGCGACTTCAGGAGTACATCGGCCAGAGCTACTTCGAGTATCTGGCCGGGCTGGACGATTTGGTCATGCTCCAAGATGAGAGCCACCGGTACCGGGCATCCGCCGGGGTGCGGGCGATAAACGAATTGCAGCCGGTGTTGGGCTTGGAACTGACAGCCACCCCGCAAGTAGAACAGTCCGGCGGTGCGAAGCCGTTTGGCAACGTCATCTACAGCTATCCGCTTTCCCGTGCGATGGACGACGGCTTCGTGAAGGAACCGGTGGTGGCAACACGGGCGAACTTCAAGCGCGATTCGTACACCGACGAAGAATTGGAACGCTTGAAGCTCGAAGACGGGATTCAGGTACATGAACGCGCGAAGGTGGACTTGGAAGTCTTCGCCCGCGAACAGGGCCAGCGGATTGTGAAACCGTTCGTGCTGGTCGTAGCGCAAGACACGACGCACGCCAACCGCATCGAAGAACTCATCAAGCGCGACGACTTCTTTGAAGGCCGGTACAAGGATCGCGTCATCACGGTCCACTCCAATCAGAGCGGCGAAGAGAAAGACGAAGTGGTGGAGCGCCTTCTGGCCGTGGAAGATCCGAAGGAGCCGACGGAGATCGTCATCCACGTCAACATGCTCAAAGAGGGCTGGGACGTTACGAACCTGTACACCATCGTGCCGTTGCGGGCCGCGAAGTCGGAAACGCTGGTCGAGCAGTCCATCGGGCGCGGCTTGCGATTGCCTTACGGACGACGCACCGGCGTGAAGAGCATTGACCGATTGACCATCGTGGCGCATGACCGGTTCCAAGAGATTCTGGACGATGCGCGGAATCCGAACTCCCGGATTCATGGCCTGATTCGCGGCGGCGTGACGATTGAACCTACCACGGAGCGGCTTGAGGTTTACATCGCACGTTCGGGTGCGGACTTGGCCTTGGTGCCGGACCCGCCGCCAGCAGACAGCGACGAAACGCCCGCGCCGGTCCAACAGGCGATTGCGTTCCCGACTGAAGCCGATCAGGTTGTGGCGCAAGCCACCTTGGATGTGATCCGCCGCGTCGCGACCGGTACGCCGCTGAAAACAGCCGAAGCCCTGAAGAGCGGTGCGGACCTCAAGAAGCCAGAAGTTCTGGCCCAGATCGTAGAACAGGTGCAACAGATGGTTGCGCCCAACCAGCAATCGCTCGAAGGGATGGGCAACCAAGAGCAGGTCGCCGCTACCGTCCAGAAGGCCGTTGAACTATGGGTGTCGAAGTCAATGGACATCCCGCGCATCGTGTTGATGCCCGTGGAAGGGACGGAGTTCGGGTACAACGATTTCGATTTGGATGTGGCTGGGCACAACTTCGCTCCGGTGTCGCAAGAAATTCTTCTGGCCTACCTTCGCACCGACGAACAGGAACGCCTGAACGCCGACAAAGCCTTTCATAAAGAGAAGCGGCTGGAAGACTACATCGTGCGGAAGCTGATCGAGTTCGACGACATCAGCTACGACGATCAGGCCGATTTGCTGTACAAGCTGGCGGGTCAGATGGTGGCGCATATTCGGAGCCTTCATTCCGACGAAGAAACGGTCCTGACGGTTGTCCGGTACCACGAACGCAAATTGGCCGAACTGATCCACGCCCAGATGCAATCCCATGTGTGGACGAAGGAACCGGGCTTCGACGTGAAGGTGAGCCAAGGTGTTACGACGCTACGGGAGAACAACTATACCCGGCCCGCCGGGGAAGATCCTGTGGACTTCCGCGCACCCGTTGAAGAGAAATACTTCATCCGCAGCATGCTATTCGGCGGATTCCGTAGGTGCCTGTATCAGGTCCAGAAGTTCGATTCCGACCCGGAGCGGCGGTTCGCCATGATCTTGGAGTCCGACAAGGGAGTGGAGAAGTGGTTCAAGCCCGCCAAAGGCCAGTTCCAGATTTTCTACCGGCACGCCCACGCCGATCACCCGTATGAGCCGGACTTTGCAGTCGAAACCGCTACGGAAAAGCTGTTGTGCGAACCGAAGCGGGCCACGGAGATGAACGATGAAGTGGTCCGGGCGAAAGCGCGTGCGGCGGTCCAGTGGTGCAAACACGCTTCGGAGCACGCGAAGACCTACGGCGGGAAGCCGTGGTCCTACCTACTCATTCCGCATGATGCCATCGACGCTGCGGCGACGCTGGAGGGGCTGAAGGGTCAGTTTACTCAGGGATCGTAGTATGGGTCGAGAGAAAGACCGCTGGATTGAAGAGGAAGAACGGGGGTGGTACTCAACCAGTCAGGGATTGGTCTGCAACCAATGCGTTGATGACCCGTATCTATCGAAGTTCATCACGGAAAACGGCGAACCGGGAGAATGCGCGTTCTGCGAAACGGATGCCGAAGCAGCTGAAACCCTTTGTGTTCCATTCGATGCCCTTATGGATGTGATCGGGGACGGAATCAATTGGGCCTATTCGAGCGCCGATGATGAGGGCCAGCCTTATGAAACGGCAGAGGGCGGGTACATATTCTCCGAAAGCGTATTCGACACGTATGACCTTGTGGTCGAGGAAATCGGCCTTGATGTCGCTGACGCCGTTCGACAGGCGGTGATTGATGCACTTCCAGCCCAGATGTGGTGTCGAAGCGGATTCTGGTCGCTATCGCGCGACGAAGCATTGCGCTTTGGCTGGCAGAGTTTCGTCGAGAAGGTCAAATATCAAACGCGGTTTCTTTTCACATTACCGGAACGAAAGCACGCTGCGGCACCGACGCCCAAACCTTCGTCTAATACTATGGCACCGCCCGTGCGCGACGCCGACGATTTGGGTGGTCCAGTTGTTCGCCTTCGCATGCCCGATGATTCCGACGAATTCGCTCCCGACGAACAAATGGACGATGGTGAAAGCATCCCCGCTTATAGGATGCTCGATTCGATTGGCGAAGTGGTGGAGCGCTTTGACCTCACCAGAACTGCCCAGAAGGGAGAGCTTCTGTACCGCGTCCGGGTCGCGGACAAGGGCCTAGCGTTTTCCACCGTTTCGGAACTTGGCCCACCATCCCGTGAAAACGCAAGGCAACCAAACCGGATGAGTCCAGCCGGGATCGTAATGTTCTATGGAGCGCTTGACCGTGCAACTGCGTTGGCGGAAACGTTCCAGCCCGACCGCAGTGGCGCTTCAAATAAGAACGTTTGGATCGCCCGGTTCAAGGTGCTTCGTGATCTGACCTTGCTTGACCTGACGAAGTTGCCCGCCGTTCCAAGCATGTTCGACGCCGACAACCGGCACGACCGCGCTGATATTCTGTTCCTTCGGAGCTTCGTCCGTGATCTGGTGCAGCCAATAGAGCGCGATGGACGGGAGCACATCGAGTATGTTCCGACTCAGATAGTGACCGAATACTTTCGGCACCGCTTTCGCACTGAGAGTGGCCGATCCTTGGACGGAATTTTGTATCGCAGTTCCAAGCGTAGGAAGGGCATTGCGTGTGTTCTCTTCGTCGATAGTGAGCAGTGCGGCGCGCCCACGGACAGATGGAGTCCACCGGAGCAGGTGCTAGCTTTGGTCGAGGACCAAATTGAGGTTCTGGACGGAGCAGCAGAAATTTCCAAAGAGTGATCCGAATCAGCGTGTCAACTTCGTTGACGGCGCGGTACCGGACAAAGGGCGCGATGGTCGCGGTGGATTATTCCCGGATGACATTGACGGAATTGTATGCCGTTCAGGATGAAGTTGGCAAAGCGATGCAGAAGGCGCGGAATGCAAGGTTCACCACCGCGACGGGACACCGGCGGTCGCCAGTTTTTCCACCCAACAGCCGATTGACATATATGTCAGTTCCGACCATCGAAGACCAGCACAGCGGGCGCACCCGCGTGACGCCCACATTCACGTGGCTCCGCGACCACGGCGGGCCGGATTGGGTTACAGAGTTCCTTGGTCTGGCCGAAGGCATCACGGCACCGGCCAGCGCCGGGCGGCTGGTGTCACTTGACGTTAGCCGGGAAAAGATTGTCTCTCCAAACGCGGCCCGCCTTGCTTGGATGATCCGCAACGCTCACCGGCTTGCGCCGACTGACGGTCGCCACTGGCGGGAGTATCAGACGCGCGTGATTGACAATCCCCAAAAAGACGCGGCACTGGCGAAGCTGGACGCCGGGATCGCGGATGGCATTCCGCAAGCACTTCGATTAGAGACGGGAACGCACGCGGATTGTCTGATCGAAACAGAACACGCGGTTGTGTGGGTCGAAGGGAAGCGGAACGATTGGCTATCACCGTCGATCAAGTGGGATGTGTCGCGGGACCAACTTGCACGGAATCTCGAAGCCGCGTGGATGCTGGCGACAGACGCGGGGAAAGACTGGTGGCTGGTGATCTGCCACGAATACGGACTGAAGCATCATGAAGAGCATTTGGTCCACGGATACCGGCAAGGTACGTGGTCAGCGGGGCTTCCCCATCTCCCGGTGGACGTGCGCGACCAGTTTCGGTCGAAGATCGGCACGCTTCGCTGGAGCCGTATCTTCGACCGCTGGCCCGGCGCGCGTCCGGCCTGAGCGTCCCGGCGGCAATCACTGACACAGGTGCTGACCTATATGTCAGTCCGGGATTCGCTTCCGAATTCGATTCAGGAACTCATCATCGGCGCGGGTTCGCATCACCCATGACTCATGGTCTACGATGCACGATTCACCGGCGACTGGCTCCCCGTTCAACAGGAACACCGCCAGCCAGAACGGGTCGCTGTCATGGATGGTCACTTGTATGTCTGGTGCGACATCGTAACGGAACATGCCCGTCGTACCGCGATACCTCTTAGCCCATGCCGGACCATGAAGGTATCGTCCACTTAGTTCATCGATCATGGAGATCACCTTCGCCCGGCGGGAAGGCCCACGCTGGCAACGTGACCGGCTCCGTGGAGTATTCGACGATGCCCGCCAGATGCTCCAGCCATTGTTCCCGATACGTCGTCGCGCGGTTGCCGGGGAGATCGGCATGGAGCGTGTACACGCCTTGCGCCGTGGCCGTAAGGAAAGCGCCGGGCCAGCGCCGTTCATCTTCGTCTCCCCGGATAATCAGAACACCGTCGGGGAAAGGATACGCTTCGATGCCTTGCCGCCAGAACCAGCGACCTTGACCGGCGAAGACAAACACTGCGCCGTATTCGTCCCGCAAGGCAAGAAGTTCGTCGAATCCTATCGTCATGGGAACACATCCTACACCGTCAGGTGCAGCCCAAGCCGGTCACAGGGCGCATCGGTCAAATCTTGCCTAACGCCAAGATACCGTTCGGTCGTCTGCACGGATGCATGGCCCAAGGAAAGTTGAATCTGTTCCAGTGCCGCGCGTCCACGATGAGCTAGTTTCGCGAACGTTCGACGGAGATCATGTGGCGCGATGTTGGCGACGCCAATTTCA
Organism: Acidobacteriota bacterium; assembly: GCA_018268935.1. GTDB lineage: Bacteria > Acidobacteriota > Terriglobia > Bryobacterales > Bryobacteraceae > CADEFT01. Next base: position 1,875 of record JAFDVS010000042.1, on the reverse strand, counting down.
GCCGCGTACTTCTTGACTGTCTCGAAAATGCTCTGAGCCGTCATCTGGCCGCCGGATAGCCGGTCACCTTTGTTCACCGGACGAAAAACACGCCCGCTGGTGAAGCCCGCCGCCGCTGTCCACACATCCATAGCAGCTTTGCTCCACGAAGGCATGGGGACCGTTCGGACCCTTCCGCCCTTGCCCTTCATGTCCACGATCACCCACCGGGCGTCCCGCTGCTGAATGTGTTCGAGGGTGAGGGTGGCCGCCTCTTCGCGCCGAAGACCACAACCGATGAGAATGGCTAAAAGCGCCCGGTCGCGTTTGCCCTTCAACGTGTCGGGGTCGGGTGCATTGACCAACTCTTCCGCCTGCCCCACGGTCAGCCAATTCCCGGTGCGGACTCCTTCACGCTTGACGCCCTTGACCCGTCCGACGCCGGACGCTAGTTCGGGAGCCATTAGGCCATTGTCTGCGGCTTCGGCGGCAAGGCGTCGGATCGCGCTCATACGCACGTTCACCGTGGAAGCCGACCGGCCCGCGCTTAGGAGATGCACGCGGTAGCTCTGCACGGTCGCCTTGGTGAACCCGGTGCCGGGAGACTCCCGCCGGTACCAGTCCAAGAAATCCTCGATTGCGCGGCCATAGGCCCGCTTGCTTTCGGGACTGTTGACGGAATCCAGCAGGAGTGCCTTCAGGCGGGCGATTGCGTCCGGCGATGGCTGCATGATCGGGGCGGGAAGCGTTTCCATGCACAAACAGAATAGCCTTCGAGAAGACGTATTACCATAGGCTATTTGTACCGAAATACAGCACGGTTTGCCCTAGCGGATGCGGTCTTTCAAGGTGCTCCTTCGGTCAGGTTTTCGGGACTCGGCATCTCCTCATCGGGCGATTTGTCCTTTGGAATTCCCTTTGCGTATTTCGACACGTAGTATGGGTTGGCAGACATTGAGTATGTCAGGTTGACCGCCTCAACTTGATAGAGATGGCAATTGGCAAGTTCGGCGGCGGTGGGATCGAAGAGCGCTATCGTGCGACCCGAACCGACCTTACTTCCGTACACGATGCCATCAAAGCCCTTCGTGCGAAACCACTCCGCAAGAACTTGGGTCGGCGCGTAGTCGGCAACATCGTCCGCGCGGGTCACCGGCTCCGAAAATGCCTGATTGATATACCACCACACATCCTGTTCCAACGTTTCCGGTGGTTCCCTTCCGTCGAGGTAGATCGCCGGGTGCTTATTGTCCGACGAACAATCCACTACCCGCAATTCGCGGAGAATGACGAACTGACCAACGGACACGTAGGAGCCGATCCATGGGCGCGTTTCATTCATCGCCGTGTCGCGGTCATTGGAGAGGTATAGGCAGGGTATCCCCTTCGGATTCACCCGCCCTTCGTAGGCGCGATCAGGTAGTGGCCGCATCCGGTCAGGAGGGAAAGGGTCCGGCACTTCGAACTGATCGACTTCCTTATCGTTTTCATCCCTGATGATTTCGTTTCGCCAATCATGGCCCAACTGAGCACGCCACAACACGGCGTTCGTTGGCAACGTGCCGGTGCGTGTCCCGCATGTGTTGGCGACGGCTTCCAAGAATCTTTGGCGATCCCCGTCGAGAAAATGTCTGGAAACACGACGCACATGATGGGCGAATCTCCAGTAGTCGTTACGCGATTCGAAGAATGGCATGTTGATGTCGATATTGCAGCACCGGCGACAGCTTGGCCGCAACGGGCCAATAGAGACAATCGGGGACACCACGATTGATCGGTCAGGTCGCGCGACTCCATTGCGTTTTGGTATTCTGCCGGTTTGTCAGGCACAATCAACCGCGATCTAGTGTCGATCTTCACGGAAAGGTTGACGTGTCAACTCCGGCTGAAAAATCC
>JAFDVS010000041.1 GCA_018268935.1 Acidobacteriota bacterium | reverse complement strand
CGCTCAACGTCTTGGACAGCAGTGTCTCCCCACCAATCCCACAAATCGGCCATGGCATCGCGAACGATGGCCCATTGCTCGTCGCTAATAGCCGCCGTTGGTTCACCCAACGACTGGCCTTCACTGGCTGGCCGGAAGGCGCGTCCGATTTCCCACTCGAGCAGGCGTTCTAAATGCCGCACAACGTCAGAAGAGAGCCAATTGGGCGACAACATGCGTGCCATTTGCCGGGAAAGGGCATACTGCGGATCGGAGTCCCGGAAGTCCTGCCAGTAAACGCTCCGCTCCGGTGAGTTCCGTCCCCCTTGGCCATGCTCCTTGAGCACTTTCACGATCGCTTCAGCGAACAAGTATTCTCGAAAAGACTTGTGGCCGAATTCACAGCCGAGATGCTCGTGGCCGCCTTTGAAGAAGAAGTTGATCATGAGGGCGGCGACGGCGTTCTTCTCCGAGACCTCTTTCACCTGGCAGGTGAGATCGCCAGACTCGAGACGTAAGGCAAGTTCCTGTCGCGGGATGCTCTCTTTCCCGTAAATGGAGATTGCAGTAGCGGCACCGTGGAGGAGTTTGCGGAGTGTAGTCCCGTCCAATCTCGGCACCAAATCTTCGCCTTCCGGATTATCCGAAGGGCGCGTCCCGTATGCACAAACGTAGTCAACCAGATTGCGAAGGAACAATGTTGAGTCGCTGATCAACTCTACCGCGGGTCCGTTCCATTTGCTCATCAGGCGAATCGCCAATTGAGCGAGGAGTGGATATCCGAGAACCGCGAGTGTGTCGTTTCCTCCGCTTGATACATAGGTTGGATCTTCCCCGGATTGTTTCGTCCAGGCCTCGAAATCCTTTTGATAAATCTGGAGCACCGGTTGGAAATCGGCGTCGGACGGTACCGAGGACAAGGTTGTTTTGCTGGGATTGATTTGGACGGCAGTCCGAAGACGCCCAACCAACTGCTGCAACTGTGGCGGACTGAGTGGCCGAATGGTGAGCACCGGCGTGCCGCGTTGGAGGAACCTGCTGGCGGCAACGGTTTCCGACGGTCTTCCTGTTAGAATGACGCGGGCGGGGACACGCCCGCCCTGGCGCCTTCTGCCTTCTAGCAGGATTTGCCGCACTTCACGGAGAAGTTCCGTCACTCTCTGCTGAAAGCCTTCGGATACCGCAATGCTAATTTCATCCCAGCCATCGAGGATCACAACATAGCGGCTGATCCTGTAGTTGTGTTTCCCGAAAGTTACTCCTTCGTCGAAAACAGAACCCTTGCGTAGTAGGCTGAGCGGTCTCTCCGTTGGTAGGCCAGTGAGGTCCAGGGCCTCTTCCATTGATTCGAGGAGTGGCTTTCTCATTTCGGGCCGCATGTCTCGCAGGCGAATGCGCAACGGACGCAAACCTTGTTCCATGAGATGGTCACTCAGTCGGAGGGTGAACGAGGATTTGCCGGAGCCTGCTATGCCTTGAATGACAATCGCGTCCTCGAACTCAGGATCAGCCATCATTGCCATCACGGTTTCGAGCAGGTCGTTACGTCCCCCATCGCTTTCCCTGAAGGGATGCTTGCGGTTTTGCGGGTTCTGGACATCCTTTTCGATTTCTGCCCAGGATAGTTTTCCGCAATCTATGGGTTGGTAAATATCGGCGAGTGAGAACGGTTCCTTTCCGAGGACAGGCTCCTTGCGGTACAGTTCGCGTAGCCGAACCTGGTGATGCCGGAGGGCTGCGGCGCTCTGTCGGTAATCCACGTCGCCCTCTAACCAGAGCCGGAACGGCTCGAATTTGTCCTTGGTATCGCCGTGAGCAAGGATGTTCTGCAGGAGCGGCACGAAGCTGTCGTTCGTGCTCTCCAGGATCTTCGCCACTGTGGTGGCCCCATATCCTGCCCGGTTGAGATGAAATTCCAACGCATGGCCGGCGTAGGTGATGAATGGATGCTGCAGGGCGGTTCGGATAGAGAATGTGGAGAAATCAGAGACCGCTGCAGTTGGCGGTTGCGTAAGGAGTGTGCCGGTTGGCGCATCCCGCTTGCTTCCCAATGCGGAGAGCGTCGACATAGCCGCTGCCTGGTAGGCGACGTTGCAGACGGCGAAGGCCAGAGTGTTTGGATCGGGCTCCTTCGTTAGCTCGCTCGCCAATTTGGTGAGGAACTTGATGGGTGGAAGTGCTTCACCTGCGGCGTGGAAAAATGGGTCGGCCCAACTCACGCTCGAATGGAGCGCGTCGATATAGTCGAGGTCTTTAGTGGCGTTCCATGCGTCGTCGAGCCATTCGGATACCGTCTTGACTTTCGAGATGGCTTTGGTGGCGGCGGCCTGTTGTTCTGAAAGACCGAGTTCGATTACGAACTTATTAGGCATGATTCGCAATGATATCGCGGGAATATCGTGCGAATCCAGGCCGCTTACTCACGTGCGCGGCTCAGTGAGTGTGAACCGACGATGCGGCGAGTTGGCGCAGCACGTACTGGAGGATGCCGCCGTGGCGGTAATACTCGGCTTCCATTGGGGTGTCGATGCGGACGACCACTTCGAAGCTCTTCTCGGCGCCGTCGGCGGCAACTGCCTTCACCTTAGCGCGCTTGGTGGAGTTGACGCCTTCGCGGACTCCGGTGATCTGGAACACTTCAGTGCCCGTGAGGCCGAGGGATTCCTTGGTATCGCCAGCGGAGAATTGCAGCGGAAGAATGCCCATGCCGATCAGGTTCGAGCGATGGATGCGCTCATAGGATTCGGCGATGGCGGCTTTCACGCCCTGTAACTGCGGACCCTTCGCGGCCCAATCGCGGGACGAGCCGGAGCCGTATTCTTTGCCGGCAATGACGATCGTGCCGACACCTTCGTTCTTGTAGCGCATGGCGGCATCGTAGATGCTCATGCGGTCGCCGCTGGGAATGTGCGTGGTGACGCCACCTTCCACTCCGCCGGCGAGCGCGTTCTTCAAGCGAATGTTGGCGAACGTGCCGCGCATCATGACTTCGTGATTGCCGCGGCGTGCGCCGTACTGATTGAAGTCCTGGGGCGCTACACCGTGACTCATGAGGTACTCGGCGGCGGGGCTGGTCTTGGCGATGTTGCCCGCGGGCGAGATGTGATCGGTGGTGATGGAATCGCCAAGGACAGCAAGGGCGCGGAGGCCGCTGAGGTCGTTGACGGAGGTTTCCGGATCGACCATGGCATCGAAGTACGGAGGCCGGCGGATGTAGGTGGACTTTTCGTCCCAATTAAAGAGGTCGCCGGTGGCGGTTTCGATGCCGCGCCATTGGGGATCACCTTCGAACACGACGGAGTATTCTTTGTCGAACATCTCCTGGCGGACGCTGGCGGCGACGGCTTGCTGCACTTCGGCGTTGGTGGGCCAAATGTCTTTGAGGTAGACGGGCTGGCCATCGCTGCCGGCGCCGATGGGTTCGTTCTGCAGATCAATGTCGACGCGGCCGGCGAGGGCGTAGGCAACGACGAGCGGCGGAGAAGCGAGGTAGTTGGCTTTCACCAGCGGGTTCACGCGGCCCTCGAAATTGCGATTGCCGGAGAGCACAGCGGCGACTGTGAGTTTGCCGTCAGTCACTGCTTTCGCAACATTGTCCGGCAGCGGGCCGCTGTTGCCGATGCAGGTGGTGCAACCGAAGCCGACGAGGTGGAAGCCGAGGGCTTCCATGGCGGGCATAAGCTGCGCGTCGTTCATGTAATCCATGACGACCTTGGAGCCGGGGGCGAGCGAGGTCTTCACCCAAGGCTTGGTGGTGAGGCCTTTGGCGACGGCTTTCTTTGCCACAAGTCCGGCGGCGATGAGCACCGAGGGATTCGATGTGTTCGTGCAGGAGGTGATGGCGGCGATGACGACCGCGGCGTCGTTGAGTTTGCCGCCTTCGAAATCGGCGGACTTGGTTTCGGTGCCGAAGGCAGCGGTGAAGTTCGCTTTCACATCGGGCAGGTTGATGCGATCCTGCGGGCGCTTGGGTCCGGCGAGGGAGGGAACAACGGTGGAGAGGTCGAGTTCGAGTGTGTCGTTGTAGACCGGGTCTGGCGCATCGGCGGTGAGGAAGAGGCCTTGCTCTTTGGCGTAGGCTTCAACGAGTTCGATGAGATCGGCGGGGCGATTGGTGAGACGGAGATATTCGAGCGTCTGCTCATCGACGGGGAAGAAGCCGATGGTGGCTCCGTATTCGGGGGCCATGTTGGCGATGGTNNCCGTAGAACTCGACGAACTTGCCGACGACGCCCTTCTTGCGAAGCATCTGCGTGGCGGTGAGAACGATGTCGGTGGCGGTGACACCTTCGGGCGCGCGGCCGGTGAGCTTGAAGCCAACCACAGGGGGCAGCAGCATGGTGATGGGCTGGCCGAGCATGCAGGCCTCGGCTTCAATGCCGCCGACGCCCCAACCGACAACACCGAGCCCGTTGATCATGGTGGTGTGCGAATCGGTGCCAAGCAATGTATCGGGGTAAGCCACCGTTTCGCCATTCACGTCGGCGCGGAACACAACGCTGGCGAGATATTCGAGGTTCACCTGGTGCACGATGCCTGTGCCCGGAGGGACGGCGCGGAAGTTGCGGAATGCGCCCTGAGCCCAGCGGAGGAGCGAGTAGCGCTCATGATTGCGCTGGTATTCGAGCAGCACGTTGAGATCGAAGGCATCCTTCTTACCGAAGTGATCGACCTGGACGGAGTGGTCGATGACAAGGTCGGCGGGGATGAGCGGATTGGCGAGTTTGGGATCGGCGCCCATTTGTTTGAGGGCGTCGCGCATGGCGGCGAGGTCGACGACGGCGGGGACGCCGGTGAAGTCCTGCATGAGGATGCGCGCCGGGCTGAAGTTGATGTCCTGCGCGGGGCGGGAGGTGTCCCATGCGGCGACATATTCAATGTCGCTGCGCTTGACGCTGCGATCGTCTTCGCAACGCAGCATGTTTTCGAGAAGGATGCGGATGGAATAGGGGAGGCGGGCGATTTTGCCTACGCCTGCTTTTTCGATGGCGTCGAGGCGGTAGATGCGATACTCACGGCCGCCCGCGCGAAGGGTGGATGCGGATTGAAAGCTGTTGACTTTGCTCATGGGTTCTAACTTGAGGGACTAACTTTTATTGTACGCAGGGATTGACGGTTGGCGGGATGGCGGGTATTCTGTTGTCAGTTACTGACACAAAGGCTATGAGCAAACCCACTGGTCTGGTTCAAGGCGCGCTGGATTTATTGATTCTGAAGATACTGGCGCTGGAGCCGGCGCATGGGTGGGCGATTGCGCAGCGGATTGAGCAGATGTCGAACGATGTGCTGCAGGTGGGGCAGAGCGCGCTTTATCCGGCGCTGCACAAGCTGGAGCAGAACGGCTGGATTCAGGCGGAGTGGGCGATCAGCGATAACAACCGGCGGGCGAAGTATTATTCGCTGACGGCGGCGGGGAGGAAAGCGCTGGCACAGGAAGGGGCGCAATGGGAACGCCTGTCTGGCGCCATTACGGCGATTGTGCGGACGGTGTAAGGCGATGCGGTGGTCCACATGGCTTCGGATGCGGGTGCGCACGCTGGTGGCGCGCGAGCAGGTGGAGCAGGAATTGGATGAAGAGCTGCAGTATCACCTGGAGCGGGAAGTGGAGGCGGGGGTTGCGGCGGGCATGGATGCGAAGGAAGCACGCTATGCGGCGTTGCGGCGGATGGGAGCAATCGGGCAGAGCAGGGAAGAGTGCCGGGATGCGAGGGGCTGGAACACCATGGAACATTTATGGAGCGATGTGCGGTTCGGGCTGCGCCAATTGCAGCGCGGGCGCGAGTTCTCACTGCTGGCGATTCTGATACTCGCGCTTGGCATCTGCGCCAGTGTTGCGATTTTTGCGTTCGTGGATACGGCGCTGGTGAAGCCGCTGCCGTACAAGGATCCGGCGACTTTGCTGGGTATTTATGAACGGATTCCCACCTGTACGTACTGCAATATTTCGTGGCTCGATTACCTGGATTGGAAGGCGCAGAACACCACGCTTTCCGGGCTGGAGTTGTTTCAGGGGCGTGGCCACACGCTGACTTCTGCGAGCGGCGCGGTGATGGTGCGCGGGGCGCGGGTGAGCGACGGATTCTTTCGCTTGCTAGGTGGTGGGATGGTGATAGGCCGCGATTTTCATGCAGGCGAGGATAAGGCTGGGGCTCCGCGCACGGTGATTCTGAGCTACGGCGCATGGCAGCAGCATTACGGCGGAGATGCTTCGGTGTTGGGGCGGACGGTGTTGCTGGATCGTATTCCGAGGATGATTGTGGGCGTGCTGCCGAAGGAGTTTCACTTTGCGCCGGCGGGCGCGGCGGAGTTCTGGGCTCCGTTTCACCCGGAGTCGGAATGCGATTTGCGGCGGAGTTGCCACGCGATGTACAGCGTGGGGCGGATGAAGCCGGGAGTATCGGCGGAGGCGGTGCTGGCGAATCTGCTCGCGATTGCGGGGCAACTGGAACGGCAGTATCCGGCGACGAATCGCAATCAGAGCGCGAACGTGCAGGTGCTGAGTGAGGTGATCGTTGGCGATATACGACCTGTGCTGTTGCTGCTGATGGGCGGGGCGGGATTGCTGCTGGCGATTGCGATTTCGAATGTGGCGGGGTTGCTGCTGGTGCGTTCGGAAGGACGGCGGCGAGAGATGGCGGTGCGCTCCGCACTGGGGGCTTCATCGGGCCGGCTGATGAGCCAGTTTGCTACGGAGGCGTTGCTGCTGATTGGAGCGGCGATGGCGGTGGGTTGTCTCGCGGCGCATTGGACGATGCAACTGCTGTTGCGGATGTTGCCGGAAGACATGCTGAACCGGATGCCGTATCTGGCGAACCTGGGTTGGACGCCGCGCGTGGCGGGATTTGCTTTCGCAGTGGCGGTGTTGGCTGCGCTGCTGTTTGCGGTGGCGCCGCAGGTGCAACTGTGGGGGCAGCAATTGCGGGCCGGGTTGGCGGAGGGATCGCGCGGATCGACGAGCGGGGTGTGGCGAAATTTGGGATCGAAGCTGGCGGTGGTGGAAGTGGCGACGGCGATGGTATTGCTGGTGGGGGCGGGGTTGTTGGGGAAGAGTCTGTACCGGCTGATGCAGGTGAAATTGGGTCTTGAGCCGGGGCATCTGGTAACGATGGATGTTGCCGCGCCGGATGCGGTCTATGGCCAGGGAACGCAGGCGAGCGAACTGGTACGGAGGATCTTGCACGAGGTGCGCGCCTTGCCGGGAGTGCGGGCAGCGGGTGTTACTGCGAACGGGGCGTTGGTGGGGCATAACGGCAATACGACGTGGCTGCGCGTTGTGGGACGGCCGGAGACGGATGATCATCTGGATGTGCCGGAGCGGGATGTGAGCGCGGAGTTCTTTTCCACGATCGGGGCGAAGCTGGCCGGTGGGCGTTATTTTGCGGAAAGCGATGAACAGCCTGGGCGGCCTCCGGTGGCGATTGTGAATCAGGCTTTCGCACGGCAGTATTTTCCTGGTGAGGAGGCGGTGGGCAAGCGCTTGACGAAGCGCAGGCATGCGTCGATTGAGATTGTCGGAGTGGTGGAGGATGTACGGCAAGGGCCGCTGAACGTGCCTATCCGGCCTGTGTTGTATTTGCCGTTTCATCAGAACAGCGATACTTACTTTACGCTGGTGGTGCGTGCGGAGGCGGGGGACGTGTTGCCTTCGATCCGGGGGATCATCCGGAATATTCATCCGGAGATTGTGACGCGGCGCGAGTTTACGATGGCGGAGGCGATTAGCAAAACTCCGGCGGCTTATGTGCAGCGATCGACGGCGTGGCTGGTGGGAGCTTTTGCGGGGCTGGCGCTGTTGCTGGCTTTGGTGGGTTTGTACGGGGTGATTGCGTATACGGTGAGCCAGCGGACCCGGGAGATTGGAGTGCGGATGGCGCTGGGCGCGCAGACGCGGCAGGTGTATCGGATGGTGCTGCGGGATGCGGCGGTGCTTTCGGTGTTGGGAATTGGAATTGGGTTGGGTAGCGCGGCGATGCTGGCTGGTGTGGCGAAGGAGATGTTGTTTGGTGTGAGCCCGTGGGATGCGGGTGTGCTGGTGGTGATATCGCTGGGGCTGGCTGCGGCGGCGCAGTTGGCGGGGTTTGTGCCCGCGCGGCGGGCGGCGTCGGTGGATCCGGCGAGCGTGTTACGGATGGAGTGATTCAAAGAGCGACTCGTCCGCGGCGAGTTCCTGGGCTCGGAGGGCGTTGTGGAGATGCTCGACTTTGGTGGCGCCGACTAGGACGATGGCGAGTTCGGTGTGACGCAGGACCCAGGCCATGGCGAGGAGATGCTTCGGTACTCCGGTTTTTGCTGACGCGGCTTCGAGTCGGGTGAGGGACTGGAAGGCTGCTTCTTTGAAGTAGACGTCCCGGTGGCCGGGGATGACATCGAAGCGTGTGCCCTTGGGGACGGATTCGCCACGTGCGCCGTATTTGCCGGTGAGGAAGCCGGCGGCGAGCGGAGAATAGCCGACGAAGCGGATGCCTTGCTCGGTGCAGTAGTCGAGGGCCGGTTGCGATTCCGCGGCTTGGGCGAGATTGAAGGCGTTCTGGCAATACTCGATGGAGGTGGCGGCCTGGCGAGCTTGTTTCAATTGGTCGGCGGTGGCGTTGCACACGCCTAGTGCGCGGATGCGGCCTGCGTAGCGTGCCGCTTTCATGGCATGCAGGGGTTCTTCCAACGGGATGTCTTTGGGGATGGAGTGCAGGTAGTAGAGATCGAGGGAGTCGAGGCCCATGCGGTCGAGGCTGCGTTCGAGGGCCGCGGTGACGTCGGCGGAACGAAAGCCGCTGGAGACTTTGGACGCGATCTGCAATTCGGAGCGCAGGCGGCGATCGCGCACCCACTGACCGAGGAGGATCTCCGAGGAATGCATGGTGGCCGTGGTTTCACGCACGTCATCGACGCCGAGGACGTTCTTGCGATAGGCTCGGGCGTTGCCTCCGCCATAGGCTTCGGCGGTGTCGAAGTGACGGAAGCCGAGGGCGAATGCGGTGTCGAGAATGTGGAGGGAATCTTTTTCGTTGATCTCGCGGCCAAGGGTGGCGGCGCCTAAACCGAGAACGGGCATGCGGCCTTTAGTGTAGCGTGGCTCAGCGGGCCGATGCCCGGATTTTTGTGATGTGGAATGGGTCATCGCCGCGGGGGTGGAGGCGGACGTAGCTGATGCCGTGCAGCGGGGCTTGGGTGAACGCAATGCGCTGCGGCGCGCGCAGGCCGCGCTCGTCCCACTCGACAGTGATTGGCATCGAGATGTTGCATGTGACGCAGCCGGGGAAGCGTTCGGCTGGGTCTCTGAAATGATCCGTTAGTGTTAACTGCGCTTCGCCGTTGCCTTCGATATGCAACCTGCCGGCGCGCAGGGCAGGGAAGTTCCAGGTGGTCGCGGGGCCAGGGCGGCGATCGCGCCAATAGCCTTTGGCGGGGCCGAAGGATTCGAAGGTTGACCAATCGTCGGAATGGCTTTCGTGCTGGCGTGCGGTGATCCAATCGGGACGAAGCCGGATGATGGCGCGGCGGCGCTCGCCCTGTCCGGTGACCAGAACAATGTGGCCGCTATTTGTTTCGGTGAGAAAAGGATAGGCAGTGGCGCGGTCGCCGCGTTGGGGCGGAGTCTCGTTGCGGGTGGGGTCGAGGTAGACCTCGCGAAAACCGCGCCAGGTTTTGGCGTTGTCGCTGCTGATGGCGAGGTGGAGTGCGTCGCGGCCGCCGTAGACTCCCTGGCCTTCGTGCTTGGGCGGAGGGAGGCAATTGTTCCAGGCGAGGAGGATCGAGTTGTTGCGGAGACGGAGGAGTGCGGCAGGGGAGTTGGAGGACCAGAAATTGGCGGGCGTGGCTGGGGACCATTCAATGCCGTCGTTGGAAAAGGATTGGTAGAGACGATCGGTTTGGGTGCGGATGAGCATCCAGAGGCGTGTATCCGGCAGTTCGACGATGGTGGGTTCGACGGCGCCGTAATTGGAGCCGTTGTAGTCTTCGCGGCAGGGGCTGGTGAGACGGGATGGGGAGAGTTGCCAGGTTGCGCCGCGATCGTCGGAGTAGACGGCCGTGACTTCGTTGGAGCCGAAGGGCGGAGCGGCGGCGCGTCCTGCGATCCAGGCGGCGAAGGGGACAATGATGCGGCCGCGGCGCGTTTCGATGGCGGCGCGCAGAGAGCCGCAGTAGCCTTCGTAGATGCGGTGCGGCGATTGCCACTGGCCGTTGGATGTGGTGGCGTGCCAGATGTCAATAAAGCGGTCGATGTTGAGTTTGGTTCCGGTGCCACGGATGACGAGGAAGAAGACGTGTAATTCCCGGCGGCTGTCGAGCAGGGCGACGCAGGCGTGGGCCGTGGGGCTGGGGACAGCGAACTCACGGCGCTCCTCGGTCCAGGTTGCGCCGTCATTCGTGGTGTCGATGGAGCAGACGGCTTCGCCGCGCTTCATGTAGAAGAGGCGAACGGCTCCGTTGGGAAGGGTGACGAGGCTCGCTTCGTTTTCGGGGGCGGGGCGGAGGATGACGGGCGCGGGATCTTGCGGTTTGAGGAGGAGCGCGGGGAGTTGGCGGCGCGTGAGGATCATGGAAGGTTGAGTTCGCGGCGGATGACCGGGCGCAAGGCTTCGGCGACGAGGCGATGGCCTTCGGTGGATGGGTGCATGCCGTCGAGCAGGTGCTCGGGTTTTACGATTTTCGCGGCGTCGATGAGGGGGATGTTCTCGCGCATGGCGATGCCTCTGAGCACGTCGGAGTAGAGATCGAGCAACAGGTTGAAGCCGTCGTCGGTGGAAGGGTCGTAGGGAGGGCGGCCGTAGAGATCGCGGAGCTTCGGGGTCCAGGCCATGCGATTCGGCGTCATGAGAATGATCTTCGCGTTGATGAGGCGAAGGGCATCAATGAAGTGCTGGATGTTCTCGCGGTAGCGGGCGATGGGGACACGGGGCTCGGTGGCGGGTGGTTTTTTCCAGACGTCGACGGCCGCGTCGTTGGTGCCGAGTTGAATGATGACGAGGTTGGGGTTTGCGGCGAGGACGTCTTTTTCGAAACGGGCGCGGGCTTGCTCGGTGTTGTTGCCACCGACGCCGCGGTTGATGATTTTGAGAGTGTCGCTGTAAGTGACGACTCCCTTGCGCGGGGCGGTGAGGGAGTCGCCGAAGGAGACGATGACTGGTTGCGCGTTGAGGAGCGTTGCGCCGATCAGGGCCGCGGCGATTCGTAGAACCATGAGAGGGGCACAGCCTTAAGTTTCAAAGACCAGCGGCCTTCGCTGCGCACACCGGCGGGCGGGCCGGCGTAGTAGGTGAACAGCGCACGGTCGGGGAGGAACACGATGCTGGTGTAGGCGTAGGTGTGCGAGGCATCGTTATCCAGGTTGCGGATATTAGTCCAGGTTTTGCCATCATCCTTGGAGACGGCGGCGGTGAGGGGGAAACGCTGGTCCTTGGAATTGTTCCAAACAAGAACGAGGTCGCCTGTTTTGGGGTTGCGCTTGATGGACTGCGGCGAGCGGGGGGAATCGAGGGCCATGGGGGCGAGATCGCTCCAGGTTTCGCCTTTGTCTTTGGAATAGCAGTGGTAGATCTTGCCCTTGTCGGTGCGGACCCAGAGGAGGATGCTGCCATCCTTCAATTCGACGACGCCGGGCTCCTGAGCGCCTGCTTTGGAATCGGGGAGATCAATCAAGGTTTTGCTTTGCTTCCAGGTTTCACCTTCGTCGTCGGAATAATAGACGCGGGTGCGGATGTGTTGATCGACGCGGTAATCCGGGGTGTACCAGAGTGGGAGGACGAGGCGGCCGCTTTTCAGTTGAATGAGGCGATCGTTATTCATGCCGGTGTAAGCAGGCATGGGATTGACCGGGATCACCTTGGGAGGGGTGAATGTTTTGCCGCCATCGCGGGACCAGCGAGCCATGGGCTGGCAGTCGGCTTCGGAGTTTTTGCGGCAGAAGAGAAAGGCGACTTTGCCGGACTTGAGTTCAAGCAGATCGGGCTCCATGACGTTCATGGTTCCGATGTTTTCCTGGAGCAGGGTTTTGCCGCTCCAGGTTTTGCCCTGGTCGGAGGAGAAGAGCGCTGAGATCTGCGCGGAGCCCCAATCGCTGCCATTGCCGGTAAAGAACTCGGTCCAGGCGAGCATGAGCCGGCCGTCTTTCAGCGGGAGGACGTCGGCCTCGGAATTGCGCTTGTTGGTCTCAGTGGAAGGCGCGACGACCATTTCAAAGGGGGCATCGAGTTTGGCCCAAAGCGCGGCCACTGCGGCAAGCGCCAATGCATATCGAAGTTTCATCGCGGTCTCCTAGAATTGGTACTTCAAAGCGAACTGCATGGTGCGAGTGCCGCCGCGGCTGAGGATTTTGCCAAAGGTGGCGGGCACTTCGAGGTTGGCGCTGGCGCCGCCCCAGTTGGCGTGGTTCCAGGCGTTGTACATTTCCCAGCGAAACTCCAGTGTGTGCGTTTCGAATAAACGCGTATTCTTGAAGACCTGCAAATCATGACCGTAGATGCCGGGTTGATAAAGAACATTGCGTCCGCTGTTGCCCACGCGGGCGGCGGTGCCGCCGTTGGGCAGAAGTTGGAAGGCATCAATGTTCCAGAAGCGATCGACGTTGCGCTCGGATTTGGAGAGGTTGCCGTTACCGACACGATCGGGACGGGCCGAGCAGGCCGAAGCGCAGATGCCGACGCGGGCGAGATTCATGCCGGGGGAGACGAGGTCGCCGGTCTGCATGACTACGGTGCCGCGAACGCCCCAACCGCTGACGATTTTTTCTCCGGCCCCGCCCAGTTGATTGAGGTAGGCGCGGCCTTTGCCGAGCGGCAGGCTGTACTCAAAGGCGGAGGAGAAGCGGTTGCGGGCATCGAAGTCGGAAGGGCCTTTGGAGGTTTCCAGGCGTTTGGTGGGGTCGGTCCATTGGGGGCCCTGGTTGAAGGTGGACGCGGTGTCGAGCGATTTCGAATAGGTGTAGGAGGCGAGGAAAGCGAGGCCGCGCGAGAAGCGCTGCTCGGCTTTGATTGCGCCGCCGTTGTAGTAGGAACGCGAATCCATCACTTCGGCCTGGATGCGGGCGAATTGGGGGAAGGGCTGCAGGTTTTGAACGACGCCGGGGCCAGGGAGTTTGGCGTTGACGTTGTCGAAGCCGAGCAGGTGCACTCCGTTCGAGCCTTGATAGAAGCCTTCGACGACGAGTGAAGACGTTACCTGCTGCTGGATGCCGAACATCCACTGCTGGACGAGGCCGTAGGGGAAGTTGCGGCTCAGGAAGGGGAAGATGGAAAGCGGCGCGCCGCGCAAGGTGGATTCGGCGGAGGTTGCGCCTTCGGGGTTGTAGGCCAACTGCGGCACTGTGGGACTGGAGGTCCACACCGGGCGGAGCGTGTTGGGGGCAAAGTCGTTGGTGGAGGCGAGGGATTGAATCTGGGGGGAATCGTAGAACATGCCGTAGCCGCCGCGGAGCACCGTGTTCTTCATGGCGCGATAGGCGAAGCCGAAGCGGATGGCGACGTTATTCTTGTCGGGATTGTAGGGCGACACGCGGTCTTCGAAACGGATGGGGATGTCGGGGCGGACGTTTTTGTAGAAGTCTTCGATGAACGGCTTGGTCTTGGCGTATTGGGAGATGAGCATGGTGCCAGTGGAGAGGTCGAAGCCAAGGCCGCCTTTGTCGGACTGGTTCAATGCGCCTTCCACTTCATAGCGTGCGCCGATGTTCAAGGTGAGCTTCGGGGCCACTTTCCAGTCGTCCTGGATAAAGAGGCCGAGGTAGTTGAGTTTGGAGTTCCACTGCGTGGCGCGGGCTGTTTTGCTGACACTGGATGGGATGCCGAGGAGGAAATCGGAGATGAAATCGCCGGAGAAGCGGTTGGCGAAGCCGTGGCTGGAGTTGCCTCCGGTATAGAACATGTATTCGCGGGATTGGCGAAGATCGGCGCCGAACTTGACGTTGTGCTTGCCGCGGCTCCAGAACATGCTTTCCTGGATCTGATAGTTGTTGGTGGTGCGGTAATTGGGGGTGCTGTCGCTGGGGATGCTGTAGCCGGTGACGATGATGGTGGGCATGCCCCAGAAAAGCGGGTCGACGGCGGAGAGTGTGTTGGTGATGCCGATGGAGTTGATGAAATCCTGTTTGAAAGAATTCAGGGTTCCGAGGATATTGCGGTAGCGCGTGTAGCCGACGGAGAGGGTGTTGACGAGAGACGGGCGGAAGATGTGATTCCAATTGGCGCCTGCCCCCTGGGCGCGGAGGCTCAAATCGGTGCCGCCTGCGTTCGTGGGTGCGGGCCAAGCGGCGGCGGAGGTGTACTGCTCTTCGTTGAAGAGATAGCGGCCGCTGATGGTGTCCTTTTCACCGAGGTTGTAATCCATGCGGGTGACGATGTTGTTGGTGACGATTTCGGCGGGCTTGCGGCCTTCGAAGAGGAAGTTGCGGAGCGGGTCGGCACGGTTGGGGCGCGGGGTGAGATCGAGGATCTTTTGCGAAATCGGGTTGATGCGCGATGTGGGGATGGTGTTGTTGGGGAAGGGAGTGTTCGTGAAGGGATCTCGAATCGGGACGGAGAGGACACCCTGACGTTCGCTGTCACTGAAGACGCGATATTGCGGAGGCGCTCCGGCGGTGCGCTGGCGCAAGCCTTCGTAGTTGGTAAAGAAAAATAGCTTGTCGCGTTTCACGGGGCCGCCGATGGCGCCGCCGAACTGATTCAGCTTGAGCGGGCTCTTGCCAGTGGCGAAGTACGGGCGGGCGTCGAAGAACTCGTTACGGACGAATTCATAGAGGGAACCGTGCCAATCGTTGGTGCCGCCGCGGGTGACGACGTTGATGATGGTGCCGCCGCCTTTGCCGAATTCCGCCGGGGCCATGCCGGTCTGGACTTTGAATTCGCTGATGGAATCGACGGGGGGAGAAATGGCGTAACTATTGCGGCCATTTTCGCGGTTGTCGATGCCGTCGATCTGGTAATTGTTCTGCTCGGGGCGCTGGCCGGCGCTGGCGGGGACGCTGGAGCCGCGGCCGATCTCGGTGGTGCGGAAGTCGCGGGTGGCGGGGGTCGCCATTGGCGCCAGGAACGTCAATTGCATGAAGTTGCGGCGGCCGAGGGGGAGATTGGTGACCTGCTCGGTTTTGATGACTTCGCCGGCCTGGGAGGTTTCGGCTTCGAGCAGCAGTGCAGTGCTTTCGACAGTGACGGTTTCGTTGACCGCGCCTACCTGAAGATTGAAATCGACTGTGCGCACCTGTAGGATTTCGATGCGGACGTTTTGCTGGATTTCGGAACGAAATCCTTCGCGGCGGGCTTGAATGGAATAGCGGCCGACGGGGAGGAGTGGGACTCGGTAGAGGCCGGTGTCACTGGTGCGGGTGGTACGGCGTAATCCGGTTTCCTCGTTGGTGACAAGGATTTCGGCGTTGGGGACGGCTGCGTTCGATGCGTCGAGAACTGTTCCTGTAATAGTGCCGGTGGTGTCCTGAGCGGGAAGGAAGCCACAGGCGATTATCAATGAAAAGAAGACCCTGGCTAGCATGGGGCGAGTGTATCATGGTCTCCT
>JAFDVS010000040.1 GCA_018268935.1 Acidobacteriota bacterium | reverse complement strand
GCTGAAGCCCAAGAGAGGACGCCCGTACCTCTGGCACGTCAACGGCGATCTAACCGACGCCAGTCCGTCCAACCTGGAATGGAGGGACGTGCCTCAGACCAGGAAGGGCCATCGACCGAGGATGCTCAAGATGTCCGAGAACGCACGGAGGGCCCGCCTGTACAGCATCTGGACTCGCGCCCGCCAACGGTGCAAGAACCCCGCCGCCACTCAGTACGAGGGGTATGGGGGAAGGGGGATCGAGTTCGACCCCAGTTGGGACGACTTCCAGACCTTCTATGATTGGGCGGTCCAGGCCGGTTTCGACGATGGACTGGAGATCGACCGCATAGACAACGACGGCCCGTATTCCCCTGAGAACTGCCGCTGGGTGACGAAGCGCGAGAACACCAACAACCGCCGGAACACCCTGTACGTGACAGCCTTCGGCGAGACAAAGGCCGTCACCTATTGGGGCGATGATCCTCGCGCCGTGGTGTCAGGGAAGGTGATCCACAGCAGGATCAGGGCAGGATGGGACGCCGAGTCCGCGATCACGGTCGAGCCGTTCAAGCGAGGGGATTCACGAGAGCGACGGGCCAAGCGATCCGCCGTGCGATCAGGACTTCAGCGAGCAGCCTGACTCTACTTCCCTAGATGGCCGGGAATCGAAAGAAGGAGATTGATCCAACCAGGCTGAGAGAACTTGCCGGACTCGGGCTCACCAACAAGGAGTGCGCCGGAGTCCTCGGCATGTCCGAGGAGACCTTCTATCTGAGGCTCCGCGAACACCCTGAGCTAACTGAGTTCATGGAACAAGGCCGGTCCGAAGCGAACAGCCAGGTCAGTAACGCCCTGTTCCAGTTGTGTCTGAAGGGGAACCTTGGCGCAATCGTCTGGTGGGAGAAGACGCGACGGAAGATCAGGGATACGGTCGAGATCGACTTGACCAAGCTATCCGATGAAGAGATCGACCGCCGCTTCAACCAAATGATCAGGGAGGTTGCGAAGACCGGGGTTCCAGCGTAGTGCTTGCGCCAAGGAAGCTGGGCTTTACTCAGCAGACGACCAGCAGCGGGGCATCCGCAATCGTCACGCTAACGACCCTCGATCACCACATTGCTCCGAACGCGATCTTCGTTTGTGTCGCCGCCGATGCCAACAGGTCGATCACCGGGATCACGGACACAGCCGGGAATGCCTACGCGCACAACGGCACCATCTCAAACGGTACGTCGGCGACCGATCCCAAGTGCAGCATCTGGAGTTCACCTGGCACGTCCGGGCTCAATGCCAGTGGGTCGATCCTGGTCACGACCAATGGGTTGGGAGTAGGAGGGACTGAAGTCTTTGCCTACGCCGGATCAGGTCTGACTAACACCTTCGACAGCAGTGGATCGGCACTTGGCCCGTCGGGAGAGCCTAGCATCGGAATCACGACCGTAGCCGCTTCAACCATGATCCTAGCCCTTCTTTGCCAGGAGGTTGGGATTGTCAGCGTCGGCTATGAGGAGGACAGTGACTACACGTCCCTCGATCCGCAGTACTTGCGGACAGCGGACGCCATCGTCGGTGGAACCGCGTTCCGCATTGTCACAAATCCCCTTACCGACACCTGGGCACCGACCACTAACTACAACGTCAAGTGGTGCGGAATCCTGATGAGTTTCACTGGAGAGCCGACAAGCAACCCAGCTAGTCCTTCAACACGGCGCATCCAGGCCCTCCCGTTGCTAGGTGCCGGATAAGTGGCTTATCCCGATTATGTTCAGACCCTCGGCACAGGATGGGCGCCATCGACGAGCGTCTCAGCACTACTGACGGTCGGAGTCAACCACACCGCAGGCAACTCCCTGTACCTCGGCTTAGGCGTGACAACGAACACGCGCCTCGTTCAGTCCATCGTTGACAGCGCCGGGAACTCTTGGACGCAATTACGGCAGCCTTCGACCATCGGCATCAAACACCTTGCCTACGTTTCAGACGGAGCATCAGCGTTGGCCAGCGGATCGACCGTCCTCATCACCTTCAACGGTGCCACGAACATCGTCGCCGGGTTGGTCGAGATCAATCGCATGTCTACGACCGAGGAGGCTAGCGGTTCATGGACATCCGCGAACACCAGCACGCCGAGCGGAACTATCACGACCCTTAGTTCAGGGTCGATTGTATTTGCCAGCTTCAGCGACCTGACGACGGTTGGAAGTGGCACCGCCCTGGAATCGAGTGGCTTCATCAGTGCCATTGAGTTCCATCATCCCACCCAGTCCCTTCACTTGCACATCGGATACCGTGAGGCCGACGTGCCCGAGGCAGTGACGTACGTCGCCACCCTCGATCAGTCGAAGGCAGTGGCGATCAACATGTCCGCCTTTCCCGCGCAGTTCACCATCATCGAGCTTCCAGGGCCGATCGCCCGCCGTTCCATCCTTCCACTTACTGGCCTCGGGTGATAGCCGCGCTCACTCCAGAGCAACGACGGTTGTTCCTGGAGTTCGACAGACGAGGACTCAGACCACAGACAGGGGATCGATGGTCGAAGTACATCCCATGGGAGCCTTATCCACGGCAACAGGAACTGATCGACCACAGTGGTCGGTTCGTCCTCGCGCACGGCACAACCCGTGGTTCCAAGTCGATTGCCGCGCTGATGAAGGTGCTGACCTACGTCGAGCATCCCGGCTACTCCGCACTGTTCCTTCGACGGACATTCCCTGAGCTTGAGCAAGCCAAAGCCCCCCTGTACTGGGCGCGCCAATGGTTGGCCGGCACAGACGCACGGTACGACGGATCATCCCACCGCTTCCACTTCCCCAGTGGCGCTTCGGTCGAGTTCGGTCATTGCGCGAACCCCGACGACTTCTACAAGTACCTTGGAGGTTCCTGGCAGTGCATCGTTTTCGACGAGCTGACCAGCTTCACCGAGCAGCAGTTCGGCGAGATCGTCAGCCGCAACACGCGCACCACGGACATCGAGGTTCCACTTCAGGTCATTGGCACGACCAACCCCGGCGGTCCGCACGAGGAATGGGTCTACAACCGATTCCTCAATCCCGAGACAAAGCGGCCGGATCACCACGACATCAAGTTCACCTTCCAGGACAACCCCTCGATTGACGAGCAGGAAGTCCGCAAGGCCGTCGGGCAGACGCTCATCACCCGTCAGCGACAGTTGCTTGAAGGCGAGTGGATGGTCGCCGCAGAGGGCCAGTACGTCAGTGCGGATTGGTTCCAGTTCACGCAGGACATCCCGGAGTTCTCACGTCTCTACCGCGCCTGGGACATCAGCTTGACCAAAGATGGCAACTACACGGTCGGCATTCTGTTGGGCAAGGGAGCAGACGAGACCTACTACATCCTCGATTGCATCCGCGTTCGACTTGAGACGCCCACGGTTCGGCAGCTCATCCTCGATACCGCCGCCAATGATCCACATGGAACCATCGTTTGCGTCGAGCGCACCGTTGTATCCCTGAACCTCATCCAAGACCTGATCCGCAACGACCAGTTCGTTGTCACCCGGGACTTCGATCCGACCAAATCCGATGGGTTGCTCCTACCCGACCTGGTTGCGACAGGCAAGAAGAAGTCAGTCCACCTGGTACCCGTGAAAGTCCACGGCAGGTCCGGCGACAAGTTGGCTCGCGCCAGCGGTTTCATCAGTCGTCTCTACCAGCGCAAGGTCTGGTTGAAGGTAGCCCCTTGGAACACGGACTACGTGGCCGAGTGGTGCCGATTCACGAACGAGGATCACAACACGGACGACCAGATCGACGCGACCAGTCTTGCCTTTGAAGTGTCCTTCAAGACCAGGGGAGGGGAGCCACTGAGGGAGAAGGTGTACATCCCAGGCACCCAGGAGTACCACGATGAGTTCGACCGTCGGATGAAGCGCATGAGGCGTCGACGCTGACCCTGCCTCTACTTCGACCAGCATGCCATCCACACAGGAGAAGAGTAAGGCTCCAATCGAGCTTGCATTCGACGAGACAGTCTTGAGGCTCGCACTAGAAGCCCGGGCGAGACACCGGGGAGTCTTCATCGAGGCGTCCGATGGAGCGTTTGACGGCAACCTCTACCAAGCAACGATAGGTTCAGGG
>JAFDVS010000003.1 GCA_018268935.1 Acidobacteriota bacterium | reverse complement strand
GGTGGATCAGCGGCCGGCGTTGCGGGCAAACAGGTAAGCGATGGGCTGGACAAGGTGTTTGGCAAGATGGCGGATGTGACGGGCAAGGCAGCGGGTACGGGGAATGGTTTGCATAAGACGACCACCGGAGTTCCTCCGGTTCCGGAAGTCCGGCTATCGGGACAGCCCGCCGCAACGGCGCCAGCGGCCACACCCGCGGGCAGGCCTGCACCGGGCAAACGGCAAGCTGCCAATCGCGCACCTGGCGCACCGGCCACTTCGGCCGCGGAACCGGCAGCGGTGCAACCGGCCGCTCCTGCTGTAGCGGCAGCCCCGCCCGCTCCTCTCCCCACCCTGGACGACCTGAAGTCGCTCAACGGCGCCACCCGTGACGAAGTCACCAGCAAGATGGGCAAGCCGGCCTCGCGCATCACGATGAGCGACGATCAGGGCCTGGTGGAGATCGTATCCTTCAAGGGCGAAGGCGGCAAACTCGGTTCCGTCCGCATGGTCAACGGCAAAGTGACCGAAGTAAAACCGGCGCTGCAGTAGCTACCGCGGCAGATCGATGCGGTAGAGATCGGAGATGGTCTTATCCAACTGGCCGTAGATGAGATCCACCCCATCCGCCGATACCGCCACCGACGATTCCCACAACACCGGCGCATTCTGGATCGGCTGTGCCTCACGGCCTCCCTGCCCCTGGTATACATATGCCGGGGGCTTCGCTTTTGTATCCAACAGAACCACGCCGTCGCGCGCCAGCGTCCAGCCCCCCCAAAGCGCATCGGTCAGAGGCAGCACCTGTTCCTCCTGGCCTCCGCTCAGGGGCAACCGCCATAACCCGGGCTTCGGATCGCGTTTCGAATAGTAAAGCCACTTGCCGTCGGGCGACTCCTCGGCGCGGAATCCGCCGGATACAGAAACCTGGCGGGCCGCGCCGGTCGCATCCACGGGCGCTTTCCACAATTCCCAACCACCGTTCTGATCGCTGGCGAAGTAGACGAAGCGCGAATCGCGGGACCAGCCCGGCACCACTTCATTGGCCGGCTGCGAAGTCAGCCTGCGGTTCGTCTTCCCATCGGGGGAAATGAGGTAAATGTCGGAATGGCCGTCCGGCCGCGTGTCGTAGGCGATCCATTTCCCATCGGGGGACCAGCGCGGGCTTCCCGTCACCGGCCCATCGAAATGAGTCAGCCGCCGCGGATTCGCGCCGTCTACGTTCATGACCCAGATTTCGCTTGCTCCCGACCGCGCGCTGCGAAAAGCGATCTGCTTGCCGTCAGGGGAAAGCGCCGGTGAGGAATCGAGCGTCGCCGATGGCGACAGCGGCACAGGCGGCGCTGACCCGGAACGGCGGTAGAGATTCAAATCGTCGGTGCCAATGGAATAGACCACGCGTCCGGCCGCCGGGGCGACGGTTGGGTAGCTGGCGCGCAGGCCCGCTTCGGGGACACGCTCGATGATTTCCGGATTCGACACCGGAATCCGGTAGAGCCCGCGAATGGACCGGCCGCGCTGGAGCGAGGCGATGATGGCAAGTCCGTCCGGAGAGAAGCAGAATCCGCTGGTGCGGCGCTTTTCGTTGGTCAGCCGGCGCGGCTCCGCTGTGGGGAGGAAATCGGGCCCGAGCGCCACGGTGTGGATTTCGTCGACGCTGTTGTCTGTGGCGCGCGAAAAGGCTAGCATCCTGCCGTCCGGGGAAAGCGTGGGCGCACCGTCGTAGAGAGTGCCGGCGGGCGGCGAAGTGACGATGGTCCGCGCCCCGGCGGCATCGATCAGGGCAAGCAGCGCCGGCCCGGTGGGATTGGGGCGGAGGGAGACAATCATGCGCTTTCCGCCGGGAAGCCACGCCACGCGGTCGCGCCGGTCGAGGGTGGCCCAGCGCTTCGGCTCGGCCTCGGCGATCGCCTGCACCATCAGCGCCCACTGCGAAGCGGATTCCTCACGCAGAAACGCAATCTGCTTACCAGCCTGGTCGATTACGGGGTTGAAATCGCGGACGCGTGTCCCGTTGAGCCGCACCGGGCTGGAGCGGGCATCCAGGCGCAGGGTGTAGATGCCGGAATTGTCGCCCTCAGCATAGGCGTACACCAGCATGTTGCCGTCGGCAGAGAGGCTGGGATGCGTCGCCTGGCCGATGGAACTGGTGAGCAAAGCGGGGTCGGCGGATGCGGAGGCTCGCGGGGGGGCCGGACTGCGCAGGGCCGAGGCCACCAGCACCAGCAGCACCAGTGCGCCGAGGCCAATCCCGATGCGCAGGGGCCAATTCGCCGTGTGCGGCAGAGCGGAGACCGGGGCAGCCGGCGGCGGATCCACCGGCGGCGCCGATTCCACGAAATTGACCTGATAGGCGCCCTTGGGAATCTCGATGCGCAGGGTTTCGCCGCTGCCGGACCCGGCGTAGTAATCCTGCAGCTTCAGGCGCAGACGGCGGACTTCGGTGCGGACCACGGAATCGATTTTTGGATCGTAGCCTGGCTCGCGGTCGAAGACCTCGACTCCGATTATCGTTTCCTTGATCGAGGTAGGGTTTACCGAGAGCGCCTGTGCGGCCAGAAATCGCAACAACCTCTGCAACTTTCCCGCCTGCGCAAACTCCACCGAGCCCACAATACGGTCCACAGCGGCACTTTTTCGAGGATCGGGTTGTGTCGCGGAACTCATTTCGTTACAGAACGTTAACCGGGGTGCACCACCCCTTGGAAGCTACCCGAATCCACTCTGGAAGGCACCCTCTCGACGGCTAGTATACCGAAAGACATGCTTCCCCTGACACTTTTCCTCATCGGGCTGTGGAGCCCGGCGCAAGCACAGAAGGCTCCTTATGATTGCGGCAATCTGCACCAGAAGGCCTGCGGCTACCGCGACTTCGAGTATTACAACATCACCTGGGGTCTAAATAAATGCGAGAAGGACCTGGAGGAGCGCGATGGGGTCTGTTTCAATAAAAACCGCGTCACGCGGCCCAAGGAGACGGGATGGCTGGGGTGGGCGATGCGCGAGCAGCTCTACGGAATCAGCCTCGGCCAGCCCATCAATCGCATTCCCTGGCTCGGGGCGCATAACGCATTCAGCTCCAAGCGCCAGGGGTTCAGCGGCGATCTGTATGCCAACCAGGTACTCTCACTCACGGACCAGTTGAACGCCGGGGTGAGGCACCTCGAATTGGATCCTCACTACTACACCTATGCGGTTCCCCCGGTGGAGCCGGCCGCGCGCCTCTGTCATGGGAGCAACACCGGGCTGTGCCTGTTGACCAACTACGGCAACCGGCTGCTGGGCTTCGCACTGGCGGAAATCCGTGCCTGGCTGCGCGCCAACCCGAGCGAGGTGCTGATCCTCAAACTGGATGAAAAGAACGTCGACTCCATCCTCTCCGTCGGCTACGACTTCATGTACTCGGAGTTGAACACCTATCTTGGTCCCTACGCCTACCGCCCGACGGGAGCATTCTCGCGCTGGCCGACGATTGCCGAGATCCGGGGGGCCGGCAAGCAGATCGTCATCATGCAGCACGATTCGAGCGTTCGCTCAGCCGGAGCGGACCTGGTGTGGGACGCCCATCTGCTGATCCAATCGAACAACTGGCCGAAGAACCAGGATTTCGACAACTGCGTGTCTCAGGATGGCGTGAGCCAGGCCAATCGCGGCGCCAAGGAGTGGTGGGACGTGGCCGAAGGCCGCTCGCTCTCCAACAGCGACGCCTTCAACAACGCTACCGGACTAATGGGAACCGGGACGGTGCGCAAGGCCGTGAACTGTGGGGTTTCCATCATCGGGCTCGATTATCTCTATGCGCTCAGTTCCGCGCCTGTCGGCAACCAGCCGAGTAACTTCGAAGGCCGCGTCGAATCCACCATCTGGAGCTTCGCCGAAGGGGATTACGGCTTTAGCGGGCCGGCGTATCTGAACAAGACGACGCGCCGCTGGAACTCCGCGCCCGCCACTGAGGTGCGCCCTTATGCCTGCGCGCCCAAGCGCCCCTCCGGCGATCCGAACGATGTCCGCGATTGGCGCATCAGCGCCGTGCAAGGGGAGTGGAACCAATCCTATGGCAACGCGATGTGCGCGGCCGAATTCGGTACAGACTTTGAGTTTGCCCATCCGCGCAATGGATTCCAGAACCGGCAGTTGGCGGACCTCGCCGCCAACACCACCAACGGAGTTTGGGTGAAGTACGCCACCAAGCCGCAGGAGTTCATCGCGGCGTCATCCACGGAAGTGACATTCACGACGGCTCCCGGCGCACCGCCGGCGCCTGCCCAGGCCTTGGATTTTTACGCCTTTGTGGGATCGCAAGCCGAGGCGGATAGCAACGTGCCCTGGCTGCGGGTGCAGGTCCTCAACGCCACTGTGCCGCTGACAGGCGTATCCCCGGTGCTTTTGACGCCGGTGAGCAGCGTGGTATCGCAGATGGCGCCGGGCGAGTACCCCACCACCGTCGTGCTGCGTTCGCGCCTGAACGTCGGGTCGATCGTGCTCACCTTTTCGCTGAACGTGGACGTGAAGCTGATCATCCGCAAACCGGTTTCGCTGAGCGCTGCTCCGGAAGCGACACCCGTGTCCTATGGCTTGCGGGCGCGGGTGATCGCCACGCTTCCGCAGTTGTCGCCGAAGATCAGCGGATCGCTCTCGTTTGTGCGCACCAGTGCGCAGGATCCAGCCGCCACCGCCGTCACGACGGATGCGATCCCCGGCCAATATGCCGATTTCACCGGGCTGCCCGCGGGCAAGCACCGCTTCGGCGTGAGCTACTCCGGGGATGCCTACTATCTGCCCGCGGAATCGAACGAGATTGAGATTGAGGTGCTGCCGCGCATTCGCGTCACGCCTACGGCGGTCACGTTTGCGATGGACTTCGGCGGGGCCGTGCCGCCGGGGCAGACGTTGACTGTCGCCGGCGCAGCGGCGGGCCTGGCGGCCACACGGCCTTGCGGATGGCTCACCGTAACCGTACAAAGCCAGACGCAGATCGGGTTGTCGCTGGTCAGCGCCCAGGTGCAGGCGCTCGCTCCCGGAGCTTATCCCTGCGATGTCACGGTGAGCGATAGCTTGTCGGCCACGCAGAGCTCGACGATCGTACCTGTCGTCCTGAACGTGCGCACGACGCTCTCGGCCAGCCCCTCCAACTGGGATGTGGTCACGGCCAATGACGCGGTAGCCCGCGAAGTCTTCGTCACCACGCCAGGCAACCGGACGGCCGCGCTCAGTGCGGTGTCGAATCAACCGTGGCTGACGGCGCTCGTGCCAAATGGCGCCACCCCAACCAACATGGTGTTGACGGTGAATCCGCAGGGGCTCGCGCCCGGAACCTACGCCGGCCGGGTCACACTGACATCGCCGCTCAGCACCAACAGCGCGTTCGTTGACGTCACCTTCCGCGTGGTGCGGGAAACCGTGGTGGATACGGCGCCCAGCGGATTGCGCGTGATTGTCGATGGAGCGCCGCTGACTGCGCCTGCCTCGTTCGTCTGGACGCCCGGATCACAACATCAGATCAGCGCCGATACCTTCCAGGAAATCGCGAGCAGCGGCATTCGCCATCGCTTCGGGGCCTGGCAGCATGGCGGGGCGCAGACACAGGTCGTGGCCGCCGGGGCAACAGGCGGAGCAACGTACCTCGCCAGCTATGCTCCGGAATACCGCCTGTCGACCGATTTGGCGCCGGCGGCGAGCGGCTCAGTCTTGCGCAACCCCGCGGGCGACGGCAGCGGCTACTACGCGGCGAATACGCCCGTGCAGTTGACCGCGTCGGCAAATGCGGGCAAGGCATTCACGCACTGGAGCGGGAACGCCGGCGGCTCGGCGAACCCGGTGGTGGTTACCATGAATGCCCCGAAATCGGCGGTGGCGAATTTCACCGATTTGTCGGCGCTCAATTTCACGGTAACCTCGCCCGTGCCCACATCGATCACGGTGAATGGAATTGCCTATGCGGTGCCGGGCACGGTGCCGATGGTTCCGGGATTGAGTTATGCCCTGGCGGCGCCGCCGGAAGTGGCGGGGGGCACGGGCACGCGCTGGGTGTTCCAAAGCTGGCAGGGGCTTTCTTCGAACGCAAGCTTCTCCTATGTGGCTCCGTCTGGGGCAGCCACGATCGCATTGCTCTATCAGCAACAGCATCTGGTGAGCGTCAACGCCAGCCCGGGCGGCGGAGGAACGGTGACCGGCGCAGGGTGGATCAACGCGGGCTCTCCGGCCACGATCCAGGCCACGGCGGCTTCCGGCTTCGTATTCAGCGGATTCTCGGGTGGTGGATTGAGTTCAGCTTCCGGGAACCCGGCAACCATCGCGGCGGTGACCGGGCCACTGTCGATTGTGGCCAACTTCACCACCACGGGAACACCCAATCTTTACGCGACCACTTCCGGGGCACGAACCGATGGCGCGGCGCCCGGATCTCGCGTGGTGTCCGTGGTTGTCCGCAACCTGGGCTCCGGACCGGCAGCCGATGCCGTCATCGAGGGCATCACGAACATCGTGGTCACAGGCGGCAGCGGAGCGGTATCGGCGCTCAGCGCAGTGCCGGTGGCGCTGGGGACAATCGCCGGCGGCGGCCAGGCAGGCGCCTCGCTTCTCTTCCAATGGCCGACGACGGCGACACGCGTCCAGTTCACCTTGCGATTCACGGCCAATAACGGCGCTTACAGCGGAACGACCACGCTCACGCTATTCCGGTAACCAGGAGGAAAATTCATGAAACATTTGACGCTCATTTTGTTGTGGGCTGCGTCACTGACGGCGGCCCCGGTTCTCACCATCACGCCCGCCGGAGCGGCATCCGGCACACCCGGGGCCACGGTTGGCTGGGGATTCTCCCTCACTCCCGATGACACCGAGTGGATCACGGTGATTGCCTCGTTCGTGCTGAATGAGTCCAACGCATCGCTCGGGGTCTATTCCGATCTCATCGGCTCACAGGGCGGCCCGGCAGGCGGTGTGTTGCCTCCCTCCCCGCAGCCTGCCTGGAGCCAGGATTTCGATCCCGGCCTGTTCACCGGCCTGGGCTCCTACACGATCGACCCGCTGGCCGTGGCCGGGGCTATCAACAGCGGTACGATCCGTGTGCTCTATGAGCGCTACTCCGATGACCCCACGCAATGCGGCGATTGCTACATCGACAGCGCAGAGTGGGACCTCGCGTTCTCTGTGGCGGTGGATGATACCTCCGTGCCGGAGCCCGGAAGCTGGGCGCTAATTGCAACGGGCGCGGCGGCCATCGCCATCCGGCGGATGCGGTATCATGCTCCCCATGCTAAAAAAGATTCTTCTTGGGCTTGTTGCGGTATTGGTAGTGCTGGCCGCCGCCGTGGCGATGCAGCCGGCGCAGTTTGAAGTGACGCGGAAGGCGCGCATCCCCGCTCCGCCGGATAAGGTATTCGGCATGGTGAACGATTTCCATAAGTGGTCGGCCTGGTCACCGTGGGAAAAACTGGATCCGGCCATGAAGCGCTCCTATTCCGGCGCCGAGTCAGGCATGGGCGCGATCTACGGCTGGGTGGGCAACAGCGATGTCGGCGAAGGGCGCATGACGATCACGGAAAGCACGCCAAGCCAATTGGTGCGCATCAAGCTCGATTTCATCAAGCCGTTTGAAGCATCGAACAACACCGAATTCCACTTCGCCCCCGCCGACAACCAGACGGAAGTGACGTGGCGCATGACCGGCGAAAACAATTTCATCAGCAAAGCGTTCTGCCTCGTCATGGGCGGCATGGATAAGATGATCGGCCCGGACTTTGAGAAGGGCCTGGCGCAGATGCAGGCTGCCGCGGCTCAGTAGCCGCCGCTAATCGCTCATCAGGAAGATGAGCGGGCGCACGTCGTCATAGGGCGTCCACTCCCAGTAGCGGAGCAGAATCGTGTACACCATGAGCCCGGTTTCCCCTTCGCCGAACAGAAGAAAGCTGAACGCCTGGCTCATCAGATTCTTGCGCGACAGGCCGAGAAAGATGCTCTTCGGATCGATCAGTTCGCTCACATAGGCGATGGTGTTGGCGACGGCGATGGCCTGGTTGATCTCGATGACGTAGTTGTCGTGCTCGCGCTTGATGGCGAGAATGGGCCGGCTGACGAATTCGCTGCGGTTGTCCACCAGGTTGACGTGGACGAAGGCCAGCGGCCCGCTCACCGAATAGTATTTGCGAATCTCAGCGGCTTTGCGGCTGCGCATTCCCGGGCTGCGCACCGGCACCAGGTGGACCTTCTTGTTGATCACGTTCTTCCACAGCTCGGCCGATTCCGCATCGGCAAAGGAAAGCTCGGTAACCCGCAATTCGGTGGATCGCACCAGGCGGCTAATGGTGCTGAAGCTCAGCACCAGGAAGATGAAGACGCTGGAGATGATGAGGCCGTCGGGGCGCTCCTTCACGTTTTCCACCAGCGTGTAGAGAAACACCAGCGCAACGAAAGAGCAGTACACACTCAAGGGCTTGCTTTCCTGCCACAGCGCCAGGGCCGCGGCGAAAGCGGCCGAGAGCATCAGCACCAGAACACCGGTGGCATAGGCGCCGGCCTGGGCTTCGACATCGGCCTTGAACACCAGCGTCACAATCACATCGATGGAAAACAGCAGCAGCACCAGCGGGCGGGCATAGGCCACCCAGCGCGGCGCCATGCCGAAACGCGGCAGATAGCGCGGAATCAGGTGCAGCAGCCCGGCCATCGCCGAGGCGCCGGCAAACCACAGGATGAGGATCGTGGAGATATCGTAGACCGTGCCGAATCCGCTGCCCAGGTATTTGTGCGCCAGCCACGCGATGGCGCGTCCGCTGGCTGGGCCGCCGGTCTTATAGGCATCGGGCGGAACCAGCAGCGTCGTCACGAAGCTGGAGCAGAGCAGCAGCACGCTCATGATAAGCGCGGCTGAGGTGAGCAGTTTGCGAGTGTTGGAAACGCGGCCCTGCGGCACCTGGCCGGTGATCAGCGGCATCACCGAAACACCCGTTTCAAAGCCGCTCAAGCCGAGCGCGAGGCGCGGAAAAATCAACGCCGAGGCGATCATCAGTTGCGTGAAATCGCCTTTTGCGTCGAGCGCCGCCCGCCAGTTCGGCCAGTATTCCGGATGATGGGCCACTTCCACGAATCCCCTCCCCAGCACCACGGCGTTCAGCAGCAGATAAGGAATAGCGACGAACGTAGCCAGCCCGATGGCTTCTTGAAATCCCATCAGAAACACGACCGCCAGCAACGCCAGCAGCCCCAGCGTCAACTCCAGCCGCGCGTGGCCCACAAAGGGCTCGATGAAGGGATTCTCCACCGCATGCTGCGCCGCGTCGGCCGCCGATAGGGTCATCGTGATGACGAAGTCGGTGGCCGCGAATCCCAGCAGCGCCAACACCAGAATTTTGCCCCACCATCCGTGAAGCAGGTTTTCGAGTAGCGCGATGGAACCCTGGCCGGCAAAGGAGCGCTTTGCCACCTGCGCGTAAATCGGCAAGGCGCAAGCCAGCGTCACCGCAACCAGGATGGTGGTGGCGATGGGCGCAATCGCCCCTGCCGCCAACAGGGCAATGCCGGGCTGATATCCAAGCGTCGAGAAATAGTCGACGCCCGTTAGCCACAGCACCTGGTACCAGGGCTTCGTCTCGTGGTGGTGCGTGGCTTCCTGATCGAGCCGCCCGCCGCGGTGGAGCCAGCCCTT
This sequence comes from Acidobacteriota bacterium, assembly GCA_018268935.1. Lineage (GTDB taxonomy): Bacteria > Acidobacteriota > Terriglobia > Bryobacterales > Bryobacteraceae > CADEFT01. The sequence goes on along the minus strand of JAFDVS010000003.1, from coordinate 72,635 downwards.
CCATCCCGTGTTGCTGGGCTCAGCGGATTCGCGCGTCTCAATGCCTTTCACCGGGCCTGGGACGTCGAGATTTGGGTTTGCGTGCGCGTCCATCAGACTTCAAAGAGAGCGAGCGTGTTTTCGAGAGAAGTCATGGCATCGCCGAGGGGGGTGTACTCGTGAGCGACGAAGCCCTGGAATCCGAGATCGGCAATTGCTTTCGCAATCCCTTTGTAGTGCATTTCCTGGGTATCATCCATTTCGTGACGCCCGGGGTTGCCCGCCGTATGGAAGTGGGCGAGGTAGGCGATATTGTCGCGGATGGTGCGGATGATATCGCCCTCCATAATCTGCATGTGGTAGATATCGTAAAGCAATTTCATGCGTGGGGATTCCACGCGTTTGCATAGTTCGACACCCCAGGCGGTGCGGTCGCATTGATAATCGGGGTGATTCACCTTGCTGTTGAGCAGTTCCATGCAAAGGGTGACGTTCTGCTCTTCGGCCTGCTTGATGACTTTGCGCAGGAAGGTGACGCAGTTATCCATGCCCTCGGCGTCGGCCAATTTGCGCCGGTTGCCGGAGAGGATGATGACGTTGGGAGCACCGGCCTTTCCCGCGGCAGCGATGTTGGCGCGCAGTTCGGGCTCAATGCGGGCGTGATTTTCCTTATGATTGATATTGTCGGTGAGGGTGCCTCCGCCGCGGACCATGGCGGGGACGAGGCCGTACTTTTTAAGCACAGGGAAGTCCTCGGGGGTCACCAGGTCGAACCCCGTGACACCCATTTCGGCGGCTTTCCGGGCCATGTCGTCCATGCTGAGTTTGTTTCCCCGGCCGAAGACGCCCCGGGTTACGGATTGCTTCAGACGCCCTTTGCGGGGGGCAGCCGTGGCGGCGGGCGTGGCAGCCAGAGCCAGGGACGCTGCGAACAGATCGCGACGAGTCATGGGATTATCGTAACAAGGAGAACAGGGATTGGGATTCGCGCTGTGGCGGAAAGATGGATTGAGTTGGGCAATGGGCACGCATGAGTACCGCCCGATGGGAGTGGCGATTATCAGTTCGACCGACTACTTCCGGCCGCGCGATTTTCATCCCCGCAAGCAACTGCCTTCGCGCGAACGCGCCGCCTTTATCGGCTTCTTTGCCTCTATCGATCATTTGAATCAGCAATTGCGCCAACGCAAAAAGGCCACAACCCGTGCCGTCAGCGCCATCACTTTGCTCTAGCTTAATCGATTCCTGCCGATGAGGGAGTCAGCCATGATGAGCAACCCCGCCCTTGAAGCTCCGAAGTCGAAGCGCACCCAGATTGTGGCGGAGTTTGCGAAAAGCACCCAGGTCGATGCCAGTGGAGACATTGAATTCAGTTTGTTGGCCGACTTGGTGCAGGCTTTCGGCGCCAACCCGGTGCTTGCCCGGCGCGCCATGCGCGAGTTGTTGACGCAGTCTCCCATCAAGTTCTATTCCTCGGCTCTGAACATTCTCAAATCGGGGATGTCCGGGCCCGGCGCGGATTTCCTCAACGGCCTCATGCTCGAGAACGATCTCCTCGTCACCGCCCTTGCCGACCCCCATGCCTTCACGCTGCAATCCGCGACCACCCTTGCCAGGAACCTCTACCGCATGGATCCGCAGTTGGATGCGCGAATGCTAAAACTGGTGTTGAAGGACGACGCCCTGGATCGCGATGAGATTGACTTGGATGCACTGGAACGCGTCCTGGAGGTGATTGACGCCGTCAGCGACGGCAAACGTCTGGTTCCTCTCCTCATGAAGTTGCAGCGCCATGAGGATGCCCGCATCCGCTCCAAAGTCGCTCTCTTGCTCGTGCGGTCTCACCGCAACGCCGATTGGTTTGCCCAGCAGTTGAACAACGAAGATCCGCGCATTCGCGCCAATGCCATTGAGGGTCTGCTCGAAACTCAGCCTGGGGAAAAGGAACTGTCGCTGTTATGGAATGCGGCCAACGATCACCATCATCGTGTGGCCACGACCGCACTGTTGGTCCTGATCAAGAACGGCCACGCCAAAGCATCGACCCAATTATCGTTTCTCGCCTCTAGCACGTCAGAACTCACCCGCGCCGCAGCGGCTTGGGCCATGGGCATGACGGGTGACCCCGTGTGGCTCGAACAACTCCAGCGCATGGCCCGCACTGACACCGGCGCCGCCCGCCGCATGGCCCTCAAAGCGTCCGTCAATCTGCGCCGGATCATCGCCGAAACGCCCCCGCCCCCACCGCCCAAAGTCAGTGAGATTGACCGCGAGGAGCAAGAAATCATATGAAATGGTACACTTTTGGATTGGACAATGCCCAAAGTTACGTTTCTGCCCGCTAACCAAACTTTCGAGTTCGAGTCTGGAAAACTGCCTTACGGCGATCATGGCAAACCGGAGAGCCTCCTCGATATCGCCATGCATTTCGGCTTTCACCTGGAACACGCCTGCGGCGGCAGTTGCGCCTGCACCACCTGCCACGTCTGGGTGCGCCAGGGCGAACACAATCTGTCGGAGATGACCGACGAGGAACAGGACCGCCTGGACACAGCGGCCGACCTCAGTTTGCACAGCCGCCTGGGATGCCAGGCTGTCGTCACCGGCGATGTGGTGGTCGAGATTCCCGCCTGGAACCGCAACTACATCAGTGAAGGCGGCGGCTCCATCTTAGGCGACGCCATCCCCGTCAAAAAATAGCGACCTGTCCGGCCCGCAAGCACTGTCTTTGCGGAACCAGAGACGCGAAGGATCTGGCATACTATTCTCACATGGCAGCCAAGATCAGCCGCCGCCGGCTGGCGGTGCTCAGCACGCTTCCGCTATCGCCCGCCGCACAGGTTCAGGGCATGCAGGCCAACCCGCAGGATGACCTCGCCATCCAGCGCGAGAACCTGCAGCGCTGGCGCGAGCAGATGAAGAAAGCGAAGCTGCCGGTGACCACCGAGCCGGCCTTCCAGTTCAAAGCGTAAAACGTCATGCCCACGTTTTCCGACGACATCTTCTTTGCCGGCATCCGCGAGATCCAGGAAGGGATCAAGGCCAAGCGCTACACCAGCGTGGAATTGACCCGCGCCTATTGCGACCGTATGGAGCGGCTGGGGCTGCGCTATGGGGCGCTGGCCCTGTCCATGCGCGAACAGGCGATGCACCAGGCCCACGATGCCGATGGCTACTTCCTCCGCGACCGCATCCGTTCGCCGCTGCAAGGCGTGCCATTCGGCGTCAAGGATCTGGTGGCCGCAGCCGGAGGCCCAACCACCTGGGGCGCCAAGCCATTCGCCGCGCAAATGTTCCCGGAGGACGCCGCCGTATTGAAGCGCCTCGTGAAGGCGGGTGGAGTGCTGGTGGCGAAGCTCACAATGGTGGAATTGGCCGGTGGAGGCGGATACCGGTTCGCGGCAGCATCGCTGCACGGGCCGGGGATGAATCCGTGGGACCGCACACGCTGGTCGGGTGGCTCATCGAGCGGCTCCGGCGCGGCCGTTGCCGCGGGGCTGGTGCCGTTCGCCATCGGCTCAGAGACATCCGGCTCCATCCTCACTCCGGCTGCCTATTGCGGCGTCACCGGATTACGCCCCACCTACGGGCTGGTTCCTCGCACGGGGTGCATGGCGTTGTCCTGGACGCTGGACAAGATCGGCCCGATGGCGCGCACCGCCGAAGACTGCGCCCTGGTCCTGCAGGCCATCGCCGGGGGAGACGCGGAAGACCCCGGTTCATCCGGCAAGCGCTTCTATTACGCCCCGCAATTCGCCACCCCGCTCAAAGATCTGCGCGTCGGCTACAACCCCGCGGATTTCACCGATGGCGTGACCGAAGAAACGCGCCCTGCCTTCGCTCAGGCACTGGATGCGGTGAAGAAACTCGGCGTGCAGCTTGTCGAAATGAAACTGCCGGATTATCCCTACGGCCCGATGGTTTCCACCATCATCTCGGCCGAAATGGGCTCTATTTTCGAGGAATTGGTGGAATCGGGCAAGGTGGACGAACTGGCCGACCGGCGCCAGATTGCCGGCATCAAAACATCGCAGGAAGTGCTGGCCAAGGATTATCTCCGCGCGATGCGCCTGCGCCGGCTGGTGCAACAGGACTTCGCGCGCCTGTTCTATGAGCAGGCCGATGTGTTCCTCTCGCCTTCGCGCAACGGCATCGCAACAAAGCTCTCTGAGCCCTTGGACCGACCCGGCCCGCAAGGCTCGCCGATCATTCCCGCCGGCAACCTGGCCGGGCTTCCGGCACTTTCACTCCCATGCGGATTCGTCAATGGCATGCCGATCGGCATTGCGCTTGTCGGCGCGGCTTACAGCGAGAACAAACTGCTGGCCGTGGGGAATGAATTCCAGAAGCTCACCGACTGGCACAAGCGGCGTCCACCGGCGTAAAGAGAGAAATGTAGTGACTCCACTTCCCTTCCCTTTGCCGGCGGCGCTGGCGGCGCTGGTGTTGTTGGCCGCGGTATTCGATTTCCGCTCCCGCACGGTGCCCAACTGGCTCACGGTCTGCGGAGCAGTCGCTGGCGCAGCGTTGCATGTGGGGCTCAACGGCTGGGGTGGATTGAAATTTTCGCTGCTGGGCCTTGGCTTGGGATTCCTGATTTTCCTCCCGCTGTTTGCCCTGCGCGGAATGGGCGGCGGCGATGTGAAACTGATGGCGGCAATCGGCGCGATGGCCGGGGTGTCGAACACCTTCGTCATCTTCATCCTCACCGCCGTGCTGGGGGGAGTGCTGGCCATTGCCATGCTACTGTGGAAGGGCGGCCTGGGCCGCACCATGCGCAACGTGGGACACATCCTGTCGCAACTGGGCAGAGGCAAAGCCCCGCACACCGGCCGGCCGGAGCTGGACATCGACCAATCCACAAGCATGAAGCTGCCCTACGCGATTCCCATGGCCCTCGGCACACTGCTGTATCTCTTCGGCACGTGGCCGCGCGCCTAGCAAGGCGCGAAGGTGAACACCAGCACTCCAATGCCGAACCACAGCGCCGCGAACAACAGGCCATAGCCGAAGAAGCTGCGGAAATCCACCTTCGCAATGCCCGCGATGATCATGTACCAGAACGGCGAGCAGAGATTGCCCATGTGATCGCCGATGCTCATCGCCAGCAGCCCGCGCTGCACCGACACGCCCACGGCCATCGCCGCCTTCACCGTCACGAAGCCCTGAATCGCCCACTGCCCGCCGCTTGACGGAATGAACATCGCAAACAGCGTCCCGATGGAAGCCGTGAAAAAAGGGAACGTCAATGGAGTGGCCACCGAAGCCACCAGCCCCGCCATCTTCTCCCCCACATTGGTGAATTGAATGAGGCCCGCGACACCGGCATAGAGATGATACAGAACGATCACCGGCCAGGAAGAGACCACGGCCTGTTGCAGCGCTTCGGTGAAGCGCTTGAAATTGCCGTGCAGGAAGATGGTGCTCATCAGCAGCACCGTGTTCAGCGAATTGATGTCGAGCGAAGCCGCGCGCCGGATGAAGTGGTTGTACAGCCACGCCGCCAGCACCAGGCACAGCAAGCGGGCGAACAGCGGATTGCGCTCCAGCCGTTCGGAAAACGTGAGCGCGCTGCCTTCCGGCGGCTCGGGCAAATCCACCAGTTTTTCCGTGGACGGGAAATGCGAGATCGGGCGCGGGGACTTCGGCATCAACACACAGCCCAGCACAATCACGGCGGTGAGAAAGAGCACTTCATGCAGAATCGACGCCGGCGCCCAGATGGTGGTGGAGAGCGGTATGACCCCGGTGATCTTTTCCAGAAAATGGCCCGGCGTCGCCACCAATAGCGGCGCGGAGGCGGACAATCCGAATTGCCATGCCGCGTTCGCCGCCCACGTGAGCGCGAACAGCCACAGGAAATCCACAGGAATGCCGCGCCGTTCCGCGTCGCGCGCGAAGTAGACGGTAACAATCGGGCCCAGTGCGATGCCGAGCCCCCAGTAGAGATACGCCGCAAAAGCCGTCACCAGCACGGCTGCGATCACCACCTGATTCGTCGTGCGCGGCAGCCGCGAGAGCCGCTGGACGGCTTTGCGGAAGAACGGCGTCGCCCCCAATGCCGCGCTCAACGTGATGATCAGCGTCATCTGCATGGTGAACGGCAGCAGCATCCACAGGCCTTGATAATAGGCTTCGAGAATCTTCACCGGCTCGTTGCCCAGCGCCGACGCGACTCCGAACAACAGGAATAGCAGCAGCACACAAGCGGTGATGGCATCGGGAACCACGCGCCCCATCACCACCGCAAAACGGTCGAGCCAGCGATCTTGCATGAGGCATTATTGTATGCGGAAGGGCGCCCCCGATGCTTGCCGCTCAGCCTCTCGACGCCGGCGGAACAATGCCCGCCAGCCGCGCGTAGACCACCAGTTGCCCGTAGTGTTCCGCGTTGTGTTCGAGGAAGGCGAGCATGGATTCGGTGGCCTGGGCGTCTTGCGCATCGCGCTGCCGCCATGCCTTGGATACGCTATCGAAGCTTTGGCTGAGTGCCGCGAGGATCGTTTCCTTCGTGGCGTATTCCGCGGCCGGGATTTCGTTGGCGGAATCATCGCCTTTCTCGCCGCGCAGCGTGGCGGCAAGGTACAGGTTCCAGTAAGCAACGTGTCGTAGCACCTCGGCCCACGTGCGTGCGCCTTTTACCGCCGCACTGTTCCACTTCGCGGCAGGCAGTTCCGCGGCCAATTGCGTGAGTTTCCCGCCCGCTTGTTCCCAGCGGGCAGCCAGTGTTTCTTCCAACTTCGATTGCACAGTCATGTTACGAAATCAACCTTTCTTGCGGGTTTGAATGCCCGGTACACTTATGTTTGTAGCCCTTCAAGGGATGGAAACTCTTGGCAAAAATTGCGGTACAAACCGGGACACCGCCGCAGGCGCGAACACTGGCTTCGGGCGCGGATTGGTCCATCTCCGAAGTCGTGTGCGGGGCGGGGCCGCACGACCGGCCGTTTGAGGAGCAACACGGCGTCACATCGATCGCCGTAGTGGTGAGTGGCACGTTTCAATACCGGTCTCCGTGCGGTGATGACCTGATGACGCCGGGTTCCCTACTGCTCGGCAATGCGGGGGATTGCTTCTGCTGCCGCCACGAGCATGGCACGGGCGACCGCTGCATCGCCTTCGCCTATGAGCCCGCCCGGTTTGAGCAGATCGCTGAATCCGGTGCGCGGTTCCATCTGCCGCGCCTGCCCGCCGTGCGCGCCACGGCCCCACTGGTGACGAAAGCAGCCGCGTTTCTGGCCGGCGCGCGCGGTGTGAGCCCTGAGGAGTTGAGCGTGCAGATGGCCGCGGAGACAGCGCAACTTGCGGCAGGCTTCGAACGTCAGCGCACGGCCGCTGAGCCCAGTTCGCTCGCCCGTGTGTCGCGCGTGATCCGTATGATTGACGCCGCCGAGGGCGGCAGCCTGGATCTGACAGCGCTATCCGGCATCGCCCGTCTCAGCCCGTATCATTTTCTCCGCGTATTTGAAGCGATCACCGGCACTACCCCGCATCAATACGTGTTGCGATCCCGCCTGCGCCAGGCCGCCGTGCGTTTACGCACGCAGCGCGCGCCGGTGCTTGATATTGCCTTCGATTGCGGCTTCGGCGATGTTTCGAACTTCAACCGCGCCTTCCGCGCGGAGTTCGGCCTGAGCCCCCGTGCTTTTCGCAAGCAAGGCTGAGGAATTCGTCAAACGTCACCGTTGGTGAGCCGCTTCACGATATCGACATCGCCATCGAGAAAATCGTACTTCGGCAGATTCCGCCGATCTTCCCACTTCACGGTTTCGAACACCACCGGGGACAGGTCTCCTTCGAACTCCTTCACTTCGAGAAAAATGAGCAGCAGCGTTGCGCCGCGGGGATAGATGAATTCGTAGCGCGACACTTCGCGCCCGATGCGCGCATCAATGCCCAGTTCCTCTTTCAACTCGCGCGCCAGCGCCGCCCGTGGCGATTCGCCCTGTTCCACTTTGCCGCCCGGAAATTCCCACTTCAATCCGTGGCGCATGCCTGCCTTGCGCTGGCAGATGAGCAGCTTGCCATCCTGATAGATCAGCCCGGCCACAACCGGGATACGGTAATTGCGCCCCACGTTACATCGCCTCCAGGGCGCGGAAGCGTTCCAGTTCGCGCGATGGGATTTCGGGCAGTTTGTGCCAGCGCTGCCGCATCCACGCCCATGGAATGCGGAACAGTTGCACCTGTGGAGCGAACTTCGAGCTCTCCTGAATGAAGCAGGAATGCGTGCACCAGCAGTTGGCCGTGGTGATGGCATCCACCTCGGCCCGCATTTCGGCGGAGGAAAGCGCGGCGCCGATGTCATAACCATGATCCGCCAGGTTGCCCACAATGCCGCGCATTTCGCAGGCGCGATAGCGCCCGTTGTGATCGATGACAATCGTTGTTTCACCGGCGGTGCAGGGCATCGGCCAGCGCTCCGGCCCCTCGTGGCAGGATTCATGCAAATCGAAATGCATCCGCAGATTGCCGAGGTAATACATGGTCGCCAGTTGGCGCGCTCCGGCGGGCAGGTGCGCGAACAGCTTCTTCGCATAGTGGCGATGAAACGGCATCAATTGCCGGTGCAGCGCTTCCAGGTTCTTCCGCGTGAACTGCGACAGCGAGCCATCGGGCATCGCGCCCCGCGCCACTTCGAAATACTGCCCGTCGATCCGTCCGCCTTCCGCCAGTTGCAACCCGAGTTCGATCAGTTCGTGGTAGTTCTCGGTGGTTACCACAGAGAGGACGTTCCGGCGCAGACGGCGGACGTTCTTGTACCGCGCCTCGGCTTCCCGAATGGTCTCCATGGTCCGCACGAAGTTGTTCGGCACTCCGCGAATGGCGTCGTGCGTGTTCGCCAGCCCATCCAGCGAAAAATTCAGATCGATGGACACATCCGGCGCCAACTCCAGCATCCGGTCCACCGCGGCGAAGATCTTCGCCGGCAGCAACCCGTTGGTGGGCAGATTGACGTTGCCGATGCCGTTGTTGCGTGCGAACAGCGCTACGATCTCCGCCAATTCGGGCCGCAGGAACGGCTCACCGCCGGAGAGCCACAGCTTCTCAAACGGTGGCGCTGTTCGCGAGATCGTTTCCATCTGTTCGAAGCTCAAATCGTCCTTGCTGTTCAGCTTGTCGAAGTAGAAGCAGGTGCGGCAGAGCGAGTTGCAGCGCGAGGTGACAAATAGAAACAGGGCGCGGAAGCGCCTGGAGCGCACACGTTGGCGTAGGATGGGGAAGTAGCCCTTGGACGAAGACACGGATACTCTGATTCTATTCGATGCATAGTGCAAAGTTGTTGGACCACTTCCAGAACCCCCGCAATGTGGGTCAACTTCCAGCCCCCGCGCAGACCGTAGAGGTGAGCAATCCCATCTGTGGAGACATCCTCCGGCTCAGTGTCTGTTGGGTGGATGGACGCGCCGCCGAGGTGCGCTATCAGACGCGTGGCTGCACCGCTTCCATCGCCACAGGCAGTGCTTTGACCGAGTGGATGCAGCACAAGACTGAAGCCGAATTGAAGGCCGTGACATCCCGCCTGATCGAGGAATGCGTGGGTGGCTTGCAGCCGGAATCGAAGCATGCCGCCGTGCTCGCCGTGGACGCCGTAAAGGCGCTGCTGGCTCAACGCAAATAGAACAGGCTGAGCCGGGGCACTCCCAGTTTTTCCCGCATGTGCCGGTCGAGGAATTGCTTTTCCAGCATCGTCAACTGATCGGCGGTCATCTTGCCGCGATACGGCCGCAAGTAGGAATCCAGTTCCTTCCGCGCCTGAAACAAATCTTCTTCCGTTTGTTCCGAGCGGGCGATTGCTAGCAGCTTGTCTTCCATCGCCGTCAGCCGCTGTTCCAGCTCTTCCAATTGCGGAAGCAATTCCGCTGCTTGCCCCGCCAGCCGGTCGAGCGCCGCGGCGCTCTCTTCCAACGAAGTCCGCCCGGTCTGCCGGATGGATGCCGCGTTCTGCTTCAGATAAGCCTCTAGTTCCGATGCCGAAAACGGAGCTTCCACTTCCTGCTGCGGCGCGGATGGGATGTTGTTGGCCATGCGCTTGGCCTCTTCCAGCACCGCTTGCGAACAATAGGCGAGCGAGTTCACCTGTTGAATCTTGTTCTTCCGCCCGCGCCATTTCACGAACGCCGCATCGATGCCGCGCAGCACGGCCTCCACGGGAATCCCCGCATCTTTCCACATCTCGATGAGCGCCCAGTCCAACGGCGAAAGCAGAAACAGGCTGGTGCCGCGTTGCCGCTGGAAGTGTTCTTCGATTTCCGTGAAGTAGTTGAAGTAGTTCGACGGCCAGTGCTCGTGCAGGTCTTCGCTCACCGCGGGCTCCTTCGGTCCCAAATCAGCCGCAGCCCATCGAGCGTCAGATCTTCGTCGAGAATCTTCACAAAGCGCGAATGACGCACAATGAGGTGCGCCTGCCCGCCAGTGGCGATCGCCTTCGTTTCGCGCCCCATGCTTTGCATCATTCGCTCCAGAATGCCGTCGATCATCCCGATCGTGCCGAAGTACAGCCCGGACTGAATGCTGCCGACGGTGTTCGTCCCAATGAGCTTCTCCGGCTCGCGGAAATCCACCATCGGCAAGCGCGCTGTCTTGGCGAACAGGCCTCCAATAGAGATGCCGATGCCGGGGCAAATCACACCGCCGAGATATTCGCTGCGAGCCGATACGGCATCGAACGTGATCGCGGTGCCAAGGTCTACGACAATGCACGGCCCGCCGTACTTTTGCACGGCGGCCACGGCGTTCACCACGCGGTCGGCGCCGACTTCGCGCGGGTTGTCATACAGCACGCGGATGCCGGTGTTGGTGCCCGGACCCACAAACAGCGCCTCCGTGTGGAAATAACGTTCCGCCATCAGCGCGAGATTCGCGTCCACGATCGGCACGACGCTGGCGACAATGATTCCCTTGATCTGATCGGTGTCCAGCCCGCCCAGGGAAAACAGATTGCGCAGCAGGATGCCCCATTCGTCGGCAGTCTGCTCATGCACGGTGCGCAGGCGCCAGTTGCGCGTCAAGTGCGCGCCTTCGAAGATTCCGATGGTGACGTTCGTGTTCCCTACATCGAGAGCTAGCAGCATTATGGTTCCCCGTTATTCCGGCCGCACGCCGCCCGCCAGGATCAAGGTTTGTGAGCCGTCGTCGTGGCGCAGCAGAAGGAAGCCGCTTGCGTCGAGTCCAGCCGTAGTGCCGCGCAGCAAAGTGTCCCCCTGCTCCACTACCACGCGCCGGCCGCTGACATAGCTCGAAGCCGCCGTGAACAATTGCAGAATCGCTTCCGTGCCCTGGTTCACCAGGATGTCGAGATGGCGATCCATGGCGCGTAGCGCTTCAATCAAAATGGGCTCGCGCGCCAGCCTGCGGCCGCTGCTGAGGAGCAGGCTTGTCGCGATTGGCGCCAGTTCTTGCGGAAAAGCCTCCTGATTCACGTTGATGCCGATGCCGCACACCAGCGCCGAGTTGTGTTGCTGCACGAGGATGCCGCACAGCTTGCGATCGCCGACGAGGATGTCGTTCGGCCAGCGAAGATCCACCGGAATCCCTGTCGTGCTGGTGATCGCTTCGGCAACGGCTAGTCCAACGGCCATGGTCACCATAGGCTGTTGCGCCGGCTGCAACGGCAAGCGCAGCACCGTGGAAAAATAGAGCCCCTCTTCCTTCCCGCTCAGCCAACCGCGGCCATGCCTTCCCTGCCCCGCCGTCTGTTCCTCCGCCCCGACCACGGTGCCCGAGGGACAACCGCCATCGGCTAATCGGGCGGCATCGAGCATCGTCGAGTCAGTCTGCTCCAGCCACAGCACGGTGCGGTTTTCCAGGCTCTCGGAAACAAAATCAACGTTCAGCATTGAGCAACTCCAGGCGGAAATTCAGATCCATGGCGCGCGCCGAATGCGTGATCGCGCCGCAGGAAACGAAGTCCGCGCCGCTTTCGGCATACGCCGCAACAGTCTCCATCGTAATGCCGCCAGAGAGTTCCACGGAGGCGCGGCCATCGATGTGCCGGATCCATTCTCCCGCCTCCGCAGGAGTCAGATTGTCCAGCAACAGGCGCTTCGCCCCCGCGGCAAGCGCTTCGTCAAGCTCCGCCATCGTGCGCACTTCAATCTCCACCGGCAGTCCAGTCGCATGGGCGCGGCGCAGCGCTTCGGTAATTGAACCCGCCGCCGCGATGTGATTGTTCTTGATGAGAATCGCATCGTAGAGGCCGATGCGATGGTTCGTGGCGCCGCCCGCGGCCACGGCCATCTTCTCCAGATGCCGCAGGCCCGGCGTCGTTTTGCGCGTGTCCAGAATGCGGCAACCGGTGTGCTTCACCGCATCGGAATATTGCCGCGAAAGCGTCGCCACGCCGCTCAGCCGCTGGATGAAATTGAGTGCGGTGCGCTCGCATTCAAGCAGTGTGGAAGCCTTCCCGGTCACCATGGCGATACAAACGCCGAGCGCGAGCGTTTCACCCGATGCGTGCAGGATGGTAAGTTCTTCCACGCCGCCGCGCATCTCATAAATCGGACCAAGCAATTCCACGCCGGCCAGCGTCAGTGGCTCCCGCACAAAAAACCGGCCGCGCGCCCGCGTCCCTTCCGGGATGGTGGCCCGCGTCGTGACGTCTCCGCTTCCGATGTCTTCCTCAAGCGCGTTGCGCAAGGCGCGCAACACTTCCGGGTGCTTTGTATCAAACATGTTTACCCTTTTATGTTACCTTGGGGTTTCCTGTCCCAACGCGGAGGCATAATCCAGATTGCGTATCGCCCTATTCGGTGGCACCTTCGACCCCGTCCACCGGGCTCATTTGATCGTGGCGCGCGAAGCCGCCGACGAATACGAATTGGACCAGGTCTGGTTTGTGCCCGCAAGCCACCCGCCGCACAAAGCGGAAACCAACACGCCCTATGAGCACCGCATCCGCATGGTGGAATTAGCGTGCCGCGAGGACGGGCGCTTTCGCGCTTCGCGCCTCGAAGAGGGCACGGAGAAAAGCTACTCCTTCTACACCATCGAGAAGGCGAAGAAGGAAGCCCCCGAGGCCGCGTTCTTCTTCCTCATCGGCGCCGACGCGTTCGCCGAGATCGACACCTGGCACCGCTCCGAAGAAGTGATCCGCATGGTGGAGTTCATTGTCGTCACGCGCCCCGGGCATGAATACCGGACCCCGCCCGGTGCACGCGTGCATCGCCTGGAATCGCTGGCCCTGCATGTTTCCAGCTCCGAAGTGCGCCACAAGCTGAGCCGCGGCCTGCCGACAACCGAACTGCCGCTCGCCGTTCGAGCCTACATCCAGGAGCACGAACTCTACGTCCCGCGTCTACAATAGAAGCTTGACGGGCAGAATCTTCGCAAAGCTGATCTTGGCCGTAGTGTGCATCCTGGTGGTGGCGCTGGTGGCGGTGGACTACTTCGCATCCCAGGTTGCCGAACGTGCTTACATCGAAACTTTGACACGCCAGTTGGCGTCCAAGGGCAGACTGCTTTCCCTCTTTGTCTTCGATACCGAAGAGCAGAAGAAGTTTGAGTCCATGGCACAGGCTCTGGGCGGACGCTTGACCGTGATTGATAAGGACGGTAAAGTGCTGCGCGATTCGGAAGCAGATCCGGCGCGCATGGAAAATCACCGCAATCGCCCGGAGATCGCCGAAGCGCTCCATGGCAAGCAGGGCTGGGTCATCCGCCCCAGTCCCACATTAGGCGTACCCTTTCTCTACGTCGCCCAACCGGTAAACGGCCAGGTGTTGCGGCTCGCCGTGCCCATTCAGGAAGTGCGCTCCGGAGTGGATCTGGTGCGTGGCCAGATGCTCGCAGCCGTCGCTCTGGCGTTTCTTCCCGCGGTCATCGTCGCCGCCTTCTTCGCCCGCTACGTTTCCGCCCGCCTCGGCGCGATCATTCGCTATGCAGGCGCCCTCGCCGATGGCAAGTTCGAAGAACGGCTCCCCGCACCGCGAGGCGATGAATTAGGCCTGCTGGAGCGAAAACTGAACGAAACCGGTGAAAAATTACAGCACACCGTGGAGCAGCTCCATCGCGAACATGTCGAGTTGGAGAAGCTCGAACGCGTGCGAAAGGACTTCGTCATCAACGTTTCGCACGAGCTCCGCACCCCGCTGGCATCTATTCAGGGCTACACCGAAACGTTGCTCGACGGCGCACTCGAAGACACGGCGAATAACGTCAAGTTTCTTTCCATCATCCGCCAGAACGCCGAACGGCTGGGCCGCCTCACCGCTGACCTGCTCACCCTGTCCCGCATTGAACTGAAGACCCAGAGACTGCAACCCGAGTCCTACTACCTGAATTCGTTGGTGCAGGATTGCATTGATTCCATCGAACCGATCGCTGCCAAGAAGCGCATTCGTATTCACGCCACTCCGGCCACCGCCAAAGCCGAAGTGTTCTGCGACAGCGAGGCGGTGCACCAGATTCTCACCAACCTGCTGGACAACGCCATCAAGTACACTCCGGAAGATGGGTCGATTCACGTGACCAGCACGGAGAAGCCCGATGGCGCCATGGAGATCGCGGTCCGCGACAACGGCATCGGCATTCCGGAAGAAGACCAGCCGCGTCTCTTTGAGCGCTTCTACCGCGTCGATAAGGCTCGCTCGCGCGAACTCGGTGGCACCGGACTGGGACTTGCCATCGTCAAACACCTGGTCAAGGCCATGGGCGGCGAAGTGGGCGTCCGCAGTCAGGAAGGCCAGGGGTCCACTTTTTGGTTCACCCTCCCTGCCGACGACCCTGGCGTTGCAACGGAATCCACGCGTCAAGGACAGTTAACCGCGCTGTAATCGAGCTGTAACAGAATTAGAGGTAAGTTCAGATTTTATGAAGAAGATCGCACTGATTGAAGACGACGCCGATCTGTACGCCCTGCTGAAGTACAACCTGGAAAAGGAAGGCTTCACGATGGTTGGCATGCAAACCGGCAAAGGCGCTATCGAACTGTGCCGCCGCGAGCGCCCTGACCTCATCCTGCTCGACATCATGCTCCCCGACTCCGATGGGCTCGACATCTGCAAAGGCATTCGCGCTCATCCGGAACTGGCGCACCTTCCGGTGATCTTCCTCACCGCCCGCGCCTCGGAGACCGACCGCATTGTGGGACTCGAACTCGGCGCCAACGATTACATCGTGAAGCCGTTTTTCATCCGCGAACTGATTGCCCGTATCAAGATTCAGTTCCGCGGGCAGCAAACCGCGCAGCGCGCCCTCAAGGCCGGAACGCTGGAACTCGACCGCACCAGTTGCCGGGTCAACCTGCAAGGCGAATCGCTCGCCCTCACGGCCACTGAGTTTCGCCTGCTGGAATTTCTCATGAGCCGCCCCGGGGTCGTATTCAGCCGCGAGCAGTTGCTCGACGCGGTGTGGGGCCACGATCGCGCCGTCACTGACCGCACGGTGGATGTCTACATCCTGCGTCTCCGCCAGAAGATTGAGCCCGACACCACGAACCCTACGTTCATCCGCAGCGTGCGTGGATTCGGCTATAGCTTTAACGAAAAGATTGAGGTTGCGGCGGCGGTCTAACGGGCCGCCCGCAGTTTTGGTGCGGCCAGGTACCCCACGACGCGGTCTCTGCGGACTTCGTTCACCACAATCTCGTAAGGCATGCGGGCCCGTGCCAGATAGAACTGCACGGGCTCGTTGATGTTTCGATCTTTCTTCTCCACCTTCTTATCGTTGGTGATCAGTTCGATCGTGTAGCGGTTCCGCTTCTCGTCGGACTTGCGCAGCATCATCGTGACATCGCCCACGCGCTGTGGTGTCTTTGTCTTGGGCAGATCAAACTCTATGTAATCGCGGTCTCCCAAAGCGCGCAACGCGGCCAGTTCCTTGGCATTCGTTGCGATAAGTCCGCTCTGCACACCCATGTCGCCACGCACGGACCGTAACTCCGACAGCGTGCGGTTCACCTCACTGCGTGTGCCATTGACCTCGCCCTTCACCGCGATCACATCAGTAGCAATCGAGGCCACTCGCTTGTCGTTGGATTCGGCGGCGCTCTTCATTTCGCCCAGCTGGGTGCTCAGAATCCGATGCTGGTCCTGCAACGCCGCTGCTTGCTTGCGAAGCCGGCTGGCGAGTTCATCAGAATACCGCTTGGCGGCCGTTGATGCCTTCGAGGCCACGTTCGCGGCATGTTCCGAACGTTCGCCTGACTCTTCCACCGTCTGTCGCAACCCCTCAATGATCTGTGTGTATTCACGCTCTTTGGCTGCGGACTGCCGTTGCAAAGCGACAAGTTCGTTCTTCAGATTTGTGCGTGTGACACGCAACTCCTCTTCAATCGCATTAGACCGGCTGTGCAGATAGCAGTTACTGAGGATGAGTGCGGAACAAAGGGTGAGTGCTGCGACGGCGGGTAGACTCAGATGTTGGCGAAGACCGCCAGTAAGATCACGTTGGGTCAGCAAGAATTAACTGAGACAGGCAAGCCGCTCAAGACGGTAGGCCTTTCGCCGCCTGCCTGCCTTTCTCCCCGTGCCCTACTTATTGCAGTTGCTGTGCCAAACCGCAAGTTGTTGAAAACATGTTGAGGGCTGATTGTTTTTTAGGACGGGTTAGGAAAAAGGTACCAGGAAGACATACAGTGCCTGGAAAGTTTTACCAACCCAGCCCCTTCAATCCCGGTTGCGCCGCGCCCTACAATGGAACTATCCTGGTTGATCTTTAAAGAGAACCATGTCTCGTAACGGGCGAGCTTCGGAAACTATTAGTGTCTTCTTCCCGGCCTATAACGACGCGCCATCGCTGCCATCGTTGCTGGAGAAGACCTTCGCTGTTCTCCGTTCGCAATTCCCGCAACACGAAGTGATCGTCATTAACGACGGTAGCCAGGACGACACGGCGGCGGTGCTGCAGCGCCTGCAACAACACTATGGCCCCGCCTTGCGCATCATCACGCATGAGCGGAATCGGGGCTACGGCGGCGCTCTGCGCAGTGGTTTCTCCGCCGCCCGCAACGATCTCGTCTTCTACACCGATGGCGACGGTCAGTATGACCCCACCGAATTGCCGCGCCTGTTTGAGCAACTCACCCCCGCCACGGGATTCGTCAACGGCTACAAGCTGGAGCGCAACGATCCCTGGCACCGCATCCTCATCGGCCGCATCTACAACCGATTTGCCCGCGCCTTGTTCGGTGTCCACATCCGCGACATCGACTGCGACTTCCGCCTCATTCGCCGCGAGTTGTTGGAGAACATCCAACTCACTTCCACCAGCGGCACCATCTGCGTGGAACTGGTGCGCAAGCTCGAATTAAGTGGCTGGGCGGTAGCCGAGGTCGGTGTCCATCATTATCCGCGCCAACATGGGCGCTCGCAGTTCTTCCGCATCCGCAGTCTGCTTACCACCATGTTTCAGTTGATCCGGCTGCGCGTCCAACTATGGACCGCCGCGGCCAAAGGTGAAAACATCCAGCGATGCATATACCGGTAGTCAATTTCCGCCCCGTGCTGGAAGCCACCCGTCAGACATGGGAGGAAAACCTGCGTCAATTGATGGAGCGGCAGTGGTTCATCCTTGGCGACCAGGTCCGCGCCTTTGAACGCGACTTCGCGGCAGCCATGAGCGCGGAGGAAACTGTCGGCTGCGGCAACGGAACCGATGCCATCCAACTCTGCCTTCGCGCCGCGGGCGTCACCTCGCCGAAACAGGAAGTGATCACCACGGCGTTGACCGCGCCCTTCAGCGGCATTGGGATTATCTCAGCGGGGTGCTCGATACGTTTCGCCGACATCGACCCGGGGACGCTGCAACTCGATCCGGACGACGCCGGCAATCGCATCCGCAAAGCCACCGCGGCGCTCATGCCCGTCCACCTCTACGGACAACCGTGCCGCATCGACCGCTTTGCCCGGCTCGCTCGCCAACACCGCCTCGCGTTGATTCAGGATGCTTGCCAGGCGCACGGCGCACAGTATCAGGCGAAGCCGCTGAGCGCCTTTTCGCCTTACATCGCCTACAGCTTCTATCCCACCAAAAATCTCGGCTGCCTCGGCGATGGCGGCGCCATTGCCACGAATCGAAAGACCACGGCCACACTGCTGCGCCAGTTGCGCGACGGCGGCCGCCGCGGCGGCCAGGTGACGTATCGCGCCGGCATCAATTCGCGCCTCGATGAAATGCAAGCCTGCTACCTGCGTGCTTTTCTGCCGCATCTCAAAAGCTGGAATGAACATCGGCAGGCCATCGCCGCCCTCTACGACGAGGCGCTGCGCGATTGCCCGGGAGTGCAGTTGGTGGAGCGCACGAAAGACTCCGTCTGCCACCTCTATGTCATCCGCGCGGCCAAACGAGAAAAGCTTCGCGCCTTCCTCGCAGAACGTGGAATCGGTACCGGCGTTCACTATCCCGTACCCATGCACCTGCATCCCACTTTTGCCGCCTGCGGGTTAAGGAAAGGCGATCTTCCCCACACCGAAAAGGCTTGCCGCGAGGTGGTCTCCCTTCCCCTCTGGCCCTACATCCCTCGCGCCGCCGCCCTGGAAGTGGCGGAAAAGGTCCGGGAGTACTATCGTGGAAGTACACAACGTAAAGGGTGAAAGTTCTGTGCCATATTCCGACGTTCCGGTCTTGATCACGGGCGGGCTCGGCTTCATTGGAAGCAACCTCGCGATTCGCCTCGTGGAAGCAGGCGCCAGGGTCACTATTGTCGACCCGCATATCGTGGGCTGCGGTGCGAACCCACATAACATCGCGCCCGTCGCCGATCATGTGGAAGTGATTTCACGCGACATCGGAGATGCCGAGCAGTTTGCCTCCGCCATTCGCGGCGCGAAGGTCATCTTCAACCTCGCCGGCGAGATCAGCCACATCCACAGCATGGAATTTCCGGAGCGCGACCTGCTCATCAACACCGTCGCGCAACTGCGCTTTCTCCAGGCCTGCGCCCGCCACAACCCCGGCGTTCGCGTCGTCTACGCCGGAACGCGGCAGGTATATGGAAAGCCCGACTACCTGCCCATGGATGAGAAGCACCCCCTGCGGCCGGTGGACTTTAACGGCGTCCATAAATACGCGGCCAACATGTATCACGCCATGCTCAGCCGCAGCGGCCACATCGATGGCATTGTGCTGCGGCTCACCAATGTTTACGGCCCGCGTATGTCGCTGGAGATTCCCTGTCAAGGTTTCCTCAGCACTTTTCTGCGGCTTGTGCTTACCGGAAAAGGGCTGCAGGTTTTCGGCGACGGGAAACAACTGCGCGACCCGGTCTTCGTCGACGATGCGGTGGAGGCGTTTCTGCTCGCCGGCGCCGCACCCAGTCCCAAAGAGCGCACCATCAATGTCGGCGGGCCTGAGGCGTTGTCTCTCCGCCAGATCGCCGAGTTGTGCGCACGCCACGGCGGCGATCTGCCGGTGACCTTCCGTCCCTTCCCGGATGACCGCGCCGCCATCGACATCGGCAGCTACTCCACCGACTCCTCACTGTTCGAATCCACCTTCGGCTGGAAACCGGCGGTGCGCTTCGAAGAAGGGTTGCTCAGTACACTGGCCTACTACCGCGCCGAGTTGGCGCATTACCTCGACCCCGCGAATCCGCAGCCGTTCTGCGCCTTGCCGGAGCACAAGGGAGTGCAGCACCGCCTCATGTACGCCGCCGTATGATGAACCCGGCGGAGTTCGCCAACATCGCCGCGATTGAAGAAAATTTCTGGTGGTTTCGCGGCATGCGCCGCATTCTGTTCCGCCTCCTCGATCCTCTTGCCGCGCAACGCACACCCCGCAGCGTACTGGAAGCCGGATGCGGTACCGGCCATCTCTCACGCCTGCTCGAGCAGCGCTACGGATGGAGGATGGTGCCTGTGGACCTGGCGCCCGAAGGACTTGCTTACGGCAAAGGCCTCGGCGTGGAGCGCCTGGTGCAGGCCGATATCGCCGCGTTGCCATTCGCCGCCGGCGCCTTCGATGCCGTGCTCTCCATGGACGTCATCGTCCATTTCCCCCGCGGCGAAGAACACCGGCCGTTCGCCGAATTCGTCAGAGTCTGCAAGCCCGGAGGCTTGTTAGTCATTCGCGTTTCGGCGCTCGATATCCTCCGCAGCCGTCATTCGCATTTCGCCCACGAACGCCAGCGCTTCACTCGCTCCCGGCTGCTCGCACTCGCGCGCGGCCATGGATTGCGCGTACTCCGTTGCACCTATCTCAACTCGCTGTTGTTCCCCGTGGCCTTCGCCAAGTTCCGCCTGATTGAACCGTTTTTCAGCGGACCGGCCGAAAGCGGAGTGCAGCCGGTCGCGCCGTGGCTCGACAATCTGTTATATATGCCTCTTGCACTGGAGGCAGAATGGTTGGGAGCAGGCCTGAACTTTCCCCTGGGACAATCGCTGTTGCTGATCGCCGAGAAGCCATAACAGGCACGTCGCAACGGCTCGTTTCTCTCGACATTTTTCGCGGCATGACCATCGCCGCGATGATGCTGGTCAACAACGCGGGCGGCTTTCCCGAAGTCTACTCCCCGCTGAAACACGCATTCTGGCATGGCTGGACATTCACCGATACGGTGTTCCCTTTCTTCCTCTGGATCTGCGGTGTCGCTATGACGCTATCGTTCGCCAAGCGCGTGGAAGCAGGCGCTGACCGTTCCAGACTGCTGCTCCATAGCCTGCGCCGCGGAGCGATGATCTTCGGCCTTGGCCTGCTGCTCAACGGCTTCCCCTATTACAACCTCGCTACGATCCGCATTCCCGGTGTGCTGCAGAGAATCGGCCTCTGCTACGCCATCGGAGCGCTCATATTTCTGTATACGTCGCCGCGTGTGCAGGCCTGGATCACCGCGGCCTGTCTGATGGTGTATTGGGCGCTGATGTCTTGGGTGCCGGTACCCGGCTGCGGTGCGGGCTCGCTGGAACGCGAATGCAACCTGGAACAATACATCGATGGAATGTTTTTATCCGGCCACATGTATTCCGCCACGAAAACCTGGGATCCGGAAGGCATCGTCAGCACCATTCCGGCGGTGGCCACCATCCTCTTCGGTATCCTCACCGGCTATCTCTTGCGCTCCGCTCTACCCGCGCTCGAAAAACTCGGCTGGATGTTTTTCACCGGCAATCTGCTGCTGTTCGTGGGGCTCTTCTGGGACAAGGCCCTGCCCATCAACAAGAACATCTGGACCAGTTCCTACACGGTGTTCATGGCGGGCATGGCCCTGGTCGTTTTTGCCTGCTGCTTCTGGCTGGCGGATTACAAGGGCTGGAAGAAGTGGGGCCGCCCCTTTGAAATCTATGGTTCCAATGCGATCGCGGTCTACGTCATGGCCGGCTTGATCGCACGGCTCATCGGCATGGCAGGGCTTCGCAAGCCCATTTCGGAAGCCTTGCTCTCCTTCGCCGCTCCCGCTCATGCATCGCTCCTCTATGGCATGATGCACGTCACGCTGCTTTATCTCATCGCTTGGGCGCTCTACAAAAAAGGATGGTTTCTCAAAATATGAATCTTGACCGCCGCGCATTCCTGCTTTCCTCGCTCGGCGCCGCCGTGGCCAACGGCCAGTCGCAGGCCCGCAACGTGCTCTTCATCGCCGCCGACGACCTGAACGACGACATGAGCACCTTCGGCCACGAACTGGTGCGTACACCCAACATCGACCGGCTCGCGGCAAAGGGCGTCCGCTTCGATCGCGCCTATTGCCAGTTCCCGCTCTGCAGCCCATCGCGCACCTCGTTGATGACCGGCCTCGGGCCTGACGCCACCACCGTTTATGACCTGCAGAAGCATTTCCGCAGCGTGGTCCCCGACGTGGTGACCGCGCCCCAGTTGATGCAGAAGAACGGCGGCTTCGCGGCCCGCGTTGGCAAAATTTACCACTACGGAAATCCCGGCCAGATCGGCACCGACGGCCTGGACGACGCCCCATCCTGGAACGAGCGAGTCAATCCCGCCGGCGTCGACAAGACCAAAGAAGAGCCGCTGATCACCAACTTCACCCCAGGCCGCGGATTGGGTTCCGCGCCCTGTTTCTATGCCTCACCGGCCAAGGATGAAGAGCACACCGACGGCAAAGTAGCTGCCGAAAGCATCCGCATCATGGAGCAGCACCAGAAAGATCGTTTCTTCCTCGGCTGCGGTTTCTATCGCCCTCACGTACCGTGGGTTTCCCCATCGAAGTACTTCGACATGGTGCCGATGGACAAACTCAAAGCGATTCCCTTTGAGGAGTGGGAGCTCAAGATTGCGCCGAAATGGGCCTATTGGACCACGCCGCCCAACTTCGGCATGAACGAAAAGCAACGCCTCGAGTGCATGCGCGCCTACTACGCCGCCATCCTCTTCCTGGACGCACAGGTGGGCAAAGTCCTCGACGCCGTCGAACGTTTGAAGCTGGAACAAAATACCCTCATCGTGTTTTGGAGCGATCATGGCTATCAGCTCGGCGAACACGGGCAGTGGTTCAAACAGACTGTGTTCGAACCCGCCGCCCGCGCACCCATGATCATCGCCGGAGCGGGCGTTAAGGCTCGCGGCAAAGCCTGCAAACGCACCGTGGAATTTGTCGATATTTATCCCACGGTGGCCGACATGTGCGGCCTGAAGGGTGCTCCAGCCAATCTCCACGGCAAGAGCCTTCGCCCGTTGCTCGACAATCCCAACGCCGCCTGGACGAAACCCGCGGTGACGCAAGTGCGCCGCGGCAACAACGCCAAGGCCGTCATGGGCCACTCCCTGCGCAATGAGCGCTATCGCTACAGCATGTGGAACGAAGGCGCGGAAGGGGAGGAACTCTACGATTACGATCGCGACCCGCGTGAAATGAAGAACCTCGTCACCGAGGCTTCCATGCAGGATTTGAAGAACAAGATGAAGACGCAGCTCACGGGCATCATTCGCCAGCGCGGTTGGAAAGGAACGGCATGAGGCGCCGAGCATTCCTGGCTGCCTCGGCCGCGGCTGCGATGCCTGCATCCACCACCGGCATCGAGCGGGAAGTGTTCCTCAAATCGCCGGGCAAAGGCACCGCCGTCATGGCCTACGCCTTCTACACGAAACCGGAAGGCGTGGAGATGGCGTCGATTGAGCAGCGCTGGTCCCGCTCAGACACCATCGACGTCGCCTACCACCGCATGTCGAAAGATCACGGCCGCACATGGGGCGCCCCCGTCACCATCCCCACCGGTGAGAAGCGACCCAACGGCATGTGGCGCAAGCATCTGCGCGCCGGCTTCGTTGAACCGAAAACCGGCCGCTACATCGAGTTCTGGAACGAAGGCGTGTTGCCCTCCGACGATCCGCTGGAAGGCATGCGCCAGTGGAATCTCTACTACCGCATCGGCGTCAATGGCAAGCCCACGCCCATCATTCACGAGGGCGCGGAGTTCACCCTGCGGCACCCGCTTCCCGGCGTGTTTGTGGGGAAAAACTGCGCTATGCTCGGCGATCAGGCCACCGTACCGATTGCGGGCAAAGATGGCTCTATCCTCGTTCCCATCGAAATCTCGCACCTCGGTCCCAATGGCGATTACTACAATCCTGGCGGCGGCTACACGTATACAGACGGCGCGCTGCTGCACGGCACATGGAAAGGCGACAAGCTGGTGTGGCGCATGTCGCAGTTGGTGACGGCCGATCCCAAACGCTCCACCCGCGGCGTCGTCGAACCGACTGTCGGCATCCTCGATGATGGCCGCGTGATCCTGGTCATTCGCGGTTCCAACGACAAACGCACCGATCAGCCCAGCCACCGCTGGATCTCCGCCTCCACCGATGGCGGATGGAAATTCTCCGATCCCGCCCCCTGGACCTACGACACCGGCGAGAACTTCTTCTCCCCCAGTTCGTGCTCTCAGTTGCTGAAACATTCCAACGGCAAAATGTATTGGCTGGGCAACATCAACCCGGTCAACCCTAAAGGCAACCGGCCGCGATTTCCTTTCATGATCGGCGAAGTAGACACGAAGACCGGCCTGCTCCGCAAATCCACGGTTCGCACGGTGGACGATCGCCAGCCCGGCGAGAATGAGATTCTCTCGCTCTCCAATTTCTACGCGCGCGAAGAGCGCGGATCAAAGAAGGTAGCCCTGCACATGACTCGCCTGTTTGCACTGAACGATGGATGGGAGGGCGATGCCATGCTGTATCGCATCACGGTCTAAATGAATCGCCGCGATTTTCTCAAGACCACGGCCGCCGCCGCACCGGCCATTTTGCGCGGCCAGCAGAAGCCACCGAACATCCTCTTCCTCCTCGGCGATGACCACCGCTGGGATGCGCTCGGATGCATGGGCGATCCCATTCTCCGCACCCCGCACATCGATGCGCTGGCGCAACAGGGCGTCCTCTTCAGCCGCAATTTCGTTACCACCGCCATCTGCGTCACCAGCCGCGCCAGCTTCTTCACCGGGCTCTACGCGCGCTCTCACGGCATCTGGGAGTTCCGCAACGAATTCCCCAAAGACAAATGGGCGCGATCCTATCCAGCCCTGCTCCGCCAAGCCGGCTATCGCACCGGATTCATCGGTAAGTTCGGCATCGACGGCGGCAAGCCGCCCGTGGAAACGTTCGATTACTGGCGCGGTTTTCAGGGCCAAGGACACTACTTCCCCAAGAAGGACGGCAAGACGCACCTCAACACCATCATGGGCGACCAGATGGTGGAGTTCCTCGATGGCTGCCGCGCCGATCAACCGTTCCAACTCTCGGTGTCATTCAAAGCGCCGCACGTTCAGGACGAGGACCCGAAGCAGTTTCTCTACGATCCGCAGGACGAAGCGTTATATCGCGACGTCCGGATCCCCATGCCGCAAACGGCCGCGCCCGAATACATCTCGCAGTTGCCGCTTTCCGTACAGCGCTCCGAAGCCCGGCGCCGCTGGGCCGTGCGATTCAGCACCCCGGAACTGTACCAGGAATCAGTGAAGGGCTACTACCGGCTCATCACTAGCGTCGATCGCCAGGTGGGCCGCGCCGTGGAGATGTTGCGCAAAAAGGGGCTCGCCGAAAACACAATCATCGTGTACACCGGCGACAACGGATTCTATCTCGCCGAACATGGCCTCGCAGGCAAGTGGTTCATGCACGAAGAGTCCATTCGCACTCCGCTCATGATCCACGATCCGCGCTCGCAACAGCCGCGCGGGCGCCTCCTCGGCCACATGGCTCTCAACATCGACATCGCCCCCACCCTTCTCGACATGGCTGGCGTGAAAACACCCCAATCGATGCAGGGAAAGAGCCTGAAGCCCGCGCTCGACGGCAAAGCCGGCGGGCTCCGCAACGAGTTCTTCTACGAACATCACTTCCCCAACGGCGGCTGGATTCCATCCACCGAAGGCATTCGCAATAGCCGCTACAAATACACCGTCTACACCGACGAGCCCCAGCGCACCGAAGAGTTCTACGATCTCGAAGTCGACATGTGGGAAGAAACGAATCTCATCGGCCACCCCGCCGAGCAGCAACGCATCGCGCAGATGCGCGCCCGCCGTGAGACCTGGCTCAATCGCCTCAAGCAATGGTCGCCCGATCAGCGTTGGGCCGATCCAGCCTGAGCAATCAGATCGCGCAACAGTGACCGCAGTTCCGGCGCCCCGTGCGCGCCGGATAGGTTCAGCAGTTCGTACGGGTCCCCCACCATGTCATAAATCTCATCCGCCCCGCGCAGCTCACGGTAGTGGATGTACTTCCAGTACTTCGTGCGCACCGCATCATAGCCCATATGATCGATGCGTTGGAACACGCTATCGGAATAATATTCGATGAGAAACGCATCGCGCTTCGGCTGTCTGCGCAGCGAAACCCCATGGAACTTCGGCCCGGTTACGCCAGCCAGATCAAGCGCCGTTGGAGCAATGTCAACCGACAGCGCAAATTCCTTGGGCTCCAACCCGGCCGCGAAAACTGCCGGATAGCGGATGATGAGCGGAATACGGATCGTCTCTTCATAGGCCAGCCGCCGCTCTGCGCCCAGGCAGTGCTCTCCGTAGAAGTATCCGTGATCGCTGGTGAAAAGGAACACCGTGTTATCGAGTTGCCCGGTGCGCTCCAGAGCCTGGCGCATCTCGCCCACGCCATCGTCAATCGCCTTCATCATCCGCATCCGATTGAGAATCGTCGCATCATTGGTCACCGTCGCCGCACTGAGAGGAGCCACTCCTTCCAGCTTCCGCTGCAACGCAGGCTTGTTCACGGGTGGCTTCGCATAATTCTCCCGACGAGGCAGGCGAGCCCCTGTATACAACGAGCGATGCCGTTCCGCCGGAATGAAATCTTCCGCCGCATCCAGGCTTCCGCCGGCAACGCTGCCGTCGTCCCGCTGCTGCACATTCGGATGAATCGCCTTGTGCGCCAGATAGAGGCAAAACGGTTTCTCCCGCTTTTGTTCCAGAAACCGCACGGCATGCCCGGTCAGGATATCGGTGATGTAGCCCTTCGTGCGAGCCGATTTGCCGTTGAGGTTGATCACCGGATCGTTACATTCGCCCTGCCCGGGAAAACTCACCCAGTGCGTGAATCCAGGGCGCGGAGAATCGTCGTTCCCCATATGCCATTTGCCCAGAAACGCCGTGTCGTATCCGGCATCTTGCAACAGTCGCGGCCAGGTCGTCAGCTTGTGGCTCGCCGCCGACCGGTTCGTGTTATCGACAATGCCATGCGCGCGAGGATAAAGCCCGGTGAGGAACGTGGCCCTGCTCGGCGAACACAACGGAGTCACGGCGAAAGCATTGCGAAAGTTCGCTCCTTCGCGTGCCAGCCGGTCTACGTGCGGCGTCTGCGCAAACGGGTGCCCCGTGCATCCCAGCTCGTCAAAACGCAGATCATCCACCAGCACAAAGACAAAGTTCGGCCGCGTGGTTTGGCCCATGGCCAGCGGGGCGGCGGCGGCTGAAGTGAGAAATCTGCGGCGGGTCTGCATTCGGTGATCTGATTCTATATACTGTATACAACTCACGAATCTGGGAGGGTACCTCGGATGTGCCATTCTAGCCTGCTCTTTGTAGCCGTGGCCAGTGGTGTCTTGCTGGCTGCCGACTCCAATTCCGGCGCCAAGCCGCGCGAAGCCAAGCCCGAAGCGATGTCCAGCGAGCGCTTCAGCGAAATCCACGCGCCCATACTGCAGCCAGAGAAACCTGTCGAGGCCGGCCTCATCACGGAGAAGGTCGCGGGCTCCACAAACTCCGGCAAGAACGCCGTCCGCATCGCCCGCCGCAACTTCGTCGATCAACTTCTGTTTGCCCGCATGGAAAAGGACGGTGTCAAACCGGCTCCGCTCGCCGGCGACTATGAGTTCGTCCGCCGCCTTTCCCTCGATCTGACCGGGCGCATCCCCTCCGCCCAACAGGTTCGCGACTTCGTTGCCTCCACCGATCCCGCCAAGCGCGACAAGCTCGTGGATGAACTCCTCTCGAGTGAGGCCTTCGTCGACAAGTGGGCCTACTTCTTCATGGATCTCTTCCGCGCCAACGGCAAAATGGGGCGTGGCCAGAATCTCTTCCACTACTGGATGAAGGAAAACCTCCGCGTCGACCGCCCCTATGACGACACCGTTCGCGACATCATCGCCGCATCCGCCAAGAGCAATCACGTCGTCGCCGCATCGAACCTCATCGCCCGCGAGCATGTGCAGGGCAAGCCCCAACCGGACGACGGCAAGGACTTCGGCATGGTGCAGCAGCTCGATACACATGACGAGTTGGCCGTCCTCTACGGAAAAACATTCCTCGGCATCAACTTCAGTTGCATCTCCTGTCACGACGGCCGCGGCCACCTGGAGAAAGTAAACGTCTGGCTCAGCACCCGCAAGCGTCACGAGTTCTACCAAATGGCCAGTTTCCTCGGAAACTCGCGCTATCTCATGTATTGGGAAGACGGCAAGCCGCAGTCCGGCGAGTTCATGATCGACGACGAGAACCCCGGCTACGACACCAAGGGCAAGAGCATGATTCGAGTGCCGCGCTTCGGTGGGCCGAATCAGCCCGCGTTCATCCTCACCGGCGAAAAGCCCCGCGAAAACGAAGAGCCGCGCGTCGCCCTTGGCCGCATGCTCACCGCCCATCCGCAGTTTGCCCGCGCCACCGCCAATCTCTTCTGGGCCCGCCTGATGGGCGTGGGTCTTGTCGAACCCTACGATGAATTCGATCTCGCCCGCATGAATCCGAATCAGTTGCCCAAAGGCTGGGAATCGCAACTGTTCCACCCGGAACTTCTGGAAACACTGGCCACCGATTTCCGTAAGAACAATTTCAGCCTGAAACGTTTGTTCGCCAACATCGTCAAATCGAACGCCTATCAGCTCTCCGCCCGTTACGACGGCGAATGGAAAGACGGCTACACCAAGTACTACGCCCGCAAGTTCGTGCGACAGTTGGGGGCCGAAGAGGTCCACGATGCCATCGCCATGGCCACCGCCCGCCCCGGGAGTTTCAACTACGGCGGCGAGAAGATGGGCTGGGCCATGCAGCCCAGCGGACCCAGCGGTGGCGGCGATGTGAAGTATTTCATGCAGACGTTCGGCCAATCGAATCGCAGTAATCCGCCCAAGAACCCTACCGGTTCTCCCTTGCAGGCGATGCTGTTGATGCAATCGAGCGTCGTTGTGGACCGCGTCCTGGCCCGCAATGATAGCCGCGTCCAACAACTTCTCGATACCTACAAGACCGACAATGCGCGAGTCGTGGATGAGCTCTTCCTGGGCGCGCTCGCCCGGCCTGCCTCACCCGAAGAAAAGCAGATCGCCCTCGACACAATGAAAACCAATCGCACCGAAGGCGCACAGAACCTGCAATGGGCGCTGCTCAACCACGTCGAGTTCTTCTTCAATCACTAGGGAGGCATGATGCGCATTGGTGACCTGTATCCCACTCGCCGCGAACTGCTGAAGTTCGGCGGCCTTGGCATCGCCGGAGCAGCGGCCCAGGGCGTCTGGCCCCTCGATGTGCGCGCCGCCGGCACTGGCAAAGCAACCCCTCGCGGCAATGCGCGCAACGTGCTCTACTACGAAATCTCCGGCGCCATCAGCCATGTCGAATCCTGGGACTTCAAGGAAAACAAAGGCACACCGAAAGATCTCGACATGCGCAAGCTGCGCGACGATCTGCACATGTCGAACCTCCTCTTCCCGCGCTTTCAGAAGCACATCGACAAGTTCGCCATCCTCCGCACGCTGCAGAGCCATGAAGAGGTGCACTTCCGCGGCCAATACTACGTGCAGACCGGCCGTCAATTGAACCTCGCCTTTGCCAAGGAAATCCCGGCCCTCGGTAGTGTCATGGCAATGGAGCTCGAACAGCGGCGCCGCCCCGCGGACACATTCCCCAGCTACATGTCGTTCTACCTGGAAAAAGGCGCGGCCGGAGCCCTCTCCACCGGCTTCCTTCCTCCTCGTTTTTCGGTCGTCGATATCAACCCGGAATCCGCCGTGAAGGGCAGCAAGCTCGATCAGAAAGCCATCGAACTCATGGAAGAGCGCTGGCGCCTGCTCAGCAGACTGCGCGACGCCAACAAGAAAAGCGTCTCGGGTTTCGGCAAGGAAATGGCTGGCTACGGCGACTTCTACGACACCGCACATCGCCTGCTCACCGACTCGCGTTGGCCCGAAGCGTTCCAGATCAGGGAAGAAGACAAGAAGCGTTACGGCAACAATCCTGTCGGCATCTCCGCCATTCTTGCCCGCAATGTGCTGGCCGCCGATGCGGGCACGCACTACATCCACCTTTGCCACCCCGGCTGGGATCATCACGTGCAGATCTGGGACCGCAGTGCGTCTTCGAACCACTACAAACTCTGTGCGGAACTCGATCCCGCGCTCTCCTCGCTGATGGAAGACCTGAGCACGATGCCCAGCAAGCACGATCCTTCGAAAACACTGCTCGACGAAACGCTGGTCGTGGTGATGAGCGAATTCGGACGCACGCCCGGATCGCTGAACAACATGGCGGGCCGCGATCATTACAACCCCTGCTTCCCTGCCCTCTTCGCCGGCGCAGGCGTCAAAGCCGGCAAGATCCTCGGCAAAACCGATCGCGAGGGCGAACACACGCTCGACACCGGCTGGCATCACAAAGTGTCACCTCGCATTGAGAATGTCGCAGCGACGATGTTCTCCGCGCTCGGCATCGACTGGACCAAGGAAATCAAGAACACGCCTTCCGGCCGCGCTTATCCGTACGTCGATGCGCTCGGTCCCGCCGGCTACATCCCCACTGATGAAATCGCGGATTTGTACACTTAGTCTTCTCATCGCCGCGGCCGCGTGGTCAGCCGAGCCCGGCATGGTCTTCATTCCCGGCGGCGAGTTCGCGCGTGGCCGCACACATGCGCTTCCCGACGATGGCTTGCAGTGGTATCCGGAGGTGATGAAAGACGACCGGCCGGTGAAGAAGATCCGCCTCGATGCGTTCTATATGGATCAGCACGAAGTGACCAACGCCGAGTACGCGCTCTTCGTCGCCGCCGCGAAACACCGCGCGCCTTATCACTGGCCCGGCGGAAAAGTTCCGCCTGAGAAACAGAACCATCCGGTCGCTAACGTCAGTTGGGATGATGCGATGGCCTATGCCAAGTGGGTCGGCAAGCGATTGCCTACTGAAGCCGAATGGGAGCGCGCCTGCCGCGGTCTTCGCGAAGGAGCTACTTACTCTTGGGGCGAGACCAAGCCCTCGGCGAAGGTGGCGCGCTACGGCGCTATCAGCGGCCCGCAAGACATCGGCAAATGCGCGGCCAATGATTTCGGGCTTTCCGACATGGCAGGCAACGTCTGGGAGTGGACACTCGACTGGTACGATCGCGACTACTACGCTTCCGCGCCCGGCGAAAACCCCAAAGGTCCGGAGAGCGGCCGATACCGCGTGCTCCGCGGCGGCAGTTGGGCTGACGTCGCCAAATACCTCACCTGCGCCTATCGCAGTTGGGCCCGCCCCGCCGAGCGCAGCCCCAACATCGGCTTCCGTTGCGTCAAGCCTCTGATTAGGAAATAATCCCTGTTGATGCAGCGCAGGACATTCCTCGGCACGCTGGCCGCACTCGCTCACAGCGCCCAAACATCCAAGCCCAATATTGTTCTGATCCTCACCGACAATCACGGCGCCTGGACGCTCGGCTGTTACGGAAATCCCGACATTCGCACACCGCACATTGACCGCCTGGCGAAGGAGGGCGTTCTGTTCACCCGGGCCTTCGCCAACAACGCGGTCTGCTCACCTACGCGCGCCAGCCTGCTCAGCGGCCTCATGCCGTCCCAACACGGAGTGCATCGCTACCTCGCCGCCGGTGGAGCGCAAGTCGGCCCCCGCTCCTACTACACGCTGGAGGAATTCGAGACACTTCCCAAGATTCTCACCCGGTCCGGCTACACAGCGGGACTCTGCGGTAAGTGGCACCTCGGCGACAACCTTCGCCCGCAACCCGGCTTCACTCACTGGATCACCATGCCGCATGGCAACACCGTCGGCTTCTACAACCAGGAGGTGATCGAAGATGGAAAAGTGCGGCGCGAGCCCACTTACCTCACCGACCTCTGGACCGATCACGCCGTCCGCTTCATAGAACATAACCGCACCAATCCGTTTTTTCTCATGCTCACCTACAACGGTCCCTATGGGCTGGGTACCGCGATGAAAGAGCAAAGCCGCAATCGGCACGCCGCCTATTATGCGGACAAGGAACTGCCCTCCATGCCCCGCGACGCCGCCCATCCCTGGAATCACAACTACGCTTCCTGGATGCAGGACCCCGCTGTCCGCCGCAAGTACGCAGCCGAGATCAGCGCCATCGACGATGGCGTGGGCCGTGTCTTGGAAACCCTGGAAAAACAGGGGCTCCGCGATAACACCATCGTCATCTTCGTTGGTGACCAGGGTCTCGCCGGGGGCCACAGCGGCTTCTGGGGCATGGGCGATCACACCCGCCCGCTCACCGCTTTCGATTGGACGATGTGGATTCCCTTGATCATTTCCCATCGCAGTCACGCCGCAGCCGGCGCGCGTTGCGAGCGGCTGGTGAGCACCTATGACATCGCGCCGTCGCTCCTCGCCTACCTCAACCTGCCGAAGCCGCAAAACTCACCCGGCCGCGATTTCACGCCCGCTCTGCACGCCAAGCCCCTCGATGGCTGGGACGACACCGTCTTCTTCGAGTTTGAAAACGTGCGCGCCATTCGCACCGCGGAATGGAAGTTCATTGAGCGCATTCGTGAAGGCCCGAACGAGTTGTATGACCTGCGCAAAGATGCCGGCGAGCGGCTCAACCTTTATGGCCAGAAAGCTCACGAAGCCATCGCCACGGAACTGCGCACCCGGCTCACCGCCTTCTTCGCGCGCTATGCCGACCCGAAGTACGACCTGTGGAAGGGCGGAACATCGAAAAGTGGATTGATCACCGGCAAGCTGTTCGGCCGCGAGATTCAGGAAGGAAAACCCCAATGACCAGACGAGAGATGTGGAAAGTATTCGCCGGCGCGGCCGCGATGCCTGCTGCTGCACAGGAACAGGCCGCGCGAGCCACGAACGGACTGCCGCCGCTGAAGATCACCGGCTTCAAAGTCATCACCACCAGCGGAGGCCGCAACTACCGCTGGGTCTTCCTGAAGCTGCTCACCAGCGAGCCCGGCCTCTACGGCATCGGCACCGCCAGCAACCATTTCCAGACCTACGCGGTAGCCACAGCGTTGGAGAAGCACCTCGGCCCGTGGCTCATCGGCAAAGACGCCGACCGCATCGAAGACCTGTGGCAGACCTCCCACTATCGCACCTATTGGCGCAATGGCCCGGTCAACAACAACGTCCTCAGTGCGCTCGACATGGCCCTCTGGGACATCAAGGGAAAGCGCGCCAATATGCCGGTGTACGAACTGCTGGGCGGCAAAGCGCGCGACGCCGTCCCCTGCTACGACCACGCCAGCGGGCGTGACATGGACTCCGCCGTCGCCAGCGTGCAGGCATCCATGGCCAAAGGCTTCCGCCACATCCGCGTGCAGTACGGCGCCGGCGGCTACGGTGGCGGCGGCTTCATTCCCGCCAAAGAGGGCAATCGTCCGGAGAACGGCTACCAAGGCGCGGCCTTCGACGAAGAGACCTACGTCAACACCATCCCCAAAGTTTTCGAGTACGTGCGCAGCAAGGTCGGCTTCGAACCCAAGCTCTGCCACGATTCCCATTCGCACCTAAGCGGTATCAACGCCGTCGAACTATCGCGCCGTCTGCAGCCCGTTCAGATGTTGTTTCTCGAAGACGTGCTCGCGCCGGAACAACTCCAGTGGTACAAAACAATCCGCCAGGTTTGCACCACACCGCAAGCCGTCGGCGAAGTCTTCTCGCATCCCTTCGAATACGTGCCACTCGTCGTTGACCGCGTCATTGACTTCGTCCGCTGCCGAGTCTCCGCCATCGGCGGCATTACGCCGGCCAAGAAACTCGCCATCCTCTGCGAACCCTTCGGCGTCAAAACCGCATTCCAGGAAGGTGGAGAGAACGACCCCATCAATCAACTCGCGGCCTATCACGTGGACATCTCCAGCACGGCATTCGGCATCCAGGAAGAGAACGCCTTCCCGCCCTCGGTGCATGAGATGATGCCAGGTTGCGCACAGATCCGCAAAGGCTATCTCTACGGCAGCGGCAAGCCCGGCCTCGGCATTGATATCAATGAAGCAGTGGCCGACAAATACCCGCTCCGCGAGATTCGCGACGGCGGCACTTACGGCACAGACCGCACGCTGGACGGCGCTGTCGTGCGTCCCTGACATCTGCCATATCACCTATTCCGGTATAAGTATGGGAAGCTAGAAAGTACCGGAAATTCAGGGATGAGACACTTCACCTACCGCTCCCTTGCCGAGTTGAAGGATGATGCGGCAAAGCTGGGCACCCAGCACGTTCACTTTCTTGAAGACGGCGAAGCCGTCCGCGCCGCACTGGCTCGCCCTGTCGACGTGGGTGGATTCCGCGTCGGCAATTCCATCGCCATCCACCCCATGGAAGGTTGCGACGGAACGCTCGATGGCAATCCCGGAGACCTCACTATCCGCCGCTACCGGCGCTTCGGCGAAGGCGGCGCGAAACTCATCTGGTTTGAAGCCACCGCGGTCCGCAATGAAGGCCGCGCCAATACCCGCCAACTGGCCATTCACGAAGGAACGCTCAAGGGCCTTGCTGACCTGTTGCATATCACTCTGCAAGCCCACAAGCAGGAGTTCGGCTCGGCCGATGATGTGCTGGCGCCCCTGCAATTGACGCATTCCGGCCGCTATAGTGTTCCCAAGCGCATCATCGCCAACGCCAATCCGGTGGTCAACGCGAAGTTCGGCATGCCCGCCGATTACCCCATCATCAGTGACGATGAACTGGAGTGCCTGGAAGACGACTACGTCACCGCCGCCAAGCTCGCTTATCAAGCCGGATTCCGCGCTGTTGACGTCAAGGCCACGCACGGCTACCTGCTCTTCGAACTCCTCGGCGCAAAGCTTCGCCCCGGCCGCTACGGCGGCGCCCTTGAGAATCGAACAAGATTCATCCGAAATGTTTTAGGCAAAATCCGCAACGAACTTGGTGATCGCATGATGCTGACCATGCGGCTCGGCTGCTTTGAAGGCGTGCCCTACCAGCGCGATCCCCAAACCGGCATCGGCGTCCCGCTGCCGTACACTACGCCCTACGAACATGGCTTCGGTAACGATCCCAACAACCCGGAAAAGGAAGATCTCACCGAAGTGAAGCAGGCCATTGCCGGTTTCCGCGACGCCGGATTGAAGCTGCTTAACGTCTCCCTCGGCTCGCCCTACTTCAACCCCCACATGGGCCGCCCGTTCGAAAAGCCTGACGACGGTAACTACGAATCGCCGGAGCATCCCCTTCTCGGCGTCGATCGCCACTTTCGCATCGCCGGCGAGTTGCAGCGCGCCTTCCCCGATCTTCCCATGGTCGGCACCGGTTACTCCTGGCTCCAGATTTACGCGATTCACGCGGGCGCGGCCAACGTCGCCGATGGCAGCATTCGCTTCTTCGGTATGGGCCGCAATGCGCTCGCCTACCCCGAGTTCGCCCGTGACGCCCTGCGCACCGGCGTGCTCGACGACAAACGCGTTTGCCGCACCGTCACCTTCTGCACTTACCTCATGCGGCAGAAGCATAACGACCTCGGCCAGTTCGAAACAGGCTGTCCTCCTTACGACAAGGAAGTCTACGGACCAGTCATCAAACTGGCCCGCGCCACCAAGCCCAAGTAGCCCCCCGCCCTCACTGTTCGATACATTAGGAAAATCCAGCTCATGTCATTGCGTTTCCACAATACGCTCACGCAACGAACAGAAGAATTCACTTCTCTTCATCCACCCACGGTGGGGATGTATACCTGCGGCCCAACGGTTTGGAATTACGTCCACATCGGTAACCTCCGCACATTCGCCTCGCAGGATATCCTGCGCCGCTGGCTGCGCTATCGCGGCTACACGTTGAAGCACGTCATGAACATCACGGACGTGGATGACCGCATCATCCAGCAGGCCGTCGCCGCCGGCCAGTCCATCTACGAATACACAGACCAGTACACCAAGGCATTCTTCGAAGACACCGGCAAGGTGCGCCTGGAAAAGCCCGAAATCGTCTGCAAAGCCACCGATCACATTCCGGAAATGGTGGGCGTCATTCAGAACCTTGCTTCCAACGGCTGCACCTATGAGAGCGAAGGCTCCACCTATTTCCGCATCACCACGTTCCCCGAATACGGCAAGCTGGCGCACCTGCATTTTGAAGGCATGAAGGCCGGCGCCCGCATCGACACGGACAAATACGACAAAGAGAACGCTCGCGATTTCGTGCTGTGGAAAGCAAAGAAAGAGGGCGAGCATTCCTGGGATACCGCCCTCGGAGAGGGCCGCCCCGGCTGGCACATCGAATGCTCCGCCATGGCGATGAAGTACCTCGGCGAAACGCTCGACATCCACGCGGGCGGCGTAGATCTCGTCTTCCCTCACCACGAAAACGAGATTGCACAGTCCGAAGGCGCCACGGGAAAACAGTTCGCCCGCTTCTGGCTGCACACCGAACACCTCATGGTGGAAGGCCAGACGATGTCGAAATCGCTCGGCAATTTCTACACTCTCCGCGATCTCTTCGACAAGGGTTACGCGCCGGAAATCGTGCGCTACCTCCTGATTTCCGTACCCTACCGCAAGCAGCTCAACTTCACCTTCGAGGGGCTGAAATCCGCCGCCACGGCCATTGAACGCCTGCGCAACTTCGAACTGCGCTTGAAAACATCGAAGTTCGCCGACGGCGAAAATGCAGCGTTGAAGGAACGCACCGCCGCTGCTCTGCGTCAGTTTGAAGAAGCGCTGGATGACGACCTTAACACCGCCGAGGCTCTGGGCGCGGTGTTTGAGTATGTGCGCGATGTGAATACGGCCATGGACGCAGGCGAATTCCTCGCCGGCAACGCCGCGGCCGCGCTCGATCTGCTCGCGCGTTTCGATTCCATCTTCGACGTGCTGAAGCCCAGCGTGGCCGAAGGAGCCATCGCAGATGCCGACATCGATGCCCTCATCGCCGAACGCACCGCGGCCAAGAAAGGCCGCAACTTCGCCCGCGCCGACGAGATTCGTAAGCAGCTCCTTGAGCAAGGCGTCATACTGGAAGACACCAAAGAGGGTGTTCGCTGGAAGAGGAAGTAACATCGACGTGAAGATCGAAACCAAAGCCGTTCACGCTGGAGATCGCAAGAAATCGTCCGTGGCCATCCCGGTCACGACGCCCATTTACACCGCCGCCAGCTACATCTATGAGGAAGTCGATACCCTCGACAAGGTGTTTGGCCGCGAGATCCCCGGCGACTCCTACGCGCGTTACGAAAACCCCACCAATCGCGCACTGGAAGAGTTGCTCACGTCGCTCGAAAACGGGGCGTCGGCACTCGCCTGTGCCTCCGGCATGACGGCCATCCAGTTCGCTCTCACCACGGCCCTCATTGACCGGCGCAAGCACATCGTCGCCGCCAACGCGCTCTACGGCGCGACCATCCGCATGCTGCAAAGCATCTTTGAGCCGCTGGGCGTCGAAACCACATGGGTGGACATCAGCGATTTCGCCGCGGTGGAAAAGGCTATCGCGGAGAACAAGCCGGGCTGCGTGTTGATGGAGACCATCTCCAATCCCCTGCTCCGCGTGGGCGATATGCAACGCATCGCGGACCTCGCCAGGGCCGCCGGCGCCGCCCTCGTGGTGGACAATACATTCGCCACACCCGTGATGGTGCGTCCGCTCGAATTGGGTGCTCACCTCGTGGTTCACAGCCTCACGAAGTATCTGTCCGGCCACGGCGACGTACTTGGCGGCGCAGTGATCTCCGACGAATCGCATGCCGAATCCCTGCGTGCCCTCAGCCGCACCTCCGGCCCCGTGCTCGGCCCGTTCGAAAGCTATCTCACCATGCGCGGCATCAAAACGTTCCCTCTGCGCTTTGAGCGCCAGTGCCAGAACGCCTGCCGCGTCGCCCAATGGCTCGCCGCTCAGCCCGGCATCGCCCGAGTTTATTACCCCGCCGATCCGAAACATCCCGACGCCGAAGTGATTCGCAAACAATTCCCCGAGAATTGTTTCGGAGCGATGATCAGCTTTGAACTGAAAGACGCCGCACAGCCGGAAGTCTTCTGCTTTATGGATAAGCTGAAGCTTGTGGTACGGGCCACATCCCTGGGCGACGTGCACACCATGGTGCTGTATCCCACCATGGCGTCGCATCGCGACGTCTCCCCCAAACAGCGCCAGCGCATGGGCATTGGTGACAATCTGCTGAGACTTTCAGTGGGGATCGAAAGCACCGACGACATCATCGACGACCTTGCACAGGCCATCGCCTAGGCTCATACTGGTGGCAAGGCGATGACCAATCCGCATTTGCTCGTCAACAGGCTCATCACTGGACTCGCCATGAGTCGTGAGGAATTCCTCCAGGCCTGGGATGATACTCCCGACTTGAAAAATGCGGAACTCATTGAAGGAATTGTCTACGTGCCATCCCCTGTCGGACCGTCGCACGCGTACTTCGATTCGCTCATACACGCGTGGCTGGTAATTTATGCTTCCGCCAACCCCGGCTTGGAAGCCGGTAACAACGCAACATGGATCATGCTGGGAAGTGCGC
Organism: Acidobacteriota bacterium; assembly: GCA_018268935.1. GTDB lineage: Bacteria > Acidobacteriota > Terriglobia > Bryobacterales > Bryobacteraceae > CADEFT01. Next base: position 34,598 of record JAFDVS010000003.1, on the reverse strand, counting down.
CTCAACCAGACGCGCATCTTCGCAGGCTTCCCGAGTTTGGCGGCCATTCCCGGATCGTTGAGAATCGTTTGCTCGGTGCCCCCGAACTCGCCGTCGAAATCTGCGAAACCAGCCACGAAGTCGACTTCGGTCCCAAGCTCGCCCTCTATCAGCGCGCCGGAGTCCGCGAATACATCACCCTCGAAACACTAATCCCACGCGTGCAATGGCGTGTCCTCGATAACGGTTCTTACCGCACCCTGGACCCCGACACCCAAGGCATCCTCCGTTCCGAATTCTTCCCCGGCCTCTGGCTCGACACCAAAGCCCTCTTCCGCAGAGACAGCGCCGCCCTCATCGCCTGCCTCCAATCCGGCATCGCTGCAACTACCCGTTAACTTCCAGCCGCTCCACCCGCGGAATCGTCACCAGCAACACCACCAACCCCACCGGATACAGCACCCCGCAGGCAATCAGCACCGGTCCAAACGACAGCGCCTCCACAATCCTCCCGATCGCCAGCGACGATGCAAACCCCGCCAATCCACCCGCGGTCCCCGTCAATCCAACCACGGTCCCCACACTCGCCGCGGGAAACAGATCCCCGATCAGCGTCATGTAGTTCGTCATCCAGAACCCATGCGCGAACATCAGCACAGCCATCAACACCACGGCCCAGAAAGCATCCGGAGCCACCATCGCCAGCATTGACACCGGCGTCAACAGCGCCGCCGCGGTCATCACCGTCTTCCGCGCCCGTCCAATCGTCCACCCGCGCCGCACCAGACTATCCGACAACGCGCCACCCAGCAGCGACGACACACCCAATGTTAGAAACGGAATCCACGCCAGCCGCCCAATCTGCTCCAGCGACGCGCCGCGCTCCCGGCTCAGATACTGCGGAATCCAGAACATGTAGAAGTAGAACACCGGATCGAACACAAACCGCGCCAGCAGCAATCCCCACACTTCCTTGCGCGCCAGCAGCCGGCCCATCGGCCAGGGCTTCTCCGCGGAGCTCACCGTCGAAGCCACCACCGCGGGAGTGCGATACAACAAGAACCACAGCACTACCCACACCACGCCGATCGCACCGGTCACCAAAAACGCCCCTCGCCATCCAACAACCGAAGACACCCACACAATCAGCGGTGGCGCCAGCACTGCGCCCATCGCCGAACCGCCCGTAGTCGCAATCCCCATCGCCAGCGCACGCTCGCGCGCCGGAAACCATTCCAGAATCCCGCGCGCCGCGCCGGGAAAACATCCCCCTTCGCCAACACCCAACAGGAACCGGTACACCGTCAGGTCGCCCGCTCCGCGCACCATCGCATGCAGCAGGCTGGCCACCGTCCAGAAGGCCACGGCCACACCCAATCCCGCGCGCGTCCCCCAAAAATCAATCATCCGCCCGCCCAGCGTGAACATTACGCTATAAGCCAGCGTGAACGCCGACACGGCATTCGAGTACTCTACATTGCCAATCCGCAGGTCCGCCAGAATCCGCGGCGCCAGCACCGAAAGCACCTGCCGGTCAAAAAAACTCAGCGCGGTGGCAAAGAACATCAGCCCAGCCACCACCCAGCGAAAGCGTGTCACCTAGCCTCGCTCCGGCGTCACCAGCACCGCTTCCAGATTGAGGATCTCCGCGATCTTCCGCATCGTCTCCGCATGGTGCCCGATGCCCAGCGCGAAGTGGTGTGTCGGCCCTTCCTTCACCCAGCGCTTCAAAAACGTGCGCACATCGGGCTCGAAGAAGCCGCGCGTGTTCGTGTTCCCCGTCGGCGGGATGGGCCCGTGCACACTCTTGCCCTCGGCCAGCACAAACTTGAACTGCCCGTTCCGGGTCACACCGATGCTCAGCATGGTGATCGGCCCTTCCTTGATCTTGAACTCGACGCTTGCTCCATGACCCGGCTTCCCATGATACTTCGTCAAGCTGCGCAGCACCGGCTTGCCATCGGCGATGTTCAGATGATGCGGCCCGTCATGGCCCACCAGCACGAACCCTTCGTTGAAGTCCACCGGATGAAACTCGGCAAAGCTCCCGCCGATGTTCAACCGGTCCGCGATCAACATCGCAATACAGGTTTTCAGATCCGATTCTCCGCACATCGGAAAGCCCGCCGCGGTCAGCAGCGAATTGCCCACAATCAGGTTTGTCACCAGTTTGCGCAGCGGCGAATCGGGCGCGCCTTCGTAGTAATACGCCAGCCCATCCAGTGCATGCTCCTCCACGAAGCGATCCAATGCCACGGCCACACGCGCCGCCGTATCCAGATCCTCCGCCTTCAATTTGCACGTAATCGGATCCGATACCGGATCGGGAGTATCGAAAATCTCCAATATCTGCCGCTTCTTCGCCTCCGCATCGCCATCCGTCACCGCCCCCAGATGACGCAACAGATCGTCCGCTTCCGTCTGCACAATGTGACAACCAAACGCCGCCGTCAACGCCGTCTGATCCGTCTGCATATCGAGCATGTTCTCAATCGGGTGTCCGAAATGCCCGATGCGCGCGTTCTTCAAATCGTGCAGCACGCGCGCAATCCCGCACCACTCGGCAATCTCCGCATCCGCAGCCGGGTCATCGTGCAGCGTGCCCAGTATCACCGGCGGCACTCGCTTGCCCATGCGAATCGCCACCCCGGCGAACTCCGGCACCGAACAGAAATCGTCGTTCGCCAACTGCATGTGCGTCGAGGCAATCGTATAATCCAGAGCCTTCCGCGGCTGCAGCGCCACCAGCACGATCGGCACATCCAGATCCCGGATTAACACGCCAAACGTCGCTGACGTGGCATACGTCACCATGTCGCAAAAAACCAGATCGAGGTTCGCCGCCTTCAACCGGTCGCGCAACGCATAGGCCGGCTGCGCGCTGTCGATCATGCCGAAGTTGAGCACCTCCACCTGGTGCGGCGCCAGTTTCTCTTCCAGCGCCCGAAGCTTTGCATGCATCTCATCCAACAACCCGGGGAACTGGCTCCAGTAGGTGCGATGCCCCACTCCGAAGATGCCCACCCGCGCGGTCAGCGGCTTGCGCCGTGGGATGCGCACCTGCGCCGCCGACGTATCCAATACGCTTTCCTGTTTCAAGACTCGTGCCTCTCCCTAAAAGAGTAGCTTCAAGGCGAGTTGGATCTCCCGCCCGTTGATGCGCGTGCCGCGGATGACGCCGAACTGCGCGGTCCCCGCCGTCATGTTCGGATCGGCGAACGATGCGTGATTGAAGCCGTTGAAAAACTCGGCTCGGAACTGCACATTCAGCGGCTCCCGCGCGCCCATGCCCACGTACGTGTTCTTCATGATGGTGAAATCGAAATTGTTCACCCCCGGGCCAATGATCACTCCATTGCCCGAATTGCCAAACCGCCCGAAGGCGTGATTCGGGAAACACGACGTGTCAAACCACCGGTCGATCGTGCGCCCTGAAGACAGGTTTCCATCGCACGTCCGGTCGGAGCGGTTCCAATCCTGCCGCCCCACATTCGATGACACCGAGGAAGTCGGAGTCAACGGGAAGCCCGAATGCACCGTGTAGTTGCCCTGCACAGACCAGCCGCCCACTACCATATTCGATGCCCCCGCCGCGCCCGTGAAGTAGCGTTTGCCCTTGCCCACCGGCAGTTCGTATATCCAGGCCATCGTCAGCCGCTGCTTCTGATTGAACTCCAACGCCGCGTACTCCGCCCGCCGGTTGCGTGCGTCCTGCTGCCGCGATTGATCGCCAAACAGCGCTCCGCCAATCCCCATCACCTTCGAATACGTGTACCCGCCGAGCAGCGAGAAACCACCAGCAATACGCTTGTTCAACTTCACGGTCAACGCGTGATAGTTCGAGTTGTCGAGCGAGCTCACATAACTCACGTCGCCGATATTCGGATTCGGCCGGCGGTTCAGCACAGGTGTCGGCCGCAATGGATCTACATCCAGCACAGCCTGATTCGGCAGATCCCGCCCCGTCATCTTATGCGCCGCATTGCCCACATATCCGGTCTCCAACAGCAGCCCGTTGGCCAGTTCCCGCTGGATGCCGAAGTTCCACTGCCAGGTATAATTCGTGCGCCAGTTCGTATCGAGCGAAAACACGTTCACGTTCGGCGAAAGCAGAATCTTCCCTGCCCCGTCGCGCACCTGCACGCGCGGGAACAGCCGTCCGATCAGGTCCGGCACGTTCGGATTCGAAGTCAATGTCGTGTCGATCACAAACGGCGGCGAGAGCTGGAACGACGAAAACTCCGACCCGCGCGGCTGCCCGTAGAACACGCCGAATCCCGTGCGAATCACAGTCTTCGGCGACACGGAATACGCAATGCCAATGCGCGGTGCGAAATTGTTCTTGTCCGGTTGGTGCAATTGCTTGATGTCTTCATCCAGCTTCAGGAACCGGCTCCCATACAGATCGAAGATCGCCAGATCCCCGAACCGCTCGTAGTACGGCGTCTGGTATTCATAGCGCACGCCCAGATTCAGCGTCAGCTTCGGATTCAACCGGATTTCATCCTGCACATAGAACCCGGTGTAGTAATATTTCAACGAGACCCAGCCGTTGCTCTCCGCAAACAGCGTCGCTCGCCCCGTGTACGGCTGGCCCAGCACCAGATCGGCAATCGCGTTTCCCGTACGAGCCACGCCCGGCTGATTCGTGAACCGGTTTTCAAACGTCAGAATACTGTTCGGTGTCTGCTGCACCAGCGCCGCCGGCCGATAGTAGCGCCCATCGAACCCGAACTTCATCGAGTGCTTCCCGCGCACCCAGCTCAAATCATTCGCCAACGAATAGAAATTCTCCCGCGGCCCCGAAGGCTGGAACGAATTCGATCCGATCGTCGTCAACCCCGCCACATTCAACTGCGGCAGCCCATAAGCATCGGTGGAAGGCGTCAGATTCAACATCCCGAAATCTTCCACCGCCAGGTTGCGATCGGCCAGCGGAAACCCCCCGCGATCCTTGAAATATGTCCACGCCAGGCGGAACTGATTCACAACCGACGGGCTGAACGTGTGCGATTCCTGAACAGTCACGCTCGCCGCCTTCGTATCCTGCAAGCCACCCGTCAGCGGCAGCCCCGAAGGCGAAATCGCCTCGCCCTTGCTGTACGACACGCGGCCGAAGATCGAATCCCGCGAGCTGATCTGATGATCCACCCGCGTGTGAACCTGGTTCGAATCCGACTGGCTCGATGCGCTCACCACATAATTGAATCCGCCCGACCCCGGCGAATTCGGCGCCGGGTAATACTGCAGCGCCGCATTCCCCATCCGTCCAAAACGTGCTTTGGGGATAATGTTTCCGCTAAACGGCTGCCGCGTATTCGATGCCGCATCGTAAGTCGCCGGATCATACACCTGCCCGCCCTCGGTGAAGTTCCCGTCTCGCTGCAGCGATGTGGGCACGCTGCGGAACAGCGTGTTCGCCCGCCGCGTCCGCAGCCCTTCAAAGTTCGCCATGAAGAACGTCTTGTTGTGGACAATCGGCCCGGTCACCACCGCGCCAAACTGATTCCTCCTCAGCGGATCCACACGCGGCGAAAAGTAACTGCGCGCATCCAGCTTGTTGTTGCGCAGGAACTCGAACACCGCGCCATGAAAATCGTTGCCGCCCGAACGCAGCGTCAGATTGATCCCCGCCGGACTCCTCCCGAACTCCGCCGCGAAATCGTTCTGCTGAATCTTGAATTCCTGAATCGCTTCAATCGACGGAGAAAACGCCGGCTTGCCGCTCGTCTCCGTGCGCGTATCCACGCCATCGAAGTAGAAGCCGATCTGGTTCGCGCGCTGCCCGTTGATCGCCAACCCATTGCTCTGCGTCGTTGTTCCCAACTCCGTCACGCCCGGCGCCAGTTTCGCCAGATCAAGAAAATTCCGCCCGTTCAAGGGCAGTTCCACCACTTCGCGCTGGCCGATCACCTGCCCCACCTCCGCACTGCGCTGATCCAGCACCGGCGTGACCGCGGCCACCTCCACGGTCGTCGAAGTCTCGCCCACATCCAGCCGCACATCGTGCGTCACCTGCTGTGATACCTGCACTTCCATCTTGTGCGCCGCGTATCCCTTGAATCCCTGCATCTCCACCCGCACTGTGTAGTAGCCCGGTTGCACCAGCGGAAACACGTACGCGCCGGAGCCTTCGGTCATCGCCGTCCGTTCCTGCCCGGTTCCTTCGTTCAGCAGGGTCACTTTAGCTGCCGCGACCACCGCGCCGGTGGAGTCCGTCACCTGTCCGGCAACACTGCCGGTGGATACTTGCGCAGGAAGGGGAAGCAGCAGAACAAGCGCGGCGGCGAGCAGCCGGCTGAGAGATAAACACACTGGGTTCATCGAGCACCTCGGATCGAAATTAGCCCCGCGAGGAGCAATTGCCTATGCAGGGTTGTTTATCGCAGCCGGAGACGGGAGGGAATGAGGAGTCCGCGGGAGATGAAGTGTTTCACGATACGATACGAAAAAAGTGCAGGAATCCACAGAATCCGTAATTCGTTGCCTGAGACGCTAGCGCTCAACCACGGCCCGGCGTCTCGCAGCGTGAGACGCTAGGAAGACACCGAAGTCAGCTCCAGTACGATGCTTGTCAGCTTGTCGAAACTCACCGGCTTGGCCAGATAGGCGTTCGCGCCCGCCTCGATGCATTTCTCTTTGTCCCCCGGCATCGCATTCGCCGTCAGCATCAGAATCGGAAGCCGTCCGCCTGTCTTGGCTTCCCGCTCGCGAATGAGCCGCGTGGCCTGCAGCCCATCCAGTTCCGGCATCTGCACGTCCATCAGCACCAGATCGTAGTGCTTGTGCCCCGTGAGCATATACGCCTGCTTGCCGTCACCGGCCACCTCCACTTCATGCCCTTGCCGCTCCAGCATCCGCACCACCAGCTTCTGATTGATCGGATTGTCTTCCGCCACCAGCACCCGCAGCACCTTCACCTGCTCCCGCCCTTCCAGCGCCAGCGCCAGCCGTCCCAATTCACCCGGCGTCGGCTTCGCCGGCGGCGCCGCGGCAACACCGGTCAGGAACGGAAGGCAAAATGAGAATTCACTCCCCCGCCCCAATTCGCTTTCCACGCGAATCTCTCCTCCCATCAATTGCACCAGCCGGTCGCAGATGGCCAACCCCAGGCCAGTCCCTCCGAAGCGCCGTGTGGTCGATCCATCGGCCTGGCGAAACGCTTCAAAGATCACCTTGTGCTTCTCCGGAGCAATTCCCTCCCCCGTGTCAATCACCCGGAACAGAAGTTCCGTACGATCTTCCTCCACAGCATCCACTGACAAGCGCACCGAGACAAACCCTTCGCTCGTGAACTTCACGGCGTTGCTCAACAGATTCAGCAGAACCTGGCGCACCCGCGTGGGGTCGCCCTGCACCATCGCCGGCACACCGGCTTCGACATTCCATTCCAGCCGGATATTCTTGTTTCCAATCGCTGGCCGCACGCTTCGCACGCAATCCTCCACCAGGTTGCGCGGAGAGAAACTCACGGTCTCCAACTCCAGCCGGTTCGCTTCAATCTTGGAAAAATCGAGAATATCGTTCAACAGGCTCAGCAGCGCTTCGCCCGAGGACCGCGCGCATTCCAGAAACTCCCGCTGATCCGGGCGCAGCGCGGTCTGCAACGCAAGTGACGTCATGCCGAGGATGCCATTCATCGGTGTCCGGATCTCGTGGCTCACATTCGCCAGAAACTCATCCTTCAGCCTGGCCACTTCCCGCGCCTGCTCCAGCAGGTGCTCAATCTCCCGTTTCTGCTGCTCCACCGTCTGCTTCTCCCGCTCTGTGCGATTCTTTTCGCGCTGCAGTTCGATGGTCCGCTCCGTCACCGCCAGTTCCAGTTCGGCCCGCTTGCGCTGAATGCGCCGCACGCGGTGGCGATGCAGCCCATAGGCGAGCCCCAACAGGCACAACACCACCCCAGCCGTAAACCAATAGCTGCGCCACCACGGGGCAAGAATGGCGAAATGCACCCGCGCGCTTTCCGGATTCCAGCCCACCTTTGAGCCGGCCTGCACCTCAAATTCATATTCACCGGGCACCAGGCTTGGGAAGACCGCTTCCCGCTCCAAAGTCTCGTTCCAATGCCCGTCCAACCCATTCAAACGGTAACGGAAGCGGACCGAACCGGCCTGGGTAAACGACAGCGTGGAAAAGCCGACACGCATCAAACGGTTTTCATAGGGCGTCTTGATCCGCGTATTCTCATCCACCGCCTTGCCCCCCGCGCTGACCCCCGTGATGGCTATCGAAGGAGGCGGTCGGTGAAACATCTCATCGCGCGGAAGAAAGCGGGACAGGCCGCGGTTCGTACCGATCCACACGTGCCCGTCGCGCTCGGCGTGGAACGCCTGGAAAACCGTATCGTGCCAGATGAGCCCGTCTCGTGTCCCGATGTGGCGCCAGTCCTTGCCGTTGAATACATCCACTCCGTTGTCCGTGCCCACCCAGATCCAACCCCGCTCATCCCCCGCGAGAAAGCAGAGATCGTTCGACGCAAGCACTGTCGAAGCGTCAAAGTGTTTCAACTCGGGCTTGGCGCCCATACGCATTCTCGTCAGGCCCATATACCGCCCGTACCCCAGCCAGACTTCGTTCGCCCCACCGAAGGTCAGCAGCACCACCGTTCGATCCAGCAGTCCATCCTTCTGATCAAAGCGCCGGAACTGCCCGCCCGCCTGCATCTGCAACACGCCTCGCGTCCCCGCCAGCCACAACCGGCCGGCATGATCCTCGCGGATGGCGTAGATCTGCTCTCCGGGCAGCAGCGCTTTCTCCCACACTCGCTCAAATTGAGGTGGCCCGGTTGCCCGTGTGCGATACACACCCTGGCGCGAAGCCGCGTACAACCAGCCATCACTCGCCGAGTACAGATTCAGCAACTGCCGCAATTCAATCCCCCGTTCAGGTCCAATGCGTTCCGCGGAAGTTGAGTTGGGCCGCACTCTCCATAGGCCATCCTCGTATGCGCCTACCCAGACCGATCCGTCCGGTGTTTCCGCAATGGCCCGAATTGGCGCCGCGCCAATGCCTCGCAGCGGAACGAACGGCCCGGATTCTCCCTGGAAAACAGCCAACCCGGCTCTTGTCCCAATCCACAAACGCCCGTCTGAGCCCCTCAGAATCGCGCTCACCGCGCTGCTCGGAAGACCGCTGGCCCGCGTCCATCCCTCCCAGTCTCCCTTTCCGCGCCAACGGGCGATTCCGAAATCGGAAAAGCCCAACCAGAGGGACTGCTCCTTGTCCTCCCAAACCGCATTAATGCGATTGGCGGGCAGTCCGTTATCTTCCGTCACCTGCGTCCACTCCCCCGTCAAGCCGCGAACCCACAGCCCGTTCCAGGACGGCGCGTACAGGCGCCCCCGGCTCCCCATCATGATCTGCATCGATCCTTCCCCGGACAGAGTCAGTTCCCGGCGAAACGCCCGCTGTCCCTTCTCCTGCACCACAATGCCGGTCAGCCCGCGTACGTAGAGGTGACCTCGACCGTCTCTGACGAACGACCCGTAGATGTCCTTGGGAACACCGTCCCCCGCACCGAAGCGCGCCAGTCCCCCTTCACCCCAGCGGCAAATCCCGTCCCCGCATCCAAACCACAATGACGAATCTTCATCGGCCCAGAGACCAGGAATGGCGCTTCGATCCACGTTCCCGGCAATGGAAAGTTTCGTGAACTGCCCGTTGCTGCGGCTCACGTAGATCCCGGACCGGGAACCCACGTACACGTTGCCCTTCTTGTCGCTGGTGAACGCCGTACGGGAAAAAATGTCGACATCAGTGGCCGATCCGGTGCGAAAGTGGTTCCCCTCCAGCCGGACGATTCCCTTCGGTGTACCGGCCCACAGGGTCCCTTGCGGATCTACAAAAACCGCCCGAATACTGATGTCCGGCAGCCCCTCGCTTTTGGCATAACGGCGAAAGCGGAATCCGTCCCAGCGGAACAACCCGATCGGCGTGCCCACCCACAGAAACCCTTTCTTATCCTGGGTAAGGCAGCGCACCAGGCTGGACGCCAGGCCATGTTCCTGCCCGTAATATTCGAACGAATATTGCGGCGTTTCCCCTCTCACGCAGCTCAGCCACAGAAAGAGCGCAGCTCCAGCAGCCGGAATCCGCGCGCGCGTCAGTGGCATGTGTATTCCATATTCTATCGACAGTCAGCACCATTACCTACACGGTGCATCGGGCAGACCGCCCGCGGCCGGCCCTCCACACCACGGCAGTCCCTCCCTGGCGAGTGCCCCGCCCTGGGGTTGTCGTATGATGTTTCTTCATGGCATTGCGCATCAATGGCGAACCCGTCGCGGACTCCGTAATCAAGGAAGAGGAAAGGCTGATCCGGCCTCGGCTGGTCGAGGAAATGGCACAGGCCAGCCCCATCGAAGTGGAGACCCGCGTCAAGCTCTGGGCCCGCGAGAATATCGTTGAGCGCACCGTCCTCCGCCAGGAGGCTATGCGCGACACAGAGCCCATTCCCGAGGGCGTAATTGAGAATATGATGTCGGAAATCCGCGAACAATCGCCCGGCGAATCCGGCTGCGTCTTCCCCTTTGGCGATGAAAAGCTGCAACAGGAGCTCACCGTCCGCTATCGGGTGGAACAACTCCTCGGGAAAATCACAGCCAAGGTTTCCCAGCCAAAGAACAAAGATATCTCCGATTTCTATCTCAAGAACAAGGAGCAGTTCGCTACGCCGGAGACCATCCACGCCGCCCACATCGTGAAAAACGTGGATGAGAACACAGACGAAGCCGCCGCCCGCGCCGCCATCGAACAGGCGGAAGCGGAATTGAAGGCCGGCGCCAGCTTCGAAGAACTCGCCGACCGCCTCTCCGATTGCCCCGGCCGCGGCGGCGATCTCGGCTACTTCCCCCGTGGCCAGATGGTGGAGGAGTTCGAGGATGTCGTTTTCCGCATGAAACCCGGCGAAGTCAGCCCCATCTTCCGCTCCCCGTTCGGCTTCCACATCGCAAAACTCTACCAGCGTGTGCCGGAAGGAACCCGCGATCTGCAGGAAGTGAAGGCGCAGATCTCCCAAACCCTCCTCGAACAAAAACGCCAGCGCGCCATCGAACAATTCCTCGACCGCCTCATGAACACCGCCAAGGTCGAAGAAATCGAAATGGAAGAAGCGCAGCCGTGAAGCCTGAGTTCCAGCTCTTTGCCAGCCTCGGCAAGCCGCACCCCTGCTGCGTTCCGTCCAAACAGCGCGCCGAGGCGCTCGCCCAAAGCAAAGAACTGTCCGCCCAGCGCCGCTTCACCACCGCCAAGATCACCGAGGACCGCATCCGCCTCGACGGCGGCGCCTTCCTCATGGGCACCGACGACAAAGAGGGTTTTCCCGCTGACGGCGAAGGCCCCATCCGCGAGGTCACCCTCGACCCCTTCTACATCGACCGCTATCCCGTCACCAACGAGCGCTTCCGCGAGTTTGTCCACGCCACCGGCTTTCAGACCGAAGCCGAGCGCTTCGGCTGGTCCTTCGTCTTTCACCTCCACATCCCCAAAGAGCGTTTCTCCGCGATCGTTTCCGACCGCGCCCCTTCCGTCAACTGGTGGTGCCGTGTCAATGGCGCCAGTTGGAAAAATCCCGAAGGCCCGGACACCTCTATCCACGATCGCCTGCACCATCCCGTCACCCATATCTCCTGGCACGATGCCGCCGCCTATGCCGAATGGGCGGGCAAGCGTCTGCCCACCGAAGCCGAGTGGGAATACGCCGCCCGCGGCGGTCTCGTCCAGCGCATCTACCCATGGGGCGACCAATTGACCCCCGAGGGCCGCCATCTTTGCAACGTGTGGCAAGGCCAGTTCCCCGATTTCAATTCCGCTGAGGACGGCTTCGCCGGCACCTGCCCGGTGGATTCCTACGAACCCAATGGCTACGGAATCTCCACCATCACCGGCAACGCCTGGGAGTGGTGCAACGACTGGTTTCACCCCGCCTACCACATCGCCGCCACACGCCTCAATCCGATCGGCCCGCCCACGGGTACGCAACGCGTGATGAAGGGCGGCAGCTACCTCTGTCACCGTTCCTACTGCAATCGCTACCGCGTGGCCGCCCGCACGTCCAATACTCCCGACAGCGCCACTACCAATATCACCTTCCGCTGCGTCAGCGACCGCTGAGCACAACGCCCGCCCGCGCCACCCGGGGCGGAACACGATCGAGGCGTTGCGCCTGTGCTGCCAGATTGGGTTCACCGCACTTCGATCAATTGCGTGCGATCTTGTTGCCCGGATCAGTGAAGAGGAGCTCTAACCGCGAGGCGGCCGCCAGCGTTCCCTTCCGAAGATACCGCGGCCAGCATCGGGGCGCGCCGCAGGAACGGAGCCCGGTGTCAGGTTGACACTCACGTCCGGGACGCCTCGCGCGACGGCTGAAGCAGCCTTAGTCCGTTTAGCGTGACCAGAATTGTAGCCCCCATATCGGCTGCGATGGCCATCCACAGGCTGGCTTTGCCGGCCATCGCCAGAACGAGAAACGCCGTCTTCAGGCCGATCGCAATCCAGACATTCTGCCGGATCACGCGCACGGCGCGGCGTGCATGGCGCAGCAGGAAGGGCAACCGCATGAGGTCGCCCGAAGCCAACACTACATCGGCGGTCTCGAGAGCCAAGTCGGTGGAACGGCCGGCCAGCGCCACGCCAATGGAGGCGGCCGCCATGGCTTGGGCATCGTTGATCCCGTCACCCACCATGGCTACCGCGCCGGGCCGCTGCCGCATCTCTTCGATCGCGGCCAGTTTCTCACCCGGCAGCATCTCGGCACGGATATCGGAAATGCCCAGTTCCCGGCCCACGCTGGCGGCAGTGCGCGGATTGTCGCCGGTGAGGATGGCCATCTCGGCGACGCCGAGCGAACGCAATTCGTCGATCGCCTCCCGCGCGCCGGGCCGCAGCGGGTCGGTCAGTCCAACGATGGCCCATACCTGGCGATTGGTGCCGCAGAGAATGGCGGTATGGCTGGCGTCTTCGAGGGCCTGGATCTGCGATTTGGCGCGCCCTTCGCCATCCAACTGTTTCTCTTCGCAGAACCGCCAGTTGCCCGCCCAGAAGGTTTCGGCCGCTATCTCGGCCTCGGCGCCACGGCCACAGCGGGCGTGGAAATGTTCGGCCTTGCTGGGCTCGATGCCGCGGCCGCGCGCGTACTCCACGATCGCGCCGCCCAAAGGATGCTCGCTGCGCAGTTCGAGTCCGGCGAGATTCTCCAGAATCTCCTTGGCCGGCTTGCCGTTCACGGGAACGAAAGTGCTCACCTGCGGCTGCCCCATCGTCAGCACGCCGGTCTTGTCGAAGGCGATCGCGCGCAGTTGAGCGGCCTCTTCGAGAAACGCGCCGCCCTTGACGAGAACCCCGCGCCGGGCCGCCGAGGCGAGAGCCGAAACAATGGTGACGGGCGTTGAAACAATCAGGGCGCAGGGACACGATATCAGCAGCACCACCATTCCCTGGTAGAACCACTTGGCCGCGCTGGCGCCCGCCAGCAGCGGCGGCAGCAGGGCGACGCCGACGGCAAGCGCCAGGATGGCGGGCGTATAGTAGCGGGCAAACCGCTCGACGAACTGCTCACTGGGAGCACGGCGATGTTGCGCGCCCTCCACCATGCGGACGATGCGCGCCAAAGCGGTATTGGAGGCGGATGCCGTGGTGCGTATCTCGAGACTCCCTAACTCGTTCAGCGTGCCCGCATAGACTGTGTCGCCCGGGCGCTTTTCCACCGCTATCGCCTCGCCGGTGATGACTGCCTGATCCACACTCGATTCGCCCGCCACGACGACGCCGTCGCAGGGGATGCGCTCGCCGGGCCGGACCCGGAGCCGTTCGCCCACCTTCACTCGGTCCACGGGCACGCGGTGTTCATGGTCGTGATGCAGAACGATGGCTTCGGCCGGCGAGAGGTTCAGCAGCGACGCCACTGACGATTGCGCTTTGCGCAGACTCCAGGTCTCCAGCAATCCGGCCATGGAGAACAGGAAGGCGAGTGTACCTGCTTCCGACCACTCTCCCAGGAAAATCGCGCCGGTGAGCGAGACAGCCATGAGCACCGACAGGTCCGCGCGCCTGGCGCGGATGGAACCGCCAAGCTTGGGCACCGACGGGCCGTAGCCGGCCAACGCCGCCAGCGCATAGAGCACCGCTACTGTTTGGGTAGGGCTTCCGTCGCTGCCCAGCCACTCTACCACTGTCAGTTTCGATTGGAGTAAATCCGTCACGCTGCCGCACAGCAGCGCCACGCCGCTCATGGCCGTAAGTAGCGCCCGCGAGTGGCGGATCCAAAACGGGCGGCTGTCCTCCGTTTCCGCGGACCAGGCCTCGGCGCGCATCCCTGTTTGTTGAACAGCGTCCTTGATCTCCTGCGGCCGGATCGCGGCGGGGTCGTGCGTGACGGTCATCTTGGCCTTCACCACATCGAAGGCCAGTTCGAGCACTCCCGCCCGCCCCGCCAACTCGCGGCGCAGAAGCGCCACTTCCTCGGCGCAGTCAAGACCATGGATCCGTAATTCGAGCCGGTTCACGATCCAAATAGATTAGGCGAGGCGCCGCGAAACCGCGACAAATACCCGCTCACCGGAGACCTTCCGCCGGTGAGCGGACTGGATGCCCCGGTGAGCGGGATTCTGCTTGACGGCCTGTCTGAGCAAGGTTATTCTTCACTTGAACAGTTGTTCAAGTGTTTGCATGAAAACCCCCGATTGCTCAGGTCACGACCACCCGAATCGTCCGCGCGCCAAACTGGTCAACGCAGAGGCGCTCGAACGCGCCGCGCGGCTGTTTCGCGCCCTGGGCGAGGAGTCGAGGCTGCGCATCGTGGCGGCTTTGGCACAGGGTGAAGCCTGCGTGACCGAACTGGCCCAGGCCAGCGAAGAGAGCCTCTCCACGGTATCGCAGCGGCTGCGCGTGCTGCGCGCGGAGAACATCGTGGTGCGGCGGCGCCAAGGCAAACACATCAACTACGCTCTGGCGGACGCCCACGTCACCGAGCTGGTTTTCAACGCGCTGGCGCATGCCGGCGAAAGCCAGCCGCGGCGGAAGCCCGCCAACAAGTCCTAGAAACCCAAAAGGAGTCATTGTCATAATGTCGAACGAACATAAAATTCACGAAGGCCATACCCACGTGCATGGCGCCGGGTGCGGACACACGGCCATTCAACACGGAGGCCACGTCGATTACCTGCACGACGGACATTTGCATCAGCCCCACGGAGATCATGTCGACGAGCATGTGCTGGAGGTGAGTCCCGCCAATCCCGCCGGTTGCACTCCGCAGCATGCGTGCGCGGGACACGACGGCGCGCACCAGCACGGCCCAGGCTGCGGGCATGAAGCCGTACCGCACGGAGACCATGTCGACTACCTGGTCAACGGGCATCTCCATCACCCCCATGGCGGCCACTGCGACGATCACGGGGCAGTGACGCTGGGATAGGTTTGGTATCGAAGCTTTCCGGCGGCTGACGGAACCGGCCCGCCCGCCGGATTGCACTTCCCGCTCGTCGAATTCATCTGGCCTGGCGGACTGTAAAGCCGGATGCTATAGAGCATGCCAGAGGTCAGACTGCCGGTCACCGTACTGTCGGGGTTCCTGGGGGCCGGGAAAACCACGCTGCTCAATCATGTCTTGAACAACCGCGAGGGCCTGCGTGTGGCGGTCATCGTGAACGACATGAGCGAAGTCAACATCGACGCCAAACTGGTGGGCGGCGCGCTCAACCGGATCGACGAGCAACTGGTGGAGATGAGCAATGGCTGCATCTGCTGCACGCTGCGTGACGACCTTCTGAAGGAAGTCGCGCGTCTGGCGGGGGAGAAGCGCTTCGACTATCTCCTCATCGAGTCCACCGGCATTTCCGAACCGATGCCCGTGGCGGCCACCTTCAGCTTCGAAGACGAGTCCGGCGCCTCGCTCGGCAAAGTGGCCAGGCTCGACACCATGGTGACCGTGGTGGACGGCGAGAAGTTCCTCGAAGAGGTGCACTCCGAGGATGACTTGGCCTCGCTGGGACTCGCCGCCGGCGAAGACGACCAGCGCAACCTCAGCGATCTGTTGGTGGACCAGATCGAGTTTGCCAACGTGCTGGTGATTAACAAGACGGACCGCATGACGCGCGGGGAAGTGACGCGACTGCGCGCAATCCTGAGGAAACTGAATCCGGACGCGCGAATCGAAGAGTCCGTGCGCGGCCAGGTGCGTCTTGCGTCGGTGCTCAACACCGGGCTTTACGACGAGGAACGCGCTGCCGTGATGCCCGGCTGGCTGAAGGAAATCCAAGGCGAGCACACGCCGGAGACCGAAGAGTACGGCATATCCAGTTTTGTGTTTCGCGCACGGAAGCCGTTTCATCCCGGCCGGTTCTGGAAGGCGCTCAACCAGGGCTGGAACGGCATCCTGCGAGCGAAGGGCTTCTGCTGGATCGCCACCAAGCACGACGTGATGGGCGAATTCTCGCAAGCCGGCAATTGCCTCACCGTGGAACCCCGCGCGAACTGGTATGCGGCGCTTCCCAAGGAACAGTGGCCCGACGATCCGCAACAGTTAGGGGCCATCGAACAGGGCTGGGTGGAACCTTACGGCGACCGCATGCAGGAGATCGTGTTCATCGGGATCGACATGCAGCGCGGTGCGATTGAGCGTGATCTCAACGAGTGCCTTCTCACCGATGCCGAACTGGAGCGTGGGCCTAAGCACTGGAAGAGGTTCCAGGATCCGTTCGGGACGTGGCGGATCGATGAAGAACACCCGGCGGCCGAGCATACCGGCCTTGCACACGCCTAAGTCACTTGCCGCTTTCATGAGCCCCACCCGCAAAAGCTTCCTCTATGCTCCCCGCGCCAGCGCTTGGCGAGGATGGACTTTCCGGCTTCATCTCTGGCTGGCGCTCTTGCTCGGGCCGCTGCTCGCGCTTGTCTCCGTCACCGGCTCTATCGTCGTCTTCAGGTATGAACTGAACCGGATGACGGTTCCCGGAACGGCCTACGTTACGCCACGGCACGAGCGGCTCAGCCTCGACGAGTTGACCGCCCGCATACGCGCCAACCGCCCCGCGGACCAGTTGTCCTCGGTGAGTTGGGATGGCGGGCCGGACACGGGCATGAACTTCTGGACGAATTCTCCCGAGGGTCATCGTATTCACACCTTCATTGACCCCTACACCGGCCTCATCACCGGACAAGAGGATTATCACTCCAAGTGGATGCAGTGGTTCTTCGAACTCCACGCCAAACTCCTGCTCGGAAACACAGGAATGTTCCTCAACGGATTCGTCGGGTTGGCGGCGGTCATTCTCAGTCTCTCCGGATTGATCGTCTGGTGGCCCGGCCTGCCCCGGTGGCGATCCGGCTTCTCCTTCCTGCGTGGCGCGCGCTGGCAGCGCCGGAATTACGACTGGCACAAAGTCACCGGCTTCTATGCAAGCGCGGATGTCCTTGTCATCGCTTTCACTGGCATGTTCTTTTCCTTTCCCGATCTTTACAAGTCAGTCATCCAGACGGTTACCCGAGTGTCCGTCCCGGCCAGCCCGCGCGCCGCCACTACCTGGAACTCCGCCAGTCCGCCCCTGGAACAAATGATCGGCAAGGCGTTGCGGGCACAGCCCGGATCGAGCTTCGTTTCCCTGGCATTTCCGAAAAAGGCCGGCGATCCCTTCTCCATCCGGACCAAGGAGGAACACGACTGGCACCGCATCGGGCTGAACTGGGTATACCTTGAGCCGGGCACGGGCGAAGTTCTCCGCAGCGCGCGGTTCTCGCAGGTCAACCTGGCCTCTCAAACCGCACTGCTGATGTACCCGTTTCACTTCGGCCGTTTCGGCGGACGCTGGAATCGCCTCGCCTACTACGGCGTCATGATCCTCTATCTGGCCGCCGGCCTGGCCCCCGCCATCCTCACGGTCACTGGCTTTCTCATGTACTGGAACCGCTCGCTGTCGAAAAGGTTGCGTCGCGTTGCCGTGGTTCCGTCCGCCACTCCCTTCGAGGTCTAATGTCACCCTTCCGAATCTTTCTGCTGGCCGTCCTCGGAGTGTGGCCGGCGGCTTCGCAAACAAGCGTCACGATCGAGGGAACCATTCGCGACCCGCAGGGGTTGCCCGTGGACGGGGCGGCCGTTGACGTCCACGGGCCGGTACGGCGCACGGTCCGTTCCGGCGAGTCCGGCCGTTATCGTATCGGCGGCCTGCCCGCGGGCCGGTATCGCATCACCGCCGTGGCCGACGGGCTCAGGCTGCGGGAAGCCGAAGGCGATTTCACGGCGCCCGTTACGCGCGATTTTCAACTCGATCTCGCCCCGGCCGTGAGCGTGATCGAAACCGCCAGCAAGACTCGCGAGGACTCCTTGCGAGTTCCGTTTCTGGTGACCGCGGTCGCACGGCCTGAACTCCGCGACACAGCCGCGGCATCGTTTGACGAGGCGCTTCGCACCGTCGCCGGGCTTCAGCATGGCACACAGGGCAACTTCTTTACTCGCGTCACGACACGTGGTCTGCGCGACACCGCCGACGTGCTGACTTTGGTTGATGGCGTGCCGCTGCGGCAGTTGAACGGAAGCGCGGATCTCGCCATGATTCCCGTCACGGCTCTCCAGGGGGTCGAGTTCGTGAAAGGATCGGCGTCCGCGATGCATGGGCGGAGCGCGATCGGTGGCGCGATGCAGTTCTATACGCTTCCGCCAACGGGGCCCAGGCTATCCGGTGAACTCGCCTATACGCGCGCAAGTTTCGGAACCAATGAAGCCCAAGGTGGAATCCACGTTCCCACACGGCGCGGCCGGGTCGCGGCCGCGGGAGTCGCATCGCGGTCAAACGGCTATCAACAAGGCGCCGGACGCGACAACAACTTTCTCACCGTCAGTGGCGATCACGCATTTTCGCCTTTGTTGAACCTACGATTCACCTATCTCGGCAGCGACGTGCGCGCCGGACGCGGGTCGATCGTTCCGCTCATGAATGGCCGGCCGATGTTTGGCATCACACGCCGCGACAATTTCGGGATCCCAGGCGTTTACATGGACGGTGAACTGCACTCGGCCAGCGCCAAGGCAGACTCCCAGTTGTCGAGCCGGGTCCTACTTTCGAACTCGTTCAACTTCAATCGTTACGACCGCCTGTTTCAGGGGGGCATTACGATCGTGCCGCCGCCTGCCGCGGTGACGAAGGGATACTCGGAGAACCTGACACGCCAGGACTCCTACCTCAACGAAACCATGCTGCAGTGGGATGCGGGATCGGCGTCGCGCCGGAACTCATTCACAGCCGGCCTGACGTTCGACTGGGGCAACTTCGACCAGTCGTCACCCACGTTCACTGCGGCGCCCACCTATCGCGGCCCGGACTACAACCGGCCGGTAACCAATGCGGCCTCGGATCCGCGCGGGGTTCGCGGGCCCTCCGTCGTCAGCTACTTCAACCAGGACGTGACCAGCTTCTTCGCCCAGCACCACTTCGTCTGGAAGCGCATTGGCATTCTCGGCGGCCTGCGCATTGACTCATTCGATCAGACTCTGTCGCGCAGCGACACAGGGGTGCGGGCGCCGTTCAGCGCATCCCGGTTCAGCCCCCGCATCGGCGGCGACGTGGCTCTGTTGCGGCGGGAGTCTGTCGACCTGTTGGCGTTCGGCAACTTTGCCGAGGGGTTTCGCCCGCAGTTGCCTGGCCTGAACACGTTGAATAACGTCGTGGTGCCGCAGCTTCTTCGGCCCGAAGTGACGCGGAACGTCGAAGCTGGCCTGCGGCTCCGCCACCGGGCCATCGACGCACAGGCGTCCGTATTCAACATGAGGAAAATCGACGGGCAGCGCTCCTTCCGTTCCGGCCCCGAGGACTTCATCTTCGTCAATGCGACCACGCGTGTCCGCGGCTTCGAGTCCGAGTTGCGAGCGCTGTTGCCCGCCGGACTGTCCACCTACGGCAATTACGCTTTCCACAACGCCAGACACATCGAGTTCCGCCCGACGCCCACCACCAACTTCAGCGGCAACCGCTTGCGAATGAGCCCGCGGCACATTGCCGGATCGGGTGTGACATGGGCGTGGCGCCGGTTTGCGTGGAATGCCGGCGTGGCGCATGTAGGGGCGCGCCCGCTCCGCGATAATGTGATCGCCTCACAAATCCTGCCGTCCTACACCCTTATCCACGCGTCGCTCAGCTTCCGTGTGGGGCCGGTTCAAACGGTCTTTTCGGGGACGAACCTGACCGATCGGTACTACATCGCCGATGACTTCTCCGCGCAGGATGCCGGAAATCCAGGCGTTCCCAGACGGATCTCCATTCAAGTCCGCTACAAGTTCTGAGGAGCGCTCATCATGTCCTACCTGCGCCATGCTCTCCGCCACGCGATCCATCAACCCGGATTCTCCGCGATTGTGATCGCCACCATCGCCCTCACCATCGGCGCCGCGACGGCCGTCTTCAGCCTGTTCGACGCGGCGCTGCTGCGGCCATTCCCATACGCCGAACCAGAACGGCTGGTCCGTGTGGAAACCGTCAACCCGAAAGACAAGGGCTCCTCGCTGGGTGTCTCTCTGTACGACTTCGACGACTACCGCCGGCGCAATCAGGCGTTCCAGTCCATGGCGGCGTACATGAGTTGGTCAAACCAGTTGACGGGGCGCGGACCGGCGATCGCCGTTCACATGACGTTTGCTTCAGCGGACGTGTTCTCACTGCTCGGCGTGAATCCGGCGCTTGGACGCGTTTTCACGCGCGAGGAGGATGTGCTCGGCGGACCCGTGCTGAAGGCTGTCATCGGCCATGGCCTTTGGCACGAATTGTTCGGAGCCAGACCCGATGCGCTCGGTCAGACCATTCAGTTGCGCGGGCAGAGCTATGAGGTGATCGGTGTGATGCCGCCCGGATTTGCGTTCCCGGACCGCAGCCAGGTGTGGGTGCCGATCATGGCCCGCTACGCCGCCTACAAGGACAGTTGGTGGAAGCGGCGTGACGCCCGGCTGCATACCGTCATCGCGCGGCTCAAAGATGGCGTGTCGGTGGAGCAGGCTCACGCGTCCGTGGCCTCGATCGCCGCCGCGCTGCGCCGCGAACACCCGGAGCAGAATCTCGATGCGCACGGCCGGGTCAGGTCGCTGCGCGATGCCGAGGCCGGGCAGGTCAAGCCGTACGTTCATCTGGTGGGCGGCGCCGCCGCTCTCCTGCTGCTGCTCGGTTGCCTCAACGTGGCGAATCTGATGATGGCGCGGTCGGTGGCGCGAGAGCGCGAAACCGTGGTCCGCTTGGCGCTCGGGTCTGGCCCGTGGCCTCTGGTCTGGCAGTTGCTCGCCGAGGCGCTTCTGCTCAGTCTGCTGGGTGCGGCCTCCGGCGTTGCGCTGGCCGCGGTGGCCACTCGCGCCTTTCTCCTCCTGCTTCCGTCCGACGTGCCGGGCTGGATGCGGCTCGTGATTGACTATCGCGTGCTCGGCTTTGCCATTACCGCGGCCGTGGGCACGGCGGTGGTGGCGATGCTGGCGCCCGCGGCCCATCAGATGCGCGCGAATCTCAATGAGGTGTTGAAGCACGGGGCGCGCGGGTCAAGCCAGGGGCGAACAGCGGCCGCGTGGATTCGCCGGGCGTTGGTGGTGGCGGAGATTGCGCTGTCGCTGGTGCTGCTGGCGGGCGCGGGCCTCATGGTCCGGTCGTTTCAGAAAGCAGTCGGCATGGACCCGGGCCTGCGCGTCGATAATCTGGTGGTGGTGCGCTCCGGGCACTTCGTTCCAAACGTCATCAAAGAGTCCGCCGTGCGTGCGTACTGCGATGTCTACCGCCGCGTGCAACTGGCGCTCGAAGAGATTCCCGGCGTCGTGAGCGCGAGCGGCAGCCACACCGTTCCCTTCGCGGGAACCTCGGAGCAACGCCCGCAGGCTGAACTCTACACCCTGCGCCGCGCCACAAGGGATCAGGCCTTCCGGCTCCCCTTCAGGGGAGCCGACATCATGCCCGGGGCACTAGGCACTATGGGCGTGCCGCTGCTCGAAGGTAGAGACTTCAACGAGAACGACAAGATCGGTTCGCCGCCGGTGGTCATTGTTAGTAAGCGAGTCGCGGAGACACTGTTTCCAGGCGAAAGCGCAGTGGGGCAGAAGATTCGCTTTGGCATCGACCAGGACTATGACCCCTGGTCCACGGTGATTGGCGTAGCAGGCAGTGTCCGTTTCAACGCGGCGGAGACTGAGCCCGGCTATGAGGTGTACTGGTCATACCGGCAGTATCCCGGTCCCGGCATCTCGTACCTCATCCGCACGGCCGCGGATCCGGCTTCACTTCTGCCACGCATCAAACAGGTGATTCAGACGGCAAGTCCGGATATCGCTATCGAGCGCATCAACACGATGGAGTCTTTGGTGAGCGAAAGCATCTGGCGCCGGCGGCTGTGGGGCGCGATTCTCGCTGTATTCGCTGGCTTGGCCCTGCTGCTGGCGCTCTCCGGCTTGTTCGGGGTGATGAGTTATCTGGTGGCGCAGCAGCGCAAAGAGATCGGCATCCGGCTCGCTATTGGAGCGGACCGCGGCAACGTTGTGGGTTGGGTGCTGGGCAGGGGCATGCGGTTGACGGCCCTGGGACTGGCGGCCGGCGTCGGGTTGACGCTACTGCTGAGTCCCGTGCTCCATGGGTTGTTGTTCGGCGTGCCGGCGCACGACGCTGCGACGATAGTCACGGTAGTTGCCGCGGTGTTAGTGACAGCGGGGTTAGCCTGCCTGCTGCCTGCCGCGAGCGCGTCGCGGGTGGACCCGGTCATCGCGCTGCGAGAAGAATAAGCGGTGCAGCCTGCAAGTCCCTCTGGAGCAGACGGCGCACGTTCGCGTGGAAGCTCGATAAGCCGCGCCTCTGGCAATAAACGAACCACCCATTCAACTGCGGGAAGCGCCCGCTGGCCGTTCTGACTGGGCCGCTGGCGCGATTCCCGTCGGATGGCGCACTGCTTCGCAGTACAACAGTGGGGTGCGCGATTCTATCCTTCGCACGGTGCTTGTCGATGACGAACCGGTGGCCCGCCATATTCTCGTGGAGGAACTCTCCGAGATTCCTGGCGTCGCCTTGATCGGGCAGGCGGAGAACGGCAAGGCTGCTATCGAACTCATCAACACGCAGCGGCCGGATCTCGTCTTACTCGACATTCAAATGCCGGGGTGCGACGGTTTCGAGGTGCTTCGCCGCCTGTCCGTGCTGCCGCCTGCCGTCCTTTTCGTGACGGCGTTCGACCAGCACGCCCTGCGCGCCTTCGATGCCGGCGCAGCCGACTACTTGTTGAAGCCGGTGCGGCAGGAACGGCTCCGCGTCGCGATTGACAAGGCCCGCGCGTCCATCAAACATCCAGCCGGAACGGCTGAGGCCGTAGCCCGCACACTCGAAGCTGCCGCCACCCCCAATAGCCGCCGTCGTGTGGTGGGCAAGAAGGGTGACGAGTACTTTCTTTTGGATCTCGACGACGTACTCGCTTTCCGTGCCGAGGGAGAACTGGTCTGGATCATCACGGGGAAGAAGCGCTACCTGGCCGGCCACACCCTGCAGGAACTGGCCAAGCGTTTCGAAGGCGCGCAATTCCGGAGGATCCACCGCAGCACGCTCATCAACGTCGACCATGTCCGCAAGATGAGTACACTTTCAAGCCAGCGCTGGCTAGTGACGATGTCCAACGACCTTGAGTTGATTGTCAGCAAACGCCAGGCCCACACCATCCGCGAAGTCGTGCACGCATAAGGAGCCGCATGTGAGCCCGCACAGACCAGGCCGAACTCCTGGATCGCGTTTTGTACGGGGTGACGGCGTACCATCCCATGGCCTGCGCGTCCGCGCTCATCCTGACGGCGGAGGCGGCGCTCACTGCGTTTGCGCTCCCCGCCTGGCGGGCGTCGTGCACCAGTCCGACGATCGCGCTGCGATCGGAATAACCATGCTGTGGGTGCAGTTGGCAATCGCCGCCGCGGCTGCCCCGCTCTGGACAGCGCCCGAGATTCACCCGGACCGCTCGGTGACCTTCGTCCTTGACGCACCGCGCGCTTCATCCGTCTCGCTCTGGGGAGACTGGATGCCCAGCGGCGCACCGGTTGCAATGACGCGCGGATCGAGCGCCGGCGCCTGGTCGCTCACGTGCCGGCTCTCAACCCCGGCGCTTACCTCTATTGCTTTTGGGTGGACGGCCTGCGTGTGGCCGATCCGCGAAATCGTCAGGTCAAGAACGGATTCCCCGGGCTGAGCAGCATCCTCCGCATCCCAGGCCCGCCCTTATCCGAACCGCGCGGCGTCGCGCATGTCCACGTGTACCGCGGCAGCGGCGGCGGTTTGCGGCGCCTTCATGTCTACACTCCTGCCGGCTACGAAAAGCGCCGTGGGCCGTGGCCGGTGCTCTACCTGCTGCACGGGTCCTCCGACTCCGATCGCGATTGGCTTGAACTTGGCCAAGCCGGCGAGATCCTCGACCGCCTCGTTGCCGAAAGGCGCGCCAAGCCGATGCTGCTGGTCATGCCCGACGGCCACCCCTACCCGTCGCTCGACGTTTCCACGCGCGCCAGGAACCTGGATGCCCTGGCAGCCGACCTCCGCAATCACATCATGCCCCTCGCCGAAAGAAACTACCACGCTTCGTCCAGGCCGTCTCAGCGCGCCATTGCCGGCGCCTCAATGGGGGGCGTGCAGGCTCTTCACCTTGCCGCGCGGCGGCCGGCGGACCTCAGCGCCGTGGCGGCATTCAGCGCGCCCGGTGACGTGCCCGCAGGTCCCGCCTTGCGCCAAGCGTGGCCCCCCCAGCGGAAGATACTCCCCGAGCCGGTGTTTTGGCTCGCCTGCGGACGGGAGGACGAATTCCTCCCTCACGCCGAAAAGGTAGCCGATTATCTCCGCCAAACCGGCAGGACGATCCACTGGGCCCTCACCGGCGGTGCGCATTCCTGGGCCACCTGGCGAGAGCACCTGGAGTTGTTCCTGCCGAGACTTTTCCCCTAGCCTTCTGCCCCTCCGTTCGCGCGGACATTCCTTCCGTTCATCGACCGAGCCTGGCCGCCTGCAAGGTTTCGATCCGGAATCGAGACGCTTCCGCCTATCCTGAAGCCTCCGCTATGCACATTAGCGAAGGGTTTCTTCCGCTCACTCATTGCGCCGCTTGGGCCTGCGCCTCGGCGCCGTTCCTGGCGCATGCCGTCTCGAAATTGAACGCCTCGCGCGACAAGCGGTACTTGCTGGCCGCCTCAGCCGGATACCTGTTCACGCTCACCGCCCTCAAACTGCCGTCGGTGGCGGGCAGCAGTTCGCATCCCACCGGTGTGGCCCTCGGCACGGTGCTGGCGGGACCTGCCGTGATGCCGGCGCTCTCGTTGATCGTTCTGCTCTTTCAGGCCCTGCTCACCGCGCACGGTGGCCTTACCACGCTCGGAGCCAATGTCTTCTCGCTCGGTATCGCCGGCCCATGGACTACCTGGCTGCTGTGGCGCTTCGCCCTGCGCTGCGGCCTCGGCGATAAACCGGCGATCATGCTTGCCACCGCCATCGGTTCGCTTGCCACCTACGCCTGTACATCGCTCCAACTCGCCCTTGCCCATCCGGATGCTACTGGTGGAGTGGCTGCGGCGTTCGCCAGGTTTGCCGCTGTCTTCGCGGTCACGCAGCTTCCGGTCGCGGCCGTCGAAGCGGTGTTTACGGTTGCGGTTCTGCGCGCTCTCGTCAATTCCGGCGGCGTCAGGATCGACGGATGGGAGGCATGGGCACAACGATGAGGAATCTCATCCTGCTTATGGCCTTCAGTGCGGCGCTCGGCGTCGCGGCATGGAGCCTCGCCTCGGCTACCGGACGCGTGGATGCCGACGAACGTGTGTCCGCCATGTTGCCGCCCCCGTCGCGGCCGGCGCTTTGGGACCCGAGCGAACACCTGCAGGCGTTGTCCTTCGGCGGTCAGGCGGCAATCGGCGTAGCGTTGTTGGCCTTCGCCTGGAAAGGCCTGCGGAGGCGCGCGAGCTAATGCACATCCACGCCCCGCTCGATCACATTGCATTCGAAAACGCCTGGCGCACCCGCAGCCCGTTCGACAAATTGATCTTCGGAGGCGGACTTCTCCTGCTCGCTTCCCTGCTGCCGGCCATGCCGTGGTCTATCGCGGTCTTCACGGCCTCGGCCACGGCGGCGCTGGCGGCCGCGCGCCTTCCGCTTCGTGCCTGGCTCCGGTTCCTTGCCCCCCAAGTCGGATTTCTGTCGGCCGCGATATTGCCGCTGCTTTGGGCGGGAAGTTGGGAACACGCCGCAACCGTTTGGATGCGCGGCGCCGCCGCTGCCTCCTGCATGACGCTGCTCGCCATGACCACTCCCGTGCCAGACCTGCTGCTGGCCGCCCGGCGGGCTCACGTCCCTGCCGTGCTGATCGAACTCAGCTTTCTCGTCTATCGCCTGATCGCGTCCATCTGGGAACTGCTCGAGCGGCTCCGTCTCGGCCTTGAACTCCGCTTACGAGGTGGCCCACCTTCTTTGCAAGTGGCGGCTTTGTCGGCCGGCAACTTGCTTGCACGCGGCATCCACACGGCGCGGCGAGTGGAGCGCGGCGCTGCGCTGCGCGGCCTCGACGGGTTTCCCATGCTGGCGCCTCGGGCCGAAACATCCAGAGCCTTCCTTGTTTCAGCCTTGGCCCTGCATGCTTCGCTTCTCGCAGCCGCGATCTGTTTTCGGAGCCGTTTCCCGTGGTAGATCACGCAGTGCTCACCGCTCGCGGCGTTTCTTACGCCTACTCACCCGGACACTGGGCGGTCCGCAATATCGACTTGGCTGTACAAGCCGGGGCTCGCATCGCCCTGCTCGGCGCCAATGGCGCGGGCAAATCGACATTGCTGCTGTTGTTGAGCGGAGCCGAGCACGTTTGCAACGGCGAGATCTATCTCAATGGCACACTGGCCGAGCGGTCCCGCGCGGGAATGCGGCGGTGGCGCCGCCAGGTTGGTATGTTGCTCCAGGATCCGGAAGATCAACTGCTGGCCCCCACCGTCGAACAGGACGTGGCGTTCGGTCCCTTGCAAGACGGCGTGAAAGAGGTGGAAGCCCGGGAACTCGTGCAGCAGGCGCTTTCGAGGATGGCAATTTCGCACCTCGCCACGCGGCCCGTGCACGAACTCAGCCTCGGCGAGAAGAAACGCGTGGCGTTGGCGGGCCTCCTCATCCAGACGCCTTCCGTGCTCCTGCTCGATGAGCCCACCGCCGGACTCGACCCCGGCGGCGTACGCGCTCTACGCGAGACGCTCGACTCGCTGGCTGCGGCCGGCACGGCGATCATCCTTGCCACTCACGAGGTTGACTTCGCCTACGAATGGGCGGCCGAAGTGTGTGTGCTCTTCGAGGGCGGCATTCTGGCCCGCGGTGCACCAGCCGAGGTGCTGGCCGACCGCGACATGCTGACCCATGCGTCCCTCGAGCCGCCTTTGCTGCTCGAAGCCGCCTTGGCCCTCGGCGCGCGGACGCCGCTGCCACGATCCCGTACCGAATTCCGTGCGTGGCTGCGCACTGCCAGGAGAATGATTCCATGAGCCGCCATAACACCAATCCGTTCACCACTCGCAAGACCCTGGGCCAAGTTGTGGTCTGCCTCGGCTGCTGCTGCGGCCGCACCGACAAAGGACATCCGGCGGTTCCCGTCGACTGGCTCAAGGCCGAGTGGAAACGCCGCCTCCTTCCGAAGAAAATTCACTTGACCATCAGCGGCTGTCTCGGCCCCTGCGACGCCACCAACGTCGTCATGATTCTGTTTGGCGCGCAGGCGATTTTCCTCGGCGGACTGTCTGAACAGTCGCATTATCTGGCCCTCGCGGATTGGGCATCGGCCTGCGAACGCACCGGTGAACTCGCCCCGCTTCCGCACTCGCTCGAAAAGTTCCGCATGCAACGCTTCACCGGCGAAGACACTCCCGCCGCTGTGGCTTGAAATTCGAAAGGAGAAACTCTATGAGCCCCACCATCGCGCCGGAACGGATTCCGGTTACCGTGCTGACCGGCTTCCTCGGCTCCGGCAAAACCACTCTGCTCAATCGCATCCTCACCGAGAATCATGGCAAACGCATCGCCGTGATCGAAAACGAATTCGGCGAGGTTGGCGTCGACAACGAACTCATCGTCAACGCCGAAGAAGAGATCTTCGAGATGAACAACGGCTGCATCTGCTGCACCGTGCGCGGCGATCTGATCCGCATCATCGAGGGCCTGATGCGCCGGCGCGACCGCTTCGATGCCATCCTGATCGAGACGACCGGGCTGGCCGATCCCGCGCCGGTCGCCCAGACCTTCTTCGTCGACGATGACGTGCGCGCCAAGACCCGGCTCGATTCGATCGTCACCGTAGTCGACGCCCGGCATCTGCTTGCAGAGATCGAGGAAGCGCACGAGGCCCAGGAGCAGCTCGCCTTCGCCGACACGATCCTGCTCAACAAGATCGACCTGGTTACGGCGGAGGAACTCGACCGGGTGGTGAAGCGGATCCGCCGCATCAATCCCACCGCCACCTTGCACGAGACCCGGCGTTGCGACATCGCGCTCGACAAGGTGCTCGGCCGCGGCGCCTTTGACCTCGACCGTATCCTCGAAGCCGAGCCCGATTTCCTCGAGGGCTTCCACGAGCACGAGCATGACGATCATGTCGGCAGCTTCGCCCTGGTGTCCCGCGAGCCGCTCGACCCCGGCAGGTTCATGCCCTGGCTCGACATGATCGTGCAGCAATTCGGCGCCGACATGCTGCGCATGAAGGGCATCGTCGCCTTTGACGGCGATCCCCAGCGCTTCGTTGTCCAGAGCGTGCACATGCTGCTCGAAGGCGGCCATCAGCGCCCCTGGAAGCCCGAGGAGGAGCGCCGGAGCCGTCTGGTCTTCATCGGCCGCAATCTGCCCAGGGACGTGATCGAACAGGGGTTCCTGGCCTGTCGCGTACAGGCGGCGGCAGACGCCGGCTGAAGCAGGAAGGCAGCGTCCGGCATCGGCCGATGCATGCTTTGCATATTCGCTTGACCGCGCTGGCGACACCCCGGTAACTGTGGCGTTGACGGTTCCCGTCGGATGCAAGTCCGTCGGGAGTAATAGGGAACACGGTCCGGCTTTCTTAAAAGCCCATGCCGTGGCTGCCCCCGCAACTGTAGGCGGATTGCCGAGCATCCTCCTGGCGCGAAAGGCGCCATGCCACTGTGGGTCTCCCATGGGAAGGCAGATGCAAGGTCGACGTCCGCGAGCCAGGAAACCTGCCGTCATCTCGATCAATCCCATGTCACGGGCGGGGATGCCCGGAACAGGAGACATTGTGACCTATCTTCCCGCCCGTCCGGGTTGTCGCCCGCCTGTTCCCTCCGCTTCGCGTCATCGACCCCTCTGCCACGCCCTGGCCTGAGGCCGTTTCCCGTCTTCGGCCGTGCCGAAGAAGGCCATTTCCATCGCGAACGAGAGAACATCATGACCTTTTCAAGGAATAAGGCCCGCTGGTTCGGCTTTGCCGTCGCGCTTGCCGCCGGCTTCAGCCTCACGCCTGGTATCGATCCGGCGGTGGCGCAGGCAACGAAA
This sequence comes from Acidobacteriota bacterium, assembly GCA_018268935.1. Lineage (GTDB taxonomy): Bacteria > Acidobacteriota > Terriglobia > Bryobacterales > Bryobacteraceae > CADEFT01. The sequence goes on along the minus strand of JAFDVS010000003.1, from coordinate 5,139 downwards.
TATCCCCTCAAGCTCGCCAATTGCGGCCGCACCGTCACCTTCGAGCATGCGCCGCAGCGCACCGTTTCCGTCGGCCAGAGCAGCACGGAGGTTCTCTATCTCCTCGGCCTGGCCGACAAGGTCGTCGGCACGGCGGTGTGGTTCGGCCCTGTATTGCCCGGCTATGAAGCGGCCAATGCCAAAATTCCGCGTCTGGCCGACAATGATCCGAGCTTCGAAAGCGTGATCGCCAGGAAGCCGGATCTTGTGACGGCGCAGTTCCAATGGCATGTCGGGCCCAGCGGTATTGTCGGCAAGCCCGAGCAGTTCGAGGAACTTGGCATCCCGACCTATGTTTCGCCCGCCGATTGCGTCGGCAAGGACAATTCCAGCGGCGGCGACGGCACGCGCGGCACCCTCTTCACCATGGATCTGGTCTATCGGGAGATCACCGAGCTTGCCGAGATCTTCGACGTCCAGGAGCGCGGGGCGAAAGTCGTCGCCGAGCTGAAAGCGCGTGAGGAAGCCGCCCGCCGCAAGATCGCGGCCGGCGATGGCAAGGTCTCCGCCGCCTTCTGGTTCTCGAGCGCCAAGGTCGACGTCGATCCCTATATGGCCGGCAAGAACAGCGTGCCGGGCTATATCATGTCCGCGTTGGGTGTGCGGAACGTCGTGGAGAGCGAGGAGGAGTGGCCGAGCGTCGGCTGGGAGACCATCGCCAAGGCCGATCCGACCATCATCGTCGCCGGCCGGATGGATCGTCGCCGCTATCCGGCCGACGACATCGCCGTGAAGCTCAACTTTCTCAAGACCGATCCGGTGGCAAGCCTGATGCCGGCGGTCAAGCAGGGCCATGTCGTGGAGATGGACGTGCAGGCGATGCAGCCGAGCGTGCGCGTCGTCGACGGCATCGAGATGCTCGCCGATGCCATCCAGCGTTTCGGCCTGAAGCGCTGAGATGAATCGCCCCGTCACACGATTGCTGGCGATCGGCATGCTGGCGCTGGCGGTGCTCGTGCTGGCCCTCTGGCTGGGCGCCGCCATTGGCGAGACGGCCATTCCGATGGACGTCGTCGCCAAGACGGCCGCCAACCGCCTGTGGGGCGCCGGCTATGGTCTGGATCGCATCGATGAAGGCATCGTGTGGAACTACCGGCTGAGCCGCGCGGTCGTCGCGGCCTGCTGCGGCGCGGCCCTGGCGTTGTCGGGCGTCGTGCTGCAGTCGCTGCTGCGCAACGTCCTGGCCGACCCCTATGTCCTCGGCATCTCGGCTGGGGCATCGACGGGAGCGGTCGGGGTCGTCATCCTCGGCCTCGGGGCAGGGGTCCTGAGCCTGCCCGCCGGCGCCTTTCTCGGTGCGCTGACGGCCTTCGGCTTCGTCGCCTTGCTGGCGATGCGCTCGGGCCGCGGCACCGGCGCGGTGATCCTGGCCGGGGTCGCCGGATCCCAGCTCTTCAATGCCCTGACCTCCTTCATCGTTACCAAGGCGGCCAATGCCGAACAGGCGCGCGGCATCATGTTCTGGTTGCTGGGCAATCTCTCGGGTGTACGCTGGCCCGACGTCTGGCTGGCGCTGCCGGTCACGGCCGTAGGGCTGCTGGTCTGCCTGTGGCATGCCCGCGCGCTCGATGCCTTCACCTTCGGCACGGAATCGGCGGCGTCCCTCGGCATCTCCGTCCGGCGCGCCTATGTCGTGCTCGTCGGTGTTGCGGCGATGATGACGGCCGTGATGGTCAGTATCGTCGGATCGATCGGCTTCGTCGGGCTGGTGATCCCCCATGCGGCGCGGATGGTCGTGGGCGTGCGCCATGGGCGCCTGCTGCCGGCCAGCGCCTTGATCGGCGCCGTCTTCATGATCATCGCCGACATTCTGTCCCGCATCATCATCCCCGGCCAGGTTCTGCCGATCGGCGTGATCACGGCTCTGGTCGGTGCGCCGGCTTTCGCTCTCATCCTCAGCCAAAGAAAGGCGACGGCATGAGCCTGTCGGCCCACGATCTGTCCTGGTCGGCTGGTGGAGTCTCGATCCTGCACGGAGTATCGCTGGAGGTCCGTCCGGGCGAGTTGCTCGGCATCATCGGCCCGAACGGTTCGGGCAAGACCAGCCTGATGTCCCTGCTGGCCGGCATTCGCCGTCCGCAGGGGGGGCAGGTGCTTCTCTCGGGCCAGTCGCTCCATGGCCTGGCTCGCCGCGAAGTCGCACGCCGCATCGCCCTGGTCGAACAGCAGGCCGAGACGGCCGAGCGCATTACCGCCCGCCAGGCCGTGGAGCTTGGGCGAACACCGCATCTGGGGGCCTTCACGCCCTGGTCGAACCAGGACGATGCCATCGTCGACCTCGCGCTCGAGGAGGTGGCGATGACCGCCCTTGCCGGTCGCCTGTGGCACACGCTCTCCGGTGGGGAACGCCAGCGCCTCCACATCGCTCGTGCCCTGGCGCAGCAGCCGGAGATCCTGCTTCTCGACGAGCCCACCAATCATCTCGATATCGGCCACCAGATCGGCCTTTTGCATCTGGTGCACCGTCAGAACCTCACCGTGGTGGCGGCCCTGCATGACCTCAACCACGCGGCGATGTTCTGCGACCGCATTGCCCTGATGCAGGCGGGACGGATCGAGGCGATCGGTCCTCCGTCCGAGGTGCTGACGGCGGCGCGCATCCAGTCGGTCTTCGGTGTCGCCGCCGAAATCGTTCGCGACGGCGCGGGAGGCTGCTTCATTCGCTATCGGCATCCGGATCTTCCGGCACCGCGGGCGGGCTGGATCGCGGCGGCGTCATGACCCGCATCCGCCAACAGATGGAGAGAACCGTCAGATGACCAGCACCGGCACCGCGAATTACGATCTCAAGGAAGAGATCCGCGATTACTGGTCGGGGCGGTCGGAAACCTTCGACCGCGCCTTCGGGCACCATATTCCCGAAGGTCCGGAATTCGAGGCCTGGGCTGCGGCGATCCGCGATCATCTCGGCAGCGATCCGCGCCGGGTTCTCGACCTCGCCTGCGGCACGGGCGAGATCACCAAGCTGCTGCTGGCGCTCGGCCACGAGGTCACGGCCCTGGATTTTTCCGAGGCGATGCTGGCTGTCGCCCGGCGCAAGCATGCCGGGCGACAGCGCCTGCGCTTCCGGCTCGGCGATGCCGAAAACACCATGGAACCGGAAGGCGCCTATGATGCCGTCGTCTGCCGGCATCTGGTCTGGACGCTGACCGAGCCGCAGAAGGCCTTCGCCGATTGGCATCGCGTGCTGAAGCCGGGCGGCAGATTGCTGTTCTTCGACGGGGATTGGGCGAGACCGACCAGGACCGGACGCATGGCGTCCAGGCTCATCGCCCTGATCGATCGCCTCGGTGGCGCCGATCCCTACTATGATGGCGCGATGGGCGAACGCCATGCCCGCATCATGGAGCGGCTGCCTTTTGGCCGGGGACTGCGGAGCACCGATCTCCTGCCGCTCCTGGAGCAGGCCGGTTTCAGGGATGTCGTCGTCTCCTCGCATCGGCCGATCGCCGCCGCCCAGAGGCGCCGAGCGAATCTGCGCAACCGGCTGCGCACCTATCTCTACCAGCGCTTCATCATCTGCTGCCGCAAGTGATCCGCGTACCGCAGTCGCCTTGTATCTCCCGGCAACGGAGCCATATCTTGATAAGCAGCCTGGAGGATCATCCGAGGCATGTTCGAGGCGGCAAATGTCTGCCGCACCGTGCTCTCTTGCCCGCTCCGACGGCGAGGCAGAAAAACAGGCATGATAACTGATGACGCCGCCGGGGCTGGGGTCTATGGTCCGTGACGGGACGCTAACAAGCTCTGTGAACAAGGACGTAACATATGGCTTCGAAACTCGAACAATTGCGTGCCATGACGGTCGTGGTCGCCGATACCGGCGATATCGACTCGATCAAGGCGCTCAAGCCGGTGGACTGCACCACCAATCCGAGCCTGCTGCTCAAGGCAGCCGAAATGCCGGCCTATGACCATTTGATCGCGGAAGCCGTGAGCTGGGGCAGCAAGCAGGGTGGCGGCAAGGACGGCGTCGTCGCAGCCATCGCCGATCGCCTCGCCGTTTCCTTCGGTGCGGAACTCACCAAGCTCGTTCCCGGGCGCGTTTCGACCGAAGTCGACGCCGACCTCTCCTTCGATACGCAGGCGACCATTGCCAAGGCGCATGCCATCATCGCCGACTACAAGTCGCGCGGCATCGAGCGCGACCGCATTCTGATCAAGATCGCCTCGACCTGGGAAGGCATCCGTGCCGCCGAAGTGCTGCAGAAGGAAGGCATCGACTGCAACCTGACCCTGCTGTTCTCAAAGGCGCAAGCTGTGGCTTGCGGCGATGCCGGCGTGTTCCTGATCTCGCCCTTCGTCGGCCGCATCCTCGACTGGCACGTGAAGAATGACGGCCGCACCTTCACCCCGGAAGAGGATCCGGGCGTGCTGTCGGTTCGCGGTATCTATGCCGATTACAAGTCCCGCGGCGTCAAGACGGTCGTGATGGGCGCTTCGTTCCGCTCCACCGGCGAGATCGAGGCACTGGCCGGTTGCGACCGTCTCACCATCGCACCGAACCTGTTGCAGGCGCTCGATGCGGATCAAGGCACGCTGGAGCGCCAGCTCTCGCCTGGCAACTATGCCGCTGCTCCGACTACCGGCAAGATCGACGAACGCGCCTTCCGCTGGGAGATGAACGAGGATGCCATGGCGACCGAGAAGCTCGCCGAAGGCATTCGCGGCTTCGCCAAGGATCTCGGCAAGCTGCGCACCCTCATCGCCAAGCGCGTCGAGGGCACGGCCCAGGCCGCATGATCTTGGCGGCATGACCTTTGGCCGCCTGATCGTCGCAACATGAGCCGAGCCTTCACCCAGGACGGCCAGGAAGGGGAGGACGCCCAGGTCCTTCCCGAGCGGCCGATTTCGATCGAGCGCAATCTCGTCACCGCGCGCGGCCTTGCCATGATCGAGGCCGAGCTCAGGCGGGCGCGCGCGCTTTTCGCCACGGCGGAGGCCGCGGGGGATCGCATTGCCATGGGTAATGCCTCGCGCGACATTCGCTACTGGGCTGCCCGGCGGGCCTCTGCGGAGTTGGTGACGCCCTCTGTCGCCGATGCCGGCATTCGCTTCGGCATGGCCGTCACGCTGCACTATCCCGACGGGCGCGAAAGG
>JAFDVS010000039.1 GCA_018268935.1 Acidobacteriota bacterium | reverse complement strand
CGCGTCTTTCAGGACGCACCATATCCATATTATATATGCGTGCGCACGCATTTATCAAGAGCTATCTTGCGTGCCGGCAGATTGCCTGATTCAGGCTCCCACCCTGAGGAGCATCTTCACCCGCTGTTTCAGCATGCCAAGTCCCTGGGCGTGTTCAAAGAGCCTGAGCCAGCGCTGCAGCGGGGCGCGGAGATCGCCGCCGTCTTTGACGATGCGTTCGGCGACGTCGAAGTGGCGGTAGAGGTTGACAGCCCAGTTGCCGGCGTGGGGGTTGTTACTGAGTTGGGGCTCCCAGTGATCGAACTGTTTGTTGAGGAACTCGGCGTAGGCGGGGGCGAAGGGGGCGAAGCGCCCGGTGTAGTGATCCACCAGATAGGGGAGGGCATGCTCGGCCCAACCGGTGCCGAGGAGTTTGACGATCTCCTGTTCCAGGTTGGGGAGGGCAGCGATCTTGGTCAGACACTGCTGCTTCACTTCCTTGTTGAAGGGGTGGGTGAACTGGATGAGTTGCCAGAGAGCGGGGTTTTCGGGGAGCTTCGCCCACTCTTCGGCCTGCCACTTGGATTGGGATTCCTCGAAGGCGGAGATGCGGTCGCGGTCGGCTGTCACGGTGGCGGCGGCGTTCACGAAGTATTGCTTGCATTCGGCAGCGACCATGGTAATGCCGCCGAGGCAAGCGAGGGAGAGCACCGCGCTGCTGAGCATCATGCCGGGCAGACGATTGACGGAGGCGAAACAGGCGGCAACGACCAGGACCATACCAAGTTTGGAGAGTGGCCCGGTGAAGTCACGCTCCAGGGCGAAGAACGGAAGAATGGTCATGCCGATGAAATAGGGAACCAGCAGCCCATAGGATAAGGGGCGTCCGGTGGGGATGAAATCGAAGACGCCACGATGGATGGCGATGGCGAGCGCGATCACCTGCAGAAGGGCGAGTGGAGCGGTGATCATGTGGAAGCCGACGGGGCCTTCAGGGCCTCCGCGCCTGGTTTCCAGGGCGAGCAGGATGGTGGGCAGAGCGCTCAGCGCGAGGAGGACATTGGCAAGAAGGATGAGGCTGTCGATTGGTTTCTGATTTGCTTCCACAAACTGACAGGCGCGAATCGCTGAGCAAACGATTCGCGGCCGCGAAAAAAACTATACCTTTTCCATAGCGCGCAGAATCTCGTGCACGCGGCGGCTGAGTGGTTGCATGCCATCCGTGCGCTCCAGGAGTTGCACCCAGCGCTGGAGAGGAGCACTCAGATCGCCGCCCTCTTCGATGATGCGACCCGCGACTTCGAAATGGCGATGGAGCGTGCCACTCCAGGCGCCCGCCTGCGGGTTGTTGCGGAGGTGCGGAATCCAACGTTTCCGTTCGCGTTCAAGGAACTCGGCATATACCGGGGCAAGGGGGGCAAAGCGAAGCGGGTAATCGTCCATGAGGTAGGCCAGTGCATGTTGCCCGGAGTTGCTGTCGAGCATGGCCTGTATCTGTTGTTCCAGGTCGGGCATTGCGGCAATCTTCGCCAGGCATTGCTGCTTCAAGTCCTTATTGATGGCTCGGGTGAATGAGAGCAACTGCCATAATTCCGGATGCTGGGGGAGCTTCGCCCATTGTTCGGCTTGGAACTGGGACTGGCGCTCCTCGAAACCAGACATTTGTTCGCGGCTTGCGGCGCCAGCGCGGATGGAGTTCTGGAAGTTCTGCTTCATGAGCCCGGCGGCAAGGACGATCCCTCCGAGGGCGGCAAGCCCGAGGACGATGGTGGCCGGCAGCACGGCGGGCAGACGATTGACCGCGGCGAAGCATCCGGCGATGATCAGCACCATTCCCATTTTTGAGAGCAATCCGGTGAAGCCTCGATCCGAGATGAGAAAGGGGAGCGCAGTGGAACCGATCCAGTAGGGCAGCAGAAAGATGTAGAGGAGCAGGCGCCCGGTGGGGATGAAGTCGAAGGCGCCACTATGGATGGCGATACCGAGAGCAATTGCCTGAAGCAGGGCGAGGGGGGCCGTGACGAGGTGAAAACCGACGGGACCCTCCGGGTTACGGCCTGTGGATTCCACGACGAGCAGGAGGGTGGGCAGGGCGCTGAGGAGAAGAAGGACGTTGGCGAGAATGACTTCCACAAACAGTCAGGCGCGAATCGCTGAGCAAACGATTCGCGCCTGAAAGAAAAATGCAACCGTGTTCGGACTAGTGAGCCATCTTGACGCTGTCGACCGAGACGGTGTCCCCGGCGAGCTTGCCGTCGATGGTCACTTTGTGACCGAGGTGCTCCATCACTTTGGCTTTGGTGGAGTCGTCGATCTTGTAGACGTTGTCGCCAACGACGAAGACCGGAGCCGCGCCCTTCTTGTTGACGCAGGCGTTGACGCATTTCATCGATTTCTCAGAGCCGTCGGCGTGGTTCTTGCCGCAGCCAGAGTCGGAGATATAGCCCGTCCAAGAGGCCGCGAAAGCGGACACGGCGAACAGGGCAAAGGTAGCAACTTTCTTCATTTGAGCATCCTCCCTACAGTTCTATGGCTGCCTAGAGCCAATCTGGAGTTGACAGTACTGAATATAGGACAACCATGGGTTGTCCTGCAACTAGCAATACGTTAAGGATGCTTCACTTGGATGTTGGGGGTGCAAAGAATCCTCGCTGTCCGGACTGTTATGATCGTCGGAAGGAGTGGAAAGCGGGATGGGCCAGGATGTCACTGTCTTATTGGATAAGCTGAGGGGCGGGGACCGGGAAGCTCTGAATGCGCTGATGCCTTTGGTGTACGACCAATTGCGGAACATGGCGCAGCGATACATGTCTTCGGAGAATGCGGGGCATACGTTGCGGACCACGGCCCTGGTGCATGAAGCGTATCTAAAGCTGGTGGGTGGCGAAGGCAATTTCCAGAACCGGGCGCACTTTTTTGGAGTTGCGGCGAGAGCGATGCGATCGATACTCATTGATCACGCCCGCGGCGGCGCCAGGCAGAAGCGAGGCGGAGAGATGCAGCGGGTGGAGTTTGAGCACGCGCTGCTGGTGACGCCGGATTCTGGTTCGCGGATTCTGGAGATTGACGATTCGCTGCGGCGCCTGGAAGCAGTGGATGAGCGCAAGGCGCGGCTCATTGAGCTGATCTACTTCGGAGGTTTGACCTACGAAGAGGTGGCTGAAGTGCTGGCAATCAGTGAAGCCACGGTGCATCGCGATTTGAAGCTGGCGCGGGCCTGGCTGTATCGGGATTTGACGAACTCCTAGTCTTCGCGGAGGACCTGCACCGGATCGAGGCGGGCGGCCTTCGATGCCGGGATCAGCGAGGCGCCGATGGCGAGGGCAGCTAGAAAGATGGGCATCGCCAGGAAGGTGATCCTATCGCCGGGCTTGACACCGTACAGAAGAGCCGCTCCGAGTTCGGATAAGGGAGCGGGCGCAACAGAATGGGGTAAACGACGGTGAAGACGGTTACCGCGGCGCCGATGGCGATGGCGAGGGTTAGCGTTGCGGTGATGGTCAGGGCGGGTTCGCGGAGCAGAGTGCGGCTGGCTTGGCGGAGATCCTGGAGGAGGATTTCGAGAGGGGCCCATGTCCAGACGGCTCGGCTCTCTTCGGAGATGTGCAGCGTGTTGCCGAAATCGCGGCGCGCCTTGGCCCGGGCGTCGACTTCGGTCATACCTGCTTCGATGAGCGCTTCCACTTTCTCTTCGATGTGCGCTTCGATTTCTTCGTGCAACGAGTCAGCGGCGCGGCGGTTGCGCCACCATTCGAGGAGTGCCTTCATGATTCCACCGCTTTCATGACGCGAGAGATTCCGGACAACATACGCTCAAAGCGAGATACCTCTTTAATGAGTTGCTTGCGGCCGGCGGGCGTGATTTTGTAGATGCGGACCTTACGGTTGCTGGAGGAGAGTCCCCATTCGGCGGACAGCCATCCGGCCTTCAACATGCGCTGGAGTGCGGGATAGAGCGACCCTTCTTCGATCTGCAGCAGATCGTTGGAATTGCGCTGAATCTGCTGGACAAGGGCATAACCGTGGAGCGGGCCCTGGCGGAGGGTCTGCAGAACCATCATCTCTATGGCGCCGGGGAAGAGGTCACGGGAGTCTTCTGGAGGCATCTTATTTCACTCTATGCCTAGAGTGAACCAGTATGGAGAATTTGTCAACGGGCTTGTTACGCTACGCTCCATGGACCCTCAACGCTGGCGCCGGATTGAGGAGTTGTACCATGCCGCCTCGGCCATTGAGCCGGAACGGTGGGAGGCGTACGTCACTGCCGAATGTGCCGGCGACGAAGGGTTGCGGCAGGAAGTGCTGTCGTTGCTGGGGGCGAGCGGCGAGGCTGATTCGCTGTTGCAGGCAGAAGTGGGACGGGCTGCGGCGACGGTGGTGGGAGTGAAAGAGGCAGCCGAAGGGGAACGGATCGGTTCCTATCGTGTTCTGCGTCCGTTAGGCCGTGGGGGCATGGGCGCAGTGTACCTGGCCGAACGGGCCGATGATACCTATCACAAGCAGGTGGCGATCAAGCTGGTGCGGGCCGGGCTGGGCGGCGAAGAATCGCTCCGGCGGTTCCGCGCCGAGCGGCAGATTCTGGCGAAACTGGAGCACACGCATATCGCGCGGCTGCTGGATGGTGGCGCCAGTGAGTCGGGGCAGCCCTATGTCGTCATGGAGTATGTCGACGGCAAGCCGCTGCTGGAATATTGCCGGGAGAAGCAGTTGAGCCTGAGAGCGCGGCTGGCGCTGTTCCAGCAGATCTGCGGGGCGGTGCAGTATGCGCATCAGAATCTGATTGTGCATCGCGATATCAAGCCGGGGAATGTATTGGTGAGCAGCGAGGGCGTGGCAAAGCTGGTGGATTTCGGCATTGCCAAACTGCTGGCGGACGATCCGATCGCTTCCACGGCGACGCAGTCGTTCGAGCGGCTGCTGACACCGGAGTATGCGAGTCCGGAGCAGGTGCGCGGCGAGGCTATCTCGACGGCAAGCGATGTGTATTCGCTGGGGGCGCTGTTGTATGAACTGCTGACGGGAAAGCCGCCGCTGGAGTTTCCTTCACGCACGGCGCTGGATGTGGAGCGCGTCATCACAACGCAACAGCCCGTGGCGCCCAGCATTCGCGGTGGCAATCGGGTGTTGGCCGGGGATCTCGACAATATTGCTCTGATGGCTTTGCGCAAGGAGCCCGCGCGGCGGTACGTATCGGCGGCTGCCCTGGCGGAGGATATTCAGCGCTACTTGGACGGTTATCCCGTTCAAGCCCGCCAGGAAGGGGTGCTGTACCTCACGGCGAAGTTCATGCGGCGGAACCGTGTGGGTGTAGGCGCGGCGGCGGTGTTTCTGGTTTTGCTGGCGGGCTTTGTGTGGACGGTGGTGCGTGAACGGAACACGGCGAATCGCGAGCGAATGAAGGCGGAGCAGGTTTCGAAGTTCCTGGTGAAATCGTTTGAGCTGGCGAGTCCATCGGAGGCGAGAGGCAAGCAGGTGACCGCGCGCGAAATCCTGGATCAGGGTGTTTCGCGGCTGGACAAGGATCTCCATAATCAGCCGGACGTGCAAGCGACGTTGATGAACACCATCGCCGAAGTGTATCTGTCACTGGGGTTGGTAAAGGATTCGATCGCGCTCAACGCGCGGGCCATCGAACAGGCAAAGAAAGCAGGACGTCAGGAATCAGTGGAGATGGCGGATCTGCTCTCCCAGCGGAGTTACCTGCTGCGCGAGGGCGGGCAGTACAAGGCAGCGAAAGAAGAGATGCAGCAGGCCTTTGCGCTGCTCGGCCGCGTGGCGAAGAAAGATGAAGACCGCCGCGCCAGCTATCTGCGCAGTTACGGGCCGCTGCTCTATTTGATGAATGAATCGGCGGAGGCGGAGAAGGTGTTGCGGGAAGCACTGACTCTCCGCCGGCGCGTATCTGGTGACGACCACGACGAGGTGGTTTGGAACCTCGGCAATCTCGCGCGGGCGCTGGTCAATCAAAGGAAATACGAAGAAGCGTTGCCCTATGCGCAGGAAGCATTGCGTCTCGGTTTGCGCCGGAATGGAGAGATCAGTGAGGCCACCATGTCTGCCTACAATCGCATCGGCCTGACTCAGTTTTATTTGCGAAAGGGAGAGGAATCGGCAGTGTCATTTCGCAAAGCCATTGCGATCGGCCGCAAATTGTATGGGCCGGAGCACAAGGACATTGCGGCAAATCTGAACGGATTGGGGGCAGCACTGGAGATTGCGGGAAAGTTCGATGAAGCCGCGGACGCACACCGGCAGTCCATCGCGATCTTCCGGAAGGTGTATGGCGGGAATCATCCCGTGCTGGCGCAGTCGCTCATCACGTTCTCGTCCTGTTTGCACTACGGCGGTCTGCACGCGGAAGAGGCCAATGTGGCCCAAGAGAGCCTGGCTATGGTGTTGGCCACGGTTGGCAAGGAAGACAACCGGTTCGTTTCGGCAAACATCTGCGTGGCGCGGGCAAAGGCCGATCAGGGTGATTTTGAAGAGGCCGCCAAGCGCTATGGCGAAGGCTTCCGGCTGCGCAAAGCGAAGTCGAATCTGCGGGACGAAACCACGCTCGGTTATCTGATTCAATGGGCATCGGCGGCACGGATCATGGGGCAGTGTGCGCAGATCGAACCCCATTTGCACGAGGCGGTACAGGAAAACCAGGACGCCACGGCGACGGTGATGAAGACGCAACGCGATGAGGCCCGCACGTTGCTGGCCGCATGCCAGATCGATCGCGGGCAATCAGGGGAAGCCGAAGGCATACTGCGCGATGTGTTGGCGCGCGAGGAGAAGAATCGGATGACGCGCCGCATTTTTCCCGTCGTCCGGCACCACTTGGGCCGGTTGCTTTTGTTGCAGGGTAATGCGGCGGAAGCGGAACCATTGCTGCAAGCAGCCTTTGAGAAACTGCGCAACGTGGAGTACTTCCCCGTGGATCGGGCACTGAACCAACTGGCTTATGCGCGATGCTTGCGGGCGCTACAGCGGGACGCCGGAACAATGGAAAGAGAAGCCCGGCAAACATTGCAGCCCGTGCAGCGCTATCCCGTGGTACGCGCAGCGCTTGCCGAACGCTGATATCCAGCGTGTGATATAACACAGTCCAACTGAGGACGCTGTTATATGAAATGCATTTCCGTGTGGATTCTATTTGCTTCCTTGGCCTCGGCGCAGGAAGCGAGGCTTTCCGGGACGGTGACCGATTCCACCGGCGCCATCTTGCCGAATGTGGCGATTCAGGCCGTGCTGACAGATCGTCAGACCACTTTCCAGACACAGAGCGACACGGAGGGGCGTTATCTGCTGCCGCGCCTTCCCATTGGGAATTATCAGATCAAAGCGGAACTACAAGGTTTTAAGACCGCGGTGAAGGACGGGCTTTCCCTGACCACCAACGCGGAGATCCTGTTGAACCTGGTGCTGGAGGTTGGCAGCCTCACCGAGCAGGTGACCGTATCAGCGGATGCAAGCCGCGTGAGTACGGAGTCGGCTACGAATCAGCAGTTGGTGGATAGCCAGCGCATTCTCGATCTGCCGTTGAACGGCCGCGATGTCTACCAACTGGCGCGGTTGGTGCCTGGCACGGGGCAGAGTGGAACGAACATCGGCGGTGGACGTTCCGGCGGTCAGAACAGCGGCATGGCGAATGTGCGGTTGGACGGAGCGTTGAATGTGGACAACGTGTTTCAACAGATTCTGCCGAGCCCGAGTCCCGATGCGGTGCAGGAGTTTACCATCCAAACCAATCTGCCGTCGGCGAAGTATGGTTATGCATCGGGCGTAATAGAAGTCTCGACGAAGAGCGGCACCAACGCGTTGCATGGGAGCCTGTACGAGTTTCTGCGCAACGACAAACTGGATGCGCGGAATTTCTTTCTGCCTACGAAAACGAAGCGGAAGCGCAACCAATATGGATTCGCCGGGGGCGGACCGTTGTTTTTGCCGAAGCTCTATGACGGCCGGAACCGCACCTTCTGGTTTGTGAACCTGGAGCAGCAGAAGGAGCCGCTTGGTGCGCTGCAGAATATCCTGACGCCGACGGAACAGCAGTTCACCGGGGACTTTTCGGGGCAATCGCGTGTGATTCGCGATCCGGTGAACAATCAGAATTTTCCCGGCAACGTGATTCCGGCGAGCAGGCTGGATCCGCTGGCGATGAATTTCATGAAGCAATATGTGCCGGCGGCGCAGAACGCGCTGGGCAACTATGCCTATCAGCGGCCGAATGACAACAATCCCTCGCAGTTGCTGCTGCGCGGAGACCAGATCCTGATGGGCGGTAAGCAGCAGATCAGCGGACGCGCGTTTGTGACGCGGCGCACAGGGCCCACGGGGCATGGAAATCTACCGGCCTTTCAGAACGGCTCTGTTGTGCTGGATACGGACTTGTTTGGACTCACGCACACCACCAACATTTCCAACAACAAGATCAACATCGCGCGGGTGAGCTTCAACGGATACTACACGGAGGCGGATTACCAGCCCAAGATTGCACTGGAAGATCTGAAGAAGCTCGGTTTCGCACCGAACTATTACACGTACACACCGGACTTTCCACTGATGAACGTCACCGGCTTTTTCCAGGCGAGTATTGAGCAGATCAAGATCGCGCGGGACTACAACACGCTGGCCTTCAGCAACGATTTCTCTTGGATTCGCGGCAGGCACACGATTCAGTTGGGTGGCGATGGCATTCGCACCTTCCAGCAGGACGCGAACCTGTCGCGCACGAATGGTTCGTTCACCTACAGCGGTGTGTTTTCCGGCCTGGCGCTGACGGATTACATGTTGGGGCGCCCGGCGACTTTCCGGCAAGGGAGCCCCGCTCCGGACAACGTGCGCGGGTTGCATCTGAGCTGGTACGCGCAGGACGACATCAAAGTATCGCGGCGGCTGGCGGTGAATCTGGGGTTACGTTATGAATTGCCATTGCCGCCACTGGCAGTGAATGATGCGGCGATGCAGTACCGGCCCGGCGCAAAGTCGCAGGTGTATGTGAATGCGCCTCCGGGATTGCTGTTCTATGGGGATCCCGGTGTACCGCGCAGCGGGCGCAACGCGGTGAAGAACCTGTTCGCGCCAAGGGTGGGCCTGGCCTATTCTCTCACCGGGAATCAGAAGACGATTCTGCGCGCGGGCTACGGGATTTACTTCAATCCCTCGTGGTCGAATATTGAAGGGCAATTCGCCATCTACCAGCCGTTCACGCGCATCATCGACATCAATGCGCCGGCAAGCACGGCGAATCCGTGGGCCAATTTCCCGGGTGGCAATCCGCATCCTTACGTGCCGAATAAAGACGCGGTGTTCGACCGGGAGATCGTAGGATTGTCGTACGGTCCGAATTTCAAAGAGCTGCACATGCAGCAGTGGAATCTGAACATCCAGCATGAATTCCGGCGTGACTGGCTGATGACGGTGGGCTACGTCGGCTCGCGCGGGACGCACATTCCCTATCTGCGCGATGCGAATCAAGCCGTGTATATTCCGGGGCAATCGACGGCGGCGAACATCAATGCGCGGCGGCCCATGGCGCCATTTTTCAGCCGCTTCAGTTATATCGAATCCGTGACGAATTCCAACTACAACTCTTTGCAGGCCACACTGGACAAGCGATTGAGCCGCAACGTGACGGTGCTGTTGTCGTACACGTTCTCGAAGTCTTTGTCGGATCTGAATAGCGTTCTCACCAACAACGGCGGAGTGCAGGACGCCGACAACCGGCGCCCCGAATGGGGCCCCAGCGATTTTGACCGGGCACAAGCATTCGTTGCCTCGTGGGTGTGGCAATTGCCGGCGCCGTTGGGGAACAAAGGCATCGGAGGAGCCGTGTTGGGCGGGTGGCAACTGAACGGGATCTGGTCGATGTACAGCGGAGCACCGCTGGCGTTTGCCACGTCGCAGGATCGCGCGTTGCGCGGGCAACCGAACCGGCCGGACCGGCTGAAGGATGCACGGCTCGATACAGGACGCGCCCGTGCTGATCTGATCACGCAATACTTCGACCGGACGGCTTACGTTCCCAATCAAACCGGACAGTTTGGAAACGCGCCTCGCGCCGAAGGGCAGTTGCAGGCGCCGGGCCGCATCGATGTGACCGCGGGGATCTTGAAGAGTTTTCGCGGCGTAATGGAATCGCACAGCGTACAATTCCGCACGGAATTGTTTAATGCTTTTAACCGGCCGAATTTTGCCGGGCCGGGAACCAATCCCGACACTCCGGGGAGTTTCGGCCGGATTCAATCGGCGTCGGATGGGCGCATCATCCAGTTCGGGTTGAAGTATCTTTTCTGATATCGCTGCCCGAGATCCATCGCACGAGGGGTTCCGATCAGGCACACTGATAATGAGGAATCCATGAAAGCGCTAGTGAAGGCTAAAGCAGAGCCGGGGCTCTGGCTGCAGGACATTCCTGAGCCCGAGACCGGCATCAATGATGTTTTGATCGAGGTGCTGCGTACCGGAATTTGCGGCACCGATCTTCATATCTACAATTGGGACGCCTGGTCGCAGAAGACCATTCCTGTCCCGATGGCCATCGGCCACGAGTTTGTGGGCCGGGTGGTGAAGTGCGGCGCCAATGCCGGCGGCTTTGAACCGGGCGAGATTGTTTCCGGAGAAGGGCATGTGGTTTGCGGGCGTTGCCGCAACTGCATGGCGGGCCGGCGTCATCTGTGCGCGCACACGAAAGGGCTCGGCGTGAACCGGCCGGGTGCGTTTGCGCAGTATGTGACGCTGCCGACTTCGAATATCTGGCGGCATCATGAAGGCATTGATTTGGATATCGGCGCTATCTTCGATCCGTTTGGCAATGCGGTTCACACGGCGCTGTCGTTTCCCGTGCTCGGCGAAGATGTGCTGATCACCGGGGCCGGGCCAATCGGAATCATGGCCGCGGCGGTGGTGCGGCATGCGGGCGCGCGGCACGTGGTGATCACGGATTTGAACGAAGAGCGGCTCGCGCTGGCGCGCAAAGTCGGTGTCACGCTGGCAGTGAATCCGAAGGAGACGACGCTCACCGATGTGCAGAAGCAGATCGGCATGACAGAGGGCTTCGATGTGGGCCTGGAGATGTCGGGCAGTCCGGCGGCGTTTCGCGACATGCTGGCGAACATGGCGCACGGCGGGCATATCGCGATGCTGGGCATTCCCTCGGAGCCGATTTCCATCGACTGGAACACAGTGATCTTCAACGGGCTCTCGATCAAGGGCGTTTATGGCCGCGAGATGTATGAGACCTGGTACAAGATGTCGGTGATGCTGGAATCAGGGTTGAAAATCGACCCGGTGATTACGCATCGATTCCATTACACCGAGTTTGAAAAGGGATTCGAGGCGATGCGCGCCGGCGGTTCCGGCAAAGTGATCTTGAGCTGGGAGAATTGAGTATGTACGGAGCCTACCGGCAGCATGTGGCGGAGACCCTGGAATCCATCCGCGGTCAGGGATTGTTCAAGAATGAGCGGGTGATCGCTTCGCCGCAGAGTTCGCATATCGCATTAGCTTCCGGGCAGCGGGTGATCAACCTGTGCGCCAACAATTATCTCGGCCTGGCCGATCATCCGGAGTTGATTCAGGCCGCACATGAAGCGCTGGACAAATGGGGTTACGGCCTGTCGAGCGTGCGCTTCATCTGCGGAACACAGGAACTGCATAAGGAACTGGAGGCGGCGCTAAGCCGCTTCCTCGGCACGGAAGACACTATTCTGTATTCCTCTTGCTTCGATGCCAACGGCGGCGTGTTTGAGACGCTGCTGGGCGCGGAAGACGCAGTGATCAGCGATGAGCTGAATCACGCCAGCATCATCGATGGCATTCGTTTGTCGAAGGCCCAGCGCTTCCGCTATCGAAACGGCGACATGGAAGATTTAGAGGCGAAGCTGAAGGAGGCATCGACCGCGCGCTTCCGGTTGATTGCCACCGACGGCGTGTTCTCGATGGACGGCTACATCGCGAAACTGGCTGCCATCTGCGATTTGGCGGAGCGCTATCAGGCGATGGTGATGGTGGACGATAGCCACGCGGTCGGCTTCATGGGCATGCATGGGCGCGGCACACATGAACATTGTGCGGTGATGGGAAGAGTGGACATCCTCACCGGCACGTTGGGCAAGGCGCTAGGTGGAGCGAGCGGCGGCTACATTTCCGGCCATAAGGAGATCATTGCTCTGCTGCGGCAGCGGTCGCGGCCGTACTTGTTTTCGAACACGCTGGCGCCGCCGATTGCCGCCGCTTCGCTGAAGGCGCTGGAACTGCTGTCGCGCTCCACGGAATTGCGCGACCGGCTGGAGCGGAATACGAAGTTCTTCCGGGAGCGCATGTCGGGCCTGGGATTCAACATCCTGCCGGGCGAGCATCCGATTGTTCCGATCATGATTGGCGATGCCGCAGCGGCGGCACGGATGGCGGAACGGATGCTGGAGCGTGGCGTGTACGTGGTTGGGTTTTCCTACCCGGTGGTTCCGCAGGGCAAGGCTCGCATCCGGACACAGGTATCGGCGGCGCACAGCCCGGACGATCTGGAGTACGCCGCCCAGAAATTCGCCGAAGTCAAAGATTGATTCCGCTACTCGGTGCGGCGCAACAGGTCGGGCTTTTCGAACGCCTTACCATCTTGTGCATAGCGCATGAGAAAGTTCTGGATGTCGGCGGTGGATGCGGTCACCACCATGCATTTGCGGTTCTTTTCCATGCACGGCCGTTCGAAGGTGAGGGCGTGATCTTTCTCCAAGCGGTCAGCGAGCCAACCGGTATCAAACCAGCCCAGATACAACGAAGCCGCGGAGAGATCGACGCGGGCCACGGCATGGCCCCGGATGGCGGTGCCTTCAGGCTTGGAAGAAACATCGAGAAAGAGATAGTTGGAGATGCGGACCAGGTTGGCTTCCAGCACTTCTTTCTCCTCCTTGTTAGACCACTCCAGCGTGTAGGAACCGTCGCCGGCGCGGGTGAAGCGCCACTTGTCGTTATCCTTCCCTTTCCATTCGCCGGAGAGATCGATATCCGTGGCAAGATCCCTTTTTTCAAAGATCGGGTAGAGGAAATTGATGTCGGCGCAACCGGTGAGAGTAAGGGTTGCCATTGCGATCAGCATCATTCGTTTCATGTGTTGTGTTCTCCTTCACCGGAGAACAGCGCTGCGGCCGGGCGATTCTTTCACCTGGTCAAAAGATTTTTTTGAGGCGCAGACGAAGGGCCGTGAAGTTGGCGGCAGCCAGCATCACCGCGAGTCCGGCGAGAACCAGCGCAAGAGGCCACCATGCTTCCTCGCGAAGCAGATTCCAGGCCAGCCGGGCCACACCAAGACCGAAGAAGATCAAGCCAGTGGCGAAGAAATTCTTCATCTGTTTGGAGATGCTGCCGAACACGAAAAGTGCCGCCACGGCGGGCAGCAGGATCTGGAAGAGGCGCGCTTCAACCGCGTTCGCAGGCTGCTTCGATGCTTCCAGGCCGAGGAAGAAAATGCTGCCCATCACATGCCCCGGCAGAACGAATCGGAATGCCTTGCCGACACGGCGCAACTGATCGGAGCCGGCCCAATCACAGACCAGTTGCAGCAGGTAGTAGAGCGCGGCATTGGCGAGGAACAGGTATTCGGGTTGACCGCGAGTGAACGGGAATGTAGCTTTCCACCATGCGGCGTAGCCATCGTGGAAGGAGGCGACTCCGCTCAGGCCGATGAGCGTGAAGGCCACACCCAACGGATAGAAGTAGCGGGAATCCAGCGGTTGGCCGCGCTGTTCCAGCAGCAGAGCAAGCGCGAAGAATCCGGCGGCCACAGGCGTGAGCCATAGGAACGCGCGGCCGGGATCTTCGGCGAGCCAGTCGAGCAGGCCGAAGCGCATGAGCGTGACGAGGCTCCAGGCAGACAAGGCCGCGGCGGCGACGAAAGAAAACACCGAGGATTGCGTGTAGCGGCGCAGCCAGGCGTAGGCGGGGAAGGAGAGCAGCAGCGCCCACCACAATTGCGCGTTGGCCGGGCGCCGCATGAGAGGCGAGGTGGAATAGCGGTCGAACAGTTCCCACGACTTCGGGCCGCGGCCGGCGAACAAGCCCAGTTCCCCCATGGCCAGCAGCAACGCCGCGGGCAGCAGGATGCAGAAGGTCAGCAGGAAACCGATGGCAACCCGCAGTTGGCGCTGCTTCCAGTAGCGCAGGCCGAGCGTGGCCGACGGGACACAGGCGAGTGAAACGAGCACTACCGACGGCCAGCCTTCAAAGCCCTTCTGCCGCAGCAGCACTGCCACCATCGCTCCGGCAACCAGCATCCAGGAGCCGAAATAGAGCGCCACTTGCGAGAGCGAAAGACGGCGAGCCTCAAGGATCCAGGCATCCTCCCGCTCGGCCAGGCCCTGATAGGCGGCCTGTAGCCGGTCGTGTTCGGCGGGAAGCAGCAGGTGTTCGCGCCGCCACGCATCGATGTCGCTGAGGTGGCGGCGCAGGGTGTTTTCCATGCGGCGGCCGTAGGAGGCGGGAGCGGCTAGCACAGGCTCGCCGGCAAGGAACCGATCGATGTCGCGGCGCATTTCCTCAACGGAGGCGTAGCGCGCATCCGGGGCTTTTTCGAGCGCCTGCATGCAGATGTCCTGGAGCGGCGCCGGAACCGCCGGATTGCGGCGCGCCGGTAGTTCCGGCTCATCCTGGGCGATGCTGCGGAGTTGCTCCGGCAACGAGGGCTGTCGAAAGGGCAGCACGCCGGCGATCAATTCGTAGAGCAGAATGCCGAGTGCGAAGACATCGCTGCGGGCGTCCAGTTGCTGTTCACCGCGCGCCTGTTCGGGCGAAAGGTAGTAGGGAGTACCGGGGATCTCGCCTGGTAGCGTCATGCGGCCATCGAGTTCCTCGAGCGGCAGAGCAAGGCCGAAATCGAGCAGGCGCGTATCGCCCTGCGCATCCACCAGGATATTCCCAGGCTTCAGATCACGATGCAGGAAGCGGTGGCCATGGAGAAACTCCACGGCTAGCAGCACGCGGCGAAAGAGCGCAGCCTTGGCGCGCATGTCGAGTGAACGCGCAGCGGCTGTGATCGGGAGCCCTTCAATGTACTCCATCACGAAGTGCGGCGTCTCACTGTCAGGGCCGAGATCGAAGATGGTGACAATGCCGGGATGACGCAGTTTTGCCAGCGTGCGCGCTTCTTCGAGGAAGCGCTTGCGCACGCGGTCGTTCGATTGGTAACGCTCGCTGAGAACCTTGATGGCGACCTGTCGATCGAGCCGCTCGTCTTGCGCGAGGTAGACGCGTCCCATGCCGCCGTGGCCGAGTTCGCGAATGACTTTGTGCCCGGAGAGCCGCGCGGGCTCATCCGCCTGCGGCTGTGTTTCCGCGAGCGAAGCGAACACTTCCAGTTCTTCGGCGAGTTCTTCCGCGATGCCCGGGTAGTGGCGACAGAATTCGGAGATGGAGACGGCTTCGCCGCGCGCGCCACGATCGTGATATTCCGCCAGGGCTTCCGCCAGCAGCCGCTCGCGCTCCTCGCCGTTCATAGCATCCCGCGATACTTCTTGAGCGCACGGTGCAGCAGCAGCGAAACCTGTTCGCGGGTCCTGCCCATGCGCTCGGCGATTTCGGCCGTGGTGAGACCTTCCATGCGCGCCATGACGATCACGTCGCGATAGTCATCGGGAAGCGCGGCGAGCTTCGCGTTCCAATCGCCGATGGCTTCCTGCTGCCGCATCACGCGGCTGGGGGTATTGGTGTCCACCGGTTCATAGCCGGCGGGATTGGATTCGCTGCGAAACCGCACAGCGGCGCCGCCATCGCGTTTGGTTCGTGCACCGCTGCGCGCCGCATCGGCAATGACGTGATGAGCGATCTGCGCCAGCCAGCGGAAGAGACTGGAGGGGCCGCGATAATGGAAGCCGGCCAGATCGCGCGCGGCGCGAAGGAACACTTCCTGCAGAACGTCTTCCACATCCCAATCACGGCGCAGCGCGTCGCTCATGCGGTAGTGAATCAACACCGACAGCCGCGACCGGTAGCGTTGGAAGATCGCTTCAAAGGCGCGATCGTCGCCTCGGCGGGCGCGCTCCAGCAGGTCGAAGCTGGTGGTCTGATTCTGCATGGTTACGGTCTACGGGCGAGCGCATCGAGCAGCAACGCCGCGCCAGTCTTCACGCCCACCGCGAGGGAGTCTTCATCCATGTCGAACTCCGCGGTGTGATTGCCGTGGGTGATGCCGCGTGCCTCGTTGCCGCCGTGCAGCCAGTAGAAGAAGCCGGGAACCTCCTTGAGGTAGTAACTGAAATCCTCTGAGCCCATTACGGGCGCGGTGGCGTGAACTTTCTCCTTGCCGAGCACGCGTGCGAGAACAGCGGCACTCCAGGTGGCCATGGCGGGTTCGTTGATCAAAGGCGGGTACGAGAACGCGCCCCAGCGCAGATCGTAATTGGCGCCGTGGGCGGCGGTGCAACCATCCAGCGTCTGGCGCATCATGGTGCGGACGTTCTCGCGGACGCCTTCGTTGAAGGTGCGCATGGTGCCGCGCATTTGCACGGACTCAGCGAGAATGTTGTGGCGTTCGCCGCCATGAATGGTGCCGATGGTAAGCACCATGGGTTGAAGAGGATCGATGCGGCGGCTGCGAATGGACTGCAACGCAAGCACGCATTCCGAAGCAATGGTGACGGAATCGACACCCTGATGCGGCCACGCGGCGTGACTTTTCTTTCCGCGGATAGTGAGCGTGAACTCATCGCCGGAGGCCATCGCGGGGCCACTGGCATATCCAACGGTGCCCACCGCGCCCATCGCACCGGCGTGTAATCCGAAGATCGCCTGAGGGCGCGGATTGTCGAGAACGCCTTCTTTCACCATGAGCGGCGCACCGCCCTCTTCGCCTTCGGGCGGGCCTTCTTCGGCGGGCTGGAAGATGATTTTCACGGTGCCCGCGAGTTCCTGGCGCATTCCGGCAAGCAGTTCCGCGATGCCCAAAGCGACGGCCATATGCACGTCGTGTCCGCAGGCGTGTTTCACTCCCTGGTTGCGCGAGCGGTAGGGAACATCGAGGGTTTCATTCACCGGCAGCCCGTCCATGTCAGAGCGCCACGCCACCACGGGCCCAGGCTTGGCGCCTTTCAGAACGCCCACTACACCGTTGCGCGCGACATTGGTGCGCACTTCATCGAAGCCCAGTTTGCGCAACTTTTCGGCAATCACACGCCCCGTGCGCTGCTCGCGATTGGAAAGCTCGGGATACATATGGAAGTCGCGGCGTGTTTCCACCAGCGTGGCTCGCATCGCGTCCACACGCTGGGCAATTTGCACATCGCGGGATTGCGCCCAGAGCGTGCCTGCCGTGAGTAGAAGAATCCGGATCATGAATGCTAGACAGTATAGCGGGGTTCAGCCGCGGCGCATTTTTCACTTGACAAAGCAGGATAACTATCACAATGTATAACTAATGCTTGGCGAGTTTGAATACTTGCTGCTGAGCGCGACGGCCGCGCTGCAGGACGAAGCTTATGGCGCGACCATCCGCGCCGCGATTGAAGAGACCACGGGTGCGCCGTGCTCGATTGGGGCGCTGTACACCACCCTCGACCGGTTGGAACAAAAGGGCATGGTGAAGACGCGGATGGGCGGGGCGACGGCCCAGCGCGGCGGCCGTGCCAAGCGGATGGTGCGCATCACTCCGAAGGGAATCGAAGCGGCGACGCAATTCTATCGTGTGATGCGGCGAGCGACGATTGGGCTCGCCTGGGAGAATCCGTCGTGAGCGGGGCGGTGTGGTGGGCCGTGGAAGTCCTCACGCGCAGCCTGGCGGATGAGGAACGGGAAGCGGTACTCGGAGATCTGCAGGAGTCGCAGAGTGCGGGGTTCCCTGCCCTGCTGGGAGTGATGGGCCTCGTTCTGCGCCGCCAGGTGCAGACCTGGAGAAGCTGGCGTCCTTACCTGGCGTTGTTTGGGATTGCGCTCCCGATGGCGTTTCTGCTGGCGGATTTCGCACGGATTCTGGCGCGCACGTCGGAACTCTACCTATGGATTGCCAGTAACTACGCGGTGATGGATCCCGATGTCCTGGAGGAAACCGGCTTCACTTTGTGGCGTGGTTCGCTCATCTGCGGCACGCATCTGCTGCTGCTGGCGATCTGGTCATGGACCGGAGGCTTCGCGCTGGCCGCAATTTCCGGGCTCGCATTCTGGGGAAACGCGGCCGTAGTATGCGCCGTTTGGTGTCTGCACGCGCGCCTTCTGGAGCCCAACGCCGGCATGCTGCTCCTGTGGATCTCTTTCCTGCTTGGGGCAAGACGAGGAATGCAACCGGGCGTCATTCCACGAAGCACGGCCGTTCTGCTGGCGGTGTGCGCGGTGGCTCTCTCCGCGGTGGCGATCTACTCCGCCGGATTGTGGCACGCCGGGTACAGTGTTCGGCAGCAACTCGCCATGGCTTTACTTCTGTCCTGGCCGGCTTGTTACATGGCCCGTACGTCTCATGCATTTCGAAAACCCGTTCTCCATTGAGGAGGCAAGCTATGAGATTGGTAATCGCACTCGTCGTGTGTCTAAAGGCATTCGCACAGGATCCGGCTCCCGCGTTCACATTGCAGGATGCGGCAGGGAAGCGAGTCTCACTGAAGCAGTACCGCGGCAAGGTGGTGCTGCTAAATTTCTGGGCCACATGGTGCGGCGGATGTAAGAAGGAGATGCCGCAGTTCGATGCTTTGCAGCAGCGTCTGGGGAAGCGAAAGCTCGCGGTGCTGGGCATCTCAGTGGACGAAAAGGGATGGGATGTGGTGAAGCCGTTCCTGGCGTCGGGGGTGAAGGTGAGCTACCGCATGGCTCTGGCCAATGAGGCGCTGACGAAGGACTACGCGGTGCAATCCCTACCGGCAACGTTTCTCATCGATAAGCAGGGCAATATCGCGGCAAAGTACAGCGGTGTGGCGGACGGGCAGCAACTTGAGGAGAGTGTGCGAGGGTTGCTGGCCCGGCGTTGAGTGCAGCTATTCGTCGTGATCGGCAGCGGCTGCTGCGCCAGGTGCGATGGAAGCAACCAGCTTCACCAGGTCCTCGCGTCGTGCGTCGCGTGGCTTGTCACCGGAAAGGGGCTCGATGCGAAAGCGCTCCACCCCTTCGATGCTCTCCTGAATGTTGAAGTCCGGGATAGACTTCAGGCCGGGAATCTGGGCGAGGCCGTGCTCGTCGATGACACACTCCATGCCGTTGGGCAGCTGGCAGCGGATACGGAGATTCTTGCGAATCGTAAGGCGACGAAGGTCAGTGAGTTTCAATCTTTCAGTTTAGCAAAGCTACCATGGTGAGAATGCTTTTCCTACTCACGATGGCGATGACGGCTTGGGCACAGGATCCTTACAAGGTCGCGCCAAAGAACTACCACCGGGAATTCGAAAATGACTGGGTGCGTGTGTCGCGAGTCACTTATCAGCCGGGTGACAAGACTGCGTTGCACGATCATCCCGCATTGCCCACCGTGTACATCTACCTCACCGACGGCGGCGAGATTCAATTCGGGCATCAGGAATTCTACGCGCTACGGCGGCGGGCGGTGAAAGCCGGACAGATCCGGTTCAACGCGGGAAATCGGGAAACGCACACCACGGAGTACTTCGGCGATCAGCCTTCGGAGTACCTGCGGATCGAGATGAAGACGGAACTGGACCGGCCCCCGAAGGATGTGCGGATTGCGCCGGAGGATCGGACGGCGTTTGAGAACAAGATGCTGCGAATCGAGCGGTGCGGACCGTGCTCTGCGGTGGCTGCTCCTTCGGTGGTGGTCTCCATCGCGGAGAAGACGGCACGGTGGGTGGAAGCGAATGCGGCGGCGCCCGGTGGGGAGTTTGTGCGAGTGCAGTTACTCAGCCGGCCGCGGGCGGAAGCCTTGCCTTAGCGGAAGGGTTGAAACAGGTCGGTGGTGAAGTATCGTTCCATGCGGTCTGGGAAGACCGTCACCACGATGCAATCGCGGCCGGGATGCGCTGCCAGGTACAACTGCGCGGCGCGATAGTTGAGGCCGGAACTGGGGCCGACGGGAAAGCCCTTGCGCATCAGCTCGCGCGTGGTGGCGAGCGCTTCGCTGTCGGATACCTCAATCGTTTCCAGCGAGGGCAGATTGTCCGGATTGAAGATGGTGGAAACACACTCCACCACTCCGGGAATGCGGCAGGAGAAGCTGCAGCATTCCACGTCAGCTTCGCGGGTGAAATTAACGGGCCGCGCGAAAACGGGCACCGGCTGGCAACCGGCATCGCAGAGGCCTTCATACAGACCGACCAGCGTGCCGCCCGTCCCGACGCCGCTGACTACGGCATCGGCGCGGCCGGATGGAATCTCGTCGATGATCTCGCGCGCGGTGAGGAAGCGGTGGGCCTGCGCGTTGTCCGTGTTGCTGAACTGGCGAGGGAGGAAGACCGTTGGATCTTCGGCGGCAATATGCTCCGTAATGCGGATGGCGCCTTCGATGCCGCCGTCTTTCGGCGCAAGGCGGATCTCGCCGCCGTAGGCTTTGATCATCAGCACGCGCTCATTGGAGACACCTTCCGGCATGACGGCGATGAAGCGGATGCCAAGCTGGGCGCAGGCGAGCGCCATGGCGATGCTGGTGGATCCGCTGGATGCTTCCACCACCGTGGTGCGCGTGTTGATGCGCCCTTGCCGCCACGCCTTCTCGAGAATGAAGCGCGCGATGCGGTCTTTAGTCGAGCCGGAGGGATTGAGAAATTCGAGCTTCGTCCAGATGGGCGGCAAGGCTGGGTCCAGCGTGATGGCGACCAGCGGCGTAGGAGCCTGCAGGCGGAGTTGCATGGTGGAGCGTTCCCTATTGTAGCGGGCATAGAATGAGCATTGATGATTCTCCATCGCCGCCGGTTTCTGTGGGTTTGCGCACCTGCGCTTTGCCGTGCCGCGGAGACACGCATGGTGGCCAATGCGGCCGAATTGGCTCGCGCCGCTGCCGATTCGCGGCCCGGCGATGTCATTGTGCTGCGCGATGGCGAATGGCGCGACGCAGCGCTGGCAGTGCATGGCGAGGATCTCACGGTGCGTGCGGAAACGCCGGGGAAAGTGGTGCTCAGCGGACGATCGACGTTGAGCATTTCCGGGGCACGTGTCGAAGTGAGCGGTGTGCTTTTCGAGGGCGCGTCCACGGAAAGCGATCTCATTCGCTTCCGCACATCCACATCGCGCCAGGCGGTGGAATGCCGAGTCACCGATTGCGCCATCGTCGATTCGAACCCGGTGGACACGGCAACGAATACGAAGTGGGTTTCGCTCTATGGCGCACGCAACCAGGTGGATCACTGCTATTTCGCGGGCAAGAAGAACCTGGGGACAACGCTGGTAGTGTGGCTGCCGGCGAGCGGGGAATCGAATTATCACTGGATCCATCACAACCATTTCGGGCCGCGCCCTTTTTTGGGCGTGAATGGCGCGGAGACGATTCGCGTAGGCGATAGCGCGACACAGACCACACGCAGCTACACGCTGGTGGAATCGAACTACTTCGATCAGTGCGATGGCGAAGTGGAGATTATCTCGAACAAATCGTGTGAGAACGTGTACCGCGGCAATAGCTTTGAGAATTGCGCAGGCACATTAACCCTGCGGCACGGGGACCGTTGCCTGGTGACGGGTAACCACTTCTTTGGGCAGGGCAAGCGCAACACGGGCGGCGTGCGTGTGATTGGAGAAGATCACCGGGTGCTGGGGAATTACTTCGAGGGGCTGCGCGGCACCGGCACGCGCGCCGCTCTGTGCCTGATGAACGGCATCCCCGATTCTCCGCCCGCCGGTTACTTTCAGGTGAAGCGGGCGCTGATCGGGTACAACACTATGGTCGATTGCACAGAGGCTCTGGTGGTTGGGTACTCTTCGGGCGCGGATGTGATTCTGCCGCCGGTGGAGTGTTTGATTGCGGGCAACGCGGCCACGAGTGAAGTCCGCGTATTGGATGAGAAGGCGCAGGTCCGATGGCAGGCG
This sequence comes from Acidobacteriota bacterium, assembly GCA_018268935.1. Taxonomy (GTDB): domain Bacteria; phylum Acidobacteriota; class Terriglobia; order Bryobacterales; family Bryobacteraceae; genus CADEFT01. Next base: position 16,882 of record JAFDVS010000039.1, on the reverse strand, counting down.
AATCGCTTCCCTGCCCCGGATTTACAGGCGCTGGCGCAACCGGCGCGAATGAATGCGAAGAATACGGGGTGCTCATGGCGAAGCTAGGATGGCTGATGCTTGCCGCAATCGTAGCGGTGGCGCTGGTGTTGATCGGGCAGGAACGTCCCGTAGGGTTTGAAGCCGAACCGGGTGGTACGCCGGAAGAGCAGATGTGGGAAGTCCTGCTCTTGATGGGTGTCGGCGACAAGCAACCTGCCGAGTGGCATGGCTCGGTGCGTGTCGAAGGCGGCGAGTTACTGGAGATCGAAGGCTATCGCTTCGAATTGCCGGATCGCCTGCTGCCTCTTGGCGGCTGGCGCATGACGACGAAGATCGAACGCATCACGCGTCCGGAACGGCGAGAACAGAAGTTGCTGCCTAAAGGCGTGCTGTTGCGCGGCACGGCAAGGCGAGTGGTTGCCACCACCGCGGGAGGCGAGTGTGCATTCACGCCAGCCGCGCTCGCCATCGGCGTTCCTCAATCGTGCGCCGGCGGACGGATGGCAGTGCATCGCGTACCTGCGGCAACGGATCTGAGCGGCACCGAATTGCGGCAGCACGATTTTCCATCTATCGGCAGTGGCAACGATGGCGCGCTATGGGCCACGTGGTTGAGCTATCACGACCGCCAGGAGGAGTTGAACTTCCGCCGCTATTTCAAGGGCCGCTGGACCCGGTTGATCCCGGTGGGCCGCGCTTCGGCGGACTTGTGGCGTCCACACGCAGTGACCGATTCGGGCGGGCAGCCGTGGCTCATCTGGGCGCAGCAGAAAGATTCGAATTGGGACATTTACGCAATGCCGTGGGAAGTGAATGCATGGGGCGATGCGATCCGGCTGAGCCGCGGCGCATTGCCGGATATCGAGCCGCACGTGGCGCGCGCCGGCGACGGCACGGTGTACGTGGTGTGGCAATCGATGCAAGGCCGCTGGTCGCAGGTGCAGATGGCCTATCGCAGAGACGGCAAATGGAGTGAGCCGCTGGCGGTTACTTCCGGCGAAGCCAATCATTGGGAGCCCGCCGTGGCCGCAGGGAAGGATGGCAGGGCGTGGATTGTGTGGGACCGTTATAACGCCAGCTACGATGTCGAAGCGCGTAGCTTTGCCCCAACTTCCGGATTCACCGGCGTGCGCACCGTGGCGGCCTCCGATCGCATGGAAGCCTATGCTTCCGTAGCAGTGGATGCGGCAGGCAGACCGTGGATCGCGTGGGAAACGGGCGGGGCGAATTGGGGCAAGGATACGGGTCCGCTGAGCCCGCGGCAGAGTGGGTCCGTGCTCGGCGATACGCGCTACGTGGAAGTGGTGTGCCTCGATGGGGGCATATGGAAATCGCCGGCCGCGGTGCAATTTACGGATGCATTGGGCGAAGGCGCAAACAGCGTCAGCAGGCCGTTGTTGTTTGCTTCCGGCGATGGCTCAGTGTGGATGACGTTTCAGAGGCGCTACAGCAGGCAGGCACGCAATCCGTCCACGCATTGGGAAAGGGTCCTCACACGAATGGAAGGGGACCACTGGATGCAACCGGTGTTATTGCCGCGTAGTGCCGGACGCAACAGCACGCGGATGTCAATGGCGGAAGCGGACGGGCGGCTGTGGCTGTTCTGGAACTCCGAAGGACGGCAGTATGGCTTCATGAGCCGGCCCCGCGCGCATCGGGTTATTGCCGGGTCCTTGCCGATGCCGGGGCCTTCCGTAGCCGCGCAGCTCAGTGAATACCGGCCGCCGGCAAACTCCAGTTCCCCCGTGCATACGGACGAGGCCGGAGATCTGAAGGCCATCCGCGAGCACCGCGTGCAATTGGGGAAGGAGACGCTGCGCATCGTGCGCGGCGATCTGCACCGGCACACGGAACTGTCACAGGATCAGGGCGGCTATCAGGATGGCTCGCTGCCGGAGTTTTACCGCTACATGATTGATGCGGCCAACATGGACTTCGGCGCCTCCACGGATCATCAGGCCGGCGGCATCGACTACTGGAACTTCATGACCTTGAAGATGGCCGATATGTATCACTTCCCGGAACGCTTCGTACCGCTCTACGGCTACGAGCGCAACCTCGGCTTTCCGCACGGCCATCGCAACATTATCCACACGGTGCGCAACTACGCGATTGTGCCGTTCTTCCAACGCCCGGATGACAAATACCTGTTGCCCGATCTGCCCGACGGCGAACTGCTCACGTTCAATAGCAACTCCTACGGCGGCGGCATTGAGAACGATACGAAGCTGCTCTATGAGGAATTGCGCAAAAGCGGAGGCATGGCGATTCCGCACACCTCGGGCAGTTCGGGGATGGGAACGGACTGGCGAGATAACGACCCGTCGCTGGAGCCGCTGGTGGAGATCTATCAGGGCGACCGCCACAACTACGAACACCAGGGCGCACCGCGCGGCGTGAATCAAGGCGAGGAGAAGAAAGCGATCGGCGGGTTCCAGCAGGCGGGCATGGTTTGGAACGCCTGGAAGAAGGGATACAAGCTGGGCGTAATCGCCAGTTCCGATCATTTCTCCACGCATATCTCCTACGCGATGGTGTACACCCCGCGGCAGGACCGCAAGTCGATCTTTGATGCAATGAGCAAGCGCCACGCCTACGGGGCGACGGACAACATTGTGCTCGACTTCCGGATGGGAGAACATTTCATGGGCGATGTGTTTCGGGCCTCGAAGCCCGCGCCGCTGCGGGTGAAGGCGCGGGGCACGGCGCCCATCGCCGCGGTTCATTTCATCCGCGACGGAGTGTACGTACACAAAGCCGCGCCTGGCACTCGCGAAGTGAGCGTGGAATACCTTGATCCGAAGCCGGGGCCGGGCGAGCACTGGTATTACGTGCGGGTGGAACAGGCGAACGGGGAACTGGCGTGGTCCAGTCCGATCTGGGTCACTTACCGTTGAACCAGGCGAGGACGCGGCGTTCGTACTCAGCAGGCTCGGTGGCAATCGCAGCAACATGCGCCGCGCCAGGAACCTCCCACAATTGCGCCAGGCGCCTGTTGGCGGCCTGCAATTGGCGCGAGTGATCGACCGGGATATTCGCGTCTTCAACGCCATGGATGAGCAGCACAGGCACCCTGGCATGCCGGATGGCATCGAGCGGCGAAGCCCGATACAGGTTCAACCCGTGGCGCAGCCGCGCGTAAAGGAAGGCTGGTTCTATAGCCGGCCACAGCAGCAGGCGCGCGAGCGGGCGAATCCCAAGGATGCCGCCGATACGGTCGTAGGCGACATCGTGAAAGGTGACGAAGGGGCAATCGGCCACCAGCGCACGAAGGGGAACGCCCGCGCCCACCGCTTGCAGCAGAATGGATGCACCCATGGAATGTCCCAAGCCAAAGAGTTCGCGCACGCCTTCCTGTTGCGCCAGCCACTCGGCCCAGCGGCGGACATCGTCCACTTCGCGCAGACCGTAGCTCATGATGACGCCGCCGCTTTCTCCGTGGGCACGGCTATCGGGAGTCAGAACGGTGTACCCCTGTCGTAGCAGGATGCGCGCATCGCCGAGCGTCCCTTGGCGGCTGTCCACCACACCGTGCAGCAGGATGACGCCTTTGCCGTTCGCTACGCGCGGCTGGAACAACCACGCCCTCAGCGCGATGCCATCCGCGGCCGTGATTTGCGCCGCCCGCCACGTGGCGCCGGTTTGCCCAGCCGTAAACTCGGCAAGCTTTGGCGAGGGAACGATCCGGAGTTGCGGAGGCACCATGACGCCACCCTCGCACAGCACGACGCCAGCGATAGCGCAGAGCACTGCCACCACGGCAGCCAGTAAAGAAACCCGCTTTGCCACTCGATGCCTACTCCTCAAGACAGGGTAACGGCAACTGCGGAACTTTTGTTCCTGACTAACCTTTCCCGCGTTTGAATGGCGACGAAAGAAACTGTTTCGACTGCCGGGCCGCGTCCGAATCGGGCGCGATCGCGATCGCCTGGCGGTAGGCAGCCAGTGCGTCTTCGCGTTTTTGTTTCATGTCGTAGCATTGCCCCAGCCGCAGGTACGTCATCGAACCGGTGTTCAAATCCAGTTCCTTCGACTTCGCCGCTGCCTTGCGCAGTTCGGTGATGGCCACATCGTAATCGCGATACCAGAACAGCAGGGTGCCGCGAGCGTAATTCACCTTCTCCGCGGGCATCGCCCGAACGCCAACCGTATTCGCTTTCTTCAACTCATCCAGTTCCCGCAGCGCCGCCAGCGCGCTGTCCTTGTCGCCGAGGTCGCCGTACATTTGCACCATTTCCAGGCGCAGCAAGTAATTGCGGGGGTAGCGCGTAAGCAGATCCTTGATCAGCGGGATAGCATCGCCGGGCCGGCGTTCGCGGCGGTACACCACCCCGAGCAACACTTTTGCATCGGTGCGATTCTCGGCGCCTTCGCGCGCCACCAGTTGCAGGGTTTTGATGCCTTCTTCTTTATTCCCGCGAAATCCGATAACAAATCCGAGAATTTTATAGCTCCAGGGCAGACTGCCCACAACATAATCGTGAAGCCCCTGAACCAGCCGTGCGTCGATGCGTTTCGGATCAAGCTCGGTAACCCTGTTGTGCAGTTTGCGCGAAGTGGTGATGTCGCGCAACGCGTCGGTCCAGGCCTTCTTCACCAGGAAGTTGTAATTGCCGCGCAGCCCGTAGGCGACGCCCTGCAGATACATGGCGTTGGTGTCCTGGGGGTTGCGCGACAGGGCCAGCGTGGTCAGTTCCATCGACTTCTGAATCGCCGCTTCGAAGCGCTGTTGATCCTCCAGCGATGGCTTCAGTTTTTCGCGGCGCAGAAAGGGGTTTGAGCCGCTTACCATTTCGCTTTCCAGTGCTCCGCTGCGGAGCATCTCGCGGTAAAGGATGGCGTGGGCGAGGTGATTGTGCGGCTCGGCGTCGTTGGGATTGGCGCGCACGGCGCTCTGAAACACGTCGATCGCCTGGTCGAACTCCAGGTTGTAGAAATGCTCGTATCCCTTGGCGGCGGGCGTTTGCGCCGGCAGCGAGAGCGAGCCCAGTAAGAGGAGCAGCAGCACGTTACTTCGATTGTAGTTGGCCGAGGGCCCAGCGGGCATGCTCGGCCACCACCGCATCGTCACTGGCGGCCAGGCGCGAAAGCGGTTCGCGGAACCGTGGCAGGCCGCTATTCCCCATGGCTACCGCGACGTTACGCAGGAAACCGGCATAGCGTGTTCGCGAAACAGGCGAGTGGCGGAACATATCACGAAACTCGGTGGGGGTGATTGCCGCCAGGCGCTCCAGTGGCGGTGCTTCGTGCAGGGGAAGGAAACCCGGATCATGGGTCGACGCGGCTCGCCGGTTCCAGGGGCATACATCCTGGCAGATGTCGCAGCCGAACACGTGCCGGCCAATACCGGGGCGGTGCTCCTCAGGGATGGCGCCCTTCAGTTCAATGGTGAAGTAGCTGATGCAGAGCCGCGCATCCAATTCCCAGCGGCCCTCCTGCTGCACCAGCGCCTGCGTGGGGCAGGCATCGATGCAGCGGCGGCAGGTTCCACAACGATCCGGGGGCGGGGTGTCGGGCGCCAGGTCGAGTGAGAGCAGCATTTCGCCGAGGAACAACCAGGAGCCTAGCCGCTGGTGGATGAGGCAGGTGTTGCGGCCAATCCAGCCGAGGCCGGCCAGACGCGCATAGCTGCGCTCCAGCAGGGGGGCCGTATCGACGCATACCCTGTATTCGAAACTCTCTTCCTGCTTCAAGATAGAGGCAACATCTTCCAGTTTCTGTTTGAGAATGACGTGGTAATCCTCACCCCAGGCGTAGCGCGAGATCCAGCCCAATTCGGCCTCGCGGCGGGTGACCGAGTATGGCTGGGGCCCGTTGTAAACCAGTCCCACGCAAAGGATGGACCGGGCCGAAGGGAGCAGGCGGCGGGGATCCATCCGCACGTCGGCGCGGTGATCGGTGAGGTACGACATCCTGCCGCCCCATCCGCGGTGAGCCCAGTCGAGGTAGGCTTCTCCATCCGCGATGGGCAAAGCAGCCGCGACACCCGCCAGATCGAATCCGGCCGAGAGTGCGGCTTGTTTCACGCGGGCCGCATTCACAACCCGAGCCCTTTGAGCAGCGCCTGAAACTCGGGGGAATCGCGCACCAAATCGAGCCGCGGATCGAGTCTGGCGTAAAGGACATTAATGTCGCGGCGGGCAGCCGCCTCCTTGAGCAGGCGCAGCGTCTCGGCCCGATTACCGCGCCCCGCCTCCAGAATGACGTGCAGATAAGGGTAAGGCTCAGCAGCTTCTACCTGCGCAGCCAGCGCTTGTGCCTCGGCCTCGCGGCCGGTGGAGGCCAGCAGATGCACCATGGCAATGCGGTAGCGGCGTGGACGCTCCGGCAGGGATCGCAGTTCCTGCTCGGCCTCGGCCTTGCGCCCCTGCTGTTGAAGGGCGATGGCCCGGAACCACCTGGCGGGAACGAAGCCCGGCTGCATGGAGAGCACGCGCCCGGCTTCGGCCAGCGCCTGATCGTAGCGGCGCCAGTGGTAGAAAACCAAGGCGCGCTCGGCGCCGATTTCCACTTGCTCCGGTTGCAGCAACTGGGCCTTTTCCAAGGCGTCCACCGCTTCACCGAATCGGCCGAGGATGCAAAGGACATCGGCGCGTAGCCGTTGTGTCGGCGCGCGGCGCGGGTTCAAGGTCACGGCGCGGTTGAACTCGCTGAGGGCGCCTTGTAATTCCCACTTGCCGAAGAAGAGGGCCGCGCCCAGGGTGTGATGCGCGTCATCGAGGGTATCATCGCCGGCAATCGCCTTTCTGGCCTCCGCTTCGGCCAGGGAGTTCCGTTCGGCGGTTCGCGCGGGCTCATAGTCGGCCAGACTCAGGTACGCCTCGGCCAAAGCGGAGTGAATTCGCGGGGAGGCGTAATCCTGGCGTGCGGCATGTTCGAGCAGACCCACGGCCTGACGTACCCTGCCCGGGGCGCCCTCGTCCACGGGAACGTGCAACAGACGGTGCGCTTCAAGATAAGCGGCAACCTCTTCCGGCCGCTCAGGGGCCTTGCGGTTGGATAGTCCGTAGCCGAGAAGGGCGACGAGCAGGGCCAGTCCCGCCACGGAGAACAGCAGGTTCCGGCGGCGAGGGGGTTCCGGCCGCGGGAGCCCCTGCGGCGCTGGAGGTGTTATGAACTCGCAACGATAGCTGCCTCGCGGCAGCTCAATGCGGACTTTTTCGTCACGCCCCTCGGCCATGTAGTAGGCGGCCAGCCGTTGACGAAGGCGGCTGGCCTCCACACGTACGATGCTGTCCTGTTTGGGGTCAAAATCGGCGCCGCGTCCGTAGACCTCTACGCCGACTACGGTTTCTTTAGGAACCTTGCCGTTGAGGGTGGACTCCACCAGATAGCGAAGCAGGTTCCGCTGGCGCTCGGATTGGGAGAAGGACGGGCTTCGGAGCGCGCGCTCCAGGGCCTCTTTGACGGCGTCGTGCAATACATCCCCCATTCCCGGCAACTGATTCTATCACATAGGTGTTACAGGAGCTACGAAACGGGCTACAAGCCCCCTGGTAACTCCCGGGATCGGCTCTTCCTGTTGTGCAATAGCGGAAGTTCAGGTGGGGCAACCCCAAGGACGAAATCAGATCGGAGGGTGGCGGCGCCTGCGACACAGCGCCGCCACACCAAAAAATCTACGGAGCACTGAATGTGGAAATCGATTCTCTTTACCTTAACCTTCTCTCTTCCCTCGTCCGCCGTTTTGACGCTCACCGCACCAGGTCAGGACGCGGGATTCTATCAAGGACCGGGCGGAATTTTCGCCGGGCCTGTGTCCGCTGCCCAATTGGGCGAAGAGTTTGGCGTCGCCGGACACAGGATTTACGGCTCGGCATCGGCAGCGGGAACGGCCGAGCTTGGCGCCTTCCTTTATGTGATGGCCGTTGGCGGAGTGACAGGCACGCTGGACGTGGACACAGTCTTGAAAGTCAACTATCATTTCACCCTGACTGCGGATGCCCAATCCGTCCCCTGGCACGTGGAGGGCCTGGTAGGGACGAACCATGGCGGATACTATGGCGAGGCCAACGGATCGGCAACGCCGGGTGAAGACATTGCCGGGAGTTTCCTCCTGTACCTGGACAGCGCCCAAACCGGGGTTATCCCTGGGGGGAGTACGTTGGAGGCGTGGATTCTCTATCTCAGTGTGGGCAGCGCTGGTGCGGCGGGACCGCCCCTCGGAATCGCGTTGACGATTCCCGCCAATACATTGGAAATACAAGCCGTTGGAGAGATTTCAGAGGTTCCGGAGGGGAGCACCAGGGGGCTCGTGTTCCGGAGTCTGCTGCTGGCCCTGGCGCTGAGCCGGTTTGTCCGCGCTAAGTCCTGCTAAATCGCTTAGATAGCCGATCGGGAAAGCACCGTATCCGTTCAATGCCCTATTCCCACCTTACAATGTACAAAACGACAGTTCGATTGATCCCCATAGTCTCACCCACACACCTGTGGGTATACTGCGTTCTTGGTATCCGTGTAGTCGATTTGACATCCGCCCGGTCCCTGCCGGTTGCCTGAAACCGGTTCCTAAGCCAAGGAAGGATGAGGAGATTAAGGAATGCATAAACCGATCAAGTACGCAGAGAAAGCCTTTACGTACGCCGCTAACGCAGCTTGGGTCGTTTTCGACAAGTTGAACGCGATCAACCGCAACCCTTCGTTCACGCCGAAGTGGTCTGACAAGCCGCTCCTGAAGTCCTGGGAAAAGACCAAGCCCACCCTCGGCTGGCCCCGTGAAACCGACTCGCTTTGCCCGAAGTGCGTTCCCGAAGCGCGCCGCGAAATCCTGGACGGCAAGAAGGATTGGAAAGACCTGCTCCATACCAAGGTGGGCGAAATCAAAGCCCAGATCGTGGAGCGCGACGGCAAGATCCTGATGGTGAAGGAATGCCCGGTGCACGGCAAGTTCGAGGACGTGATGTCCATCGACCCGGCGTTCTTCAAGCACCTGGAAGAAGTATTCCCCGGCCGCGACATCCGCGCCCACAACGATTCGAAGCTGCACAACCACGGCACGTCCACCATCACGCACGGCCGCGGCTCCGTTCTCACGGTTGACCTCACCAATCGCTGCAACATGATGTGCGATCCGTGCTTCATGGATGCCAACCAGGTCGGGTTCGTGCACGAACTGAGCTGGGACGATATTAAGCAACTGCTCGACAACGCCGTTTCAATCAAGCCCCGCCGCCAGATGTCGGTGCAGTTCTCCGGTGGCGAGCCCACGCTGAGCCCCTACTTCCTGGATGCCGTCCGCTACGCCCGTAAGGTGGGCTACACCAGCGTGCAGGCGGCCACCAACGGCATCGAGTTTGCGAAGAGCCCCGAGTTCGCCCGTCAGGCCGCTGAAGCCGGACTCCGCTACCTTTACCTGCAGTTTGACGGAATCGGCAACGCCGCCAACTCGCACCGCGCCGTCGGCAACCTCTTCGACGTGAAACTGCGCGCCATCGAGAACGCCTGGAGCGCCGGTATCGACATCGTGCCCGTGACCACCATCGTCAACGGTGTGAACAACGAGCAGGTCGGCCGTATCATCCAGTTCGCCCTCGACAATCCGAAAAAAATCCCGTTCCTCAGCTTCCAGCCCGTGAGCTTCACCGGCCGCGACGAAGAAGTGACCGACGAGCGCCGCAAGGCACAGCGCTACACGCTGTCGCACCTGGCGCACGACGTGAAGAACCAGATGGGCATCGGCGAACCGGTTCGCGATTGGTTCCCCATCTCCTTCATGAGCACGTTCTCCGACTGGTCCGATCTCACGCACGGTCCGGAAGCCACCTGGGGCCAGTTGAGCTGCGGTTGTCACCCCAACTGCGGCATCGGCATGGGCGTCATGGTCGACAAGGAAACGAAGGAAGCCGTCGCTGTCACCGCGTTCCTCAACGCCGACCAGTTGGCGAAAGACGTGGCCAAGGTAAATGATGCGGCCCGCGGCAAGTGGCTGTCGATCCTCGGCATGGCTCTGGCCGTGACCCGCAACTACGATCCGTTCATGTCGCCGAAGCACTTCAAGATGATGGACCTGCTGAAGAAGTTCGACAAGACCTTCGGCGCCACCGGCAAGAGCTACGGCAAAGTGGACGGCACGCGTACCCGCGCCGATATCGACAAGCGCCGCAATGACCGCTGGAACTTCCTGTTCATCGCTGGCATGTGGTTCCAGGATCTGTTCAACTACGATTTCCGCCGTACCGAGCAGTGCATCATTCCGTACGCCACCCAGGAAGGCGAAATCAGCTTCTGCGCCTACAACACGGGCATCGGCTGGCGGAACATTATCGAGAAGATGCACATGACCGCGACGCTCACCAAGTGGTATAACGAGCACGGGCGTCATGAAATCTTCGCCGGCGGCAAGGCGGTGAAGATGGCCAGCGCTTCGCACTCGATGCTGCTGCGCGAAGAGATCGTCACCAAGGAACGCCAGAAGGATCTCGACAATCTCGGGATTGCGAAGACGGCTCGTGAAGAGAAGATCCGCGCCCGCGACGCGAAGATGGCGGAAAACGACGCCGAGAACGCGAAGATGATGCGCCTCTATCGCAAGCACGTTCTGAAGGAACCCGAGAACGTGGAATTTGTACCTATCAACACGATCGCCCCAGCTAAGCCGGCCGCAAAGTCGGAAGAGAAAGAAGTCGGCAGCTTCGGCGACTAGTCATCAGCAAAAGTCCAGAGAATCAGGCCATCGGGAAACCGGTGGCCTTTTTCTATTTTGGGTGTGGGCCAGAGTAGGATTTCCGGGGGCACACGTATGGCGCTTCCACTCACACCAGATCAGGCCCGGCGAATCAATGCCATCGTGCGCGCGGGAGCTCACCACAGGAATTCGGCTCAATCATTGTGGACGGTCTCAGCTCGGGACCTGACATCGAGGAGGGTGTAATCAGGCAATTCCGCTACTATTTGTTGGACCAAGACACGCCGGACATAGGATTAGTGAAAATTTTTTCAGCTATCCGCGTGCACTATCACCTGACTGTCCACCAACTGAGGATTGTCAGAGTGCTGCACCGCAAACGTGACGTTCGGCGAATCCTGCGCGTGGATCCAATCTAGGCCAACGCTGCGTTTACTTCCCCGTCCGTTCCACCAATTGCCCTACCTTGTGCACAATAATCTCCTCCACAGCGGGAGCGAACGGACCCGGCTGTCCATAAGCAATCATCGCGGTAGCGCCCTCGTAGCCGCCTTCCTTCAACACCCGCAACGACGGGATATAGGCAAAAACGTCATTCGAATAAGAAGCAATCCAGCTATTATTCCACCCAAGCTGAGCACGCAGGCGCAGCGAATAATCCACAACCACCTCCCCGGCGAGCGCCACCAGCGTGAACGAACTTCCGAATCGCCACACCTGCACCGAGTATGGATAGCTCTCCGGCAGTTTGCCCTCTTTATCCAATATCTCCAACATATGGCGAGCCTGGCGGGCCACGCTCGGATCGCGATCCTGCGTCCGTCGGAGCCATTCCTCACGCGGCGGGTGCGCGTCAAAGGGGAGCGGAACGCGTTCGAATGCCGTCTGCAAAGTCCCATCGAGAGGCTTCATCTTTCCCGCCAGCGCGATGGAGACCGCTTCCTGAATCACCTTGCCATAAGTCTGCGCCAACTCCACCTTGCGCCGCGGCAGCGGGTTTTGATCGGCGCCACACCCGGCCAGGAACAGCGCCATGGCGCCCGGATGCGCTTTCTCGATTTCTTCCTGTGCGTAGCCCGGCCAATCCGCATTGATCTGGTAATCGCCCAGCACCGTGGCGTGGCAAGCATAGCCGAATACAACACCACGCAGTTTGCCGTCAGGAGCGCGGACAGCGATCACCAGCGTGTCGTGATCCACCGGCTGCGGGTAATGGCGCGTGGCGGCAACGACGCGGCGGCGGTTCACGGCGAAGCCTGCGTTGGCGATGTCCACGGATAACAGCGCAGGCGAGAGGTCCTTCAGCGCCGCACCAACCAGTTCCACGGTCTGCGCGATCAGTTCGTCGGTGTAGCGGCGGACATCGGCCTCCTGCGCCGCGTTCACCGTGTAAGTAGTGCGCGCACGATAGCCGACGATGGGTCCGCTGTGCGTGTGCGAGCAGTTCAACAACAGTTGATCGCGCTTCAGGCCGTACTGCTTTTCCACTCGCTCGGCGATCGGGTCAGCCACATCGCGCGTCACCCCCACCAGATCAAAGGTCACCATCACACTCCGCCGGCCGCGGTCATCTTCAATCGCCAGTGCCTTCGCGTACAAGCGCTGGCGCACGCCTTCGCTCGGATGGTCGCGAAAACCATAGCCCGCCATCATGATGGAGCCTTGCGGCGTGATATCGACGCGGGCCAACCCAGCCTTGCCGGCAATCGCCGCCGTGTGACAGAGGAGGAAAAGGACAACGAGTTTCATTCGGAGTATCATAATCGCATGCGCAGGATTTCGATGCTACTCACCGTCGCCTGCTCGCTCGCCGCTCAATCCCCGGATGACAGCGCCAAGCAGGATTTTCACAAGGATTTGACGAAGCAGAAGTTCCATCTGCGTCCCAGCATGCGTATGCCAGGTCCACAGAAGGTTTGGATTGCGCCGGAAGTGGAAGAAAAGACCTGCTCCATTCCGCTACTCGCCGTCAACCCTCCGTCCAAACGCGGCAAGATGATCATCATCCAGCCCAAGCAGACGGGCACTATGCCGCAGGTGAAAATGCCCGCTCCCCCTTGCAAGGACTGGCCTACGGAGTGAGCCGGGCGCGATTACTGGAACAACTGGCGGCGCACATGCCGTTGACCGATGAAGAAGCCGCCATGCGGGCACGCTTGGCCGAGTTCGTATCCACCTACGACAACTGCTTCGAACGCGCGCTTCTCATCGGGCATGTCACAGGCTCGGCATGGATTGTCGATCTCGACCGCACTCACGTCCTGCTCACGCATCACCGCAAACTGGATAAATGGCTACAGTTGGGCGGCCATGCCGATGGAGATTCCGATGTGCTTCGCGTTGCCATGCGGGAGGCCGAGGAAGAGAGCGGGCTCACCTCTCTGCGTCCGGTGCATCGAGACATCTTTGACGTGGACATTCACCTCATCCCTGCCCGCAAGACCGAACCGGAGCATTTTCATTACGACGTGCGCTATGCGCTGGAAGCAGACCGTGCTGAAGCCATTCGATTGAGCGACGAGTCGCACGACCTGCGCTGGGTCCCGGTAGAGGAAGTATATCGGCTCACGGAAGAGGAGTCCGTGCTGCGCATGGTGCGCAAGACAAACCAATTGCGTTGATCTAAGGGGTGGTAGGATGGGCCATATGAAACGGCGTCTTTTCCTGGGCATGCCTGCGCTTTTGGCCGCGGCGGAAGAGGGACCAAGAGCACCGGAGGTGACACGGCCGCGCGCCACCTTTGGAGACCGCGTCGAGCCCAAGTGGGAACAAGGGCTCACCATCACCGTTGGTCCCCAGAAGGCGGACCTCGTGGGAACGGATCACCGCGTCGTGCAGGCGGGCGTCGATTATGTCTCTGGACTCGGTGGCGGCACCGTCCGCCTGTTGCCCGGCACCTATCGTTTCCGCAACGCGGTGCAGATGCGCTCCGGAGTCCGCCTATTGGGCAGCGGGCTCGATTCGGTATGCATCAAGGAACCCACGATCAAAACCGCCCTGGTGGAGAATTCCGATTGGTATGACCAGGAGATCACGCTCAAGGACGCGTCTGGGTTCCAGGTCGGCGACGGGATCGTGCTGCGCACAAAGAATCCGCATAACGGCGGCGAGGATATTTTCCGCCGCACCCTGGTGGCCCGTAGCGGAAACCGCTTCAAGCTGAACCAGATGCTGCAGGAAAATTTCTGGACCAAGGAAGGCTCTCTCGCCTCACGCACGCATTCCTTGTTTGAGGGCTACCGCATCGCCGATATCGGGATCGAAAACATCTGCCTCGACGGGAACCGCGCCAACAGCGAGTTTCTCAACGGTAACTACGTCGGCTGCGTGTTCCTGCGGGAGAGCAATCGCATTCATATGAAGGGCGTGACGGCGCGCAATTTCAACGGCGACGGCATCAGCTATCAGGTGTGCCATGACGTGCGCGTGGAAGACTGCGCCAGTATCGACAATGCCAATTACGGGCTGCACCCCGGCTCGGGCTCGCAGCGCACCGTGGTCACCGGCTGCCGTCTGGAGCGCAACGACATAGGCTTCTTCTTCTGCTGGGGCGTGAAGTGGGGCCTGGTGGAAAAGAATGTAATGGCCGACAATCGCCGTTTCGGCGTTTCCATCGGTCACAACGACACCGACAACGTGGTGCGCAACAACGAAGTGCTGCGCAGCGGCAAGTTCGGAATCTATCTGCGCCAGGAACATGGGCCGACATTCGCTCCCAGCCGCAATCGCATCGAAACCAACCGCGTGGTGGATAGCGGCAACGAAAGCGGCGCGGCAGTAGAGATCGAAGGAGTCACGGAGCAGGTGATGCTGAAAGGCAACGTCCTGCTGGAGACTCGCGGGGCTGCATCTCGCGTCGGCGTGCGCATCGGCAAGGATGCCAAGGCGATCACACTGGCGGAGAACAAGATCGAAGGTTTCTCCGCGCCTGTTGCCGATTTGCGCAAAAGCTGAACCGGCAACGCGTCAATGCTTCCAGTATTATGGTGGCTTAGGTGCCCCATGAAGCTGACCCTATTATTCGCTCTTTTTCTTCTACCAGCGGCAGCGCAGATGCATTCGCTGTCTCGCGAGCAGTTAATCAAATACACCCAGCAGAATCCCTTTGAACGCTTCCCCGACGGACGGCCGAAGGTGCCGGACGCTCTGCTTGAAAAGCTGAAGGCAATGTCGGCGGAAGAAGTGCTGGCCATTGTGCGCAAGGGCTATGCCAACCAGTATGCCGATGGCTTCCGGTTGGTGAATCCGTCGAAGAACCTGGTGGGCCGTGCGATGACCTTGCAACTGATGCCGCTGCGCCCGGATATCGGTGAGGTAGATCAGAAGGAATGGCGCGAGAAGCACAATGGGGCACGCCTTTCGCACCAGACCGCGCTCGACATGCTGCAGAAAGGCGATGTGTTCGTGGCCGATGCTTTCGGCAATCTCAACGCCGGCGGGGTAGTGGGCGATAACCTCGCTTACTACATCTGGAAGACAACCGGCGCCGGCTTCGTCATCGACGGCGCCATCCGCGATCTGAATGGCATCGTTCCCACGGGCATGGGCGGCTACTATCGCGCGGCCGTGCCCGAGGCGATTCGCGAAGTCATGGTAGCCGGCATCAACGTCCCCGTGCGCATCGGCAAGGTCACAGTCCTACCCGGTGACGTCGTGTTGGGAGACCGCGAAGGCGTCTTCTTCATCCCGCCTCACCTCGTGCAGGACATCATCGACGAGGCTGAGATCACCCACGTCCATGACGAATGGACGAAACGGAAATTCGATGAAGGCAAGTACAAATCGAGCGAGATTTACGGCCGCCCTTCGGACCCGGCGTTGATCAAGGAGTATGAAGAGTACCTGAAGCAGCACGTGGAACCGCGTATCTGGCAGCGCTACCAGGGCCAGCGCCAAGCGCCAGGACCCCAGCGGAAGAAGCAGTAACTACGGATACAGCGCGAACCCTGTCCAGTTGAACGTGCGGTTGAAGTAATTGCTCAACCGCACAACGATCTCGTTGCTGCCGGCCTGTACGGGTAGAGTAACCGCCCGCGTTTCAAAATGTGGGAACTGCTCCAACTGGTGGTAGACAATCTTCCCGTTCACTTCAATCTCGATGGGATCATCGTGGCTGAAGTACACCCTGCGTTCTTCCGCACGTGCGCTTTGGAAACGCTTCCGCGCGAGGAAGGCGTGTCCATTGCCGCCCAGGTTCTTCTCGCCCGCCACCTTCACTCCGTGCCGGCTGATGTAGGTGAGATTGAGCGATGGCCCGTTGGCGAAATCTTTCAGCCAGCCCGATTCGAAGCTCTCCCCGGCATTGGAGAGAAGGAAGCGCTTTCCTGCGTCAAGATCGGCGACCGAAGGCAGCACGGAGAAGATCCCTGTCTTCGCCGCACTCAGCTCAAACGGAATGGGCACTGGGCCGATGACATCCCATTCCTCCAGCACGCTGTCCGGCTTCACCACAGTATTCGCGGGCGAGTCCTGATACCAGAGGGTGAAGCTTTCCGGCTGCAATTGGGGATACGCGCCCCACTCCATGTGGAACGACTCGCGGAATGGATAGGGGTTTTCGAAGTGGTGCCGGTAGCGGCCCTGCTCGTTGGTGAATGCCTGTGCGTAGGGTTGGTGCTGCCCGCGCCCGAACCAGGCAAAGGTAAAGTAATCCTCGCCATTCACACCATGTAGAAACGACGGCGAGGAGGATTCGCCATCAATCACCGCAAAGTCGCCACCGCCGTGATCGTGGCCGGTGTGAAACAGCGACATCCCCAGCCAGTGGCCGCGTCCGCGGGTGTAGAGCACCTGATGCAGGCGATGGCCGTTGGTGCCTGGATCCCTGCGGTAGTAGCCATGCAGATAGCCCCAATCCCGTGAGAATCGCGGCACGCGTTCGATGTTCATTGTTGCCGACGCCTGTACAGATTGCGTGCCCTGGTTCTCCACAAACACCTCGATGCGCCTGCGAAATGGCATCGGCAGTGCGATCCGGGAACGGCTGATCCCCACACGGGCGAACGAAGCGCCTTGGAAATCGCCGGTGATGCGCGAGAGCGGCCCGGAAAAAGCATCGGTGGATTCGTTGTCATAACGGATATGCAGCCAGGTGTTGCCATCGATCGGCGCTTCGATTTCGAGGCCGCGCACAATTCCCGGTCCATCCGCCGTGGCAACCAAAACGCGCTCACCGGGCTGGGTTTCGCGTGTCTTCCCCGAAATGGATTCGGTCTTGACTGATAAAGTTCACATCAG
>JAFDVS010000038.1 GCA_018268935.1 Acidobacteriota bacterium | reverse complement strand
CGTAGTCCACCGGCATTGCCACGCCGCCGCGTTCCTCATGACTATGCCCGTGCATATTGATGAACCCCGGCAGCACGTACTTGCCCTTGGCATCAATCTCCACATCGCCGCGCCCCGTGGCCGCGCCCACACTGCGGATCACATTGTTCTCAATGACGATGTCGCGAGGCCCGGACGCAGGTGTTCCGTTCCCCTCCACCACCATCGCATTGCGGATCACCAGCCTCGGGTAACGCTTGCCGTGTTCCGGCTGCTGCCCGTGGAGGCAAGCAGCCGCAACCAGCAAGATCCACAGCCGGAGCATTAACGCTGTACCGCGCCCGCGCGTCCCATGATCGGCCATACATCAATGATGCGATCACCGTCGGCGACATAGTAGCGGTCGTACACGTTCGTGCTGGTGTCCAGGTTCGAACAGTACAATTCCACCTTGTCGCCGAGCTTCAATCCATCGCCGTCCTTCCACTTCAGGATTCCGTACTCGGCGCCCTGATTCTCCACTTGAATCTCGGGCCGCCCCTTCACTTCATCCGTGGGCTTCAGCATCGCCTTGTTGCCGGCGTCAATGGTCACCTGCCCCTTGTGATTGGCGCTGACCGCGGTGGTCAGCACGGTCAGCGAAGTCTTGAAGTCCGTGTAGTCCTTCCCTCCGCTCTTGCTGCCCACGTGCATGTAGAGCGTGTCCATGAACACATAGGAACCGGCCTGCAATTCGGTCAACCCGATTTCCTTGTCGATGTTGTATGTGCCCGTGCTTCCGCCCGTAATGATGGGAACGTTCAGCCCGGCTTTTTTGCACATGTTCGCCGTTTCGACCACCGGCCCGATGTCCGTGAGCGACTTCTGGCGCCGTGTCTCCCAACCCTTGGTATGCGATGCAGTCCCCGAATATCCCATCACGCCGCCGAATTTGAGATTCTTTTTCGAATCGATCCGTTTCGCCAGTTCCAGGCCTGGCTGTCCGGTGGCGTGCCCGGCGCGCGTCAGACCCGAATAGAGGTCAATCAGCACAATCGGCCGCACGCCCGCGGTGGCCGCCGCTTCGTCCAGCAGATCCACGGTGATCGGATCATCGGCCACCATCATAAAGGTGGGGTCCTTCTTCGACAGCAGAATGCCGCGCCAGATCTTATTTTTCCCGGCGGGTTGGCAGGTGTAGAGCACGTTCTTGATGCCCGTGCCCACCATCAGTTCGGCTTCCGCGATGGTCGCGCAGCAGATGCCCAATGCCCCCAGCGCAATCTGCCGCTTGGCGACATCGGTCGACTTGTGAATCTTGCAATGCGCCCGCAGGTCAATCCCCGTGCGCTTGTTGTGCTCTGCCATCGTCTTCAGATTCTGATCGAACAGAGCTTTGTCTAAAACCATGCACGGCGTGGGCAGGTCGTCTTTGAAGATGCCGGTGAAGTCCTTGCGAGCGATCTTGGCTTCGATATCCGCGTAGCGGAACGGACGTTTCGTCAAACCGGGAGTGCTCGCGGCATATGCCCAGGCACTGCCGAAAGTGGTAGCAAGCATGGTTCGGCGGGTCATGCCGTTCATGATATCTCAGCTTGCGTCCTTCGTTATGCCTGCCCGCTCAAACGTCGCCATCTCATGATAGATCCGGCAGGCCGTCTGAAAGATCCCAATGAGCAGCGCCGCCCCCGTTCCTTCTCCCAACCGCATATCGAGATCCAAGCAAGGCCGCGCCCCCAGCTTCTCCAACATCAACCGGTGCCCTTTCTCCGCCGACCGGTGCGAATAAAACACGCACCGCAGCGCATCCGGTTCCAGAGCCTGCACCACCAGCGCGGCCGCGCAACTGATGAATCCATCCAACACCACGGGCAGTCCGTGCCGCGCCCCGCCCAGAATCACCCCCGCGATGGCCAGGATCTCCAGGCCACCGAACGCCGCGGCCACATCCATCGCCTCGCGGGAGGGATGCCGCGCGAGTGCACGCCGCAGCACCTCCACTTTCTTCGTTACCCCGGCCGCATCGGACCCTGCTCCTGCACCCGCCGCTTCTGCCGGATCCACGCCTGCGTAAGCGCAAAGCAGTGCCGCCGCGGCAGTCGTGTTCCCGATCCCCATTTCGCCGCATGCCACCAGATCATAGGCCCGCGCCGCCTCGCCCGCCACTTCTGCCCCCGCATCCAAAGCCCGCCGTGCTTGCTCCAAGGTTAACGCCGGCTCCAGGGCGAAATTCCGAGTCCCATTCGCCACCCGCAACCCGCGCACGCCGTCCACTGCTTCTCCTGCAATGCCTACATCCACCACATGCGCATCCATCCCATAGTGGCGGCACATCGCATTGATCGCCGCCCCGCCGGCGACGAAATTCATCGCCATCAGCCGCGTCACCTCGCTCGGCCAGGCGCTTACGCCTTCCGCCACGACGCCGTGATCCCCGCAGAAAATATACACGGCCGCGCGAGGCCGCGCGGGAGGCTCCGCCCCGCGAATGCGAGCGTACTCGACCAGCATCTCTTCCATCCGCCCCAGACTCCCTGGTGGCTTCGTCAATGAATCCAGCCGCCGCTGCACCAGCTCACACGTCATACGTCTTCACCTCGCAGTAATCCTGCAAAAATCCTTCCGGCCGCCGGCCCGTCAGGAGCGAATCCATCACCGCGTGCAATCCCTGATGCCCCACCGCCAACGCCGGAAAAGGTCCTTCCCGGATCCTGGCTAAAGCCCGCTCGGCCCGGGCCACAATTTCCTCCCAGCGCTCCCCACCCGGCGCCGCGATCCCAAACCAGTTCGTTAGTTTTTTGGCCGCCAGTTCCGGCCATTCCTCTTCCACTTCCGACCAGCGCAGCCCTTCCCAATCTCCCATTCCAATTTCCGCCAGATCCTCCAGCGTCACGCGCGCGATCGCTTGCGGGAGACACGCCGCTGTCTCCTGCGCCCGCCGCAAGGGGCTTACATAACACACCGCCGCCTGCAATCCACCCAGGGCCGCGCGAGCCCGCAGCAGGCCTTCCGCGCTCAACCCGGTATTCAACCGTCCGAGGAGCACCCCTTTGCGCTCCGGCTCTGCGTGCCTTACCAAAAGCAATTGCGGCATGAAACAAATAGTAGAGCAAATGTTTCGGACACGAGGCACGTTGCACCTAGGCAATCGCCATTCACTCCGCCCAGCCGCGCATCAAACCACCGGTTCAACGCTGCTGTGACAATCGCCGCGCCGGCCAGGATGAGCAACGCATCCATCCATCCCGACAGGAACGCGAAGGCGACCCCGCTCGCCACCGCGATTATCGCCGTCAACGACGTCAAATCCCGAGAAAACGCGGCCCCCAAGCCATCTCCTACCGGACGCGACACCCAGGCCTGGGCCACCAGCGCGGCTCGTGACACGGCCAGACAGGCCACCAGTTCCTTTACGGGATCGCCCGGCAATCGCACCAGCGCCTGCCACCGCACAGCAACCACATAAACCAGCGCCAAGGCCCCAAACACGCCGATGCGGGAATCCTTCAGAATAGCGGCCATCTTCTCGCGCGACCGGTGCGCCCGGAGCGCGTCCACCACATCGGCCAATCCGTCCTCATGGAGTCCGCCCGTTAGCAACGCCAGGAATGCCAGTACCAGCAGTGCCGCCAGCGATGCGCCCACCCACTGCTGGATCATGAGAAACCACTGTCCGGCGAGCCACCCCAGCGCTGCCCCCACCAGCGGAAAGAACAACGCAGATTGTCCCATAGGGGCGGTGCGCATCTTTACCGGCAACACCGTCAGAAACTGGATTGCTCCCAGCAGCCGTCTCATCCTTTCACCTTCAACGGACACCCGAAAACTACCCAATACACGGCATCCGCCGCTTCCGCCATCCGCTGATTCATCCACCCCGCTTCATCGCGAAACCGCCGCGCCAGTTCACTTTCCGGCACAATCCCGCACCCAACCTCATTGGTCACCAGCAGGACTGGCCGCCCGCTGCAGACCGCGGCCAATTCCTCTCCGTGCGGGCGCAGATCCTCCACGCCACTGAGCATCAGATTGCTCACCCAGAGCGTCAGGCAATCCACCACCACTCCGTCGAATTGGCCGGCATGCTCCCGCACCGCTGCCGCTAAATCCCGTGGGGCCTCCACCGTTACAAACCGCGATCCCCGCTCCGCGCGGTGCGCATCCGCCCTGCGCTGCATCTCCTCATCGAGCAATTCCGCCGTAGCCACATACAGCAGCCGGTGACCCATTCCCGCCGCCAGATCCAGCGCCAGCCGAGTCTTGCCGCTGCGGCTTCCGCCCCCCACCAGAATCACAAACTAAACCTGCGGCGGCAGCACGCAGTCATGCATTTTCGCCCGTAGCAATGGCTGAATCTGGACACTCGAAGCCTGTTCGAGGAGCCGTGACATGTCATGTTCTCCGCACAGCAAGTCTTTGAGCGTCACCTTCCGCAGAACCCCGTCGAGTACTTCCTGGACCGTGGTCCATAGGACCCGCAGAGCGCAATCCGTGGCATGTGTGCAAACCTTGCCCAAGCCGGAATGACGGTCGCAGAATTTCGGACTGAAGAATCGTCCACCAAGCACATCCATCACCGAGCCCACGCTAATCTGTTCCGCTGGTTGCGCTAGAGTATATCCGCCTGCCTGCCCGCGCACGCTAGTGACAATCCCGCCCAGTCGCAGCAATCGCATCAGCTTGGCCACGTTGGGAATGGACAAGCCCTCCGCCTTGCTGATTTCAGGGATACTCAAGCTCTCCCCCTCCTGGAGGCGAGCCATATGGATGAGGCAGCGAAGCCCGTACTCTTCTTGGGCACTCAACTTCATTCAACTATTCTAGTCCAACCAGACCTTACTGTAATGTATAGGTGAAACAATCCTACAGATAATCGTAGAAGCGCTTCTTCAGCCGCTCAAAGATCACCGAGCCGGCAAAGAGGGCTAGCGTCGACACCAGAGTGAGCTTCAACAGGATCGACATGGCGGGAGCCTTGTTCTCAATCAGGATATTGCGGAACGCCATCACCACCGCGGCGAGCGGATTGAACGAGTAGACTTCCTTATACTCCGGCGGAATGATGGTAAAGGAATAGAACACCGGCACCAGCCAGAAGAGCACGACATTCACTGACTCCACGACATACCGCGCATCCCTCACATAGACGTTGATCGCCGAAAACGCGAGACCCATCCCCACCGCAAACAGCACTTCCAGCGCGATGACCACCGGGAGCCACACCCAATGCCGGTTTAGCCCTTCCCCAAACGCCAACGTCAGGGAAAGCAGCATCCCGAGTTGGATCAGGTAGTGGAGCACATTCCCCAGCACGGTTGTGATGGGCACGATCTCTCTTGGGAACCGTGTCCGCTTGATCAGGCCTGCGTTATCCACCAGCGAAGTGGTGGCCGAAGCCCAAGCCAGAGTAAAGAAGTTGAACGGGATCAGGCCGCAGAGCACGAACACCGGAAAGTTCTTCTCGCCGTGGTTGGGAAAGATCTTTGTGAAGACGAAGGTGAGAACGCCCATCATCACCAGGGGGTTGGCCAATGACCAACCCACGCCCAGTGACATGTTGCGATACCGGACTTTGAAATCTTTGAGGAGGAGAGTCCGCAGGACGAACCCGTAGTCTCCTTCCCAGCGTTGATCCACTACTCCATTCATGCCCAATCTTCTATTCTACAGGGGCGCGCGCTTCAGCACGCGCTTCAACTCCCCGTGGACGAATAACTCCGCACGCCGCGCTCCCAAACCCATAGCGCCATCATGCAAAACACCCCCGTCACTACGGGCAGCAACCAGCCATAGACCCGATACGCCTCCCCGCGCAGCACAGCCGCAGCCGGATAGAACGTCGCAAATCCGAAGGGAATCACCCAACTCAACAGCACTCGCAGGAAGCCGTTGTAGATATCCAGCGGGTAGCGACCGAACACAATCAGGTTGTACACCGGAGGCATCACCCCCACTTTGTCCTCCCACCAGAACGACACCGTCGCCAGGATTGTGAAAATCGCCGTATACAACAGCGCTCCGCAAAACACCGCTACTACCAGGAAAGCCACGCTCCCCGGTTCCGCATGCACGCCGAGCCGCGGACCGCACACGCCCACGATGGCCAGACCCAGTACGGCGTCTCCCAACGCTTCGATTCGCAGTTGCTCAAACAGAATCTGAAATAGCGAATGCACCGGGCGCAGCAACACGCGGTCAAACTTCCCCTGAATCAGATACTGATCCGCGAACTGGTACAAATTCACACTGATGACGTTGAACAGCGCCATCGGAATCAGCGAAAACCCGTACAAGAACAGCAGTTCATCGAAGCTCCACCCGTTCATTTCGCGGGCTCGCCCGAAGATGAGGAACACCACCGCAAGCCCGAATACCGTGGCCAGGGTCATGGTGAACACGCTGATGAAAAAATCCCAGCGGTGCTCCATCCGCACCTTGGCGTACTGCAGCGAATATTGTCCCAACAACGATAGGTAGCGCCGCATTTCCATCACCCGCCGTGAATCGTAATCTTCCGGCTCAGCCGGTTCCACCACCAGTTGCCAAACCACAGCAGGGCCGCGATCCAGAACAACTCCAGCAGCAGGATCCGCCCGGTCTCTGCCCACGTCAGCTTCCCCAGATAGATCATCATTGGCGTGTAGCCGATATGTTCAAACGGCAGCCAGCCGCTCAATATCCGCAGCGGGGCAGGGAACAGCGTCAGCGGCACCAGCAACCCGCTCAACAATTCCTGCATCCAGAACTTGAACCGCAGCAATCCCTGAATGCTGGTCAACGAAATCGCGCAACTGCCAATGATGAAGTTGATCGCCGATACCATCAGCACGCTGCCTGCCAGCGAGGCCAGAAACGCCGCCGCATGCCCTGGGCCTGGTGGCGGCTGTATCGGAAAAACCGCGGCTAGCACCAGCGACGTCGGCACCGCCAGCAGCACCGCGCGGAACGCCGCCTCCCCCAGCGCCTTCCCGATGTACGTCATCGGCAGATTCACCGGACGCATCATCGTCATGCTCACTTTCCCTTCCTGGATATCGCTCGCCATATCCCAGTCGATATTGTTGAAATACAGCGACCGGATGATCCACCCTACCGTGACATACGTGATCATTTCCTCAAACCGGAACCCGCCAAATGACTCCCGCCCCGCAAAAATCGCCTTCCACAAAAAATAATAAACCGTGACGCTGAGGAAATAATTGATCACCCCCGTGTAGTAGCGGAGCCGGTACGCCAGCATGTCCAGGAATCCGATCCTCGCAAATGCCAGCAGCACCTTGCCCGTCATCGGTGTGTCAGCGCCGACCCGGTGTAGATCTCCTTCACTACATCGTCAATCGACTGCTCCTCAATGGCGATATCCGTCACTTCCACCGCGTTCAGCACTTTGCGGATCACCTCCGCCGTCGCCTGCATTTCGCGCGGAAAATGCAGCCGCACCGAAAGTTCGCTCACCCGCTCCGGGGTCACGCCTGGCAACCCTAACGACTCCAGCCGCTGCGCCTGCTCCCGGTCTTTCACTTCGAATTTCACGGTGTTCTCGCGCCATAGGCGCCGCTTCAATTCCACCAGCGGCCCATCAAACAGGAGCTTGCCTTTGTCGATCACCATCAGCCGCGCGCAGAGCTCTTCGATGTCCGCCAGATCGTGTGTCGTCAACAGTATCGTCGTGCCGTTCTGGCGATTGATGTGCTTCAGGAACTCGCGGATACGGTCCTTGGCCACGATGTCCAACCCGATGGTGGGCTCATCCAGGAACAAAAGCGGGGGATGATGGAGCAGGGCCGCCGCCACATCGCACCGCATGCGCTCGCCTAAGCTGAGCTTCCTTACCGGCTGATGCAGATACCGCCCGATCTCCAGCACCTCATCGAAGCGCTTCATGCGCGCCGTGTAGTCGGCGTCGGTCACTCCGTAGATGTTCTTCAACAGGCGGAACGATTCCACGACCGCGATGTCCCACCACAATTGCGTCCGCTGTCCGAACACTGCTCCGATTGTCCTGGTGTATTGGGCGCGCTGGGCAAACGGCTGGTATCCGTTCGATACTACACTCCCGGTGGTCGGCATCAGGATGCCTGTGAGCATCTTGATTGTTGTTGATTTGCCGGCGCCGTTCGGCCCGATATAGCCCACCATCTCGCCCGCCGGAATGCGAAACGAGATCGAATCCACCGCCCGCAGCGTCGTGTACTGGCGTACAAACAGCGCCCGGAATGCGCTCGCCACACCTTCCCCGCGCCGGAAACTGCGGAACTCCTTCACAAGGTCCGCAACTTCGATCAGCGCTGGCATGGTGTCAATTCAAAAAGTATGTCCTGTAAAGTGTATCGCGTTGCTTAGGTAGGAAGCCCGCGTCGCGAATGATGCGCCGCAGCTCTTCCTCGTTCGCCCGGTTCCTTGCACCCGCAGCGGACACCACGTTCTCTTCGATCATGATGCTGCCCACATCGTTACCGCCAAACCGCAGCCCCAACTGGCACGTCTTCAATCCCTGCGTGACCCACGAAGACTGCACATTGACGATGTTTTCCAGGTACAGCCGCGAAATCGCCAGGGTCTTCAGATACTCCACCGCAGTTGCTTCCTGCTTCACAAAGCGCCCCAGCGACGTGTTCTCGCGCTGGAACGACCACGGGATGAACGCGGTGAATCCGCCGGTCTCTTCCTGAATCCGCCGCACCAGTTCGAGATGGTTCACCCGCTGCTCGATTGTTTCGCCGCAGCCGAACATCATCGTTGCCGTTGTCCGCATCCCTAAGCGGTGCGCCGCCAGGTGCACATCCACCCATTCCTGTGTGCTGCACTTCAACCGGCTGATCCGATGCCGCACGGCATCGTCCAGAATCTCCGCGCCGCCGCCCGGAATGGAATCGAGCCCGGCATCGCGCAGCCGCGCAATCGTCTCGGTCAGCGACAGCCCGCTCACTTCGGCGATGTTTGTCACCTCCGGGGCAGAGAAGCAATGCATATGCACTTTGGGGAAGACTTTCTTGATCTCCCGCAGCATATTTTCATACCATTCGATCTTTAGTTCCGGATGCAGCCCGCCTTGCATCAGTACGCCTGTTCCGCCGAGATCCACCGTTTCCTGAATCTTGTCCAGAATCGTTTCGATGGGCAGCACGTAGCCTTCCGCGTGGCCCATCGGCCGGTAAAACGCGCAGAAGCTGCAATACTCCGTGCAGAAGTTCGTGTAGTTAATGTTGCGGTCAATGATGTAGCTGACCACGCCCTCCGGATGATACTTTCGCCGCAGCGCGTCGGCCGCCATCCCGATTCCGATCAGGTCGTCATTCGCAAACAAATCGCAAGCTTCGCCGTGAGTCATCATACGGAAACAATCGCCTTCCCAGCCGTTTCTCTCAGGTTATCCAATTCCCCGGCATAGCGCAGATACAGCCGCATGCCCTCGTAATCCCGGTCATTCAACTCCAGTGCCACATGCTCGGTCAGATAACGGCGCCCTAACGCCGAAGGAATCCCCCGGGGCGGGCATTCGGCCGCCACCACTTCGTCCAGATGCTCCATTCCATAGCGGCACGATGCGGCGAACAGCTCTGCCAACCCCGGCCGCAACCGTTCTGCGCACCCCGCCCACACCGCGA
This sequence comes from Acidobacteriota bacterium, assembly GCA_018268935.1. GTDB lineage: Bacteria > Acidobacteriota > Terriglobia > Bryobacterales > Bryobacteraceae > CADEFT01. The sequence continues at coordinate 103,543 of JAFDVS010000038.1, read as the reverse complement.
ACACCATCGGCAATCCCGTATACCGGACCCATTCCTCGCCCAGATCCAGCACCGCGTACTCTCGCCGCAGCGCCACCGGATCCAGCAGCAACGCGGGGTCGCCGATAATCAGCGCCGCATCCGCCGCCGCCAGCATCGATCCCAAATCGGCCCGCATCGAAGCTACTTCCGGAGTCGCCCCATAGCGGTGCGCCAGAATGACCCGCGCCAGCATCACCGAAGTGCGTGACCCCAAATCCGCCGCCAGCGTCTGCACCCGGTCAAACGGCACCTTCGACACCAGCAGAATGCTCCGCACCGGACCCCGGCACGCAATCCCAGTCCCCGGTAGCCAATCCAATCCCTGCCGTTGCATCTCGATCACCGGCACAATTCCGACATCCGCCACGCCATCGCGGACATGATCCGCGCAGAGCGAAGGAAGGGCGAATTCCAGGCGCACTGCTTCGCCTAGCGGCGTATGCAGCAAGCCCCACACCAGGGGCGACGTGTTGAGATAGCTGACCGCGCACACCAACGGCCGGTCGGGCTGAGACTGCTGGGGAGACAATCTTCTATTTTATCAAAACGTGATATCCTGAGCCCGATGCTCACCCGAAGAGACCTCCTCGCTCTTGCTGCGTCCACGCTGCCGCTTTCCGCCGCAAAGGGACGCATCGATATCTCCCGAGTCAGTGCCATCACCGACGAAATCGCCCGTTCCAGCCAGGACGCCGTCGCCTTCGCCAAGCAATACGGCCTCAAATGGGTTGAGCTCCGCAACGTCCCCGGCCAGCGCAAGGAATACTTCACCCTTTCTGAAGCCGAACTCCGGGCCGAAGCCAAGCTGCTGGACGAAAACGGCCTCCACGTCTCTTTTCTGAACACGAGTCTGATGAAGGTGATGATTCCCGGCATCGAGCCGGTCCGCTGGCAGAAAGAACCGGAAGACCGCCGTGCTGCGCGCCTCAAATCCGACACGGAGAAATTCAACCGCCGGCTCGACGACCTGCAAAAAGCGCTCCACGCCGCGAAGATCTTCGGCGTGGATAAAGTCCGGGTCTTTACCGGCTGGCGTGGCCCGGATGTCAAGGCGCACCTCCCGCGAGTGGCCGAGATCATCAACGAAATGGCCCCCATCGCGGCCAAGGAAAAGATCTATCTGCTGATCGAGAATGAGGGCGCCTGCAACGTCGCCACCAGTCAGGAAATGGCCGCTCTTGTGAAGATGGTTCCGTCCAAATGGGTCGGGATTAATTGGGATCCGCTGAATGAAACCAGCCAGAAGGATATTCCGTATCCCGACGGGTACAATCTGCTCCCGAAGAAGCGCATTTTGAACGTGCAGATCAAAGGGAAGAGCATCCTCGACGGACCCCAGAAGCTCGATTGGAAAGCGATCTTTGACGGGCTGGTGAAGGACGGCTACAAAGGCCAGGTCGGCTTGGAAACGCATATCTTCGGCGACGGCCAGATTCAGGCTTCGCATGACTCGATGAAAGAAATCATCAAGCTCATCCACACCTAAACTAGGTAAACGACTCCAGCGCGATCACTAACCCGGAACTGCGGCGACGCATGCTTCACAACTCCGTGGAAAACCCTTGCGCATGATCCCGCAGCGATCTCTCCGCCAGCCGATCCAACGTGCCGTCTGCCGCATGTGACTCGATCTGCCGATCCCAAGCCTCGGCGTCTAGCTCCGCGACCCGCTCCCGACACGCCCGCAACTCATCCTCGCTCATAGCGTCTCCTCCATTCACTTCCCCCCCACCTTAACCTCCCAATCCAACAAATGGTGCCGGTGCAACTGGTACGCCTGATACAGCAACTCACTCCCATACCGCACATCCGGCGTAAACCGAAAACTCCACGACTCCCGATCCAGAATCAGCCGCACCGTCCGCCCCGCGGCCTCTGGCGCCACCCGAATCAAACTAGTGCGATTCCGAGCCCCCGTCCACTCCCGCTGCTTCTCCTCCTGTATGTCCCCAATCTCCGTAACCAGCCCCGAATCCGAATACACCTTCGCCCGGTGCCAATTGTCTTTATCAAAAGGATCCAAACCCTGTTTCAAACGCACCCAAATCGTCGCTTCCTCCCCAGCTTCCAGAATGCCGTTCCCGTTCCCCTTGCCCTCATGAACCGTGCGTTCCACCGTGAACCCGCCGCCTTGATTGCCCTTCTGCCGGAAGCTCCGAAACGTATGCTCACGGCCATCCAGCACGATCACTTCCTGAGCCTGCGGCAGGGGATCAGGAGCCACCAGAACATCCACATTCTCCCTGCGGGTGATGTAACCGTCGTAGGTCATCTTCACCACCAGCCGGACACGGGCGAAGTCTCCCGCACCGGAAGTGAAACGGACGCGGAAGGAACTCCGCAAATCAGCAGCGGCGCCCGGCGCCAGACTCGGCACCTTCGCCGACCCCGCCAGAATCTCCGCAGTCGGATACTCCGTGCTCAGTTCCACCGCCACGTTCTCCAACGCCACCCCACGCGGGTTATACACACGCAGCGGCAACTCCATCTCAACCCCAGGACGCACTCGCAGGAAATCCCCCGCCGCCACCGGAAGCAACACAGGAGGCTGCCCGCCGGTTCCATCCCCGGCAAAGCTCATCACGTGACCCGAGCAGTCCGTATGCACCGTCAATCTCCCCTCCGCATTCGCCACCACATCGCTCCGCCGCAAAGCGCCAGTCGCAAGCGAAAAATCCTGCACCCCATACCGGCGCCCAGCACGATACACCGGCGCGGTCACCACCTGCACGGCCTTGCAAGCCGCTGCCGGACCATCCGGAGTCCAGCGCCGCGTCGTAATCGCAAAGCCGCCTTGCCTGACGTTGCTCAGCGTGATCATCGCCGCGCCCGCTGCATCATGCGAAACGCGATACCCCCGCGTTTCAAATGCCCGGTACGGACTCGAATACGTCCACTCTTCCGGCATTGTATCCAGTGCCGGGTTGGCAAACGCCCGCTTGTGAAACAGGAAGGTCTCCTCAATTGACGTCGCCCAGTGGCGATGATACTCGTCCTGCCGGAATTCAAACTGCACCTGCGGAGCCGCCGCATACGCAGCCCGCAGTTCTTCGTGATACTGGCTGATGTAATCCCCGCTGGCACGAATCAGCCGCACCATGCTCGCGCTGTGATTGGCAATCTGATCCCGGGTGCGCCACAACAGACGCCGGCCCTTTTCCCCTGCAAACAGCTCATGACTCGGATTGAACGCCGAGGCGCTCCCGATCACATCGGGAAACCGCGCGCTCAAGAAAAGGCTGGTATAGCCGCCCATACTCAGGCCCGAAGTGGCGCGATACCGGCGCGTCGGAATGGTTCGCAGCGTCGCATCCACATGGGCCACCAACTCCTGGAAATAAGCGCCGAAATCATACGTGCCGCCATCGCTCATGGCATCGTACGGCGCACCCCCGTAAAAGCCGCTGTAGTGTTCGGCCACATAGCCATCCACCGCCACCACAATCACCGGATTCCGAGCCACGAAGCTCGCAATCTTCGGGACCGTGTCCTTCCCATCGTCATACTTCTCCAGCGTGTACCGGTCGCTGTGGCCGTGAAAATAGTAAATGACCGGATAGCGATCCTGGCCCTGTTCATAACCGGCCGGCAGAAACAATCGGTAGAAGCGCTGTTGCCCAAAGACACGGCTCGCAAAGCTGCGATCCTGATAGGGCTGAGCAAGCGCGAGCAGACAGCAAAGCGTCAGCAGCATGGTTCGTCCAATTGTAGAGAAAAAACCAATCCGCTTGCCCTCTACGCACCGTACTGCTATTGTTCCTACATCTCAACCGAGGAGCTCGCACGGATGCTTACCACGCTGACCCTGCTCACTCTCGCCGCCCAGGCGGCCCCTACTCCCCAATTCCACAAGGACATCGTCCCCATCCTCCAGGCCCGATGCCAGTCCTGCCACCGCCCTGGCGAAGCCGCGCCTTTCTCCATGCTCACCTATAAGGACACCCGTCCCTGGGCCAAAGCCATGAAGGCCGCCGTCGCGGCCCGCAAGATGCCCCCCTGGTTTGCCGACTCCGCCACCGGACACTTCCGCAACAACCCCACCCTGCCCCAAAAGGAGATCGACACCCTCTCTCAATGGGCCGATAACGGCGCCCCGGAAGGCAATCCCGCCGATGCCCCCAAGCCCCTCGCCTTCACCAACGGATGGAACATCGGCCAGCCCGACGCCGTCTTCGAAATGCCCACTGCCTTCGAAGTCCCCGCCAAAGGTTCCGTCGACTACCAGTGGATCGTCATCCCCACCGGCTTTAAAGAGGACAAGTGGCTGGAAGCCGTCGAGGTCCGCCCCGGAGACCGCAGCGTCGTGCATCACGTCATCGCCTTCTACCGCCGCCCCGGCTCCAAATGGCTTGCCGACGCGCCCCCCGGAGTGCCCGTTCCCAAAGCCTCCAATTCTTCTGAAACCGGCATGTCCGACGGCTCCATCGGCGGCTATGTCCCCGGCCTCCCTCCGCGCGCTCTTGGGAAAGGCCGCGCGCTGCTGCTCCCCGCCAACTCCGACCTGGTCCTGCAACTCCACTACACCGCCAGCGGCAAAGCCGCCAAAGACCAGACCAAGGTCGGCATCATCTTCGCCAAACAAGCCCCCAAAGAGCGCCACATCGGCATCGCCGTCGGCAACGGAAAGTTCGTCATCCCGCCCGGCGATCCGAACTACCGCGTCGACGGTGAGATCACGCTTGGCGCAGACCTCCGCGTCCTCGATTTCACTCCGCACATGCACCTTCGCGGGAAGAGCTACGAGTACACCGCCATCTTCCCCGATGGCCGCGAAGAGAAACTCCTCTCCGTCCCCAAATACGATTTCAACTGGCAACTCACCTACGAGCTAGCCGAAGAACGCGTTCTGCCGAAGGGGACTCGTATCCACGCCACTGCCTACTTCGATAATTCGCCCAACAACCCCTTCAACCCCGATCCCAAGGCCGAGGTCCGCTTCGGCGACCAGACCTGGGACGAAATGATGGTCGGCTTCTTCAGCGTCGCGGTCCCGCCTGATTTCAATCTTCGTAACCTCATCCAGCAAGCGCCGCCCAAGCCGCCGGCTACCGGCGCCGGAGGACGCTAACTCACACCCGCGGCAAGAATCGCCCCGTCTGCGCCATATACGCGCGATACCCATGGCCGAACCGCGCCTCCAGGTTCCGCTCCTCCTTTGCGGTCCGCAGCCACAACAACACAAAAATCACAGCAGTCATCATCAGAAACCACCACGTTGCCGTCACCATGCTTAAGAACACCCCGCTCGGAATCACCCCCGTATACAAAGGATGCCGAATCCACCGATACGGACCCGCCGTCACCAGATACGCTTTCTCCCGCGTCACCACAGTGTCCGTCAAATTCGCCCCCAGCGACCGCATCACCCATCCAATCCACAGAATGCAGAGCAGCCCGACTACCATGCCGCACCACCGGGCCAAATCCGGCAGTCCGACGCGGGCAAACGCAAAGAGACCCGGCGAGACAATCCACACCACCACCGACCCCCAGGCGATCAATCCCGCCAATCGCAGCAGAATCAACATCGGAATGCCCTCCTGCCGCCGGTCCAACTGCTCCTTGGTCCGCGACCGCAGGCGGAACCGTCCAGCCCCCACCAACATCACCAGGAACAGCAAAGCCAGCGCAATTCGGAACCCGGTTTGATTATCCATAGATCACCAAAACAATTTAACCATAGTTAACTAGTTCCGTCAATTGCTATTATCAAACAAAATGCACTCCTTCCGCTCCCACTTCCCATCCCTCCAAAACACCCTCCACTTCATCTCTCACTCCCTCGGCGCCATGCCCGCCGCCGCCACTACCTCCCTCGCCCTATACGCCAACCAATGGCAATCCCGCAGTATCCGAGCCTGGCAAGAAGGCTGGTGGCAAATGCCCCTCACCACCGGCAACCTGCTCGCCCCCATCCTCGGGGCCCAGCCCAACACCATCGTCATGCAACCCAATGTTACGGTGGCGCAGTGGATCATTCTCTCCTGTTTCGATTGGCGTGGCCGGCGCAACAAACTCCTTACGGAGACCGCCAACTTCCCCACCAACATCTACACGTTCCACGAACTGGAACGTCTCGGCGCGCGCCTTACCGAAACACGTACGGAAGAGGAACTGATCGAAGCGATTGACGAAGAAACCCTTCTCGTCTGCGTCTCCCACGTTCACTTCCGCGACTCCTACCGCATCGATCTCCAGCCCATCATCGCCAAAGCCCACGCCGTGGGGGCGATGGTCCTGGTGGACGTGTACCAATCCGCCGGGTGTCTTCCCATCGGCCTCGAAGCCCTGAACGCCGATTTCGCCGTCGGCGGCTCCGTCAAATGGCTCTGCGGCGGCCCAGGCGCAGGCTTCCTCTACGTCCGCCCCGACCACATCCAAAACCTGCAACCCCAACTCACCGGCTGGATGGCGCACCGCGCCCCGTTCGCCTTCGAAGAAGGCCCCATCCAATTCGCCGATTCCATTTTCCGGTTCCTCCACGGCACTCCATCCATCCCCGCCCTGTTTGCCGCCCAATCCGGCTATGAGATCATTGCCGAAGCCGGTGTTGAAAACATCCGAGCCAAATCCACCCAACTCACCCAATACCTCATTCAAAAAGCCGACGAACACAGCATTCCTGTGCGCAGTCCCCGCGACCCGGAAAAGCGCGGCGGCGCTGTCGTCATAGGGGTTCTCGACATTACCCAACAACTGGCGGAACAGAACGTGCTGGTTGACTACAGGCCCGGAGCCGGCATTCGCATCGGGCCCCATTTCTACAACACGGAAGACGAGATTGACGAACTCTTCCGCCGCATTATTGCCCTCATCGCATGAGGCTCACGGCCGGAACGTGTCATAGATCACCCGCCCGCCAGTGGCGATACTCTCGCGCGCCCGCCGCATCTCATGCCCAAAGAGGATGATGCCATCCCCCGTATCGAACGTTTCCGGCAGCCTGCGCAACGCCTCATCAATCGCCGCCAGCGTTTCGTGCCGGTAGGAAAAATCGAGCTTCCCGGAAGCCAGGCACTTTGCGGCCATCAACGGGCATTGCAATTCCGGTGTCCGTGTCACCTGCCACGCCAGCGGATTCCGCGATAACCCGCAGTGGTTCCGCACCAGGCACCCCGAGCCGCGTATCTGGTCAATCGCAATCCGTTCCCGAGTGCGGAACACAGGCACGAGAGAGGGCCACAATAGCAATAGGAACAGCACAACGACAGCACTCTTCGCTAATCGCCGGATCCACATATCTATTTCGCCAATGGGACGTTATCAATCAACCGAACACCCTCCAGAAACGCCGCGGCAAAGCGGCGGCCCCAGTGCTCTTCGACATAGTCCACGCGAAAGCCACTGGCTTCCAACCAACCCGTCGCCGTGGCTGCGGAATCAGCCTGCATAAGTACACGATACAACTCCGCCGCCTTCTCCAAACCCGCAGGCGACAGCAGGCAGTTACGGGAACTCTCCGCCAAACCAGACGCCGTGCGCACCGTCGGGCAGGCGATGATCTCCGTGGTGAGGAAAAACTCCTCCACCATTTCCGACACCGTCCGCAGTTGTTGAAAATCCTTCTCGCCGAAGTAGGCCCTGTCGGCCCGCGCCAGGTTCAACAACTTCATCACGACCGTCATCACACCTTCGAGGAAGCCCGGGCGATGCTTCGCCTCCATGATCCTCTCCGCATCCTTGGCCTCGACACGGTAGCGGTATCCATGTGGATACATCTCGCGGGCATTGGGAGCGAGCACATCGTCCACTCCTAACTCGCGCAGCAGTGCCAAGTCCTGCTCCATGGTTTGTGGATACCGGTCGAGGTCCGTCGGGTCGTTGAACTGTGTGGGGTTTACGAAAATGGTCACTACGGCGATCTCATTCTCACGCCGGCAGCGATCCACCAGGGAGGCGTGCCCGGAATGCAACGCACCCATCGTTGGCACCACACCGACGCTGGCACTTCCCATGGATGCGCGCCGTTGCCGCCACTCCGCGATGCCATTCCATACGCGCATCATGAGTAGCTCTCTTTCGCGCTGGGGAATGATCCGTCCTTCACGGCCGCGTCAAAGGCGCCAATCGCGTCGCAGACGATTTGGGCACCTTCGGCGAAATGGCGGACGAACTTCGGCTCGAAATCCGTATTCAGTCCCAGTAGATCCTGCAGCACGAGGATCTGGCCATCACAGCCGCCGCCGGCGCCAATCCCGATCGTTGGGATGTGCAGGGACTCGGAGATATTAATGGCCAAGCCAGCGGGGATGCATTCCAGAACCAGAGCGAATGCTCCTAATTGCTCCAGCGTGGTTGCCTCCTGCGCGATCCGGCTGGCGGTTTCCTCATCCCGGCCCTGCACCTTGTAGCCACCGTACTGATGAATCGACTGTGGCTGCAGACCAATATGCCCCATCACGGGGATGCCGCTCTGCGCCATTCGCTCGATTACATCCTCATGGCCCGCGACTCCCTCCAGTTTCACCGCATGCGCACCGGCGTTCATCAATGCCTGCGCTGTGTCCAGTGCCGCATTCACGCCCTTGCGATAAGAGAGAAACGGCATGTCGGCTACGATCAATTTCTCCGGGGCGCCTCGTGCGACCGCCGCTGTGTGCAGGCATAGAATGTCGAGGTTTGCCGACAGTGTGGAAGGATAGCCGTGCATCACCATAGCTGCACTGTCACCCACGAGAATGCCCTCGATCGAGGTCTGGGAAAGAAGGCGTGCGAAAGAGTAGTCGTAGCATGTCACCATGGACAGCTTACGCTGCTCCTTTTTTGCCTGAAGGAATAGGTTTGCGAACATCGTCTTGGTACCTGTCTTTACGATCAAGTCCGGACTGCCTGCAAGATTGCTTTACGTCCAGCAAGTCGCCGCATCGGAAAAATGTCGGCGCTTGCCCAAAGTATATCAACCCGGCTTACCGCGGATTCCAGAATGGCTCGGCTGCCTCGATGTAGACCACCGGCACCTCATTGATGAACATCCGCAACCAGGGGGCGCAATTCTCCATCCCCGCCTGCTCCGACGGCGTGTGACCAATGAGAATCAGAGCCTTCGACCGGCCCTGCGCCACCGCATCGGCAACCCAGGAGGTGGTCTCCCATTCCGGTACTTCTCCAATCGCCAGCACTTCCACGTCATCCCGGCGCAGCAGGCGCAAATGCCCCGCCGATCCACCGGCGCCTGGTGATAGCGCCACCTTCGTCACCTTGGCGTTGCGATTCCCCGTTACGCGCAACGTCGATGCACCGAGCTTCTTCCGCATCGCCGCGGCCAGATCTTCCAGCTTTGTTTCCGGCAGCCGGTAGAGGGATGGATTGCCCGGATCCTGATACTTCTCCCACCCCAGCTTCTGCGTCATTCCTTCCCGTACTCCATCGGGCTTCCGCATGTGCCAGTGGTCGTGGAAGCGGAACACCACCATCTTGTGTTCGCGAATGAATTTCTCTTTCTCCATGTACACCGGGTCGTTTGCTTCCGTCAGGAGTTCCGTGCGGTCCTGATGCGAATAGAAGGTGGGCTCGTGCGCGATCACCATGTTCTTGCCTTGGGCCGCCGCCTGTTTCAACACATCGAAGGTGGCGAACATGGTCGTCGCGATGCCGGTGATGCGGGTGGAGGGATCGCCGGATTTGATCGTATCTACCGTTTCCTTCCGCCATGGCACGCCGATCCGCTGCTGAATGCGCTCAATGACCTGAGCTGCCGTCAGCGCCTCGCCCGATTGCGCCTGAGCCGCGGCCGCGCCCACACACATGAGAAATTCTCTTCTGAACAAGCCGATTCTCCTTCTATTGAATGAAACCACGCACCCGCCCAATCTGGCGCCGGTCACGTTTGGATGGCCGGCCCACGCGCTCTTCTTCATAGTGCGGATTGTTCTTCCGCTCCTCGGCGATCTTCCGCCGCTGCTCTTTGCTCGCGTCCGTCTCGCGATAGAGTGTCTGCGCCACTGTGGCCGGGCCGCGTATCTCACTCAAGGCCAGCACCTCAATTTCGAACTCGTTGCTTTCGTTCCTGATTCGCAGCATGTCGCCGGCATGCACTTCGCGCGCTGGTTTCGCGGGGTGTCCGTTGGATTGAATCCGGCCCAGATCACAGGCACGCGCGGCGATGGAGCGGGTCTTGAAGAAGCGAGCGGCCCACAGCCATTTGTCGATGCGAACGCGTTCCATCAGTCAATCCACTCCACGCCGCTGTCCACTAAGACGCCGCCAAGAAAATTCGCGGCGTCATTCTCTACCGTCTGCAGCACCTTCTCGGCGTGCGGCCGCTCATGCGACACCGTCACCGCGGCAATCACCGATCGCTGCCACGTATCCTGTCCTCCAATCTCCGCCACCGATACGTTGAACCGGTGACGCAGCCTGTCTTTCAATCCCTTCACCACGCTTCGCTTGTCTTTCAGCGAATGCGAATCGGGGAGATGCAGTTCTAAAGTCAATACTCCTATCGTGGGCATAACTAAGTCTCTCTCCACTATGATCGATCCATGGTGCTTTTGTTACTGCTTATGTCCGCGCTGGCCTGCTTTGCTCAGGATGCCATTCTGCAAAAGCCGGAGGTGCGTAAGGCGCTCGATTACCTCAAAGCACACCACGAGGAGCACCTCGACAACCAGATACGTATCGCCGAAATCCCCGCGCCAACATTCCAGGAAGCACAACGCGCACGCTACATGGAGAAGGAATTCCGGCGCGTCGGTCTGAAGGACGTAGAGATCGACAAGCAGGGCAACGTGCTCGGATGGCGTCCCGGCAAGTCTGCGAAAGCCCTGGTCATCGCGGCCCATCTCGATATCTCGTTCGCTCCTGGCGTCAACACCAAGGTCCGCAAGGAGGGCAAGCGCTGGTTCGCACCTGGGATTGGTGACGACAGCCGTGGGCTCGCTGCCTTGCTCGCCATCGTGGAGGCTCTCAATCACGCTTCGATCGAAACCAGCAAGACTCTGCTGTTCGTGGCGAACGTTGGTGAGGAAGGGCTCGGCGATCTGAACGGGGTCCGCTATCTCTTCGGTCAAAGCCCGCACAAATCCAAGCTCGATTCCTTCATCTCTATCGACGGTGTCTCCCCTGCCCGCATTGTGAATGGGGGAACCGGGGTGAAGCGCTACCTGGTGAATCTGCATGGGCCCGGCGGCCACAGCTATGGAAACTTCGGCCGCCCGAGTGCCGTTCACGCCGCCGCGCTGATTGTTGCGAAGCTCGCCGTGCTGCCTGTTCCCGCAAAACCGAAGACCACTTATAACGTCGGCAAGATCAGCGGTGGAACTACCATCAACGCGATCGCTGAAGAGGCCTCGTTGGAAGTGGATCTCCGCTCTGAAGATCCGGGCGAACTCGACAAGCTCGAACTGAAGTTTCTTGAATCCGTCCGCATGGGTGTTGCCGAAGAGAACGCCATGCGCAAAGCCTCCGGTACCGTTATCAAGGAAGAGCACAAGATCGTCAGCCATCGCCCTGGCGGACAGACTCCCGCCGATAACGCGCTTGTCCGGGCGGCCCAGTGGGCTTCTCAAGCCACCGGGCATAAGCCGTCCCTGGGCTACAGTTCCACCGATTCCAACCTGCCGATTAGTCTGGGCATTCCCGCGGTGACACTCGGCGGTGGTGGCAAAGGCAACAACGCGCATTCGCTCGACGAATGGTTCGAACCAGACGAAGCGTGGAAGGGGCCGCAGATGGTTCTGCTCACGATTCTGGCTTACGGAAGTCGGATACCATAGCGGTATGACCCGACGCGAACTTCTTGCCCTGGCCGGCGCCGTGCCTGCCCTTGCCGCCCCGAGTCTGCCCACTGCCCCTGTCTCCCTTGCCAAGGTTCCGGCCTATGAAGAGGATCTGGTGGCCGTGTTCACACGCATGTTCGATCAGATCGGCGGCGCGGGCAAGCTGGTCAAGAACAAAACGGTCACCGTGAAGCTGAACCTTACGGGTAGCCCCGGGCTTCGGTTCCGCGGCAAAGCGCTGGGTCTGACGCACTACTCGCACCCGAAGACTGTCTCGGCCATGGCGTATGTGTTGCACCGCGCGGGCGCCAAACGCATCCGCTTCACCGAGAGCGCGTGGGCTACCTCCGGACCTCTGGAGGAGTACCTTCTCGATTCCGGCTGGAACGTGCGCCAACTCCTCGCTGCCGCGCCTAACATCGAGTTCGAGAACACCAACGCGCTGGGGAAGGGGAAGCAGTACCATCGCTTCAAAGTGCCAAGCGGCGGACTGATCTTTCCTGCCTACGATCTCAATCACGCCTATCACGACACCGATGTTTTCATGTCGATGGCGAAGCTGAAGAACCACGAAACCTGTGGCGTCACGCTTTCGATGAAGAACATCTTCGGCATCACACCGGCAGCCATATATGGCGACGATGCCGGTGAGAAGGAGCCCAACGAGAATCCGACTAAGGGGCGCGCCACAACCTGCCACTTCGGTAAGCGGCAGCCTGCCACTTGCTCGCCCGCCGAGCTCGATCCATCGAGCAGCCGCGAACCCTACCACCGCATGCCGCGCATCACTGCTGAACTGGTGTCCGCACGCCCTATCGACATTGCTTTTATCGACGGTGTGGAAACCATGACCGGCGGAGAAGGCCCATGGATCCGGAGCGAACTTGGTTTGGCGAAGCCGGGTGTCATGATTCTCGGGACCAATCCTGTTACCACTGACACTGTGGGCACCGCGGTGATGGGCTACGATCCCCGAGCCGCCAAAGGCATCGCCCCGTTCCAGAAGTGCGACAACACGCTGCTGCTGGCGGAGAAGCTTGGTGTCGGCACGGCCGATCTGAAGAGCATCGAAGTGGTTGGGGAGAAGATCGCCGACGTGAAGTACAAGTTCCCAGGCGCGGTCTAGGTGCTTCCGCAATCTCGCTGGGTTGTCCTGGCGTTGCTGCTTGCGGTGACGATCATCAACTTCGTCGACCGCCAGGCGCTCTCCGTTCTCGCGCCGATTCTTCGCAATCAGTTTCAACTGACCAACACCGACTACGGCATCATCGTTGCGTGTTTTCAATTCGGCATGATGACCGGCGAGTTCCCGATGGGTTGGCTCGCCGATCGCAAAGGCGCGAGATTCACCTTGTCCTTTGCCGTGGCGTGGTGGTCGATTGCGACAGGACTGCATTCCCTTGGGCGTGCCATGTGGCATTTTGCAGCCCTTCGTTTCTGGCTTGGCACAGGCGAGAGCGCCAACTTCTCTTCCGCCATGAAGATCGTCTCGCAACACTTTCCTGCCGATGAGCGCGCCTTCGCTGTTGGCATCTTCAATGCGGGAAGCATGATTGGCGCGATGATCGCCCCACCGGCCATCGTCTTCCTTACTCTGCGACTCGGCTGGCAAAGCGGCTTTCTTGTTCCTGCCGCGCTTGGCTTTGCATGGGTCGTTCTCTGGCGGGTATTCTTTCGCCAATCTCCCGCTCCGCAAACCGCTCACACGGAATCGATCCGCAACGCCGAATTGCTGAAGCATTCCGAAGTGTGGGGGCTGATTCTCTGCCGCCTCCTGATTGGGCCGGTGGTGCAGTTCTACTGGTATTGGACTCCCGAATATCTCTTCCGCGAGCGCGGCCTCAGTTTGCAATCCATCGGCCTGTTTGCCTGGATTCCGTTCCTGTTCGGTGACATCGGCAACATCGGCGGAGGTTGGCTTGCCGGCTACCTCATGCGCCGGGGAGCGTCGCTCACTACCGCACGCCGCATCACGATGTACGGAGGTTCCGCTCTCTGCCTGCTCAGCTTTGCCGTGCCGCACGCAAGCTCAGCCGTGCTCGCCATCACGGCCATTTGCATGGTCCTGCTTGGGCACACGTGTCTATCCGCCAATTTCTTTGCCCGCATCTCGGATCTTTCTCCCGAAGCTTCGGTCGCGCGCGTCACCGGCCTTACCGGTGTCGCCGGCGGGCTCAGTGGCATGCTGTTTCCGCTGCTCACGGGCCGTCTTGTGGATCATGTTTCTTATACGCCCGTGTTTCTTCTCGCGGCTCTGATGCCGCTCGCCGGGGTGCTATTGCTCGATACGCTCAGTAGGAGGACTGCTTTCCATGCGTGAACTTCGTGTCGCCCTACTGGGGCAGGGATTCATGGGCAAGGCCCATTCCAACGCTTTGCGCCAGGTGTCGCACTTCTTCGATATTCCGTTTCGCATCCGTTGCTCACTGCTCTGCGGGCGCGATCAGGCATCGCTCGATCGTATGGCGGCACGCTGGGGTTGGGAAGAAACCACCACCGATTGGCGCGCCGCCATCGACCACGGAGAGATTGATGCGGTGGATATCTGTCTGCCGAACCACCTGCATGCCGAAGTGGCTATCGCCGCAGCCAGGGCAGGGAAGATCGTACTCTGCGAAAAGCCGCTTGCCATGAACTTTGCGGAAGCCGAAGCGATGGCCGAGGCAGCGCGAAACGTTCCCAATCTCGTCTGGTTCAACTATCGCCGTGTGCCGGCGATTGCTCTCGCGCAACGCTGGCTGGCTGAAGGGAAGCTCGGCGACATCTATCACTACCGTTCCACTTATCTGCAGCAATGGGGACCCGATCCCAGCCGCGCCAATGTCTGGCGTATGGACCCATCCTTCGCTGGTTCCGGCGCCGCGGGTGATCTCCTCTCGCATGCGCTTGATCTTGCGCTTTGGCTCAACGGGCCGGTCGAATCCCTGAGCGGCACTCTCCACGCGTTCACCCCGGGGCGTAAGGTCGACGACGCAGCTCTCGCTTTAGCGCGCTTTAAGAACGGCAGCCTCGGTTCGTTTGAAGCCACACGCTTTGCCATCGGGTGCCGCAATCGCAACGCCTTTGAGATCCATGGATCGAAAGGCATGCTCGGGTTCAATCTGGAGCGCTTGAATCATCTCCACTACCTGGATGCCACGGAGCCGGATGATCGCCAGGGATTGCGTGACATTCTGGTAGGCTCGGAATTCTGGAAGCCCGGCCACATTATTGGCTATGAGCACACGTTCATCGCCACACTCGCCGAGTTTCTTTTTGCGCTGGACCGCGGAGAGCCGTTCCATCCCAACTTCGAAGATGGCGCCAAGGTGCAGCGTCTGCTGGATGCGGTGGCCACAACTTCCGAGACGCGTCAGTGGCTGGAGTTGTAGACTCTACGCACAAACTCGATGTTGCGCTGGGTGGCTTCTATGCATTGCTCGGCGCTTGTGTGCGCCGTCTCGAACACGTACCAGCCTTCGTACTGGACAGCCCGTAAAGCCCGGACGGCGGCGGTCCAATCCACCAGCCCCGGTTCCGCCAGTAGTTTCTTTTCGTTCTTCAGGTGCACCTGGCAGAGGTGATCTTTCCCTACTGTTGCGATCCCTGGTACAGCTTGGCCTGTGTGCTCATAAAATTCGAAGTTGTGGACGTCGTAGTATACCTGCACGGCTGGATGATTCACCAGATCGACCAGCTTCCGGTTGTCTGCCGGACTCAATGAAGTCTCCAGTCCGAGCAGCACGCCTGCGTCCGCCGCGACAGGCGCTAGTTTCTGCAGACTTCGCACCGCCGGCCCATACGAACTTTCTTCCTTCACATTCGGGCAGCGGTCCCGGAAGGCAGCCACTAATATCACCGATGCTCCCAGGAACTCAGCGGCAGCAATCGAGCGCCGCAGGCTCTCTTCCGGGCTCGATACCAGTGAGGCGCCAGGCCGCCAAATCCCCGCCAGCGAAGGGATCTGAATCCCCCAACGAAATGCTTCGCGCTTGGTGGCTTGCAGCGTTGCCCGATCCCAAAGGCTGTAGCTTTTCCACCGCACCTGCAATTCCACGCCTTGTAATCCGCGAATGCGGCTCGCCAGTTCGAACACGCTGAGATCCGGCTCGCGCATCATACTGGCGTGCCGGTGCCCGAATTTCAAAGGAGGCACACCCGCAGCTAACGGGAGTGCCCCCAGATAAAGAATGTCGCGCCTGCGCAAGCAGGGCCTACTCAGCGCGTTTGGCTGTGAACTCCCGCGGCTCGCCTTGCCCGCCTGTGCGCTTGAATTTGATCTCGTTGCCCGACACTGTACCCGTGTAGGTCCACTTGATCGTATTGCCATTGAACTCACGAGTGAGCGTGAAACTCACTGAATCACCGCTGATTTTGCCATCGGCAATTGCAGCAGGCTCGCCACGGCCGGCGTCCACTGTCCCGGTGACCTTGTCCCCGTCTGCCTTCAATTGGAACGTGTTTGTCCGGGGAGTTCCATCACGCCCCGGCACCTGCGCAGTCCATTTGCCGCTGATGTCCGCCGCTGTTAGCGCAGTGGAAAAAACCAACAACAGGCTGAGAACCAAAAGGTTTCTTCGTCGCATAGTGTAAGACTACACGATTTCAGGCTCGCCGCATGCGCCAGATCAGAGGGATCAGCCCGGAACCAAGCAGCCACAGATTCGATGGCTCGGGCACGCCGTCCACCACCGGGTCGCCGGTGACATCAAAGGCCCAGGCGGTGAATGTCCAGTTCTGGGGCATGTCGGGGATGTAGGTGGAAGGCGCGCCGATGGCGATGCCATATCCGAGGATTGCAACGCCGGTATCCAGCACGGGCGACGGCGAGCTTACTTCACCAACGAGGGCAAACGTGACTTCACTCGGAACCCGGGTCATGGTGACGTAGTAGTTCCCCGGCCCGAGAGACAGGCCGGTAAAAAGAGTCAGCATCCCTTCGTGACCGGCCGCAAAGGCAACCGTAACCGGGGCCACCACCTCGTTGGCAGCCTGCGTGGTTCCCGCGCCAATCTGGTTGGTCAGGAATGCCTGCACGGTTCCAGCCTCAGGCACATCGCCAAAGTCCTTCAGTGCCATCCGGATGCTCACGTTGGTGTACGAGCCCGTCTGACTCCACCCGGCGCTGTAGACGCCCGTTCCTTCCGCTATCAAAGCCCGGCCGTAAACGTCGGTCGGTACGACGGCGGCGATCGTCCCGGCATATCCGAGCGAACAGGCGGCAGCCAACGCTGCCACAAGCAACTTCGGGCACATTGTTTTCACAGAAAACTCCTTGCCCTGAGTGGCGTAATCCGATCGCAAACAGGCTCAATGTTTTTTCAAAGACTTAGTCCTGGTACGGAGGGCCTAAAAGGCTCGAACAACCGCTTGCTCACGCGCGCGGCTCAGCTAGTAGATCAGCTCCGCCAGTTTGCCTGTGGCCAGCAGTTCCGTCTTTCGCTTGAGCCAGGCATCCTTTGACCCCGCCATCACGGACATGGCTTTTTCGAATTTGTCGATGGCGTCCTTGAGCCCGGCGATGAACACGTAGGTGTTGTCGCTCTTGATCATGTCCCACACTTCAAACTGCTGTTCCACCAGCAGCCGGTCCAGTGTCGGCGAGGGATCGACGTAGGGACGCAGGCTCACAGCCTCAAAAGCCTTGAACGACTTCTCGCTGTAATAGAGGTTCAA
This sequence comes from Acidobacteriota bacterium, assembly GCA_018268935.1. GTDB lineage: Bacteria > Acidobacteriota > Terriglobia > Bryobacterales > Bryobacteraceae > CADEFT01. Next base: position 86,150 of record JAFDVS010000038.1, on the reverse strand, counting down.
GTCCTTGTTGATGTCGTTGTGGTAGAGCATCTCCATGCCGGTGCGGGCGCCGTAGAACAACCGCACCTTGCCTTCCCAGCCTCCGCGCTCTTCGTAGATATGCCGCACAAAAGCGCGGAACGGGGCGATACCGGTGCCGGTTCCAATCATCAACAGATTGACAGAAGGATCCGACGGGACCGTAAAGTGTGCGCCATAGGGGCCGGCTATGCGGATGGGATCGCCCGGCTGCGCATCGCACAGATAGTTCGATGCCACACCCGGGAACCGCTCCCCGCTGATCTCATCGATATAGAAGCACCGCCTCACGCAGATGGAAACCGTGTTCGCCTTTCCATCCTCGCCTCTGCGGGAGCTGGCAATCGAGTACAGGCGGAAGTGATATTTATTGCCAAATTCATGAGGACCCGGGACCAACACTCCGATGCTTTGTCCCTCCACAAATTCGAAGTCGCCCTCAGGTAACTCCAGGACGAGATGACGCACCTCCGCCTCTGTCTTGGGCGTGATCCGCTCACTCTTCAGCAATTTCGCCGTGCATGGGTTGCTGATGTCATATTCGCTCAGATGCACGATGGCCTTTCCTGGCCCAGGTAACGTTACCGGCATGAGTGTGACTCCTTTCGTTGACAGTTGCCGTGTTCGCCGCAATTCCCGCAGCCCTCGGCCATCGGCTCCAGCACATCTTGTCCTTCCGGCAGGCTATTCCGCTTGCGCAGAAACGATTGCACCAGAAACCACGCGCCCATCAGCACCAGAATGCCGAGCGCGCCCTTCAGAATCTCTTGCAACATGGCTCTACCCTCCCATGCCGGCGAAGCCCATGAACGCGAGCGACAATGTGCCGGCAATCATTAACACCAGGGCTGTGCCCTTGGCCAGATTGGGAATATCGGATAGCTCCAGCCTCTCGCGGATGATCGACATGATCACCAGCGCCAGCGTGAAGCCCATGCTTGAACCCAGCGCGAACACCACACTCTGCGCGAAGGAGTAGTTGCGCGCCGTCTGAAACAGCGCCACACCCAGCACCGCGCAGTTCGTGGTGATCAGCGGCAGGTAAATACCCAGCGCCCGAAACAGCGCCGGACTCGTCTTCTTGATAAACATCTCCACCAGTTGCACCGTGGAGGCAATGATTACAATGTACGTAATAATTCGTAGGTATTCGGCATGCATGGCGATCAGCAGCGAGTTGGTGCCGTAGGCCAGCACGCTCGATACGACGATCACGAAGATCACCGATACGCCCATGCGCCAGGCGGTGGAGAGCTTGTTGGACACGCCGATGAACGGGCAGATGCCGAGAAATACACTGAGCACGAAGTTATTGATCAGCAGTGAGTCGATGAAGATGAAGCCAAGCGAAACTTCGTTCATGCCTGTGCCTCCTTTGCTTTGCCACGCTCTTTCCACCAGGCAAAGACCAGCAGCCAGGATGCGAGCGTGAAGAACCCGCCGGAAGGCAGTAAGAACAGAACCCAGGGCTGGAAGTTCGAGCCGAACAGCGAAAACCCGAACAAGGTGCCTGCGCCCAGAATCTCACGCACGCTGCCCAGGCAGAACAATGCGATGAAGAACCCGATCCCCATTCCAAACCCATCGAGGATGGACTGCCAGACCGGATTCTTTCCAGCGAACGCCTCGGCCCGTCCAAGTATGATGCAGTTCACTACGATGAGGGCGATGAACGGGCCGAGCGCCTTATAAACATCGATGCTGACCGCTTTGATGATGTAGTCGACCATCGTGACGAACGTGGCGATGATGAGAATGTATGTGGCGATGCGGACCTGTTTCTGCACCAGCCTTCGCACCATCGAGATCAGCATGTTGGAAAAAACCAGTACGAATAGCGTGGCCAACCCCATCGCGACGGCGTTCCGCGCGCTGTTGGTGATCGCCATGGTGGGGCATGTCCCAAGCACCTGGACAAATACCGGATTCTGTTTCCACAGCCCGTTCAGGAAGGCTTCCATGTTTTCCGAAGGGGAGACCGTTGCGCCGTGATCGTGTCCCATTTTCAGTTCCCTCGCTCGATTCGTTGCAGGTTGCGCTGGATGACCGGAATCATTTCTTTGGTGCTCTTCTGCAACAGCCGGCCAACAGCCCGCGAAGAGATCGTTGCTCCCGAGATAGCGTCAACTTCCCAACGGTTTTTCTTCGTTCCGCTTTTTACGGTCACAATGGGATGCTCCAGGGAAGCATCCAGGTCTTTGAAGTTCGACAGAAACTTCTTGTCGCTCGAGATCTTGTCTCCCAAGCCAGGTGTCTCTTTCAGTTCCGTAACCTTGAATCCGACGATCGCTTTCTTCTGCGGCGAATAGGCAAACATGGCCCGGATCACATCGGCATAGCCACGTTCACCACCTTCGATCACTACCCCGATCAGCCCACCGTAGGCATCGTAGCCCGCAAACAGCCGCGGTCCGGCGAACTCGGCGCCTTCGACGATGCTCAGGTTGCCCGATGCATCCACGCCGTAGCTGACCTGCTTCTTTGCGCCGGGCAGCAACTCGGCTACGGTTTCACTGAGGATGATCTCCTGGTTGTGGCGGATCGGGGCCAGTGTTTGCTGGTGCGTCGTCACAATGAGCAGACCGCAGATGAGCGATACCACGCCCATCAATTTGATAAGGGCCGAGCTGGGCGGCATGTCGGCGCGTGGAGCGGTGGTGTTCATGCTTTCGCCTCAGCTTTCTTCTTCGTCCCATAAACGCGAGGCTGCGTGAGGTTGTCGATGGCGGGAGAAACTGCATTTGCCAGCAGGATGGCGTACATTACGCCTTCCGGCAATCCACCGAGCAACCGGATCAGGATGGTCATCACGCCCATCACCGCGCCGTAGATCCAAACGCCCAGCGGAGTCACCGGCGAGGCCACCATGTCGGTCGCCATGAACACCGCGCCCAGCATCAACCCGCCGGAGAAGAGCATGAACAGCGGGTTCGGAAATGCTGTCGGGTTCGAGAGGTAAAACGCGCCACTCATGGCCATCGCGCTCAGCAGCATCGATGCCGTGATCCGCCAGTCCATGAAGTTCCGTGCCACCAGATAGACCCCGCCAAGCAGAATCAGTATCACCGACGTCTCGCCCGCCGAGCCGGCTACGTTGCCCCAGAACAGGGGCATGATCTCCGTCGTCACTTTGTCGAATTTCAGGGCCGTTAGCGGAGTTGCCCCTGAAAAGGCATCAATCCGCACCTTCGCCACCCAGTCCGTAATCACTGGCGGCTGCATGAACGGCAGCGTCAAGCTGGTTGGGATGAATTCGAGAAACCGTCCGGTCGCCTGAGCCGGAGTGTAAGTCGTGATCGCAGTCGGGAACGCGGCTTGCAGAAAGGCCCGTCCCACCAATGCCGGATTGAACACGTTGAATCCCAATCCGCCAAACAGCATCTTCCCCAATCCGACTGCGACGAATCCACCCACCGCGGTCATCCACAGGGGAAATCCCGGAGGTAGTGTTAGCCCCAGCAGGATGCCGGTGATGATCACACTCGAATCCTTGATCGACGATGGCCGGCCGGCTGCGCGGCAGAACATATGTTCCGTCAGCACGCAGGATAGTGTCGAAACGACCAGCAACGCCAGCACGCTGATGCCGAAGTTGTACACAGCGTACGCGCAGACCGGCAGCATCGCGTACACTACATTGCGCATGATGACGCCCACGCTCCGCTTTGAGTGCAGGTGAGGCGAAGTGCGCAGTACGATTTCAGGCGTTAGACTTGGCGCGCTCACGGGCTTTCCTTTCCCGATTCATCTGCTTGGCGATGCGGAAATGCTGTACCAGCGGGATGTGCGATGGGCACACGTAGCTGCAACAGCCGCATTCAAAACAATCCATCAGATGAAAATCCGTTTCCATCTCTTCATACCGTTCCTTGCGTGCCAGCATGCCCATCCGCGATGGGTTCAGATGCAACGGACACACATCCACGCATGCCCCGCACCGGATGCAGGGGAGGATATCGCCATTCCGCGACTCCAGGTCTTTACGCGTCAAGACCAGAACCCCGGTGACGCCCTTTGTCAGCGGCATGTCCAGCGAACTGATGGCAGGTCCCATCATCGGTCCACCGAGAATCACGCCCGCGGCCTCGTCCGTGCAGCCTGCCTGCTCCAGTGCGAATCGCAGCGGAGTTCCCAGCGCGGCCAGGTAGTTGCCTGGTTTCTTCAACGCCGGTCCAGCGAACGTCACCACGCGTTCAATCAATCCCTGATGCCTTGGCAGCAAATCGCCGATCTGCGCCAGAGTCGCCACGTTGAACACAGCCACACCCACATCGCTTGGCAACCCGCCCGAAGGCACTTCCCGGCCCAGCAGCACGTGGATCAACATCTTCTCGGCGCCCTGCGGGTATTGCGCCGGCACCGATTCCACCGCGATGTACGGATAGGCCGCCGCCGCCTTGCGCAGATTCTCGATGGCATCGGGCTTGTTGTCTTCGACGCCAACGATGATTTTCGAAGCACCGATGGCCTTCATGGCGATCCGTGCCCCATGCAGCACTTCGTCCGGTTGCTCCACCATCACGCGGTGATCCGTCGTCAGGTACGGCTCGCATTCGCAGCCGTTCACCATCACGATGTCCACCTTCTTGCCTTCCGGCACCTTCATCTTTACGTGGGTCGGAAATGCGGCGCCGCCCAATCCGACAACGCCTGTCTCTTGCACAGCCTTGACGATCTCTTCCGGCGTCATGTGCTCGATGTCTTGCGGGGCGCCGTACAGAATCTCCTGGCTCGCTGAGGGCCACGGTGTCAGATAAATCGCTGGAGCCAACTCTCCGCGTGCGCTGGGGGCCAGGGCGATGCGTTCAATGCGGCCCGTGGCGGGCGCATGCATCGGAACGGAGACAAAGCCGTTTGATTTCGCAATCGGCTCGCCACGAACCACCTCCTGGCCCTCGCGCACGATGGCCACCGCCGGAGCTCCCGCATGCTGGGAAAGCGGGATGATCATCGTCGGCGGGAACGGCATTCGGCGAATGGGAAGCTGGCTGGTCTGCTCCTTGAATTCCGGCACGTGCACGCCACGCTGCAAACGCTTGCCGCCGAAGATAGAGAGGAGTGACATACTCAAAGTGCCTTTCCCGTTCCAGGCCTACATGTACTTCTTGGCGCGAGCAATCAGCTTCTGCGTCTCTTTGTCCGACCCATCGGCGGGATATCCGGGATGGATGACTTGAGCCGTGCATTTCTCCGCCGCGCGGACCAGATCCTTATAAGGCCCGCCATTGGCGTCCTTGATGAAGGCATGCTTGTGGTCGTCGTAGGCGAAGACTTTCGGGTTGATATTGATGCACTCATCGCAGGAGGTGCATTCGGCCGAATCAATCCAGGGGGCAACATATCCGTTGCCTCCCCCGTTCGATGCGGAAGCGGCGGCGGCGCTGTTGCCCGCGGTGGGTGGGGCAGGTAACGCCACGGCGGGCATGCTGGGCAGTGCGCCGCCGCCGGTGAGCTCGAGCAGTCTTGCTGTCAAGTTCTGCGCGAACTCAATTCGAATTCTCTCTTCTACTTGCTTCACGTCCACCACTGGGCGGACGCCGGCCAGCGATTTCAGCATGCGCCAGAAATTACGCCGGTCTTCGCACGACTTCACAATCGGTTCGGCCGGAATCACCCGGATGAGCCGGTTCTTCTTATCCACCGCCCAGATGAATGGGAACTTGCCTTCCCGATCCTCCGGTGCGATGTCGAGAAACTCAGCCATCGGCACCATGTTCTCGTTCCATGTATCGCGAGGGGCCGTGCGGAAGTGTTTGCGGAACCGTGCTTCCGTCACCGCGAAGTCGGCGAACGTCAGCGGCAGTTCCAGTTTCGCCTTCTGTCCCTTGTCATCCGTGTATTCCAGCGTGTACGTCGGCCAGTCGGCTTCCAATGTCGGATTGCCTTCCAGGTCGAAGCATTCTTCCGGCGTGATTCCCTTATCCGGGTTGTAACGCACCAGTGGGTAGGCCCGCGATTCCACTGCCAGCTTCGATTGCTGCTCGGCCAGATCGTCGGCAATGCCGTGTTCCGGCATACATGCCGCATATACGTTGAACAATGCCGGCCGCCGCGCATTCAGTCCGTCGATGAAGCTTTCAATCAGATGCGTTGGGTTCGAAATGCTTCCCTGCATCACATAGCTGGTGCGGTGCGCCATCCCGATCAAGGCGATCTCCTTGCGGATCTCTTCCTTGCCCTGAAACGCTTTTCCATACTGCGCCATGTCGCTGATCTGGCCCGTGAATCCGGAAGTACACGCCTGGCCGCCGGTGTTCGAATAGACCTGCGTATCGAGAATCACTGCTTTGATCGGCTTGCCCGACATCATCATGCGCGACAGGTTCTGGAACCCGATGTCGTACATCGCTCCATCACCGCCAACGGAGATCACCGGCGGGCAGAGATGGAACTCTTCGTCGCTGAATTTGCGCCAATCGAAGTAACGGAAGAAGTCGTCGTGCTTCTCGCTCTTGTAGCCGCCGTTCAATTCGATCTCGGCCATCCGGATCGCCTTGAACCCTTCCGCCATCTTCGACATGTGCCCTTCGTAAATGCCCATGGCCATTGAGGGCGAATCCTGGAACAGGTGGTTCGTCCATGGGAACGGGTAGGGATTGAACGGATAGGTGGAGCCCCACACCGAAGTGCAGCCCGTGGCATTGATGATGCCCAGGCTCGATCGTCCGCGCCGGCCCGTGCCTTCCACGTATTCCCAACGCAGGTGCTTCAACTTCGCCAGCAACTGCGCCGCCCAGCGGAGCCACTCGCCGTCAATCGTCTTCGCACTGTGCCGCTCGTCCAGCTTGCCGGAGAAGCTCGCAAGGGTCACATCGCTGTCCTTCAATTTGTCCAGCGCTTGCTCCACGCGCGAGCTGTCGCTCAAATCCATCGACGAGGCCAACTTCAGCCGGATATGCTGATCCATTTGCTCAATCAGCCCGTCCAGCTTCTGCACCTGCTTCTTCACGCGCGGTTGCATCAGCGCTTCCACCGTGGCTACGAAGAGGTGAATCACGGTCTTCTCGCCGCAGCCCAGGCAGGCGCCGTCGCCGCACACCAGGCCCATGTAGTTCTTCTTGTCGAGCAGCAGCGTTTCCAGCGCGCCGATTTTCTCATCGAGATTGTCGATGCGGATGAACTCCGGCGACGTCGTGGGCAACGCCATCCAGAAGTCCCACTCCTTGCGCAACCGAGCCGTCGTGTCCGTTGTCTGCGGAATCGAGCGCAGCGCGTCATCGTTACAAACCTTCACGCACTCCATACAGCCCTTGCAGGCATATGGATTCACCGTGATCGACAACAGTCCGCCCGCGCCCTTAGATTTCTTCTCACGCTGCGTCCAATAAGGAGCGGTCACCGCGAAGCGGAAATCACCCAGCGCCGCCTGGAACGCCTGGAATTCCTGCTCCACTTCTTTGCGGTCTTCCGAATCCGGCGCGTAGCCGAGCAGCACATCGCCAATCGCTTCATCCAGCAAGCGCCGCACATCGGCCTTCTCGCCGGCCGCCGCGAGCCTGCTGCGCAGCTTCTGATCGACACTGCGTACGGCGCGCGGCAGATGCTTCACCGCCACTCCCCGCTCGCGCACGGTTTTGATGGCAGTATCGAAGATCTGCATGGTCGAAGAGACCAGGCCCGGTATCGCGCTGTCGGGGCAAATGGTGTAGCAGTTGCCGCACGCCGTACAATTCTGTGGAATCCACTCCGGATGGTCGAAGCGGATCGAAGTCATATCGCGGAACACGCCCGTGACCGCGGGAATGAAGCTGAGCCCGATGAACGGATCCACCAGGTTCTCGTTCCCTTTTCCGGAAAGGTAGAAGCTCCCGGTCTGATCCCAGAAGCGGTGGATATCGGTCGTCGGAGTCTCGCTCGCCGGCTGCATCTTCAGCAACGCCGGCAAGCCCGCCTCTTTGCGGAGCGTGAGCGCACCGCCCTGAACGATGCGCTTATCCTTGACTTCCTTCACCTGATCGAAGCCACGGTGCACCACGCGCATGTTGTCTTCCACGACGCGTGCGCCCTTGGTCCCGAACTTGTGCTGGAGTTGCGACCGGATTGCCTCAAAGAGCTGTTCTTCGTTCAGATTGCCCGTCGCCATCACCGGCGAGGCGGCAAAGAACGCGCCCTGGAACGCGATGCCCTGCATGCGGAATTGCAGTTCCGGATCGGTGGCTTCCTCGCGGGCGATTTTGAATGCATCGAGGTAGTAAACCTTGATCTCGTTCTCAATGATGATCTGCTGGAATCGCTGCGGAATCTGGGCCCAAACATCCTTCTCATCCTCGTGCGTGCTTTGGATGATGAACACGCCCCCCTTCTTCAACCCGGCCAGCGGATTGGAGTGGTTGAACACGTTCGGATCGGGCGAGAGCACGACATCGACGTAGAAGTATTCGCAGTTCATGCGAATCGGTTCCGGCGCCGCCGACAGATAGTAGGTGGTCGGTTGGCCCTTCTTTTCGGATCCATACTTCGGGTTCGCTTTGATGTGGAATCCCAGCAGGTCAAACAGCGTCATCGCCAGGTTCTTACCCGTAGTGATGGCGCCCCATCCACCCACTGAGTGGAACCGCACCGTGATGCTGTTCTTCGGCATCAGGTTCGGATTCTCACTGCCGCGAATCGCCATCTGCTTCACATGCGGATATGCATCCACTACGTTCTGCTGATGGATCTCCTGTTTCGGTGTGAACGGCTTGGCGTGTGCGAAATCGACAGACAGATAGTAGAACTTGCGCTTCCCGCCTTCGGGCAGCATGTTCTCCACCGCCGCAATCAGACCTTCCGGCTGCAGGTCGCGGCTGCCGAGTCCATAGGAGCCCGAATAGAGCGGCGGCATGTCATCGGCGCTCTTGTACGTCGGGTAGTCGGGGTAGGGAAGCGTGCCCTTCCCGCTGCGGGAATTTTCCAGGCTCCGGCCCATTGCCGCGCGAATCTCGCGAATCAACGGCAGGTCCTGCGCCAAGGGTTGATCCGTGCGTTCCAGCACTGCCACGCCCTTCCGGCCCTTCAGAACCGCCGCCACCATCTCGCCCGGGAACGGGCGGAACATGGTCATGTTGACGACGCCGACTTTGATCTTGCGCTTCTCTCGGAGGTAATCAGCGACTGCCTCGGCAGTGACGATCATGCTGCCTTGGCCAAGAATCAAATACTCGGCGTCGTCAATGCGGTATCCGGCCACGCGCTGGTAGCGCCGGCCGGTCAACTCGTAATATTCCTCCATCGCCTTATCGGTGATCTCGGCGATGTGATCGAAGAAGAACGGGCGCTGTGACGCCACGCTCTGCATGTAGGCATCCTGGTTCTGCACCGTCCCGCACATTACGGGATTGTCCACGGTCCAGATTTCCGGAATCCGCCGACGCTTGTCGCCATAGAGGATTCGCTGCGCCGGCGTGGGTGTGTCGATGATATCGTCCGGCGACCCGAGGTACCGCGCGATCAGCTCGCGCTCCGGCAGCATCAGCGATTCGATCAAGTGCGTAGTGAGGAAGCCGTCCTGCGCGCAGATGCCCGGGGTGAGCGATAATTCCGCAATGCGGTGCGAAATAATGTTCAAATCGCTGACTTCCTGCGCGCTTTTGCCGAAAACCTGGAAGAAGCCGGAGTCGTCGACGCAGTGGTAGTCGTCGTGGCCTGCGTGCACGTTCAAGGTCGATTTCGTGATCGCCCGGCATCCCATGTTCAGCACGTAGGTGAGCCGCTTGCCCACCGCCGCATAGAGCGATTCGTGCATATAGGCAATGCCTTGACCCGACGAGAAGTTCGTTGCCCGCAAGCCCGTCATCGAGAGACCGGCCGTCACCGCCGCGGCGGCATGCTCGCCTTCGGGCTCGATGAATATCAGTGGACGTCCCGATATATTAATGTGGCCCTTCGCCGTCTCTTCCGCCCAATACTCGCCCATCTGCGTCGAGGGAGTAATAGGATAAGCTCCGGCTGCGTCGGTGGATTCCCGTTCGCACATAATCACGGCTGTGTTGCCGTCCAATGCCTGCCGGATGCCTGGAAATGGAAACGTCCGTTCTTTACTCATGTCTTCTTTCGCCTTCTTGCTGATGGTGCTCACTTGCGGGAGTCGATCCCGCCAGATCGGGGGAAGAGGTGGGGCATATACCCCTGCCGCCGCATTGCGTGCTCGCAAACTGGTTGGTTTTGCAGGACTTGTTGCGGCTGGAATTCATAACCCGCACGTTTAGGTGCACGTTGTGTGCCAAACGTAGGCGTTCAGGGTCCCGACTTCTCCGTTTTCTTCGCGAGGTGTGTGGCTACCGAATGGAGGCAATTACGGAAAAAGGTTGATGGAATCCGATTACAGGCGTACCCTGGAGCTGAGATTCGAAATCTGTAAAAAGTGATGAATCGCTATTCTTCTTACGCTGGATCTCGCCTTCTCGCTGGTTTGTTGTTTTCAATCCGGCTGATGGCGCAAACCGAACCGATCATGATGAACCACGGCTACTCTTACCCTGCACCTGTTCCTATCGCGCCCGGCCAACTGTGGTGACGCCCCCGGATGCCGCTCGTGAAAGTTATCCAGCAACTGGCCTTGCATGTCAGGTTTTGCTTCACCGGGCATCGGCAGGACTGCGGTTGTTTCTGGATCGGCGTCCCGACCTAGACACGGCTGCCATCAACGGAGTAACCATCTTCTCGTATAGACCGAAAAGATGTTCTGCCCTCTCACGATCTGAAGTAAATGCAGCGGATCTGTAGAGCTTGTCAACGGCGTCGTCCAAGGCCCGGTGTGCCCTCCGAAGCTGAACTGGCATTACATCTGAATGGTAGAGATCGGCGAGTGTGGAACCTGTATTCTGTTTGCGTGCGTCAAGAACCGCTCGCGCAAGGGCGCATATTCTTTCGTGCTGAGCTGGCGTTGCCTCGGGCCAGGGGAACGTGTTATAGACGATCCCTATCGAATATTGAAAGTCGCTCTTGATCCGGCCGCCCACATACCGAAGCCACACCATGTGGATCCGCGACGTGAGCACACCAAAATGCCATAGATCCCCATCTTTAATGAAACGAAGCTTGTTGCTCGGAATGATTGGCGGTTCCAACCAGCCTATGGGCAGGTATTCTCGGTTCTCCGAGCTGTTCTCCGGCACTGCAAGAAACGGCGCGGACGGTATTACCGTTACGTGAAATTGAGTGGGCGTCTCCGCCAGGGCTCTAGCAGAGATGCCGGGCACCTTGATCTCCGCCTCGGCATCATCGACCTTCTTTCTAGCTGCGCGTTCCCCTGACCGGTACTCCCTAACCCATCGCAACCGCTCCATAACCCCTGGCATGGCGCGCAGCTCTGCCGGTGATGCCGTCTGTAGCGCGAGAATCCATCGGCCTCGACCTTGGAGGTACTCGACGCCGCCTATAAAAGGATGCATATACTTTCGAGCGCCAGGCTCCCTCAAAAGAAACGCATCCTTCTCCTCATCGTCGAAGATCAGATAACCACCATCAATGGGCTTCGATCCAATGATCATTTTGGGAGCTCCGCACAGGGAGCGAGACGTTTCCTCAATAACTAGATGCTTGTTAGCAAGCTTGCCGGCATCGAAAAGATAGGGCGAAAGAGCGCTATGCGTGCTTTCCACCGGATCACTGTTGATGTCGTTGTAGCTGAAAAGCCTCTTGGTAGCAGCTTCGTGCTTGCGCAGCGTCAGTCCCATGATCACGACATGCACATGGGCGACGCCCCGGGCATCGCTGCCCCAGGCGAAGGTACGATGGGCAAAACCGATCTCAAGTCCATATCGGTCGAACAAGATAGGCCAGAGCTGGGCCACCTGCTCTCCTTGTGTTACAGAGTTGGTGGCAACAAATCCGATGTGGGCATTTGATTCCTGAAGGTACTCTCCAGCTTTCATGAACCATGCAGTTACATAGTCGAGGGTTCCTCCGCTGCCGCCTAGATTTGCAATCCTCCGGACCTGGGCGCGCTGCTTGTCGGTTTGATACTTCGCGCCGACAAAAGGTGGATTGCCAAGAACATATGAACATTGGACGGGGGGAAGGATTGTTGCCCAGTCGATCTCCAGAGCATCAACCGAGTGAATGTGCGGCGACTTCTTGAGCGGTATGCGGGCATAGTTTTTTCCGAACTCCAACGAGAGCTGATTGTTCATGATGTGATCCATCATCCACATGGCAACCTCAGCGATGCGCGAAGGAAACTCTCCAATCTCGATGCCGTAAAACTGATCAACATCGATCTTGCTGAGAAGTGTTGCCTCCAATTGAAGCTGCATGTCTTTCCGCAAGGCCTTTAGTATCTCGATCTCTAGCTGGCGGAGTTCCCGATACGAAATGATGAGAAAATTCCCGCATCCGCAGGCGGGATCGAGGAAGTGAAGCGTTGAGAGCCTCTGATGAAATGCCTCAAGAGCCTTTCGGCGGCCACTATCGCGCCTCTGCACAAGAGAATGGAACTCGGCGCGGAGCTCGTCCATGAAAAGCGGTTCGATGACCTTAAGGATGTTCCTTTCTGTGGTGTAATGCGCGCCCTGAGCCCGCCGCTCTCTCCTATTCATGACGGACTGAAACAGTGAACCGAAGATTGCCGGAGATATAGCGTCCCAGTTAAATTCGCACGCATCGATCAAAAGGGAACGCATGGCCGCGTTGAAAGAAGGGATGCGGAGACGCTCCATAAAGAGATCGCCATTTACGTATGGGAATTGCGCCAGGTCTTCGTCCAACCCTTTCTGGCGCTGTTCGACGGGCGTATTCAGAATGTCAAAGAGCTGACTGATCCAAAGGCCAGTGTCGCTGCCATCAGGCTTTGTCCTGTCGGTTATCAGGGACAGGAAAATATCGCGCGGTTCGAAAATTCTTGTGTCATCAGCAAAGAGACAAAAAAGCAGACGGACAAGGAACCGCTCCAAATCGTGGCCTTGATAACCTGAATCTTTCAAAGCATCGTGCAGCTTCCCCAATAGTTCAGATGCTTCGATGTTAACGGGATTTTGATCACGGAATGTGCGCTTCTGGACGCCAAGAATGAACCCGAAGGCTTCTACGTAATCCGGGAGCTGATGTAACGCGAACCGAAGTTCTGTGCTCTCTTCCAGATCGTAAAGCTCAAATGTCTGAAAGTCTGAAACCATAACATAGCGAGGCAGTTCGTGCTCCTTGAGGCCCGGGAAGTAGTCGAGCGCCTGTTCTTTCGCACGGATAAGATCCCTTCCAGCGCTTTTGTGCTCGACAAGAAGAAGCCCCTTCCAGAACAGGTCGATGAACCCTCGTTCCTTACCGAGCTTCTTGACAGGTTCCTCGAAGCTTGCAACGCGGCGGCGGGTGACACCAAAAACATCAAAAAACTCGTTGTAGAAGGTTTGGCTCTGGCCGCGTTCATAGTAGGCGGCTTTCCACTCTTCTGCAAAGCGAGCGGCACGTATACGAATTTCGTTCCAACTCAGGCGCATGGTTCCCTAGGTATTCCCAAACAAACCTTCCGTACTTCCCGGAGATTACACCCTATCAGATGACGGGGCTTCTCTGAAGGGCCATGTTAGAAGTGATGGCTCACGTGGCGGCAGTTGCTTTGGCAAAGCGGGGAGAGACAGGCATGTATATCTCGATCATTTCGACTTCCCTGCCCCATTCATAAGTGTGCGAATCAAGATCAGCAGCAATGGCCGGCTCCTTCGAAGACCTGACCGCGGCGCTGCACAAGGGGCTGGGGAAACTCGAAGGGTACGGAGCAGCTGGGGTCGAGCATTGCGCGCTTTACGTATCCCCCCGAAGTTCTGATGGCTCGCCCCTGGTGCTCAGGATTGTGGCGCTGCCCACCGGCTTGGCCGCCTGCTCTCTTCCCCTTGTTCAAGTAGGTCAACCTCTTATCGGACATAGGTGGAATCCTGACATGGCGGTAATTCCGCAAAGCCCGTTCGGCGAGTTGTCCACGGCGGGATTAGGACGCTCTTCCCTGACCTGCATACTGACGAGAGGTAGATCTACTCCGCCTTCTGTCCGATCACGAATCCTGCCGCGCGCAACACAACAAACCGCGGATTCGACACAAGAGCCTTCCGCAGTTGCTCCATACTCCGGCGCTTCATTCCCTCACCTTCCCAACCGCTTTCTTCGCCTCGGCGCTCAGAAGAATGGAGGGTTGCGTCTGCCCCAACGCATCACCCGCGATCAGCGCCGGTTCATCCGCAACACTCCACTTCCTGTTCCTACGATTCAGACCTCTCTTTGGATCACTGGCGTCTCACCTAGTCCGCAAGAAATCTCCCAGCCGCATCATCGCTTGCTCCAGAATCGGCAACTCCGCCGCGTAGCAGATACGGATGGACCCCTCTCCTCCCGCACCGAATGCCACTCCAGGCGCAAGCCCGAGCTTCGTGTCCAGCAGCAGTTGCTTGCAGAAGGCGAAGGAATCATCGAGCCCCTCCACACGCGGGAACAGATAGAAAGCGCCTTGTGGCTCCGGCACGGTGAGGCCGGGCATCTTGCGCAGCGCCGCTAAGCAGAAGTCGCGATTCATCTTCAGCCGCGCCAGCAATTCCTTCAGTGCGCTCTCTCCCCAAAGCACAGCCGTCTCGCCGGCCCGTTGCGCAAAGCTTGGCGCATGCGATGTGATGAACTCGTTCAACTGGGTTGCGCGCGCGCAGAGATCGGGGCGTGAAATCAGCCAGCCCACACGCCACCCCGTCATGCACCAGGTCTTCGAGAAGGACTGCACAACGATAACCGCGTCGTCCTTTGTCGTTTTGCGCAGGATCGAAGGCACGGGTTCTCCCAATTTCGCGCCGCCGTAGTAGAGCCGGTCGTACACCTCATCCGCCATCAGCCACAAGCCATGCTTGCGGCTGATCTCCAGCAGCCTGTCCTGATCCTCATTCGTCGCCACCCACCCCAGGGGATTCGACGGTGACGTGTACAGCAGCATCTTCGTGCGCGGAGTGATAGCCGCTTCGATCGCATCGAAGTCGATGGTGTAGCGACCGCCAACCAGCGGCTGCGGGATCTGCTTCACCACTGCATTCGCCATCTGCACAATCGCCGATCCATTCGGCCATGCGGGAGTCAGCACGATGGCCTCATCGCCCGGATCGAGCAGGCACCGAATCGCTACGTTCAACGCCTGGACGCCACTTGTTGTCACCACGATCTGCGAGGAAGGGTCCAGGGTCACGCCCTGTAACTCGGCGTAGTAGCGGGCCAGGGCTTCGCGTGTCGACATCAGCCCCGCGTTCGAGGTGTAGAACGTGAACCCGTCGGCCATGGCCTTCCGAGCCGCGCGCTTGATGAATTCCGGGGTTGGCACGTTCGATTCGCCGAAGTACAAGCGCAGGACCTTGTCGCTGTCATTGGTAACGGAGAGATCCATCCGCATGGCCAGTTCCGCCAACTCGCGAATGCGAGAGTGGGGCACGGCCAGGGCAGAGGAGGCAAGGGAGGCAGTGGTCATTCCTTTTCAGCATATCCGAGCAGGAGGTTTGAGCTTTCAGCAGCCGGCGTTACGCGTGAATGTCTTGGAGGAAGAATGCAACTACGATTTGCACTAATTTTGTTTGGCGCTCTAATGGCTCTCGGTCAAGAGCCGCAACTGATTCCGGGCGTTCCGGCGATGAATGCAGCCAGTCGTCTGCCCACCGGCGTGCCCGGAGGCGGCGTTGCGCAAGGAGCGCGATTTGTTGTGTTGGGACGGGATTTCGCGGAGCCGGTCAGCGCGAAGTTGGAAATCAGCGGCCCGGCCATCGATGCCGAGGTCAAATCGGTCTCATCGAAGCAGATTGAAATCATGGCTCCGCGGTTTGCGTCCACGGGTACCGGCTGGGTCGTGCTGAATGTTGCGGGTAAGGAGCTTCGCGCTCCGATCATTATGTTGGAAAGCGCCCCTGGGATTCTCACCCGTTCCCGCACTGGCACTGGCGCCGCGGTCGCTGTCGATGCCGGCCTTGAGCCCTTTACACCCAACAATCCGGCGGTCACCGGCGATCTCGTGCGCGTGCGCACCACTGGCATCGGCGCATTGCCGAACCCCACGAACATCGAAGTGATCATCGGTGGACGCACCGTTCCCGCCGCCGGTGTCACCACCTATCCCGATGGCTATGACGACATCGAATTCGAACTGCCCGAAGTCGCCGCGGGTTGCGCTGTTCCGCTTGCAATCAAGACCGGAAGTTTCGTCAGCAACTACACCTCCCTGCCGGTTGGCTCTCGCGGCACACTTTGCCCCGACTCGGCCCGCCCATCCAACTATGAGCAACTCGTCACAGACGGAGCACGCATCGGGTCGATTACGCTCGGGCGCACGGAAATCGGGATGAAGCAGTTCAAGATGCGCGCCGATGCGGGTGGTGCATCTTTTCTTCGCTACAACGGCCAGAACGTCAGCGAAGGGTTCGCCTTCGCCTCATCCACCACCGCCGGAGTCTGCACGCTGGTTCGGGCCTATGAACAGGATCAGCCCGATGTCCCCTATACGAGCCTCGATGCCGGACCTAAGCTCACGGTCACCGGCAATGGCGGGGCCAAGGACATGTCGCGCGAATCGAAAGGCAGCTATGCGGGGCGTTTCGGTGAAAAGATGGTGATCGATTTGCCCAATGTTCCAGCCATTCCGGGTGGCCTCTTCTTTGAGCCCGGCACTTACACGGTGACCGGAGATGGGGGCGAAGACGTCGGCTCCTTCAGTGCCCAAGTGAAGATCGCCGCCCCGCTCAGTTGGACTAATGCCGATCGCATCGGCGCCGATTGCGGGGATTTCCGCTGCGTGCAACGCGCCGAAGATCTGAAGATCGACTGGGAAGCGGGCGACCCCAACCGCATGGTCACTGTGATGGCCATGTCCGCCACGGAAGGCCGCCCCGCCGGCGCCGCTATCATTGTTTGCAACGAACGCGCCGACAAGGGCACGCTCACCATCCCATCCCTGCTGCTCTCCAAACTTCCGGCTTCGCCTTCCCGCGAGCCGCAATCGCTGATCAACTTCTCCGTCACCAACGGCGAGCCGAGTCAGCAGTTCACCGCCTCTGGAATTGACCTCGGCCTGATCGGCTACAGCGATTCCGTGATGCGCACCGTCGCTTTCCGCTAGGTGCCCTCTCCATGGGGGATGCCGCTAAAAAATCCGCTGCATCCCCCAGATGGAAGGCTGCGATCTCTTCGCCTTCCAGAATCCAAGTGCCATGGCAATGACCAGATCATCATGCACCGATTCTTTGTCCGGATCGTAATTCTCCTGCCCCCTGGCGTTGAAATTCAAGCGCAAATTCCGCAGTTCATTCCGAATGTGATCGATCTCCCCGGCATGCGACGAGATCTCCAACTCGCGTTTTTCCAGCATCAGCGCCAGTTGCGACATCAACTCCCGCCGAGGCATCTTGTACCCCGTGTGATCCATCTTCACGTTCTGCCCCGACGTGATGGTCACCGGATCGAGCGCACAATTGGCCGTCTTCCGCAGCATCTCCACCACCGGCGATCCCACACCACTGGCATCCACCACCAAAGAGGCCCGGCCCGCCAGTTCCTGGGAATGCATCAGCTGTTTCACCTTGTCCACTACTTCCATGTAGCCCGTTCCCAATGGCAGCCTGCGCAGACACCGGCACCGGTAACGCATCTTCTCAAAACGATTCCGCGTTCCCGCATCCACGGCGTCGGATAGCAGCATGTGCCGTTCGATCACGGCAAGCGCGGTGTAGTCCTGGCGCTGGCCAAGATCAAGTCCCACAAAAAAGCGCCGCGAGTTCTCGTCCACCGTCCATCCCGGAACTCTTGTTTCGGGATGCCCCAACGGTGGAACATCATCGCGCAACGCATCCTCAATCCAGTCGTCCCGAAACGCTCCGTCTTCGCGATCCAAAAACTCGCACAGATACTCCTGCCGGAAAAACCGATCGCTGTTGGCCCGGCGCTCTTCCGCCAGGAACTCACGCGAGATTCGTGGGCAGTCCGTTGCCGGCACTCGCACCCGAGTCCACTCCGGCCCGCCTTTGGCCCAGACTTCGTAGAAGAATCCAAGCTTTCCGTTCGGAGTGCTCATCAGCCACAGATCGCCGCCCCGCCCGTCTCTTCCTCCCACCGCTAGCATTGGCCGAACCGCGTGATATAACCTGTCATCTACTCGCGAGGCCTCATCGATCACCATCAGGGATACGGAACTGAAACCGCGGATCCGGTCCTCCGTGCTTGGCAATCCCACAATCCGGCTCCCGTTGGGCAACATCAGTGAGATCTCGTTATCCCCATCGCCTCGGATCCGCATCCCTAGTTGCTTCATGAACCGCCCGGTCTTGCGGATGAATTCAGCGCTTTGCCTGGCGCTGGGGCTGATCACCAAAGTCAGGCTCTCGGGATGAAAGAACGCATGATACAAACACTTCACCGCTGTTACCGTGGATTTGCCCCACTGTCTGGTGCAATTAACGACGCAACGCCGTGCATCGGACCGCAGCAATTCGTGTTGCCTTGCATCGGGCTCAAAGCCTAGAAACGCTCGCGCGAACAGCACCGGGTCAATATGTGGCAGAAGCTCTATCATCGATTCACTTCTCCTTGGATAGCCCTTCGATGACTTGCCGCTTGACGTCCGGGTACCGGTCGAGTATCGAGAGAAGCTGGATGTAGTGGGGATCTGCTTCCGGTCCCGCCCCCGCCTTTGGTGCGCCCGGCCCTTTGTTCGTGCTGGCGATGCGTGCAACCGGCGGACGTTCCTCATCTGGGAAAGTCATCCACATAGGAATCGAACTCAGCCTCCAGACTATGAAGAAAAAGGGCCGGCAGCCTCTTGTCGGATGCCGGCCCTCATCAAAATCAACCACTCAAACCCTTTTCTTCACCTATTGTACTCGCCGTACCTCCCGATGATTCTCTGGTGCAGTTATCAAAATTAATAGAATCATTAGTTTACAAAGAATAACAGCGCCGTGACCGGAGTTCACCGGCCTCCCCCAAGCTCTCTCCAGTCCACTGTCGCCGGCAGTGCGGAAGATCGGATGGCCTCAGCCCGTGCGGCCATTTCCCTGGCCACTAGCTTTTTTCCGCTCTTCGACAGGACGATGGCATATTGTTCCAGTATTTTTCCCACGTCGGGGTGGTGTTGGCCGGCTGCTGCCTCCATTTCCTGCAGGGCCTGCGCCAGATGCGCAACTGCATCCGGCTTTCGTCCCAAGCTCCAGCAAAGCACCCCTAAGTTGCTGAGCACTCGCGCCCGCGCCTGGCCCGCAGGCAGAAGCGAACGTGCCATGGCCAGGGCTTCCATCGCCTGGGTGGCCCTCCCCGCTTCCCTGTAAATCAGGGAAAGGTCGCTGTAGATCACGGCTGCGACAGCCGGCTGCCCAGGGTTCGCCAGCGCCAGCGCCTTCTTCTGCACTTTCTCAGCCTCACGGTATTGTTTCCTGAGAAACAGGATTTGGCCGAACTGGTTCCAGAGCCGGGGCGAATCTGGTTGATAATCGATTGATGATTGAATTGCCCTCGCCGCCAGTACCAGTTCCCCTAACGCCGCATGCGTTTGCGCCAGATTGGATAGCTCGGCTGCTGAGTCCTGTTCTGACCCGGCGGCATCCCGCACCGCCTGAACGAAGTATTTCTTCGCCGTTTGAAACCGGCCCGCTTGAAACTCAGCCTGGCCCCGGTCGTGTGCCGTCTGTCCCAGGAGCACCGAAACGCTGCACCACAGAAGAATTTGCATGAGAATCAGCATTCCATGCAAGTGATTGATTCTGAATGGAAGTTAAGGGCGTGCCCAAAATGTCCGACGGTCCTTGGGCGGCCATTTGCGGCCACTGGGGTAGAATTGAACATCGCGCGATGAGCATGACTGGGCAAGAGCAGGAGCGGCTGGAGTCCTGGAAACAGATTGCAGCCTATCTCGGCAAAAGCGAACGAACGGTGCGGCGATGGCAACAGGTGGAGGGGTTGCCCGTCCATCGCCACCAACATCAACAGCGCGGTTCCGTCTGGGCCTTCCGCAACGAACTGGATGAGTGGCTCGCTGGACGCAGGCTCAGTCCTGAGCCTTTGGCCGATGTCCCAAACAGACGCACCCTTCCTCTGTGGGTGTGGGTGGCTGCCACCGCATTCCTTACCGCCGGTGGAGCCATCTGGTTGACACGTCCCAGCCAACCCCGATCTCCGGCCCTGGATTCCGTGCCCCTCACTTCCATTCCCGGAGCGGCCTTTGGACCCACCTTCTCCCCCGACGCCAAGCGGGTCGCCTTTCACCATTCTCCGGGGAAGGGTGGAGTGCCCTGCATCTATATCAAAACCATCGGTTCCGACTCCATGACGCCACTTGTGGCCACAAAACCCTCGGAACTGGAATTCAACTATGCTCCATCGTGGTCTCCGGACGGAAAGTTCATCGCCTACTTGCAGCGAGTGCTGCCCGCGGCTCATGCCGAAGGCCGTGAAACCTGGTTGCGTCTCGTTTCCCCAGACAACGGAATCGAGCGCACCCTCATCCGCGTCTCCAATGGACCACTACTTTACGGCAATCACATGCATCTCAGTTGGACCCCGGACAGCCAATGGGTCGTCACCCCAATGGCTGACGGGGACCGGAAGGGCATCCACCGGATCTCCATAGCGACTGGAAGAGTGGAACAGCTTACCGTGGCAGCGCGGCTGGATTACGGGTCCCAACTCTCACCAGACGGCCGCACCCTGGTATTCCTGCGTCAGGACGGTCCCCCTGGCGCGGCTGTCGAAAGCGTCTTACGCCAGAACCTGACCTCAGACGGGCATGCCGCCGGCCCGCTGCAGACACTGTACACGGGCCGATCGCAGGCATCGGGCCTGGCTTGGCTGCCCACCGGCAAGGAACTCGTGTTCTGCAATTCCACAAATGCATTCTTCGGCCCATTCAACAGCCGCCTGTTTCTCCTCTCCGCCGAGCCTGGACAGCCACCGGTCCCTCTGCCATCCATGGACTGCTCCACAGTCGCAGTGGCCCGGGCCACTTCACCCGCCAGAACCTTGTTGGTGTATGCCAGCGGGGGAAACCAGAAGGCCCAGATCTTCTCCTCCAAACTCTCCGGACTCGACGGCAAGACAGTATTCGCGCCTTCCACCCGATTCGACGGGCTCCCCAGCTTTTCCCCCGATGGCTCGATGGTGGCGTTCCTCTCCAACCGCACCGGTGGCCCCGAGGTCTGGCTTGCCCAACGCGACGGCGCCGGACTTCGCAGGCTCACCGATGGCGCCGCTGTTTGGAGCGGGCCTCGCTGGTCACCGGATGGAAAGCAACTTCTGTTCGGAGCCGCCCGGGAAACGGACTCCCTCGAACATAGACTGTTCGTCATCGCGGCGGACGGCGGGCCGCCCCGGCTCATCGCCGATACGCCTAAAGCATCCAATCCATTCTGGGCCCGCGACGGGCGTAGCATTTTCTTCTGGCGCTACAACCAGTCGTTGAGTCGCGAACTGTGGAACGCACCGCAAAACAGCGGGAAACCCACACTACTAGGGAGTTACCTCGCCAATTTTCAACAGCAAAGCGTGGCCGAGGGTGATTTCATCTATTTTTCCGGCAGCACATGGCCATTCGAGTTGAAGCGTGTCTCCGTCCGCGATGGCAAAGCAGAAACTCTGCTGGAAATGTCTTCGCCCTATTTTGCCCTCACGCCGAACTTCCTCTATTTCGTTCGCAAGGGGGATCGAATGCTCTGCTCCCTTCCCATTTCCGGCGGAAGAATCAGAGAGCATGGCGTCATGCCGGTCTTTGACGGCGTTCACAGGATCATCTTCGGAATGACCGTAGCGCCCGACGATTCCACCATCCTTTGGGCCGTCACCGGAGAACAGCAGTTGGACCTTCAATTGGTGCCGGATTTTCGTCCATGAATCCTGACGATCGAGCCGAACGGCTCGAGTCCTGGAAGCAGATTGCCGCCTACCTCGGCAAGAGCGAGCGTACGGTGCGTCGCTGGCAACAGGTGGAAGGGCTGCCGGTGCACCGCCATCAACACCAACAGCGCGGTTCCGTCTGGGCCTTCCCGCAGGAATTGGATGCATGGTTGGAAAGCCGCCGGCGCAGTCCAGAACTGCTCTCCGATGCTCCCGCGCCTCTACAACGGTCCTGGCGAATCGTTGTCCCTTTGGCTGCCCTACTCATAAACGGTCGTCGCCTCGTTTTTCTGGTACACACGTCCTGAATCCCCCGTCATTCCCGATGCCACGCCGGTTACGGCCTTGCAAGGTCCCGCCTATGGACCAACATTCTCCCGGACGGTAAGAAGATCGCCTTCTTCTGGGGAAGCGCCCCGCCAATTGGAGGTGGTGTCTTTGTGAAGGAGATCGGATCAGAACAGGTTCGTCAGGTGGCTTCGGGCTTCAATGGCTCAGTGAAAGGATTCACCTACGCCCCTGCGTGGTCCCCCGATGGGAAGACAATCGCGTTTCTACGCCGCATCGTTCGTCCGGCTAAGACAGCCGGTGGAGCCACTGATTCCACTACCTGGCTTTTCGTCGTTTCAGCGGACGGCGAGCCTGAGAGGTCGATCCTCCAGCTAACCGAAGGCTTTCCATTCGGAGGGAATCATCTCCATCTGAGTTGGACTGCGGATAGCCAGAGTATCGTGGCGCCTATGGCAATGCCCGGCAGGTATGGCCTCCACCGAATCTCAATCACAACCGCCGAGGCCGTGCAACTGACCCGGTCGCCGACCGCGGATTATGGCTCACGCCTTTCTCCTGATTGGCGGGCGATCGTTTTCCTGCGAAAGGAAGGTCCCGATGTGGCGCCCATCGAATCGTTGATGCGCCTCGAACTGGATGCCGAAGGCCTGCCCACCGGCCAGCCTCAAGTTCTCTACAAAGGACGTTCCATCACTGCCGGCGTCGACTGGACCAGCGACGGGAAGGATCTCATCGTCTGCCAGTCCACCAGTGGGTACTATGGACCCTTAAACAGAAACAGCCGTCTGTTCCGGCTGCGGGCCCGCCGCGGGGATACTTGCAGCCTCTTCCGGTCGAAGCCAACGATTGCTCCACTGTGGCCATTTCCCGCCCCGGACCGAATGGGAGGTCCTCCCTCCTCTTCGCAAACAACCCCGGAAGTAAATCCGGCAGAGCCTGAATGTGGCAACTTTCCCTGCCGTCTCTCCAACCCAAACAGGAATTTGCCCCATCCAGCCGTGCCGATCTCGCTCCTTCTTTCTCACCTGACGGCAATATGGTGACTTGTCGTTCCAACCGGCGCGGCCACATGGAAGTCTGGGTCGCCAATCGGGACGGCAGCGGCGCTCGCCCACTCACTAACCAGCGAGCGGTTTGGAGCCAACCGGTGTGGTCCCCGGATGGAGCCCGCCTCCTCTTTGGCGCTCCAGCCTACAACAGTTCATCCCCCTATGGGATCTATGTCGTACCGGTGGCCGCCCTATGCAAATCCAAACCGGCGCGGATCAGCCCTTCGACCCGTTTTGGAGCTCCGACGGAAATTCGGTGTACTACTGGACGAACTCCACCGCCACCCACTTATGGCGGCTGCGTTTGGATGGAACCGGTAAACCCACATTGGTAACTACCCCGCAAACACGCGTCAGCCCGGAGTCGATGTAGGCGGATTCCTCTATTACACTCGCTTTCGCGCCAGCCTCGGCAGGATAGACCTTTCCAACGGGAAGAAGGAAGGACTTGCTTCCATGTCCAATTCGCATTTTGCCGTCACCAGGAAGAACCTTTTCTTCGTTCGAGGTGGCGACAACAGGTTGTGCGCCATGCCACTCGCTGGCGGCCCACTTCGTCAGTTCGGTCCACTCGAGGAAATGAGCGGAGTAAGCCACAATGTAAGCGGGTTTTCCGTGGATGAACGGGAATCCACACTGCTCTGGTCCGAAGCCTCCCAGCCGCAATTGGACCTAATGATCGTGCGCGATTTTCGATAAAATCCGCAAACCTTCAAAATAGCTTGCCGCTTGCCCGCTCATCGTGCTAAAAGTGCATTAGCGCCACGGGCGCTTCCTTGCGCGGAAAGGGCTCAGCCCACCTCTCAAACCATCGTCATCGGTTTCATGGCCCTAGGCATTCTTTTTCCGCGTGCTATCGCGGATTATGGCGGCTTCGCTTGGGAAGGAAGTTTGCCGTGAAAAATCAATTACCGCCGCGTCCCAATCTGGAACACCTCAAAAAGCAAGCGAAAGCCCTGCATAGGGAGGGGAAAGCCTCCACACTCACAGAAGCACAGCGGTTGCTGGCTGATTCCTACGGCTTTCGAAATTGGCCTGCCCTGCGCCGCCACGTCCTCGCCAAACAGAACAGCGCCGAGCCGGAGAAGGTAATTCGCCTGTTGCAGGAGGCGGTTGCGCAAGGAAAGACCGTCCAGGTGGCGGAAATCCTTGATGCCTACCCCGAAATCATCGACGAACGCTATGGCCCGGCAATGCGAACTCCACTTCATTGCGCGGTTATCGGAAATCGGAAGGATCTAGTCCGGCTTCTTCTCGAACGCGACGCCGATCCTAATATCCGTTGTGAAGGTGATTGCGCCACGCCTGCCCACTTCGCGGCGGAGAAAGCGAACCTCGACATCCTCCGCCTCTTGTTGGATCACGGTGCGGACCCGATTGGCGCCGGGGACTATCACGAGCTCGAAGTTATCGGCTGGGCCTGCTGCTTTGGGACAGGAAACCGCGAAGTCGTTGACCTGTTATTGCAGAAAGGCGCGGCCCACAACATATTCTCGGCAGTGTCGTTGGGGGCTTTGGAGCAGATCCATCAGATCGTCGCTAAGGATCGCACGCAGTTGGAGCGTCGCATGGATCTCGCGAACCAGCGCAGACGACCCCTTCACCTTGCTGTCGTCAAAAACCGCCCTGACTCTTTGGACGCATTGCTGCAACTTGGCGCAGATTGCGAATCGCTCGATGAGGCTGGATTGACCGCACTCGATGCTGCCGCGTTACGAGACTACGGTGCAATGTCGGAACGGCTGCTTTCCCATGGAGCAAAGGTCCGCCTTCCGGCCGCTGTTGCCTTGGAGCGGAAAGACGATATTACTCGCTTGCTTCGCCAGGACCCTGATTGCCTCAAACCCGGCAATCGATGGGGTACCTTGATTGTACGCGCCGCGGAAAAATCTCATGGGCGCGTGGTCCAGCTTCTGCTGCAGATCGGAGCTGACCCGAACGTGCGCGACGACCCAAAGACGGCTGTGGATTCCACCAGTGGCTACACTCCTCTTCACGCCGCTGCTTTTCATGGAAATTCGTCTGCCGTCGAGGTGCTGCTGAGCAACGGCGCTAATGTGCAGGCGCGCGACGAGCGCTACGCCGGTACACCAGCGGGATGGGCCGCATTTGCCGGGCATGACGAAATTTGCAATCGAATCCTGCAAGGGGCAATAGACCCCTTTGAGGCCATCGAGATGGGTCTCGCTGACCGCTTGCCGCAAATTCTCACCCGCGACCCTCAAGCTTTGCACCGGCGCTTCGAACACTACTTGGGCCACCCCTCCACGCCCGTGCCTTCGTTGCATCCTGGAGTCAATCGGGAAGGGTGGCGAACACCGTTGCAATTCGCCGAGGCAATAGGCAACGAACAGGCCGTTCGTATCCTACGCAGTTGGGGAACAAATTAGGAGGGCGGCGCGTAGATTGAGAAGAGGAACCAAATGCTCTTTCGACGCAATCCGCTTTCCCCGCTGTTCGGCTTTGTCAAACATCTCACGGTGTTCTTGATCGTGAACCTGTTCCTACTTCTCCTGAACCTCGTAACGGGCGGCGAGTGGTGGTTCCCCCAGGTTCTCTTCGGATGGGGAATCGGGCTACTTTTTCACGCCGTGGCCGCGGGCCTTGCGTTCTTCAGCCGCCTGGTGCGGCTGGGCCGCTAGACTCCTCGTAATCGAGAACACCAACGAGGTGAAGATCAACTGCCATGACGAAGGCTCCGGCACGCCCGTTTCATCCACACCAACGGTCAGCGCGGCGAATTGGAATCCTTGGTTGCCAATGCTAAACAACGCGCTGGGACCCGATGGATCCCCTGGAACGTAACTGTAGAGGGTCCCTTCTCCCTGTGTCCCGCTCTGGATCATGTAAAACCGGTTTGTACCCGGATCCCAGGCTACGCCCCCGTAGAATCCAGTGCCCAGCGCGACGTCCGAGGTCACTGTTGCCGTGAGCGGGTCGATCCCCAACAGACGTGAGTTTCCCACGGCATCATTCACAATGGCGTAGAGGTGTTGAGCCACAGGGTCAAAGGTCAATCCGTTGCCTGATTCTCCCGTCCGCAAAAGGACTGGAACCGTCTGAGCTGTCAGTTGCCAGTCACCCGTCGCCAGATTCTCAATCCAGTACAGGCTCTGTGACACAGGCTCAAAAACAAGACCGCCCGGCTGAAATACGCCGACGGGCAGGGCGGTGAGAAGGGCGCTCACCGAATAGAATGCGATCGAGGCCTGGCCATTCGCGTCGTTCTCGAAGCCCGCGAAATCGGTCGCCGACAGAGCTTGTATTCCTCCCGCATAGCTGGTGCTGCCGCTGCCTAGCGTCCCAACTGTGCTGTAGCTCTGCGCGTCCGTGTCTATCCTCACCAGTTGGTTCGGGACACCGTTCGCATCTCCTCCAATCGTATACAGGACCGGCCCCGCGACCGCTGTGATAGACATTGTCATCGCAAGCAGCAACATTTGCGTCATCATGTTCTCGATTTCTCCCTGGAACGCCTACGGGGCTACGTATCCGAGCGCCTGCACATAGCAGCGGCTGTTGGAGGTTCCCGGCGACTGCTTCACCCGCGTCACGAACGTCCGCAAGAACGGCGAAGGCGAGCTCGACGAGATCTTTGCCAGCAACCGGGTGCCTGTTACCTCTGCGCCCTGCTCAACCACATCCGAAATCACCGGAGGGTGAAACGAGCCAATGATGTTACGCGTTCCGCCAAATAGCCCCACCCCGTCGTTCGAGACCGCCCATATCGGCCCGGTCCGGCGGAATCGATCGGATGGCACATCGGAGTGGCAGGCCACCTGGATACTGGTCACCACCACTGCCTTGGTTACCGCAAAATCAGCCTGACAGCTCCCGTTTTCCGCGGTGGCCGCGGTGCTGAAGTCGAACTGGCAGCTGGCTGAAACCAGGTTCTTGTCCGGGTTTTCCACGTCCCTTATGGGAGAAGAAAAAGTCTGCCCCCACGCCGCCGGAACGGCGATCAGCAGGAAAAGTGTTGCTTTCATGAATGGGTCCTCCGAGAGAAATCAGCTCCAAATCGATTGTTCGAGGCTGTGATCTACCAGAGGTCTGAATTATTGGAAATATTGGGGTTAGGACCCGTTTCTGACCGTTACTAACAAAGGTTGAGCGCCTCGTAACGTGTTAACATGACTCAATTGTGATGCAGATCTCCGATGCCGAAGTGCGCCGGGAGTTAGATCGAGTAGTTTCCAGCCCGGGCTTCCTTCGCAGCGCGAAGCTCGCCTGCTTCCTTCGTTATGTTGTCGAAAAGACCCTCGATGGCGAGGCCGATACCCTCAAGGAGTATTCCCTGGGAGTTCACGTTTACCAGCGCAAGCAGGATTACGAGCCCCGTACCGATGCCACTGTCCGGGTCGAAGCCACCCGCCTCAGGACGAAGTTGCTGGAGTTTTACTCCACGGCCGAGAGCTCTGGAATTCGCATCGACTTGCCTAAAGGGACCTATGTCCCTAAGTTTGTCTCTCTTCGTGATGAGCCGGAGGAAGTTACGGAGTCGTCGCCATCGCCGGTTCCGGCAGAGCCGGACTCCGCCGGCACTTCCGCTAAAGGCGCCAACGAGAGTCGCTATAGCTTGCGCTGGATCGTAGTGGCTTCGCTCTCCGCCGCTCTCCTGTCTTCAGCGGCTACTTCGCTTTGGTGGTCCGCTGGCAATACCAGGCGCGTCCCCACCGTGGACTCACAACGCCACTTTCTCGAAGGCCATCGCATTTGGGCAAGGACTCCAGCCAACGCCCCGTTGCAAGCCGCCATCGCTGAATTCCGGCAGGCGGTCGTGGCGGATCCGAACTTCGCCCAGGCGTGGGTTGATCTCGGCGCCGCACAGGACGCGCAGGCGGATGTCGATCGCCAGGCCCGCCCGGAATGGCTCGCCAAAGCCAGGGAATCGGAACTTCGTGCTCTCCAACTGGATCCATCCTTGGCCCAGCCTCGCCGCATCCTTGGTTCCCGCTACCTGTTTCAGGATTGGCGATTTCAGGACGCCGTGCGGGAACTGGGGAAAGCCGCCGGCCTTGACCCTGCCGATTCGCACGGACAGTTCCTCTACATCTCAGCCTTGGCGATTGCCGGAAACCTGGCCGAAGCCGAGCGTAGTGCCGACGCTGCTGTCCTTGTCAGCCCCAAGTCATCCGAAGCGAGCGCCCTCCGCGCCCAGGTGCACCTCTGGTGGCGTCGCTATCGCAAGGCCCGTGAAGAAGCCCGCCGTGCCGTCGAACTCGATCCTGGCTCCGGCTTCGCTCACTGGATGGCCGGCGTCGCCGCCCAATTGGATGGAGACCTTCCTGCCGCCGAAGCCGAGTATCAGGAGGCCATTCGCCAGCATCCCGTGGAGATGCGTTCTAAAGCGGCGTTGGCTCATCTCCGCGCCCAACAGGGCCGCATCGACGAGGCCCATCGTATTGTCAAAGACGCGATGTCCTGTTGTGATGCACGTCAGGGATGGCACTACGTTTGGGCCCTGGTCCACACGGCGTCGGGAGAAAAGGCTTTGGCTCTCGATGCCTTGGAGCTTTCGATACGGGATCGGGAAGGCAGCGCCCCTTATGCCGCACTCGAGCCGCGCTTCGATGCCCTCCACGGCGATCCACGCTTTGAACGCCTCACCGCCGAATTCCTCAAACCGAGATAGCTCACCGCGTCCGGAAAGCCGGATTGTCCGGACGCAGCCGGGCCGCCATTTCCAGATGCCGCGAACCTTCCGCCTCCCGGCCCATCGAGATCCAGATCACCCCAAGCAAATGGTGCGCCTCGGCAAAGTCCGGTTTCGCCTGTAGCACTGGTATCAACAGACGCACTGCCGCTTCGTGGTTCTTCAGATCCCGATGAGCCAGAGCCAGCGTATAGCCCGCCAGCGGGTTTCCGGACACACGGGATTCGAGCAGCGGCACTACCTCCGCTGGCTGTCCTTTCTTCAACAGCGCCACCGAAAGATCCGTGGCTACCGTATCATCGGGATGGAGATCCAACGAGGAACGATAGGCGGCGATGGCTTCGTCCAGATGTCCGGCCTGCAAATGCTTGTGCGCCGCCGCTGCCTGAAACCGGGCTTGCTGACGCCTGTTGGCGGAGGCTTGCTGCTCTCGATACTGCGCCAGAGCCTTTGCAGCCGCTTCGCCTTGCCCCGACTTCCGGTAGCACGTGCCCAGCAGATAGTGCGCCTGCGCCAGGTTCGGCCGCAGTGCGATCGCCCGTTCCAACGCCGGAATCGCCTCCCCACAACGATCCTTTCGCGAAAGCGCGACACCGAGTTGCAAGTGTGCGTCAGGATTCTCCGGTTCATCCCTCACTAACTGCTGCAAACCCGGCATCGCCGCATCTTCCTGATGCAATTCCAACTGCGAGATGGCCAGGCCGATGCGCGCTCCGGGATACTTCGGCTGCAGCCGTAGTGCGGCCCGGTAATGCGTGACCGCATTGGTGTGTTCCGCCAACGCCGCTTCGATCCACGCCAGATGAAACAGGGAATCGGCATCGGTTGGATTCAGCGCCAGCGCTCGCCGGCAGGCCGCGGCTGCCTCCGCATATCCGGATTCCCTCGCCCGCGCGATGTACGTCATCACCTCCGCCAGCCGCGCTTGGGCACCGGCATGACGGGGTTGAATCTGCAACGCGGCCCGGAAGGAAGTGAGCGCCAGTTCGCGATCACCTCGCTCTTGCCGGATCAGCCCCATCAGGTAATGCGCCTCGGCCAGCTTCGGGTTTTTTTCGATCGCGCGTGTCAGCTCCAAGGCTGCTTCCGCAAACCGGCCCTTCTGCAAAAGGCCTACCCCGTTGTCGAGATAGGCCTCTGCTGTTTGAAAGGCGATCCAAAGCCACGCCGGTGCAAGCACCGTATCTACCAGGTCAGGCGCAACGTCACCTGCATGTTGCGCGGTGTGTTGGCCGAGAAGCGGTTCAGCATAATGCCCGTGCCCCCGTCGGGCAACGCCAACCCGGGGTTGTTCAGCGCATTAAACATATCGATGTTCACGCGGGCAATCACGCTCTCCGTGATTGGCACCGCCTTGAACAACGATCCGTTCAGGGTGAACAGCCATGGGGCCGGCAAAAACTGATTCCGCCATGGATGCAGGTTCGTGTTCAGCGTCGTTCGCTGCAGCGTGCCATTCTTGAGCGGAACGAAAATCGTGTTCGACTCATAGAACGCGAAGTTGGGATCCGCACTCGATCCCCCATTGGCCGGTGTCGGGAAGATGGGCAGACTCGATGGCTTATAGTTGCTGGGCACTCCCATCACGCCATTCGGCAAACCGTTCGCCGCCGTGCTGTTCACACGGTTCGCCGGAATGTAGCCGTTGTAGAACAGCCATCCGTCGAAGCAAACGCCGCTGCGGCAATCCTGCACTTTGTAGTTCCGGTCATACACTTCGATGTTGCCCAACTGGCCCCAGTTTCCAGTCCCGATGGTGATGTAGCGGCTGAAGTACTCCATATTCCCCGCCACCTGCCATCCACCGATGATGGCATCTGCCAAGCGCCCGGACTTTCCTGCGATCGCCTTCCCTTTTCCGATCGGCACATCGACAACCCAGTTTGCATTGACGCGATGCTTCGGGACGCTGATGTCGCGCCGGTAGTTGAGCAGGCGATTGCGAGCGTTGTAATCTTCCGGCACAGCGCCCGGCAGGAAAATGTTTGGTTCCAGCATCGAGTCGTCGCGCCACCCATCGCCCGCCACGCGCATGGCATTGCTCAAGGTGTAAAACACCTGGAAGCCGATGCCCTTCGCATAGCGCCGCTGCACTTCAAAAGTGAAGTTCTGGCTGTTGGACCAGCCTGTCTTGCGATACTCCTGCATCGTGCCCAGCGTCGTCTGATCGAAGCTGCGCCGCGCCACCGAGGCAAAGGCGCCGGTCGGCAGCGGCTCGCCGGTGCGGGTGAACCACACATAATCCGTCGGGTTGTTGTTGTAGCTGTACCACTGATTCATCCGCGCGCCGTGCGTGCCGACGTAGCCCACACGCAGGCTGGTGTTGTCGAACAGTTCACGCTCCACCAGCAGGTTCCACTCGTGGGCGCGAGCCGTGGGCTGATTCGGATCGAAGTGATACATCACGCCGGAGCCGCGCGCGATGCCACCGGCGCGATTCAGGTCGATCACCGTGGCGCTGTTCTGCCCCGCGATCACCGTAGGTACGGAACGCATCAGGTAGTTCGGAAGCCCGTCCGCGCTGGAGGCTGCTGCCGTCTGGTCGTAGTTGAAGATCGCCTGCCCCGGTACATTCTGCGCCGCGGTGCCGTTGAACAGCCGCAGCGACTCCGGATAGGCAAAGATGGAGTAGCCGCCGCGGATAACCGTCGGACGCGCCGATCCGCCCATGCGGTAAGCGAAGCCGGCGCGAGGCCCGAAGTCCAGCCGGTTCGGATAGAAGAAGTTCTTCGGCAAACCCGATTCTGCCAGCGTCTGGTACTTCGCCCCGATTGCTTCGTACGCCGCAACAATCGGGGGCAACGAAATTCCCAACTGCTGCAGTTCCTGGATCGATCGTCCCAGCACAATTGCCTTCGCGGCCTTGTTGTAGCCGATGAACGTATTGTTCGCTTCGAAACCCGGGATGTTGTACTCGTAGCGCACCCCGTAGTTGATCGTGAGCCTGCTGTTCACCTTCCAGTTGTCCTGGAAATAGAGCGCCCGTTCGCCGCCGCGCAGCCGGAACCAGGAGCGGTTGAACCGCGCGTTGTAGTTCGCCAGGCCAAGATGGAAGTTCGCCGCGTTGTGCCCCGTGAAGGGCGTCGGCCCGTAGGCGCTGCCCGTCGTCGGATCATACAACCCCGTTCCATTGGTGGAGAAGTTGTGGTTCCCCGCCGCCTCCGTCTGATCCACCAGCGTATCGAGCCGCTCGTAGCGCCAGCGACCGCCGAACTGGAATTCGTGACGCCCATGGACCTTCGTCATGTTTTCATCCACCATGAGCACATTCGCGTAGTTCAGCGTGTAGTTGATTCCCGTGTCGTAGTTCATCCGGAAACCTGCCTGCTGCACGCGCGGGAATCCGCCGCCATTGAATGGGTTTGGCAACCCAAGCTCTCCTGGAATATTGCCAAGGCCGCCCAGTGGGATCTGGCCACGATAGTCGCGCATGAACGAGACGTTCAACTCGCTGAAGAAACTCGGCGAGAACATCCGCGTCCACGAAGCCACTCCGGAGTCATTCTGTCCCTCATCAATCGCCCCGTTTCCACGCCCGTCGAGCGTCGTCGGTGTGCCCGCGTCGATTCCGCTCGATGTTCGCGGGCTTGTCGAAATATTGTGCGAGTACCGGAAGAACGTGCGGTCTTTGTCCGAGAAGGTATGATCCACGCGTGTCGTGAACGTCCAGTCGTTGCGGTTACTGAATCCGGTGCCGAACCAGTTTTCCGCCACCAGCGGATTCACGTCCGGATGCGTCGGCATCGGCGTAATCGCGTACAACGATTTCGCCAGAGGGCTCAGCCGGTTCGATGGCAGCCGGTTTCCCGTGAACGGAACCCGGCTCCAGTTCTGCGCCTGGCCGGCAGTGCTCCACGGATCATAGAGCGTGAAACGCCGCCCTTGCCCGTCGATCAACCCGCTGAAATCCCCGTCGCGCATCGCCGCTGTCGGCATCGTGATGGCCCGAGTCGCTTCGGAACGGAGGCGCAGTGCCTCATAAGCCCCGAACACGAACGTCCGGTTCTTGCCGTTGTAGAGTTTCGGGATGATCACCGGGCCGCCCGCCGAAGCGCCATACTCGTTCCGGATCAGCTTTGGCGGCTTCGAAAAGAAATCCTGCCGCGCCCGCGCTACTCCGAATCCGCTGTTGCGATGCGTTTCGAACAACGCGCCGTGAAACATGTTTGTCCCGGCCTTGGTGGTGAGCACGATGGATCCCGGCCGGCTCATTTTCGCCGAGGAGTTACTGGTTTCCACCAGGAACTCGCCAATGGAGTCGATCCCCGGAGGGCGATTCGGCAAGGAGGCCCAGTCCCGGTTCTCCAGCAACGCTCCATCCTGCACGTATTCCATGGCGTAACGGAGCCCGTATAGTCGCGGCACGGAACCGTTTTCCAACCCGGGAGTGGTCATCAGAACCAGGCTCTGAATAAACCGGCCGTTGAGCGGCAATTGCTCGATTCGTTCATGCTCCACAATGTTGCTCAGTGTCGGACCGGTTGTCGTCACCAGCGGAGTGACGTCTCCAGCAACGGTGACCGTTGTTCCCGTTGATCCCACCTTCAGCACGGGGTCGATTTGTGCAACCTGGCCAACTGCGAGGTTCAGTGTGCCCTTCCACGATTCCATGCCAGTCGATTCGACAGTCAGTTCATACGAACCCTTCTGCACGGCCGGAAACAGGAAGAAGCCTGTGTTGTTAGTAGTGGAGTCCAACTCCACCGCGGTTTGAGTGTTGCGAAGACGTGTTTTCGCGTTGGGAATGACGGAGCCTGTGATGTCCTTCACAGTGCCCTGCACGCTTCCGGTACCGGTTTGCGCGCAAAGCGGGGTGTTAGACAGACCCAGAAACAGCATCAAAGTCAGCGCCAGTGACATGTAGTTAAAAGTACGGGTTTTTAAATTGATATGCAAGTCACTTACTCCCCGCCTTGACGCCAAGCTCCGGCTTGACGACCATCAGGAAAGGAGATTTTCATATATGCAATATTTCCTTCGCATTGCCGCGGTCCTGCTTGCCTCGCTGCTGGCCGCTCAGGATTCCACCTTCACAGGTTTAACCACTAGTCTGGAGACGATCTATCGCACCGCCAAAGCCAAAACCTTCTCCATCAGTCCGGAGAATTTCACCGGAGAAAAAGGGAAAGGCGCAATGGCCGCGCAGGGATCGGCTTCCGAAGCTTCATCTGAACTCGGGCAAGGATGGAAGGTGAATCCTTTCGTTGTGGTGAAGCCGGGAACCACATTCACACTTGCGGACATTCAGGGGCAAGGTGCAATCCAGCACATCTGGATGACGCCCACGGGCAACTGGCGGTTCTCCATTCTCCGCATGTACTGGGATGATGAGACCACGCCATCGGTGGAAGTGCCGGTGGGCGACTTCTTCGCCATGGGCTGGGGCAAGTACGCACCCATCACCTCGCACGCCATCTGCGTCAATCCCGGAAGTGCCTTCAATTCTTACTGGCCGATGCCCTTCCGCAAACGCGCCAAGCTTACGCTCGAGAATATCGACGACAGGCCAATGACCGTCTACTACCAGATCGACTACACCCAGGCGCCCGTGCCTGCCGACGCCGCCTACTTCCATGCCCAGTTCCGCAGAACCAATCCGCTGCCCTACAAGCAGGTCTACACCATCGTCGATGGCATCAAGGGCAAGGGACATTATGTCGGCACTTACATGGCTTGGGGGGTACACAACAACGGTTGGTGGGGCGAAGGCGAGATCAAGTTCTTCATGGACGGCGACAAGCAGTTCCCCACCATCGCCGGAACCGGCACCGAAGATTATTTCTGCGGCTCCTACAATTTTGAGAATAAAGAGAAGCACCAGTACGAGACCTTCACCACGCCATACACCGGGTTAATCCAGGTGATCAAACCCGACGGCCTTTACCAGTCGCAGCAGCGCTTTGGCTTGTACCGCTGGCACCTCACCGATCCAGTGCGCTTTGAGAGCGACTTGAAGGTGACCATCCAGGCGTTGGGATGGAAGGGCACCACCAGGAAGTATCTGCCGTTGATGGACGACATCGCCTCGGTCGCCGTCTGGTATCAGATGGAGCCGCACGGCGCGTTCCCCAAGGTGCCCAGCCGTGACGATCTCGCTGTGAACTAGCGCAGAAACGGCGGATCACTCCAATCCCAGAGCCGGCTTGTGTCGGCATTCACGTTCACCGGCGTCACGTTCCATATCTGCGTCGCCACGATATGCGAGCCGCGGAAGTGAATCACGAAGGCGAGGAGAGCCAACCCCAGGAACGCCTTCCCGCGCACTTTGATCGCGGGAATCGTCAGGAACACGAGTAGCGGAATAATATCCGTAAAGTACCGGGGCCCGAAGGCATGGCCACCCCACCAATCGCTGTGCAGCGAGATCAGCAGCCAGTGCCCCAACGCCATTACCCCGATCCACCCAGCCATCCGTCGCCACTCCGAGCTCCCATTGCGCCAAGCAAACGGCGCCAGTAAGAGAAACGGCATGTACACCAGCAACCCGCGCGCAGGAGAAATCATCGTGCCTGCCAGCGCCTCCAGGTAGTTCCCGTGCATTCCGAGCGACGTGCTTCCGGCTCGCACGGGGAAGAAGTAGGGCGCCAATGGCATCCCATACATGTTGTAGTTCAACGCCACGAAACCAGCCACCACTGGCAATCCCCACAGCGCCGCTTGCACGGCCTGCTTCCGGTGATGCCGCAACAGGAACACCGCGAATAGGGCGATCGGGATAGCCGCAGTGGGCCGCACAAAAAACGCCAACGCCAATAGAGGCCCGGCCGATGCATGCGGCAGCACCAGCAGCACTGCGCTCAACAACACCGCGAGAACTCCGTGCTGCCACAACGCGCGGCTCGCCGTCGATACCATCGGAGTGCACGCCGTAAATACAAAGGCCGCGAACAGCGCCTGCCGCGCATCCAGGTACCGCAGCGCTACGCGATAGAACAGCATCGTCGCCAGCGCTACAAACACCGATGCCGCGACGATCTCAAAGATCGGCGAGCCTGCCACGGGGTCAGCGCTCAGATACCCCCGCAGCACAGGATGCGTGATGTTCGCCGCCGAGAACGGCAGCAGCCGCAGCAGCCCCCATTGCACGGCGATGAACGGGGTCGCCAGCAGACTGATCGAAATCGGATAGAAGTTGTACAGCCGCCCGTTGGGGCACTCCGCCAGGCTATGAATGGGATACCGTCGCTCGCGGCCCGTCACACACTCAATCGCGTAGAACCCCGAAGCCTCAATCTCCTTGCCGTATTCGTTCAGATCGACATTGCCCTCCCGGAGCAGGCTCATCGCGGTGAAAACGGTCCACCGGGAATCGCCCTGCTGCGAAACAGGACTCGTCGCGTGATACAAAAACGCAGCTAAGAAGACGGCCGCAAGGCGCATTTATTCGCTGCGGCCCGCTTCGCTCGGTCTGGCGATCTGCCCCCGCAGATAAGCGATCAGATCGCGCATCTCCTCGCGGTTCAGCACTTCGTCCAATCCTTCCGGCATCAGCGAAACCGGTGCATGTCCCATGCTCTTGATCTCTGAACGCGGGATACGCACTTCATCGCCAGGCCCGGTAATCAGCCGCACGGCATCCGGCGAACTGCGCCCCAACACGCCCGAATAAACCTCTGTCGCCGTCTCAATCCGGTACACCTCATGGCCCGGCACGAAGCTTTCGCTCGGCAGCACGATCGCTTCCAGCAGGTCGTGCGGTGATCGTATGGCTCCAATCGACGTCAGGTCCGGACCCACGTGCCCGCCTTCCAACCCGATCGTGTGGCAACTGGAACACCCGGCCTTGGCCCCGAAGAAAATCGCCTTGCCCTTCGCCACATCGCCGTTTGCCGTCAACACACCCTCCAGTTTGCGGATCTTCTCCAATCGTTGCGCCTTGCCCTGTTCCAGCCGTGTGAGCAAAGGCTTTGCCGCCGCCTGCACACCGCCTGGGAATTTCTTCACAATCTCTTCCACCCGTTGTGCCCCCACACTGCCCAGTGCCGATTCCACCTCCGTCAACGACTTCACCATCATCAATCCAGTGGCTTCATCCTTGCCGTATCGGAACGTCTCCAGCAGATTCGGAATCACCATCGGATCCGCTGTCTTCATGTACTTCTCCGCCACATCCTTCAACTGTGCGCCGGTGAGTTCCGCCCGTCCCAGCACCTGCCCGGCGGCCAGCTTCGCCGGCGCCTCCACTTTGGGTCCCAGGCGCGAAGCCAGGTAGGCAAACTCGCTGTCGCTGAGATGCGGCGTTCTGCCTCCCAACGCACTCAATGCGGCGATGCGCACATCATCCGATTGCGCCGTGCTCTCCGCCAGCTTCCGCAGCGGCCCTTCCAACCCCGCGACAGCTCGTGCGCGGATGAGTTGAATGGTCCGCACCCGCACGCCCGCATCGCTATGCCCCAGCAGCTTCTCTAAGCCCGTCTGCCACTCCGCAGGGAACTCCTTGCTGGAGCAGCGCTCGGCAGTGTCCAACAGAAAAAGCTGTCGCTTACCATCGAGCGTGCCGTCTCCCAAAGCGCCGCCGACCATCTTCTTCAAACTCGCATCAGCACAGAAAGCCGCCATCGCCTGCGAGATCATCTCCGCTTCCCGCTCATTGAACTGCGGCGAACGAAGACGCGCATCCAGCACTTGCGTCAACTTCGGACCCCAACTCGCATGCCGCGACACCACCCAAAGGGCCGTCCGCCGCAACTCCTGCTCCTCTGCATTCAAGAAAGGCAGCACGTGCGATTCCGCGATCGGGCTGCGATCCAATTGATCCAGCGCAATCAGCGCCGCTTTCCGCACGTTCGCCGAACCATCCTGCAATCGCGAAAGCAGCGGCCCCGCATGGCCCAATTGAATCAGGCTGTAAATTGTGGAGTGCTCCACGAAGCGGTCTTCCGGATTAGCCGCCGCGGCAAGCAGCGCCGGCACCGCCTTCGCATCGCCAATCTGTCCGAGAGCCGCAATCGCCTGGCGCCGTACCGACGGATCTTCCTTCGCGGCCATCTCCATCAGGCGCGGAACAGCTTCCCCATCCTTCGCCATGCCAACGCAGCGTGCCGCCGCCTGGCGCACTTCCCAACGTTCATCCCGCAGCGCCTCGCGCACACCCGCCAGCGCTTCCGGTGTTCCGATGCGGTACAGCGCGAATACCCGCCGCGTTGCCCCGCGCACGGTCTTCGCCTGGAACGCGCGCAGCGTGGCGACATCACCCTTCCACACAAATTCATTCGCGGCATCATCGGCGGTATAGGGATTGGCATCATCCAATACACCCGCAGTCAGCGCTGGCTTTGCTGGTGCCCCACTAGTCGCCCCCTTTTTCCGAACCCGGTACAGAATGCCTCGAACATCAGGTTTCGAAACTCTCGACAACGGGCAACCGTGAATGAACCACGCGCCTGTGTCCACCACGATCATGCTGCCGTCCCGATCCTCCATCACATCCGTCGGATGAAGATCCGGATCGCTGGAAAAGAAGAAATCGGAATCTTCCGTCTGATAGGTCGCACCCAGCCGCGATACCTTGTGCCGCAGCACCCGGTGCGAGTTGAAATGCGCGGTGAAAAGGTTCCCGTCAAACTCCGGCCCGAAGCTCACTCCGCGATAGCGCAGCAATCCGCTCGGAGCCACGCGCGCAAACTTCGTCATCACCGGCATCAAATCGCCAGTGCGCTTGAACTCCTCCGTCACCGGATACGGCTTCGGGTACACGCCGCCTTCCACATAGTGAAGAATGGAATCCCGCTGCCCATCCCGCGGATCCTGAAAGTAGGTCATTGTCCCGAACATGTCGCCGCCCTCAGTGAAGGCGACTTCCACCGGATTGTCGAAGCCTCCGCCCGCGTACCATTCCAGCCCCGTGCCGTCCGGCCGAAGGCGCCAGATGCGCGATGCCTTGCCTGTGTACTTCCGCCCATCCCTCGTCGTGATGTTGAATCCGTGGCGGCCATCGGTGAGATACAGCCACCCATCCGGCCCCAGGATCGGCCCATGCAAGCTGGCCGCGTTGGCCGAGAGATTCCACCCTTCCACCAGCACTTCCTTCACGTCCGCCACGCCGTCGTTGTTGGTATCTTCGAACCGGTACACCTGCGGCGGAGCGGCCACGTAGAGGCTGTTCTTGAGGAACACCGCGCCCGCCGGCAATGTGAGCTTCTCGGCGAACACCGTGCTCTTGTCATACACCCCATCCCCATCTGTGTCCGTGAGCCGAGTCACCACGTAATCCGGAGCCGCATTCATTTCCGGTGTCTGCATCGTCTTGCCCGACGATTCACACATGTAGATCGCACCGTCGGATGCCACCGTCCCCAGCATCGGGTACTTCACCAGGCCGGGTTTGCTCGCCAGGGAGACTTCGAAACCCTCAGGCACACGAATCGAACTGAGTCCACGCTTTTCCGTCTGCGCCCCAATCGGCAACAGGCCGGATTTCCATGCGGCAAACGCTCCGGCTAGAGCAACGACACCAATCGCGATCCATTTCTTCATATCCGTGGATCTAGTGTTCCAGCCTCAGCGCCGCTTGCGCAACTACCTGGGGAACGCGGCGTTCGCCTTGATTTCGCGAATCTGCAAAATGTGGCGCTGCGAGTGGGTGGAGATCATCAGGAACCACTGATACACATCCATCTGGCTGTCGATCAGCTGAGTGCCTCGCAGATCATCCGATGTCGTTTGCGCATACGATTTCATCGCCGCCCGCAACTTCCGGAACGACGCCAGGCCTTGCGCCGTTTCCGCAAACTGTCCCTTCGGTTCGCGCGCCGACCCCGTGCGCTGCCGGTTCGTTCGATCCACGCCATACCAAAGAATGTCCGCGTCCTTCACCTTGGATTGATACCCCGCTGCCCCCTTCTTCACAGCGTCCTGGACCTGCTGCCAGTACTGTGGCTCGGCAACCGCCAGGTGCTCAATGACATTGTGGATGCTCCATGCCTCCGCGGTAGGCTGGAACGCCAACTGTTTCGCGCTCAACCCCGCCAGCTCCGTCTGCAGCCAGGCTTCGGTCAGCTCCAGATGAGCCACCAGGCGTTGTCGATCACTTTTCGATAATTCGGCTGCCGTAAGTGGCGCCGCAACTAGTACCAGAGCAAGTAGAGTGGGATGCATTGCCGGGCAGTGTAGCAGCCTCCCTCCGCACCCGGATTCTCCTCGTCCGTTACACGCCGTTAAGAATGTAAAAGCCCGTCGCTTTCTTGTACCCTTTTGCCATCTGCCCACATCCAATCCAACGTTGGGAGGAGAAGAACAATGAATAACAACACATACATCGAGAAGAAGCTGGCGATGGAGCAGATGTTGCGCGAAGTGATGGGCGAAACCAGCACCCGTGAACAACTGCAGATCGAAACCTTTGCCGACGCCTTGGAACAGATTCAATCCGCCGCGGATCGCGACTTCGCCGTCATCCGCCTGGATCAGAAAGCAAAGCTGGCCCGTGAACTCCGCACCGCTCTCCACAAGATCGATACGGGTTCCTACGGCATATGCGAAGAGTGTGAGGAAGCCATCGCGCCCCGGCGCCTCGATGCGCTCCCCTTCGCTAAGCTTTGTGTCCATTGCCAGGAGAACGTGGAAAGCCATACCACTCACCGGCATCAGGAAACGCTGCTCGAAGACGCAGCCTGATCCTGCCCTGGGTGACTGCGGTCACAGACCACTCAGCGCCCCGGCGCCATAATGAAATCGCAATGGAACAGCCTTACACTTACCATTCCGATCTTCGCGACATAGCTGCTCCTTCGAGCGGCATCGTGAGCAAAACTCTGCAAAACGACAGCCGCTCGAAGATCGTGCAGTTCTGTTTCGCGCCGGGCCAGGAGTTGAGTGCCCACACCGCCCCCTTTCCAGCCATTTTGCAGTTCCTTCGCGGCGAGGCCACCCTCAAACTCGGCTCAGACGAACAGCCCGCCAAGGAAGGAACATTCGTATACATGACCCCGCAACTGGAGCATGGTATCCGGGCACAAACCGAAGTTGTCATGCTGCTCATCATGCTCAAGAACCCCGCCTGATCACGCCTTGCACTCCTTCGTCCCACAGCTTCCACCCGATTCAAGGTAGGATGCAGTTCTAAGGAGTTTTGTCAACGATGACACAACACATGGACAGGCGCTCTGCCCTTCGAGCCTTGCTCTCGCCCGCCGCACTGTTTGGAATGGATGCCTTGTTTACCGCGGAGCGTTCCAGCGCCGCAGCCGTCGGCCCCAACGACAAGGTGAAAGTCACCAAGGTCGAATCCTTCGTGCTCAAGAATTCGTGGGTCTTCGTGAAGATCTCTACCGACGCCGGAATCACCGGATGGGGAGAAATGCTGAAGGACGACGCCAAGGCATGCGCCGCCGGCGCATTGGAAGTGGGAAAGTATCTTGTCGGTCAGGACCCTTCCCGTGTCGTTCACCACTGGCAGGCCATCCATCGCGGCGCCTTCTATCGCGGCGGCCCCATCAAAACTGCCATCTCCAGCGGCATCGACCAGGCCCTTTGGGACATCAAGGGGAAAATGTTTGGCGTCCCCGTGTGGAAACTGCTCGGTGGCCAAACCCGCGAACGCGTGCGCGTCTACGGCCAGCTCAGTGAGAAGACCGGCGTCAACGCCATGAAGGTCGGCCTCCGCGGTTCCCGCCGCTCCCCCTTCAAATACAACGAAGGCCTGAAATTTGTCGAAGAGGTGACGGAGCGGTTTAAAGCCCTTCGCGACAAGGTCGGCTCCGGCGTTGACATCGGCGTCGAATTCCACGGCGCCGTGCAGCCTCCCACGGCGATGACTCTCATCAAGGCACTCGAACCCTACCACCCCTGGTTCTATGAAGAGATCGCCCAGGCGCTGAACGTCGATGTCATGGCCGAAATGGCCAAGAAGACGCACGTCCCCATTGCCACCGGTGAGCGCATCTTCACCAAATGGGGCTTCCGCGAGATCCTCGAAAAGCGTGCCGCCACCATTCTGCAGCCCGACGTCTGCTACGCCGGTGGCATCACCGAACTGAAAATCATCGCCGGGATGGCCGAAGCCTATTACACGCCACTCGCTCCGCACAACCCGCAGGGCCCCTGCTCACTCGCATCAAGCCTTCAAATCGCCGCCTCCATCCCGAATTTCCTCATTCAGGAAAGAGGCGACAACGAATACTCTGACCTGCTCGCCAAACCTCTGCCTGCCGTCACCAACGGACACCGCCCCTTGCTCACCGAACCCGGGCTCGGTATCTCGATTGATGAAAATAAGCTGATGGCGCAAGTCGGTGAGCCGCGCGAATACCGCACGGCTTACGACGATGACGATGGATCGGTGGTGGATTGGTAGCTTACTTCTCGTCGATGGTCAACTTCACCAGCCGGTCGCCCTGCTGAGTGGCGTTGACCACGTCCTGGCCCGAAGTCACTTTGCCGAACACCGTGTGCTTGCCGTCCAGCCAATCGCACACCACGTGTGTGATGAAAAACTGGCTGCCGTTCGTGTTCGGCCCGGCGTTGGCCATCGACAGCGCACCTACACAGTGGCGGTGCGGGTTACCCTTCGTTTCGTCCTCGAAACGATAGCCCGGGCCGCCACGCCCTGTGCCCTCCGGATCGCCGCCCTGAATCATGAAATCGGCGATCACGCGATGAAATACCGTGCCGTCGTAGAACGCATCCCGCGCCAGCGATACGAAGTTGTTCACTGTCTTCGGCGCGTCTTTGGCGTAGAGTTCGCAGACAATCTTTCCGCGGTTGGTTTCGAACGTCGCGACGTAGTTCTTGGTCGTGTCGATGCTCATGGGCGGTGGGGCGGAATATCTTTTTGACATAAACTATTCAGTCTAGCAGGTAGCTATGCACCGCCTCCTCATTCTTGCCGCCATCGCCGCCACAGTCACCAACGCCCAATCGCTCACCGGCGTCTTCGATATCCACGCCCATTGCGATCCCGATGTGACTCCGCGCTCCATTGATGCCCTGAACCTCGTCCGATTAGCCAAGCAAAAAGGGTTCCGTGGCCTCGTCCTCAAAAACCACTACGAGCCCACCGCCTCCTGGGCCGCGCTGGCCCGTCAGGAGGTGCCCGGCATCGAAGTCTTCGGCGGCATCGCCCTCAATCGCTCCAACGGCGGAGTCAATCCCGCCGCCGTCGAGCGCATGGCCAAGGTGAAAGGCGGCTGGGGCAAGATTGTCTGGATGCCCACCTTCGATGCCGAGAATCACGTCAAGCTCACCAAAGAGCAGCGTCCCTTCGTCTCCGTCTCTCGCGGCGGTAAACTGCTTCCCGAAACACTCGCCGTCCTGGACATCATCGCCAAATACAAACTGGTTCTCGCCACCGGGCATTCCGCTCCGGAAGAAAGCCTCGCCATGATTCGCGAAGCCAGGCAGCGCGGCATCACCTCCATCGTCGTCACCCATCCGCTGAACCAATACGTCCGCATGAGCGTCGCCCAGATGAAGCAGGCCGTCGCCCTTGGCGCAATGCTCGAATTCACCGGCAACGCCGTGCTCGGCCTGCAGAAAGAAAACGAGTTCAAAGACTACGCCGCCGCGATGCGCCAGGTAGGCTTCGCCGCCGTCATCCTCTCCAGCGACTTCGGACAGCAAGGCAATCCGCTCCATCCCGACGGCCTGCAGAGCATCTTCGAAGGCCTTCGCAAAGAAGGCGTCGCCGCCGCCCAAATCGAGCAGATCGTGAAATCGAATCCAGCGAAGCTCTTCGGGATACACTAGGTGCTGCATGTTGCCTTTGCTCCTCTTCACCGCCGCCACCCTGCTTGCTCAGCAACCGAATACGCTCTCCAAAGCGGAGTCCTCCGCCGGTTGGATTCAACTCTTCGATGGCGCGAGCCTCAAAGGCTGGGACGCACGTTCCACCTTCGACGCAGCCGCCACCGGCAATTGGTCCGTTCGCAATGGAGCCATCTCCTGCCCCGGCACCGTCCCCGGATGGATCAGCACCTCCGCTTCATTCACTGACTTCACGTTGAAGCTCGAATTCCGAGGCACGGAGAAAGTGAACAGCGGTGTGTTCCTCCGGTCGCAGAAAGAGGGCGCTCCCCACCAGACGGGCTACGAACTTCAGATCTGGGACTATCAGCCGCAAGGATTCCTCACCGGAAGCCTCGTCGGCAGCGTGAAGGCAGGACCCGCCAAGGTCATCGGCGGACAATGGAACACCTACGAAATCACCGCCCGTGGCGATCACTTCCTCATCCAACTCAACGGCAAGAAAGTCCTGGATGCCCGCGACACAAAGCATACCTCCGGCGTCATCGGCTTCCAGTGCCAGAAGGAAAACCCCATCGAATTTCGCAACATCAAACTACTTCCCTTGCGGAAGTAGTTTGATGCTGCGGGCCTCTTAGCGAATCCGCTTCCCTAACAGGGAAAGCCCCATTAGCGCCGTGCCCACCAGGCCGAAGGTCCACGGCTCAGGTGTGGGCTCATCTGCAACTGACGCCAGCACGCCTCCGATCTTGAGTGATCCGGATCCTGCCTGCCCCGGCAGGCAATCGGTTGATCCATCCCCCGCACCCGTACAGCCGTCCGGCCCGATGCTTTGGATGTGCATGGCAACGTAATACTGCCCGGTCCCACCATCGTTCGTGATGAAGCTGGCCGTAGATAGGCCCGTTGCCTGGACTACGCCCACGTAGCCGCTTTTTCCGTTCCAGCCTTGCTTTGCATCCGGCGGGTTGTCCGGCGATCCAAGATTAAACGTTCCCGCGTTCGGAGGGATGGAATATGTCCCCAACGCCAATGGGTTCTCCACCGG
Source organism: Acidobacteriota bacterium (assembly GCA_018268935.1). GTDB lineage: Bacteria > Acidobacteriota > Terriglobia > Bryobacterales > Bryobacteraceae > CADEFT01. The sequence goes on along the minus strand of JAFDVS010000038.1, from coordinate 41,611 downwards.
GTCCGTCAGATTCCACACCATCCCAACAAGCCCCACAACCTGGAACATCATGTCCATAAACTTCAGGTTGGGATTGTACAGATCCGTATCCAGGCGCACGGTGTTTGGCGCTGTGTCCGTAAGGGTCACCGTGCCAAAGGATGGCCCCTCCACGCAAACTCCTGTGTTGTTCAACACACACACAAGGTCAAGGGTAACTACATTGCCTCGCGCCATCCATGGCGAAAGCAGTACGAAAGCTCCTCCCGCCAATGCAAGGCGGAGCGCCGCGTGATGAAATGACATTCTCACACTCCAGAAATGTTTCTTGTTTGTCGATTTGCCGTGCGTTGACACAGCTTGCTTCGGGGTGTGGGGAGTTGCTCGCCGGGCGAAATACGTAGAATTTCGCAGTTGCTCAATTCCAGCAATTCAAAGGCCGGAAGGGCTACGTTGTTTCTCTTAGGTTTGCGACTAGGATATCCGATAAGAAATCGGTAAAATCTGCCTCATAGGGCAATTCCTCCCTGCTACAGCGCATTGCCCAGGGCATCCACCTTGCTCTTCACGATTATCTTTCTCGGCGAAGCGAACCGGATCAGATCCGGAAGATCGTACAATCGCAGCGCACCAACCACAATCTGTTCGAACACGCGCCGGTGGATGCGCCGCCGCACAGCGTCTTCATAACTGATCAGCAGTCCATCCAGCGTCGCCGACGAGATCCGGTTATCGAGCGCCATTGCGTATAACGACGGGACTGCTGCCCCGTCGATCCCATACAGCGATACGCGCGACGGATCCACGTCCGTGCGTTCAGAGAGAAGACTCACCGCCGCGCTGATATCCTCCGCCCGCATCGCCACCAGCGGTTTATTCAGCAGGATTGCCGTCATAGCGGAATCATAATCACCGAAATAGCGTTGCCAATCGGAACTCTTCAGCTTCGAGGGCACCGTCTCTCCAAAACCTCGCAGATCGATGGAAAGCACTACTTCGCCCGCACGGGCTCGCTCCATCGCCAGTTCCCGTGTCGCGGTCTTTCCGCGTCCGTGCGCCAGAATCGACGCCGGCTTTTTCCCCGCGCCCGGCGGAAGATAAAGCACAGCCGGTACAACAATGCCCGGTTCCGTCGCATAGGTGAGCTTGATCATCCGCATCCCGCCGCCCAGATCCACCGTTCCATACTCCTGCGACGCCGGCTTGGCCAGTTTCAATTGAAAATTCGTCACCCGCCGCACATCGTCCAGCGTGCCTGTGCCGCGCAATTGCTTCCAGCGTGCCAGGTTCAGCGTGTGAATATCCGTGCCGCCGCGCATGGCGGTCACCACCTGCCCCGTCGAAGTGGCATTCAGCTCTTTCTCGCTGAGAATCGCGATGTCCTGTTCCGGTGATGTGTCCTCGCTCCCCTTCAGCCACTTGGAAAACCAGCGATAGGCCGCTTCCCGCCGAGGCTTTGTATATCCGTGCCCGTCATCAGCTTCAAACTTCCCAAAGCGCGCTTCCGCATTCGCCGAATCATACATCCGCCGCGCTTCGGCGTACGTTTCTCGGGCCCCGGTGATCGAGAAGAAATCCCGAATCGCCGTCAGCATCAGAAACGGCTTCGGAGCGAATGCATAAATGAAGTCCGGATGATCGTAGCCCGCCGCCAGCCACCCCGGAAAGCACTGTTCCGCATCCTGCGGCCCAATCGTCTCCAGCAGGCGCCGCCAACTGGTCAGATAGCACGATGGCGCCGCCACATGGAGCCTGTCCTCCAGCGACGCGATGTACGAGGTATGTGTCCCACCTCCGGAATTACCGGTGATGCCCACCTTCGTCTTATCCACCTCTGGCCGCGAAAGCAGATAATCCAGCGCTCGCATGCCGTCGTAGATCGTGTACCGTGCCAGTGCATCTCCCACCAACAGCGTCTGAATGCCCTGCATCGTGTGCTCGGTGGTGGAGGCAACCAGCTTCGAAGTCTGAAAATCCGCGTCCCACATCTGGATCCGTTCGCCCTGTCCGATCGGGTCCCACGCCAGCAGCACAAACCCCCGCATCGCCAGATTCGCTAGTACCCGTTGCCACGCCTCATGTGCTTTCGCCCCCGATTCATGACCCAAAGGAAAGAGAATCGCTGGGAACGGCCCCCGCGTCCCCGTAGGTACGTACAGGTTCGCCGTCACATAAAACTTCGGCTGGCTCTCAAAGATCACCTTCTCAATCCGGTACCCGTTGCGTTCAATCGTGCCCGTCACCGTGGCGTTCAGTGGGCCGCGCTCGGGAAACGGCCCGCCCAGCGCATTCGTAAGCGCTTCGCGAAAACGCGCTTTGTAAGCGCCCCAGTCGCGCGTTTCCGCCACCCGTTTCTGGCGCGCATCGAGGTGCTTCGAGGCCTCTGCATGAAGGTACTGGCTCAACATTTCCTGTACCCCCTTGCCATCGTTCAACGTCTTATAAAACGCGAGATCGGCCTCGCTTTGGGCCCATAGCCGGCCGGCCAACAGCAACAGGAAAACGAATAAAGGCATGAGGGCATTATAGGACCCTCGCTGGAGAAAGAGCCATGAGGAGAATTGGGTCGTTGGTAGTGTTTGCGGCACTGTGCGCCGCGGCCGCGCAAGCGGCAGGACCGGAGGACTTGCGACGGCTGCTACGCCAGCGCGGGCAAGCATCGGCAAAAGAAGATACCGCGCGTGCGGCGAAATCAAACCTGGCACGCGCTGCATTGGTCACCGATGGCGACTTCGTGATGCCATTCGTCGCCAATGGAGACGGGCTGCGGACGCGGATCCGCATGCTCAACATGGAAAACAAAGCCATCGATCTGGAGCTGTTCTTCATCGACGATGACGGCTTCGACGCAGCCATGGATCTCAAGGACCTCGGCCGCCGCCAAAGCGTCAAGCTACGCATTCCCGCCCGAGGGCTCACAACCGTCGAAACCAGCGCCCGAGGCGACGATCAGGTCGTTTGGAGCTTCTTCGACGCCGGCACGAACCGCATCGCTGCCACCGTTTCTGTCGAGATCGAAGGCCAGGACGGCCTCCTTGGCGTCAGCTACCCCGCGACTCACTTTGAGGATTACGTCACCGAAACCTTCTTCGACAACACCGAAGGCAGTGAAACCGAGATCAGCGTCATCAACCTCGACACTCGCGATTCCACCATCCGTGTGATCGTGCGCGACGATGAGGGCCGCCAGATTCACACCTCCACACGCGACATCGCAGGCTTCGGAGCCGCTGGCTTCGTTCCCGCCGATGCCGTTCGCGCCGCTCGCGGCGCCCGAGGCAGCGTCGAGTTCCAACAGCGCGATAGCAGCAAGGCCGGTGTCGCCGTCGTCGCTCTGCAATTCTTCGACAGCGGAGCCATTAACATCTTCCCCGGCTTTTCCGTCCTCGAATAAACCGCGTTCGCACGCCGATGGACCTGTGCCATCATAAGTAGTTCGCATGGAATTTCTTCAGCCGGCGAGTCCACAGGAACTCGCCGCAACCCTTCATGACGCCGCACAATCCGGGCACAGCATCGAACTGCTGGGCAACGGCAGCAAACCGCGCGCAGGCGGCCCCATCGCCCCCGCCGATCTCCGCATCTCCACCTCGGCACTCGATCGCGTCCTGCAATACGAACCCAAGGATCTCACCGTCAGCGTGCAGGCCGGCATGCCCTACGCGCGCTTTACCGAAATGCTCGAAAAAGATGGCTACATGGTCCCCCTCGAGCCCTGCTTCGCGGCAAGTGCAACCGTCGGTGGAGTGATCGCCTGCAACTCCAGTGGCCCTCTGCGCCGCCAGTTCGGCACCGCCCGCGATGTCGTCATCGGTATGGAGTTCGCTACCCTCGAAGGCAAGCTCGTTCAGTCCGGCGGCATGGTCGTAAAAAACGTCGCTGGATTGGATATGGCCAAACTTCTCATCGGCTCTCTCGGGACGCTCGCCGCCATCACTTCCGTCAACTTCAAACTCGCCCCGCTACCGGCCGGCTCCTGCACGTTCCTCTTCGATTTCACCACCGCCGCCGCGGCAATCGAACAACGCGACCGCATTCTGGGCGGTGTTCTCCAACCGGCGGCCATCGATCTTCTGCGCCGCGAAGGCGAGCAGCAATGGACCCTCGCCGTCGCCTACTTCGGCAATGAGGCTTTGCTCGCCCGCTGCCGCAAGGAATTCCCCGCTGCGGAAGTGCTCGATGGCGAACCGGAAGGCGAGTTCTGGCAGTCCGTCGCTACTTCTACCGAACGTTTTCTCGCCGAACACCCCGCCGGATGCGTCGTCCGCACCGTCACCCCGTTGCGCGGCATGGCCGCCTGCTTGGAGAAACTCCCCGGCACTCTCGTTGCTCGCGCGGGCAATGGCGTTGTCTACTCCCATCTGCGCGATGCGGCCCAGGCTGGCGAAGCACTGCGCGTGCCTCAGTCCCTGATCGAATTTGGCCCGGCCGCAGCCAACGGCAACATCACTTACTGGCCTCAAACGGATTCCTCTTTCCCACTCATGCAGCGGATCAAGAACATGTTCGACCCCCAGCACCTGCTGAACCCAGGGAGGCTCTATGGCCGCATCTGAACTCAAAGTGCTGCATGAAATCGACCAGCCGAGGCAGCAGGATCTCGACAAGTGCGTGCACTGCGGTCTCTGTCTGAACTCCTGCCCTACATACCGAGTCCTCGGCCTTGAAATGGATTCTCCCCGTGGCCGCATCTACCAGATGGTGCAGGTTCACGATGGGGCTGCCATCAGTCCCTCCTACCTCGAACACCTCGATCTCTGCCTCGCCTGCCGAGGCTGCGAAAGCGCTTGCCCCTCCGGCGTGCATTACGGAAGGCTCATTGAAGATGCCCGCGCCGAAATTGAGCGAAAGGTCGAACGCCCATTCCTCACTCGAATGATTCGCGGCTTCGTCTTCGGCAACCTTCTTTCCTCGCGTCTCCTCCTTCAACTGGCGGCACGCGGCCTCTGGGCTTATCGTTCGCTCGGACTGCGCAGCCTCGCCTCGGCCATCGGCATTTTCAAAGCCTTTCCCAAACTGGCCGAACTCGATCAACTCTCTCCTGAAGCCGAGTTCCCCAGCTTCTTTGAAGCCTACGGCAAAGTATTCCCTGCCGAAGGAGTGAAACGCTTCAAGGTTGCCATGCTCGGCGGCTGTGTTGCCAACGTCAGCTTCGCCCGTCTGAATGAAGCCACCGTGCGTGTCCTCCAGAAAAACGGATGCGAAGTTCACGTACCCGATACCCAGACCTGCTGCGGGGCGCTCCACCAGCATGCCGGCATTCGCACCAAGGCCCGTGAACTCGCCCGCCGAAATATCGATGCTCTCCTCACCGGCGGCTTCGATGCCATCATCACCAACTCCGCCGGTTGCGGCTCCACCCTTAAAGAATACGGCGAACTCCTGGAGCACGAACCCGCCTACGCCGCGCGTGCCGCCCAGTTCGCTGCCCGCGTCAAAGATATCAACGAATTCCTTGCCTCCATCGAACTCAACCCCGCCATGGGCCGGCTCGATATGACGGTGACCTATCAGGATTCCTGCCACCTCGCCCATGGCCAAAAAGTGAAAGCCGCCCCTCGCAAACTACTCCGCGCAGTCCCTGGCCTTCAGTTCCGTGAGATGCCCATGGCCGATCTCTGCTGCGGCAGTGCTGGCATCTACAACGTCATCCAAAATGAGATGTCGATGCAGATCCTCGAGCGCAAGATGGACTTCGCCAACTCCGCTTCTACCCAGGTAATCGCCACCGCCAATACCGGCTGCATGATCCAGTTGCGTGCCGGCGTGAAGCGCCATGGACACGGCCAGCGCGTCGCTCACGTCATCGAAATTCTCGACGAAGCCTATAACAAAACAACAAGATAGCGGTATCCGTTTCTTTCTTACCGTTTCCTTACGCCTCCCTTACGGCCTTTTTTCGCGATTCCTATATAGTGGACACTGCAACACTACTCCACTTCGAAAGAGGAGCGAAGGATACAAATGAAAAGAAGAACAGCAGGAAGGGTACTGGGAACGGTAGTGGTAGCCGGCATCGGGGCGTATTTCGCCACCACGGGAGCGCAATCACAGTCCGCGCCTCCGCCGGTCCTCAACCGTTTCACGGGGGTTATCAACTCTCAGCCGCTGGCGCTAGACGCCAACGGCACACTCTTGGCCGTTGCCAATCCGGACAACAACACAGTCACCATCTTCGACGTCGGCGCCGATCGCAACCGCCGCCTTCGCGAAGTCCTTGTCGGCAAAGAGCCCAACGGTGTCGCTCTCAACCCGCAGGGAACGCGCCTCTACGTCGCCAACACCGTCAGTGGCACCATCAGTGTCATCAACGTCAATCGCAACTCCGCTAACGTCGCCCGCGTTGTTACCGAAATCAAAGTCGGCACTGAGCCCTATGGCCTCGCGATGACACCCAACGGCTCCAAGCTCTACGTCAGCAATCGCCGCTCCGACAGTGTGTCGGTGATTGATGCCAACTCCGGCCGCGTCATCAAAACCATCCGCGACGTCGGCTTCTCTCCCACTGGCATTGCGATCTCCAACGACGGCGACGGTGACGATGACGACGAAATTGTCTACGTTACCCAGTTCTTCGCACTCCCGCGTCCCGGCCGCCTCGACGGCGAAGACGACGCCAAACAGGGTGTGGTCACCATGATCCGCACCGTGTCCGATGAGATCGACGGAGCGGTTGTCCTTCCGCCCATCGGCGATACCGGCTTCCGCGCCGCCGGCGACTCCATCGCCCGTGTCGCGCCGCCGGCAACCATCGACGAAGCCTCGCTTCGCTTCACCACCAGCGCCTATCCCAACCAGCTCAACAGCATGATCGTGAAGGGCAACTTCGCTTACGTCCCCAGCACCGGCGCTTCTCCCAACGGCCCCACTCGCTTCGACGTCAACACGCAGTCGCTGCTGCACGTCCTCGATTTGGCTAAGAACGCCGACGCAGCCCTCACCATCAACATGCACAAAGCCGTCGCCGATCAGGCCGCCACGCCGAAGCTGTTTGTCACCCAGCCATGGGCCATCGCCGCCAAGAGCCGCGAAGATCAGGCCTACGTTGTGAGCGCCGGTAGCGATGTGGTCCTCAAGCTCAGCCTCGATCGCGGCACCGGACGCGCAGCAGTCATTAACGCACCCGGCGTCACGCCTTCCCGCGTTCTTCAGATCGCCACCGGCAAGAACCCCCGCGGCATCGTCATCAACAATACCGATACCCGCGCTTATGTCATGAACTACATCTCCCGCGATGTCACGGTCATCAACATTGAGCCCAACCAGGATACTGTCCTTGGCACAGCGCTCCGCTCTGCCTCTCTCCCCGGGGCCGGCACCACGGAAGATCTCATTCATGCAGGCAAGGAGCTTTACAACTCCTCCGTCGGTGTCTTCGATGGACCTACACCATTGTCGCCGCCCATCCGCGGTCGCATGTCCAACAACGGTTGGGGCTCCTGCGCTGCCTGCCATCCCGACGGCTTGACCGATAACGTCGTCTGGATCTTCGCCGCTGGTCCGCGCCGCACCGTGTCCCAGCATCAAGACTACGATCCCGACGATCCATCCCTGCAGCGCGCCTTCAACTGGTCCGGCATCTTCGATGAGCAGGAGGACTTCGAAGCCAACATTCGTGGCGTATCGGGAGGCCAGGGCATTCTCGTCGGCGCCGACGGCACCACGCAGGATCCCACTCTCGCCGCGTTCACCCCAGCCAACGCCAATCGACGGCAATTGCGTATTCGCGGCTTCGGCGGCTGGGACGCCATCAAGGCGTATCTCCAATTCGGCGTACGCGCACCCATTGCCCCCGTGGATAAGGAAGACCCCGACGCTCTGGCCGGTGAAGCCCTATTCCGCCAGGCCAATTGCCAGAGCTGCCACGGTGGCCCCCAGTGGACCACCAGCAAAATCGGTCACACGCCTCCGCCCGACGCCAGCCTCCTCAGCAACGGCCAATTGATCGGTCAGTTGAAGAAGGTTGGCACCTTCGATGCAGGGCTGAAGACCGAAGTTCGTGCCAATGCCGCTGCTCCCCTCGGTGCCGATGGCTATGTCCCCCCGTCCCTGCTCTCCATCTCGGCTTGGCCTGCCACGTTCTTCCACAACGGTTCGGCCAATTCGCTCGAACAGGTGATGGAGAACGTTACGCACCGCTCCGCTGGAACCAACGGCGTCGACACGCTCACTGATCCCAATCAGCGAGCTCAGATCGTGAAGTTCCTGCGGTCCATAGACTCTACCACCCCACCCATTCCTCCTCAGTAGGCGCGAAGCCACCTGGGTCGGGATTCGCGGATGCGAACGGCGGACGTACAGTCCGTCATTCGCATCCGCTTTTTTTTCGCGCATTCTCCCATCGGCGCAACCAATCCTGCGGCCGTTCCTGAGCCGCTCGCCGTCAGGGAGCCGGTCAACTGTCTAGTTCACTCGCTTCACTGTCAATTGTGCCCCCGCAGATGGCGCCAGGCTTAACACCAACGGAACCGCACTGTTATTGCGCATCGTTAGCACATCTCCTGCTGACAGCGTCAGCATCACTCGTCCGGACAAGTGCCCCGTCGCAACCAGAGCCGTAACCGAACTCAATGGATTGACACTGCCGTTCACCGCGATGCCCATCGCGCTCCCGACTCCAGCCGTGATGTTGATGCCATAGGAGACCTCATACACCCCTGCTGTGGGGACAACGATGGTGGTCGTTCCAGGGGTATGCGTAATCCCGCTCAGCGCGCCATTGTTGCTGAATGGAACGTCCGCACCGCCAACGACAGTTGAATCGGCGATGGTCGCCAAGTGAGTCACGCCCCCGTACGCAGACAGGCCACCCGCCCCTGTGGCCCCGGTTGCACCGGTAGCACCCGTGGATCCAGTGGCGCCTGTGGGCCCAGCCGGGCCCGCAACTCCAATTCCCGTCGCGCCAGTAGCACCCGCAGGCCCGGTCGCACCGGCTACGCCTGTCGCGCCGGTGGCGCCCACCGGTCCCGCGGCTCCCGTCGCTCCTGCAGGTCCAGTAGCACCAGCCGGCCCAGTTGCGCCGGCTACGCCCGTCGCGCCGGTGGCGCCCACCGGTCCCGCGGCTCCCGTTGGCCCCGCGGGCCCAACGCTACCCGTCGCTCCGGTCGGCCCTACCGCTCCGGTAGCTCCCACTGGCCCCGCAGGACCCGCTGGCCCCGCAGGTCCCGTTGGACCTCCGCCCACCAGATCCGTATAGTAACCGTTGATGTCGATCAATACATGCGTCGCGTTCGTCACGTAAATCGAGATCGAACCCGCTGTCCCCGCGGCCACGATCGCCGCATTCGCCACCACCTTCCCTTCAAAGGAATTCAGTGTCGACACGTTTGGCCTGGGCTGTCCCGTGGGCCACGCCGTCAGGTATTGCAGCGGCTCTAGCGGAGCCACCGTGATATTCAGTGAATACGCGCGTGCATTGGTTGGAATGCCGCATTTCCCCGATGGAATCGGAATCTCTCTCGTCTGGAGTTGGCTGCCCCCCAGCATCGGCTGTCCAAAAGGCCCTTGGAAGCCGAGGATCGCATACTCCGGCCGTGTGTCCACCACACGGCATGGCTGCACCGCAACCAGCGGGATCTGTCCCGTGATCGCTGCGGCTCGTTCGCCGGAGTTGCTTGAATCAGGTGTCCAGTAAAGTGGCGCCGCCCAGTTGGCAAGGTCGGCTGTTTGCGCGGGCAGGTTCTGCTGCGCCGCGAGCGAAATGACAATCGCTACGGAACCAAATACGGTTCGGAAGCGCATGTCCTTAACAGTAGCACGCTGTCTCATTCCGTTAATATCCCCTCATTGCCATCCATATGATGTGAACTACAAGGCACAACAACAAAAAAGCGTTCAGTTGCACGCTGCGTCTATGCAGTCTATCGAAATCCGTCTTCCCGGATTCACCCTCTTTGCGTGCTGCGTCAACTGCAGGTGTAAGCCGCTGCCGCGCATAAACGGCAACCGCCGTCAGCAGCACGAACAGCACAATTGACGGACGAATCATCCCGCCCCAATACCACAACAGCCCTCGCGCCACCTGCACCCCGCATAGCACCAGGCCGCACGCAATCCCCAGCAAGTAATACTGCGGAAAGATCGTTCGCACCGCCATCCCCGCCGTCTCCTTCCCCAGACTCCGAAACAACGCCGGCGCAACAACAAAGGAGAAGAACACGATGCTTCCCAGCCACAATGAAATGGCGGCCAGCTCCAGAAACAGCAGCAGATTGCCCATGTGATGTCCTCATCCAGTATGCACGTGCGGTGCTGTAGAATTCCTATATGCAAAGACGCGTATTCCTCTCCATGTCCACGGCAGCGCTCGCCGTCGACCCCAAAGCCCTTGCCGACACGCCCATGCCCATGGTCACCCTCGGCAAGAGTGGACTCAAGGTCTCCAAGTTCACTCTCGGCGGCTTTCACATGGCGGTCAAGGGTGAAGAGGAAGGCGTCCGCATCATCCACCGCGCCATGGACCTCGGCGTCACTTTCTTCGACAGCGCCCACAAGTACCACAACGGACGCAGCGACGAGATTTACGGCAAAGCCCTCGATAGCGGTCGCCGTCAAAAAGTGCTCCTCATGTCCAAGGCCGAAAAGCGCGACAAGGATAGCGCCATGCGCCAACTCGAAGACACACTCCGCCGCATGAAGACCGATTACCTCGATCTGTGGCAGTGCCATGAAGTTGTCCGCCACGACGAAGTCGACAAAATCTTCGGCCCCAACGGCTCTCTCGAAGCCTTCGTCAAAGCAAAAAAAGAAGGCAAGGTGCGCCACATCGGCTTCACCGGTCACGCCGACCCGGCCGTCCACCAGCGCCTGCTCGACGGCTACGACGGATGGGAAACCGTGCAACACCCCGTCAACTTGATCGACAAGCACTACCTCAGCTTCATCGATTCGGTCATGCCCAACATCAAGAAAAAGGGCCTCGGCCTCATCGCCATGAAGAGCAACGCCATCGGCGGCATCACTGCCAACAAGGTGGCCACCATCGAGGAATGTCTCCGCTACTCGCTCAGCCAGAACATCGACACGCTCGTCTCCGGCGTCGAAACCGTGCAGCAATTGGAGCAGAACGTCGCCATCGTGAAGTCATTCAAGAAAATGACAGACCGCGAGCAACTCACACTGCTCAGCCGCACCAAGCAAGGCCCCATCGGCACCAAAGTCGAGCGTTATAAGCGAGCCGAGGCCGGCGCCCGCAACTTCCGCCCGCACTACGACGGCGAACTCGCTTAACTACAACCCATCCCGGCTTCGCACGCACGATGCGCGCCACGCCTGTAATCTGGCGCGCATTCGCCTACATTCCTGTGGATACTTCGCCGCCATATTCGTCCGCTCGCTCGCGTCGCTCGCCAGATCAAACAGCATCTCCTCGCCGCCATCCAAATCCGTCAGCAGCTTCCACCGCTCCTCCACCCACGCCAATTTCGGTGAACCACGCGTGTTTCCCATTGTTTCAAACGCAATAGGCACATCGCGTTTCAAACGTTTCCCCTCCAGTATGGGCATCAGGTCAACCCCATCCATCCCATCCGTGGCCGGAAGCTTCCCATGCACCACTCCCAGAATCGTCGGCACGTAATCACTCGTCGAAGCCGCCGTCGCAATCACCCGAGGCTTCCGGAAACGGGCCGGCCACTCCAACAGCCCCGGCACCCGGATCCCGCCCTCAAACAAGCTCCGTTTCCTCCCCCGGAACGGCCCCGGACTCCCAGGTGACGCCGTTTCTTTCCGGTCGCCCTCCGGCCCGTTGTCGCTCGCGTACCACAGCATCGTGTTGTCGCGCACGCCCAATCGCTTCAGCGTATCCCGCAAACGGCCCATCTGTTCATCCACTGCGGCAATCGCCCCGTAGAAGTGCTGCTCCTTCTCCCCGTGCCCGGCATACGGCTTCCGATGCGCTTCCGTGGCCAGCACAGGCTCATGGGGAGCATGAAACCAGATCACCGCGCAGAACGGTTTCCCCGCCTTCACGGCGCTTTCAATGAACCGAAGCGCCCGGTCCATCAGAATCCGCGAATCGTCTCCCTCCAACACCCCCGGCACACGACCATCCTTCGTCCAGTACCCATCCGGATTCACCGTCGGCACCTTCCGCGTTGTCGAGAAAAACTCGTCAAACCCGTTATCCGTCGGCGCCGATTTCTTCGGGCCCGTAAAGTCCCCCAAGTGCCACTTCCCGAAGTGCCCGCTCGTGTATCCCAGCGGCTTCAACAACTCCGCGATCGTGTACTCCCGGTCCGGCAGTGCATACTTCGATGGAGCATCCGTCCCGCTGTCCGCATTCGCAAAGAAGATCCCGTACCGGTAAGGATGCCTCCCGGTCAGGCAACTCCCACGAGTCGGCGAACACACCGGAGCCCCGGAGTAGAAGCGGTCAAACCGGATCCCCGTTCGCGCCATCTCATCGAGCACCGGCGTCCGCAACACCGGATGCCCGTTATATGATGTGTCTCCCCATCCCTGATCGTCCGCCATCGCCAGGATGATGTTCGGACGCGGCGCCGCCTGAGCTGTGAGTGCCCCAGCGGCGGTAAGTTGTAAGAAAGATCTGCGGTTCATCAGAAGTACATGCGCAACGCGAACTGAATCACTCGTGGCGAACGCGCAGCCGTGAATTCTCCAGCCTCGCATTCACCTGGTTACCCTGCGGATCAAAACGTGCCCCGGTATCGAGCCCGGTGAACTGCGTATGGTTGAACGCATTGTACAATTCGGTCCGGAACTGCATCCGCACACGCTCCTTGTAGATCGGGAAATTCTTGAACAGCGCAATGTCCCAGTTGTTGATCCCGGGCCCGCGAATATTCGTCTTCGCCGAGTTCCCAATCGTGCCTCTCGCCGGTAGCCGGAACACATCCGTGCGGAAGTTCCGTGAGAACGTCCGCTCGCTCTTTCGCAGATTCGGATCCTCCACAATCACGACGCGTGCCCCGTCCGTCGGCGAGCCTGTGATATCCACCGCTGTCGTCGTCGAATAGCCAATCGCCAGCGGTTGGCCGGAAACAAAGCTGGCAATTCCCGATACCTGCCAGTCATTCACAACCATGCCCAGCGGGCCGCGCACATTGGTCTTCGGCACATCCCACAACCAGTTCAGCTTCAATACATGCGTGCGGTCAAACGACGCCAGTCCGTAGTTCCACACGCGCACCGGAACCAGCGTCGAAACCCCGTCTGTATCGTTGTCGTTGTAATCCAGTGCCTTTGACCAGGTCCACGAAGCTCCAAACTGCACGCCCCTTGCAAACCGCCGGTTTGCACTAACCTGCAGCGAATGGTAGTTCGAACTCGATGCCCACTCCCGCATATTGATGTTGTTATAGCCGACGATCGGCCGCAGAAACGCCTGTGGAAGCGGCACATTGTTCGCCGTCGAGTCGGCATTCTTCGGGTCAAAGTTCGAACCAAACGGAATCGAGTTAATGTTCCGCTGCCACATCAGATGCCGCGCCAGCGATCCGGAATAGCCCACATCCACAACCGTTCCGTAGCCAATCCGCTTCTGCACCGACAGGCTGAAGTTCATCACCGTCGGTACATGACCGGCCTGATCAATGCCCAGAATGTTCTGCGGAGAAAGCAATCCCGCCGACGACAGCAGCGTCGATAACGTGCCGAACGTAATGACTGGATTCTGCACCAACGGCGCTTGTGTCGTATAAGGATTCAGCACCGCATCCAGGTTCTGCCGGTTATAGAACATCCCGAAACCGCCGCGAATAGCCGTGGTTCCCTTCCCAAACGGATCGTAGGCAAATCCGACCCGTGGCCCAAAATGTACTCCGCGGTTGTCAATCAACGAACGTGGCACACTCGAATCCTTCGACGCGACCACCAGGCCGTTGTCCGGATTGCCCACGCCAGGAGCAATCGCGCCAATCAAGGACGCCGGGTACGATTCTCCAGTCACCGGATGCACCGCCCGCCTTGTCCCGCTTACAATCCTCGGCTCCAGCAACCGTACTTGCTTCGAACGGTCAAAGCGCCCCGGAGCAAAGCTCGATACCAGATTGTCCTGCTCAAACAGCGGCAGAATCATCGCGAACCGCATTCCGTAATCGAGCGTCAGCCTCCGGTTCACCTTCCAGTTATCCTGCGCAAACCACTCCACATTGCTCAACCGGAAATGCAGGAACGGGCGGTTCGACGCTTCTGTGTACGAGTTGAACACACCCAGCGCGCCGTTCGAATACGCATAGCCCGTATCCAGCGGGTTATTCACATTCCGTCCGAAATCAATGTTTCCGTTGAAATTCACCGCATTCGCCGCATTGCGCCAGATCCGATCCACGTAGATGCCGGCCTTCATCGTATGCGACGTAAACGTCTTGGTGACGTTGTTTGTCACGCTGAACGAATCGTGCGTCGTCACCAGCGGGAATCGCCCTTCAATCGTCAGATTTGCCGGTTGGTTCACTCCACCGTAGCTCGCGTTGGGAATCACTCCCAATGGATTCCCCGTCGGATTGAATTGCGATGTCTTGTATCCCACCGTGTCTCGCAGGTTTCGTTGCACCTCCGCGCTGTCCACCACATCGTTCGCCGGCCGCCGGATGATCCCCACCGTCAGCTCGTTGATCAACGTCGGCGAAAAGATTCGTTGATACCGGAAGATTCCCGACTTGCCCTGGTTATCGAATGTCTTCCGCATCTGCGGCCAGTTCGTCCCGCCGGACGACGGAATGCCGATCGCTCCCTCCTGCACATCCGAATACGTAGTGAAGTTGCCGAACAGCAGATTATTCGAGTTGATGTTGTAATCGAGCTTCAACGTCTCCGTCCGTTGCGGCGTGTTGTTGTCTGTCTGAAACACATAGTTGTAACGGCCCGCGGAAATTCCGCGGTCGAAAAAGTTCGGGGCGGGGAAGAACTTCAGCAGCGCCACTCCACTCGCGTCCAGCCGCGACGCCGGAATCCGATTCCCCGGGAACAACGCGTTCGCGTTCGGATCGCGCACCGTAATCAACCGGGCGTTCAGATCCAGCGATTGCGAAAAGTCCCCTGCACGCTCCAACTCCGTGGGCACCGTCAGTTGCGAAATCGGCTGGCTCACCTTCAGTGGCCAGTATTCCTGAGAAAAGAAAAAGAACAGCTTGTCGCGGTTGCGATTGAACTTGCCCGGGATATACACAGGCCCGCCCACGTTGTAGTTCCACGTGTTGAACCGGTAGCGTGGTTTCACAGCGCCCAGCCGGTTGTTGAAAAAGTTGTTCGCGTTGAACTGCTCGTGCCGCTTGAAGTACGAGCCCAACCCGTGAAAATCGCGAGTCCCCGATTTCGTTACGATCTGCACATTCGCCCCGGACATGCGCCCATACTCCGCCTGATAGTTACCCAGCAGGATCTTCACTTCCGCCACCGCATCCTGGCTCACTCCAACCAGAACATTGAAGTTGTTCCCGATCGCGTTCAGAGACATCCCGTCCAACATAAACGCATTCGTGTTCCGGCGATTCCCCTGCACATAGATATTGAAGTTGCGGTCGGGACTATCGGAGTCCGCCAGGTCTACCACGCCAGGCAGTAGACTCAACAGCGAGGTCACGTTCCGGCCCTTGATCAACAGGTTCTCCACCTGGCTCGATGTCACCACGCCGGAGCGCTCCGCACTGGCGGTCTGCACCGTCGAACCTTGCGCCGTCACCGTAATGCGTTCATTCACCGCGCCCACTTCCAGCGCAATATCGCCCACCGGTAGCGTTTCCGATGCGCTCAGCCGCAGTCCTTTCCGTTCTACGGTCTTGAATCCCGTCATGCTCACCGTCAGCTCATAGCTGCCCGGTTGCAGACTGGCGAAAACGAAATCTCCACGCTCATTCGAAGTGGCTTTCCGTTCCACGCCCGTTGAGGGATGAATCAAACTCAACTCCGCTCCTGCTACCGCAAGTCCGGAGCTGTCGCGTACCGACCCTGTGATCGAACCCGTAATCGTCTGCGACCACACGCAAATCGAGAAAAGGATGAGACCAACAATCAATCTCTTCAACATAGAAGTCCCCTTCGCAATACTGAACCGCGCGCGTAAGCAAGCGGTCTTAAAAACTCTTAAGGTGACTCCGATTCTATTCGATCCGCGTAGCGCCGTGCTGCCTCAGAAAATATATTTCAGCCCCAGTTGCATCTCTCGATTGTTCACCAGCGTCCCGCCGATACGCCCAAAATCCGCCGCCCCCAGTGACCGCGATGGCGCACTGAACTGCGGAGTATTGAGAAAATTGAACGCCTCATAGCGGAACTGGATGCGGTGGCCTTCCTTCGGTAAAAATTCCTTGAAGCACGCGAAGTCCCATGTCTTCTGTCCCGGCGCATCAAACAACGACACGCCCGCGTTACCGTATCCTGTCGGCCCCAGATATAATCCTTCGCCCGCGCATCCATCGCACTTCGATCGCACAAACGCCGCCGTGTTGAACCACCGGTCGATCGTGCGTCCTTCCCAAACCCGCTCCACTGTGCTCCCCGCCGCAATATGCGGCCGCGAGAACGAAGATGGCCCCGTATTCTGCGAATCACCGTTCTGCGACACCGTCACCGGCAGCCCCGAAGTCATTTGAATAATCCCGTTGATCGACCATCCGCCCAGCACCCAACCCGCTGGACCCTTCGCTTTCCGCATCCACGGAATCTCCCACACATGCGAAAACACGAACCGGAATCGCTGGTCAATCTGCGACCGGCCATAGTCCGCCAACCGGTTCCGCGGATCCTGTGTGTACGAATTTCCGAACGGCCCACCTTCATTCACGCCATAGCCAATGTACATCGCCTTCTGGTAATTGAACGAAGCGTTGAACGTCAGCCCGCCCGAGTACCGCTTCTCCGCTCGC
This sequence comes from Acidobacteriota bacterium, assembly GCA_018268935.1. Taxonomy (GTDB): domain Bacteria; phylum Acidobacteriota; class Terriglobia; order Bryobacterales; family Bryobacteraceae; genus CADEFT01. The sequence continues at coordinate 24,806 of JAFDVS010000038.1, read as the reverse complement.
ATCTGCATCGCGTGGTAGTTGGAATTCGTCCAAGACTCCAGCCGCCGCACCGTACCGAGGGCCAACAGCTGATTCGGCGCCGTCGAATCTACATAGAATTGCACCGGCCGCCGGTTCTGCACCGCGCCTAATCCAGGATCGGGATTGTTCGCGTTCTGCACAGGCATATCCAGGTGCGATCCCGCACTGCCCACATACGCAATGCCTGTGACAAAGCGCTGCCCAAAGCTCCGCTCCAATTCCATCGTCCACTGCCAGATCTTGTTGTTCAAATACATCGACCGGTTGCCCCGATCCGCTTTCAGCCAGCCAAGCATCACCAACGCCGCCGGACCCGCGCCCACCGGCGCTCCCAGGAACGGGTTTTGAATCGTCGCGGTCGGCCGCGTCCTGTCGTTCTGAAACACGGTCGAGCCCGAAAACGGCGGGTTCAATCCGAGAATGTTGAAATTGTTGGTCTGCTGCGGCGAATAGAACAACCCCGATCCGGTGCGAAGCACCATACGTTCCCCGAACCGGTACACCAGGCCCAGTCGTGGCATGTACTGCTTCTTGTTGATGTCATACAGCGGCTCTACCTTGAGAGGATTCGGCACCAGCATCGGATACGAAACGCCATTCACCGTCCGCATATCCGCATTGGCGAAAGATAAATTCCGAATGCGGCCGCCGGCATCTGTCACCGCGCCATACCAATCCCAGCGAACCCCGAAGTTCACCGTCAACCGTGACGTCGCCTTCCAGTCATCCAGCCAGTAGAATCCCGCTTTCTCCTGGTGCATATCGTTCGTCGGCACGCCTTCCGCCGAGTTGGCGTTCAACGGAATGCCCAACAGGTATGCACCAAACGCATCCGGGATCCCCGTGATGTCAGGCGTAAACGTGATCTGTCCCCGCGGCTGGTTCGACGCTTCATTCACTACCGGACTATGGCGCCACTGCCCTCCGAACTTGAAGTTGTGCTTGCCGCGATTGATCGACACCGAATCCGCCACTTCAGCGGTTTCGTTCGTGTTGAACGTCACATTCCCCGATCCGATCCCCGCAAACGAAGTGATATTGATGTTCGGCAGTCCCTCTTCTCTTGGCGTCAGTGTACGGTTGCCGTCGCCCGTCACTCGCATGTCCAACCCGAGGTCGCGATGCGTGAAATCCGTGTTCGTCTGAAACGCAACCTGGTTCGCACGAATGCGGTTGTACCCCACGCGCAGATCGTTCAACACACGCGGGCTGAGCATCCACGAATGCCCTACTCCAATGTTCTGCGCCCGAAACTGCGTCGTGAACTGGCTCACCCGCAACAGCGGATTGTTCAGCCACCTCGAGGGCACGATCACATAGCGCCCAAACAACCGCTGGTTGTCGTTGATGCGATGATCGATCCGAGTCAGATACTGGTTCGAATCCAGTACCTGATCGTTCGTGCCCGCCAGATTCAACGTGGAACCCGCTGCCTTCGCTTCGTTATCGAAATTCGGCTGCGGCATGAATCCGCCCTCAGGCAATGGGCTGCCTTTCGTCGCAGTGAGAATGTTCAATGAAACTGGATTGATCTGGCTCCGGGGAATGATGTTGTTCGGAAACGGAGCCGTATCGCCCGGCCGCCGGATAGCCCGCGTCACCGCTGGGTTCGCCTCTCGCGGATACCAGCGATTGCCCGGGATCAGGATCTCCGAAAGATCTCCGGATCGCATCGCCATCGTCGGCACAGTCGTGCGCGACGGCGTCCCGCGCCGCTCCCGCCGTCCCTCATAGTTCACCAGGAAGAACGTGCTGTCCTTGCGAATCGGGCCCGAAAACACGCCCCCAAACTGATTCCGTCGCAACTTGTTCTTGTTCTGGTTGGGAGCCAGAAAGAACCCCCGCGCATCCATCGTGTCGTTGCGCAGAAACTCGAAGCCTGTCCCGTGCCAGTTGTTCGTCCCGCTCTTGATCGACACATTTGCTTGTGCCCCGGAATTCATCCCATACTCAGCCGAGTACACCGCACTCTGGATCTTGAATTCTTCAATTCGCCTCGATCGAAGGCACAAACAGCATCGACGATTTGAATCCATCCGTGGCCGACACTCCATCGAGCGTGATGTTCTGATTCGCATCGCGCTGCCCGTTCGCGGATATGCCGACAATCTGTCCCGGCATCGCTCGTGTCCCGATCGTCGCGTTACCATCCACGCCCATGCGTGCCGACCCGTACACCACACCCGGCATCAGCGTCGCCGCCTGTGCGAAGTTGCGTCCATTCAAGGGCAACTCCACAATGCGACGGTGATCCACCACTGAGCCGAGAGTCGCATCCTCCGTCTTCAGCAGCGGCGCCGCCGAACTCACCTCCACCGTCTCCGCCTGCTGGCCCACCTGTAATTGAAAATCCAGGCGCGCCTTCTGGTTCAATTCCAATGGAACATTACGACGCACTTCTGTTTTAAACCCCGTCGCCGTGCAACTCACTTCGTACGTGCCCGAATCCACCAGCGGGAAAATGTAGTTCCCCGTCTCATTGGTTTGAGTGGATCGCGCATCTCCTGTCTCCACGCGTTTGGCCGTCACCGTGGCGTTGGGCACCACAGCTCCCGTAGCATCCGTCACCAGTCCCAGAATTTGTGTGGAAGCGGTTTGACCCCAGGTCGTAGCCGCCATCGCAATCAGCAAAGCAAGAAGACGCATCCCAGCTCCTTCACTTGAAAGAATGGGACGATTCTATAACAGAAGCGTGCTACTCGCGGGGGATCAGCCGTATCATGCTCAGAATCACCGTGAACTTTCGGTCATCGGGAGGCGCTTGCCACACTGGCGAAGCAAGTATCTCCACTCGGTATTCCGCGGCTGGCGGTACGTCCGCTTCCAGCACAAACAGTCCTGTACGGTCGAGCGTCCATTCCCCACAAGGCGCACCATTCACCATCACTCGCAGATGCGGCTGTTGTCCCCGCTCAAACGATTTCTCATGCGCCGATCCGCGAATCCGTATGCGCTGCGGAATGTCGCGCACACGCTGCAACCGCGCCACTGCACGTTCCCCAATCCACCGGTACTTGTTCCCGAACACGCCTTCTAGTTCGTACCAGCCTTCCAGCAGCCGCTGCTCATGCGAGGGCAGACAGAAGTCGATCAGGTCCGGACTGTCTCCCGGATACAGCTCCTTCTTCTCCTTCGATGGCAACAGATTGTATACCCCGCCTTCCAAACCCGCCGCATATCCGCAACTACGGCAGAACACCGTTTCCTCCGCATCGCGCGCCAGATCCCCGTGGCAATCCGGACAGCGCAGGAATCGTTCGAACTGCGCCATCGTCGCTATCGGCTCCGCTTGCTCTCCCGCCTTCTTGCACACAGCGGCCAGCGTGCCGCCCAGCAGCTTCGCCGCACGCCACTCGCTCCCGTAAGGATCCAGCTTCACCGCTGCCCGCTTCACAATCCGTTCGCCCCAGCCTCGCTCCGGCACGAACATCTGATACTCCTGCGACGAGAAATGGCGCGTGATCATCTCGTGCCACTCCTTCAATCCCATCGTGTGATTCTGCCGGATGCCGAAGCTCTCTTCCTGATGCGCCCCGATCACGTCTCGCACGAAATATCCCAGCAAACCCCAGTCGTACAGCTTCCGTTCCCAGGGCTTCATCGTGTCGTAGTAAGGGCAGCGGTACAGGCGCAAGGTCAGCAGCCGCTTCAACGGCTCCTCGGCGAACAAAAACACTCCACCCGGCGCCAGCACCCGCTTCACTTCCTCGAACACCCGTTCCATTCCCAGAAACTGGCTCAACATCTGGAACGCCATCACAAATCGCAATGACCCGTCGCGAAACGGCAGGTTCGCCGCATCGCCCGCAACCCGCACCGGAGCATGCTGCAACTGCCATTTGTCCATCAGATAAATTCCATGCCGCAGCGCATCGGCCGACAAATCCAATGCAAACCCCTGCGCGCCGAATTCATTCGCCATCATGTAGCTCGAATGCCCCGCCGCCGACCCGATCTCCAGAAACGGAGTCATCGGACCGATGAACGGCGCATGTTGCCGGATCACCAATGACCGTCGACGGTTCTCTTCCGCGTACACTTCCAATGCACGCTCGGGCTGTCCGAAGCTGGCGAAGTTGTGCCACTCCACTTCGGCTCGCTTCACGGAAAGCGATTGCGCTTCAATCTGGCTCACGCGGTAATGAACTCCATGGGCAGGTTGCGTAAATCTTCCACCAGCAAATCCGGCTGGTGAACGGCGAGCTCTTCCTTGCTCACAACGCCGGTTGCCACCGCGATGGATCGCACGCGGTTGCGCTTGGCGGCCTCAATGTCATTCGGATGATCGCCGATCAAAGCTATCGGTGTGCGGCGCGAAATCCAGGCCTTCGCCCTTGCCTCCGCCACAGCCAGTTTCACCAGCTCCGCCCGTGTCTTGCCGCGATCGGCAAAACACCCATAGCGGAAATAGCGCTTCAATCCGGCCCGCTCCATCTTCTTCCAACCGATCTGCGTCAGATTTCCCGACACAATCCCCGTCAGTAGGCGCCGTTGCCGCAGGGTCTCCAGCAACTCCACCACTCCCGGGCAGACCTTGTCGCTCAGATCCGCCGGACACCGGCGCGAATAAATCCACTGCGCACGCCGTGTCAATACTGGCATCCATTCGCGAATGCGCTTCGGCTCAACGCCCGCGTCCCGCAGCATCCACGAAAGAATATCCCCGTCCAGCATTCCCTGCACGGGAATGTGTTCCATCGTCACATCCAGTCCTGCGACGTGACGCACGGCTTCCATCAGAGCTTCTCGGTGATGAGGCCCGGCGCGGCGCACCAGCGTGCCGTCGATATCGAACAGCACAAGGGCAGGCGCATGGCCTCCGTTCGGTTGGGACATCTATCTTTCTATGATAACTGGCTTCAACTGTGACACTGCTTGCAGGCCACGGCCTTCTCCATCCGCAAATGCGTCTTCGCCGCCGACCCGTGTTGGAAATGGCAGTTCTGGCAATCCACCAGCGTTCCCGTATTGTGCGGCGCATGGATCTTCGTGAATTGCTCAGCGTTGTGGCACGTATGGCACAGCGGGGCCAGCGTAGCCCGCTTCATCGCCCATTCCCCATTCTTCACTGCATGGCACGTATCGCAGCCCACACCCCCCGGCGGATGTGGCCGGAACATTTTCCAGCCGTTATGTTCTTTTCCTGCGAAGAACGAAACCTTTGTCTCTCCGCCATCACCGGTGAGCACCAGTTCGTGAAGGCCTTCCGTCACCTTCACTTCCGCCATCACCACGCCAGGCGCCGGCGACGCCACGGTCACCGGCTTCCCATCCAGCGTCAAAGCAGCCTTCCCCGTGGCCCGCCCAATAATCCGCACCGCGCCGGGCGCCATCAGGCTCTCATGCGCAGGCGCGAACAACGCAGGTCCATCCTGCCCCAACAACATCCCAAGCTGCAGAAGGACCAACAAGGCTACCACTTCATTTCACTCCGGAACCGCACCAGGCTGCGGTCAATCGACGCGATATTCGGCACGCCGGCCAACCCCATATTCAACGCTAGTTCTGTCTTCAACAACTCCAGCACCCGTTCCACACCGCGCTGTCCGAAGCACGCCAACCCATAGAGGTACGGCCGTGCAATCGCCACTGCCTTCGCCCCCAGCGCTAAAGCCTTCAGAATGTCCGTGCCGCGACGGAACCCGCCATCGATCATCACCGGGATCCGCCCATTCACTGCCCGTACACATTCCGGCAGCGCCTCCAGCGTCGATCCGACATGATCCATCTGCCGTGCCCCATGGCTTGAAACAATAATTCCCGACGCTCCGAAATCCACACACCTCGCAGCGTCCTCTCCAATCAAAATTCCCTTCACTACAATCGGCAGCTTCGTCAATTGCCGCAACTCCCGCAGTGAATTCCACGTCGGCAGCGGCGACGGCCGCGACGGATAAAGCCCCGCACGCCACGGATTCTTGGCTTCCGGCATACGCCCTTGCGCATCCCGCTTCGGCAACCCCGATTCGCACCAGCTGCGCTCCAGCTTATTGTGCATATCCCGCTCGCGATGCGACACGTGCATGATGTCCACCGTGAAACAAATCCCCGAGCAGCCCTGCGCCTCAATGCGCTTCACAAAGCTCCGCATCGTCTGCTGATTCTGCAACTGCCCGCCCGTGGTCAACTGCCACCACACCTTGGCCCCTCTGCCCGATTCCAGAACATCGTCAATTCCACCGTTGGTGATGTGCAGGGCCTTGGCCGTGTTCGCCGCCAGCGCCACAGCTTCCTCGCCCTTCGGATGAAAGCAATTCTTTCCACCCGATGGATCAATGATGATCGGATACTCCAGCTTCTGCCCGAACAGCTCCGTCGTCAGATCGATCTTGTGCGTATCCACCAGCATCCGCGGGCGAATGATCACCTGCTTAAAAATGTCCCGGCTGTCCCGCAACGACTGCTCGTCCTCTGACCCGCCGTCCAGATAATCCCACGCCATGGGATCCAGCTTCTTCTTCGCCAACGCCGCGAAATCGAAGATATTGATGGGCCCGTACAGTGGATCGCTGTAGTCCTGGCCGATGGAGAGCGGCGACGCTGCCGCCCATCCGGCAAAAGCGCGCATCGCTGCGCGCCGGCTGATTCTCATTGCGGTGCTATCCTCCCGATTCGAGACTCATATTCCATCACACAGAGGACGCACTCGCAAGAGCTTCCACTATGCCGCGGGAACAGCCTCGACAGAAGCGCTCTTCTTCCCCCGCCACCGTTCCCATGCCCGCTGCGCGTTGCCCATATATAGGTAGAACACCGGCGTCAAATACAGCGTCACTAATTGCGAGAACAGCAGCCCGCCAACCACGCACACACCCAGCGGCTGCCGGGCTTCGCCGCCGGCCCCATAACCTACAGCGATCGGCACCGCCCCCAGTAGCGCCGCCATCGTCGTCATGATGATCGGCCGGAAGCGAATCAGGCAGCCTTCATAAATCGCCGTCTCCGCCGGAGTGCCTTCCCGTTCCGCATCCAGTGCAAAGTCGATCTGCATGATCGCGTTCTTCTCCACAATCCCGATCAGCATGATCAGCCCGACGAAGGAGTAAATATTCAGCTCCATCCCCAGCAGGTACAGCGTGAGTAATGCTCCGAACCCCGCCGATGGCAACCCCGAAAGAATCGTCAGTGGGTGAATGTAGCTTTCATACAGGATGCCCAGCACCAGGTACACCACCATGATCGCGATCAGCAGCAACATCCAGAGATTGGTTAGCGATCCTTGAAACGACTTCGCCAAACCCTGGAACGCCGTGCTGATCGTATCGGGCAGAATGCGCGCCGCCGCAATGGCCACTTCATCGCTCGCATGCCCCAGCGAGTAGCCCGGCGCCACATCAAACGAAATCGTCGCCGATGGCAATTGCCCGTAGTGGCTTACCGCCTGCGGCCCCGTCTCCATGTTCAGCTTCGCCAGCGCATCCAGAGGAATCAGCTTTCCTGTGTTCGCCTTGAAATAAAGCTTCGACAATGTATTCGGATCCGATTGCAGTTCCGGCAGCACCTCCAGCAGTACCTTGTATTCGTTCACGTTCGAATAGATCGTTGAGACCCAGCGCGGCCCGTACGCATCGTACAGCGCATTTTCCACCTGCTGTGCATTTAGCTGCAGTGCCGCCGCGCGGTCCCGCTGGATGTTCACCATCACCTGCGGACTTGCAATAAACAGATTGCTGGTCACATCCCGCAACGCCGGATTCGTCGCCAGTTCCTTCTCCAGCTTTGTCGTGTATTCGTACAGCTCTTCTTTATTCGGCGTTTGTAGTGTGAACTGATACAGGCTCTTCGTCAACTGGCCGCCCACACGCACCGTCGGAGGAACTTGCGGATAGACCTTGATTCCCGGGATCTCCTCCAGCTGCGTCCGGACACGCGTCAGAATCTGCCCAGCCAAATGCTCACGCTGTTTCCTCGGCTTCAGGTGAACCACCATCTGTCCCAGGTTCGGCCCGCCTAACGCGGATGCCGATGGGCCGCCCACGGTGGCCACCAGAGAATCCACATCCGGATCCTGCGCCACCACTGCCGCGGCCTGTTTCTGATATTCCGACATCTGCTGATAGCTCGTGCCCTGCGTCGCCTCCGTGATGATCGAAAGCTGGTCGGTATCCTGCTCCGGAATGAACCCCTTCGGAATGATCACGAATAAATACCCGGTCGCTCCCAGCACCACGAAGAACATCATCGCCACCACCAGACGGTGCCGCAATGCCCATTGCAGCGTCCAATCATAAAACTTCAACAGCCCGTTGAAGAATCCTTCCGTCACCCGGTAAAACCAGGAATGCTTCGTCTCGTGCGCCCCGCGCAGGAAGCGGCTGCACATCATCGGCGTCAATGTCACAGACACCAACCCCGAAATCAGAATCGAAGCGCAGATGGTCACCGCGAATTCCTTGAACAGCCGCCCCAGCACGCCTCCCATGAACAAAATCGGAATGAACACCGCCGCTAGCGAAATGGTCATTGACACAATCGTGAATCCGATTTCCTTCGATCCACGATAGGCCGCTTCCATCGGCGGAGTGCCCATTTCCATGTGCCGCACGATGTTCTCCAACATCACGATCGCATCGTCCACCACAAANNCGACAGGTTGTCCAGGCTGTAATCGAGTATGTACATCACCGCAAATGTGCCGATGATTGAGAACGGCAGCGCCAAACTCGGAATCACCGTCGCCGACACATTCCTCAGGAAGAAGAAGATCACCGTCACCACCAACCCCAACGTCAGCAGCATGGTGAACTGCACATCTTCATACGATTCCTTGATCGTCTCTGACCGGTCGTAGAAGATGTTCATCTTCACCGATGGCGGCAGTTCCTGCTTGAACGAAGGAATCAGTTCCTTAATCGCATCCGTCACGGCCACGGTATTCGTCCCAGGCTGCCGCTGGATGCTGAGAATGATCGCCCGCTCGCTGCCCTGCTTGTTGTAGAACCACGATGCAGTCTTATCGTCCTCAACTCCATCCGTGATGTCCGCTAACTCCTCCAATCGCACCGGAGAATTTCGCCGGTACGTCACAATCACCGGCTTATACGCCTCGGCATTCATCAATTGCCCGCTCGCCTGCAAAGTGAAGGCTCGCTGCGGGCCGTTGATCGCACCCGTCGGCAGATTCACATTCCAGTTGCGCAACGCGTTCTCAATTTCATTCACGCCGATCTGCCGCGAGGCCAGCTTGTACGGATCCATCTGCACTCGCACGGCGTATTTCTGCGCGCCCAGCACTTGCACCTGCGCTACACCGTTGATCATCGAAATGCGCTGCGCGATGCGTGTCTCAGCGTATTCATGCAGCGTGTATAGAGGAATCTGCCCCGAGGAAAGCGCCAGATAGAGAATCGGCTGATCCGCCGGATTCACCTTCGTGAAGGTGGGAGGAGTCGGCATGCCTTGCGGCAACAATCGTGCCGCCTGCGTAATCGCCGCCTGCACATCCACCGCCGCCCCATCCAGACTCCGCGACAAATCGAACTCCAGCGTCACCTGCGTCTGCCCTAACGAGTTGATCGATGTCATCGACTCCAGGCCGGAGATCATCGAAAACTGGTTTTCCAACGGCGTTGCCACCGCCGCCGCCATCGTGTCAGGACTCGCGCCAGGCAATGACGCCGTCACCAGCAACGTCGGCAAATCCACGTTCGGCAGATCGCTCACCGGCAGCGATTGATACGCAACCAGCCCGAAAAACGCGATCGCCACCATCAGCAGCGTCGTCGCTACCGGCCGGTTAATGAAGGTTGCGGAAAAATTCACTGTGCCGCCTCCGGCAGCCCTATCACTGCATCAGCTTCCTTCCGCTTCTTCAAATTCAATCGGTACATGATCCCTTCCAGGTATGTGTAAACCACGGGCGTCAAATAGAGCGTCAGCGCCTGAGAGAAGATCAATCCGCCCACCACGGCCATGCCCAAGGGCTGCCGCGTCTCCGATCCCGCTCCGTGTCGTACCGCCAGTGGCAGCGCGCCAAACAACGCCGCCAGCGTCGTCATCATGATCGGGCGGAAACGCGCCAGGCAGCCTTCCAATATCGCTTCTTTCGGCGTCCTTCCATATTTCCGCTCCACATCCAGCGCAAAGTCCACCTGCATGATCGCGTTCTTCTTCACAATACCGATCAGCATGATCAATCCCACAAAGGAGTAAATGCTCAGATCCTGCTTCATGATCAGCAGCGTCAGCAGTGCGCCAAAGCCCGCCGATGGCAATCCCGAAAGAATCGTCAGCGGATGAATGAAGCTCTCATACAACACGCCAAGCACGATGTACACCACCATGATGGCCACCACCATCAGGATCGAAAGATTCTTCAACGAATCCTGGAATACCTTCGCCGTGCCGGAAAAACCCGTTGTAAAGTTGCCCGGCAGAATGTCCTTCGCCAGATCCTCCACCGCATCCACGGCCTGCCCCAACGACACGCCCTGCTTCAGATTGAAGCTGATGGTGACGGATGGCAATTGCCCCGTGTGATTGATCGACTGTGGGCCCACTTCATTCCGCACCGCAGCCAGCGAATCCAGTGGAACCAATGCGCCATCCGGCGCCCGCAGATACAGCTTGCTCAGCATATCGCCGAACGCCTGATACTTGTCCTGCACTTCGAGAATCACGCGATTCTGGCTGATCGGCGAATAGATCGTCGAGATCCAGTTGGCTCCATAAGCGTTGTACAGCGCCGATTCGATCTCTCGCACATCCAGCCCATACGCCCCGGCTCGATCCCGGTTCACATCCACCGTCAATCGCGGGCTGCGCATCTGAATATCGGAGTTCACTTCCTGCACCATCGGCAACCGCGCTAACGCGGTCTGCAGTTTGAATCCCTCCGAATAGAGCGCAGCCGTGTCCGGCGCCTGCAGCGTGTATTCGTACGCGCTACGCGATCCCCGTCCACCCAGCCGGATTGCCGCCGGCACAGATACTACACTGCGGATCCCCGGGAAAGGCGCCAGCTTCGGCCGTAACCGCTCCGCAATCTGCTGCGACGATACGTCGCGCTGCGCCCGAGGCTTCAGCGTTACATACATGCGGTTGTTGGTCGATGTGCCGCCTGACCGGCTGCTGCCGCCCACGCTCGAAAAGAACACTTCCACATCCGGGTCCTCTTGTACCACCTTCGCCACTCGCCTCTGATGGGCCGCGATCATCGGAAACGCCGTGCCCTGCGCCACCTCGGTATTCACGTAGAGCTGGTCGTTGTCCATCTCTGGAATGAACCCCTTTGGCACTTCCATGTACAGCCACACCGTGGCCCCCAGCACGGCGAAAAACACCACCACCATTACCGGCCGGTGGTTGATCACCCACCGCAATGAAATTTCATACATCCGCAGCGAGAACAAAAATCCCCGCTCCGTAATCCGGTACAACACACCGTGCTCCTCCGGCTTGTATGCCTTCAGCAACCGGCTGCAAAGCATAGGCGTCAGCGTCACGGACACAAATCCCGAAAACACAACCGCCGCAACAATACTCACCGCGAATTCTTTGAACAGCTTGCCCAGCACTCCGCCCATGAACAGAATCGGGATGAACACCGCGGCCAATGACGTGGTCATCGAAACGATCGTGAACCAGATCTCCTTCGACCCGGCAAACGCGGCCTGCATAGGCGTCTCGCCATGCTCAATGTGCCGAACAATGTTCTCCAACATCACAATCGCGTCATCCACAACGAACCCCACCGAAAGGATCAGCGCCATCATCGACAGGTTGTTCAGGCTGTACCCGCACAGCGACATCACTCCGAACGTGCCCAGAATCGAAAATGGCAGCGCCAGCGTCGGAATCAGCGTCGCCGAGGCATTCCGCAGGAATACGAAAATCACCATCACCACCAGCCCGATGGTCACCGCCATCGTGAACTGGATTTCGTGAAACGATTCGCGGATCACCAATGAACGGTCGCCGCGCACGCCCAGGGTCAACGTCGGTGGCAATTGCTTCTGGATCACCGGAATCATCTCGCGGATCTTATCGTTCACCTGAATCACGTTGCTGTTCGGTTGCCGCTGCACCATCAGGTTGATCGACTTCTCTGCGCGGCCCGGTGAGTAGAGAAATCCTTCTGAGCGCTCTTCCTCCACGCTATTCACTACTTCCGCCACATCCTCCAACCGCACCGGCGATCCGTTGCGCCATGCCAGCACCATCTTGCGATACTCCGCCGCATCGGTCAGTTGCCCGTTAGCCTGCAGATTGTAAGTCTGCTTGGGCCCCCACAGCGTGCCCACCGGCAGATTCACATTCCATTGCCTCACCGCCGTCGCAACTTCATTGATCCCGATCTTCCGCGCCGCCAGCGCATCCGGATCCACCTTCACCCGCACCGCAAATTTCTGCGATCCAAACGAGTCCACCTGCGCCACACCCGGAATCGTCGAGATGCGTTGCGCAATCACATTCTGCGCGTAATCATCCATCGTCGACATCGACATCTGCGGTCCCACCAGGCTCAGGAACATCACCGGTGAGTCCGAAGGATTCACCTTCCGGAACGACGGCGGCGACGGCATTCCCGGCGGCAGCAGCGGCATCGCTGCGGCAATCGCTGTCTGCACGTCCACCGCGGCGCCATCGATTTCACGATCCAGGCTGAACTGCAGTGTGATCGATGTGCTCCCCATCGAACTCGTCGACGTCATGTTGTCGATGCCCGCAATCGTGGTGAACTGCCGCTCCAGCGGCGTCGCCACCGCCGATGCCATCGTCGCCGGATCCGCGCCCGGCAATCCCGCCGACACCGTGATCGTCGGAAAATCCACGTTCGGCAGATCCGCCACCGGCAGCGCCTGATAGGCAATGATTCCGAATAGCGCAATCCCCATCATGAGTAGCGTCGTAGCGATGGGCCGCTTGATGAAGCCGTAAGAGAAGTTCACTTCGTTACTCCGTGGGCCGTTTCTTTTCTCCACCTCCCGGACCACGCCCGCCTTCACGTACTTGCACGCGGGCGCCCGGAGCCAATCGCAAATGGCCATCGGTGACAATCAATTCATCCACCGCCAGCCCTTTCTCAATCACCAGGTTCTCTCCTACTCGCGCCCCCACGCTGATCGGACGCACTTCCGCTGTCCGGTTTTCCGATACTACATAAACAAACTGGCCTTCCTGTCCGTTTTGTACAGCCTGGTTCGGCACCACAATCGAATTGGCTCGCTTCTCCAGTTGCAACACCACTCGCACAAATTGCCCCGGCCACAATGCGTTCGTCCCGTTGCCGAACGTCGCCTTCAAACGGATTGTGCCCGTCGACACATCCACCGCGTTGTCGATAAACGTCAGTGTTCCGGTCTGCTTCCGCTCCGTTCCATCGTCCGGCGTCGCAAACACCGGCAAATGCTTCCCCGCATGCTGCCGGATGGCAGCCAGATTCCCTTCCGGAACCGAGAACGACACGTACACCGGTTGCACTTGATTGATCGACACCAGTTCCGTCACATTCGGCGTCACGATGTTTCCAGGCTTCGATGCGATCACACCCGTGCGCCCACTCACCGGTGCATATACCTTCGCATAGCTCAACTGGATCTTCTGCGCTTCCAGCGCGGCACGATTCGCCTCCGCCTGCGCCTTCACACTCTCCAGAGATGCCCGGCTTGCCTTCACGCCTTCCGCCAGAGCTTTCATGTTCGACTGCACATTGTCGTTCATCTCTTTCGAGATCACGCCTTCTTTCGTCAGCCGCTCATACCGCTCTGCCTGCACACGCGCATTCTCCGCTTGCTGCATATCGCGAGCCAGGTTCGCCTGCCCTTGCTTCAGCACCGCTTCATCCCGCGCCAGATTCGCTTCAATCCGCCGAACTTCCGCTTCCATCGTTCGTGGATCGATGCTGAACAGCAAATCGCCGCTCTTCACAGTCTCGCCTTCGCGGAAATGGACGCTCTTGATCTCTCCGCCCACCTGCGCCTTCAGCACCACGGTCGCGTATGGCTCCACTGTGCCGATGACGTGGATCTCCACCGGCACCTCCATCGTCTTTACCTTCGCTACCGCAACCGGCACCGCGGCATCACCGCGCTTGCCTTTACCCTTACCCCCGCCTTTTCCGGTCGCAGCGTTATCGCCGCCACCCTTTGTTGGAAAATTGGCGCAACCATAGAGCAGTAGTGCGACACTGCATCCCAAAGCAAACAGGCCACGTTTCATCAGCCCTCTCTACAATCAATCAGTCAGTGGAACCAAATCCGGGAGAAAGTATTATAACGGGTTGGGCAACGGACAGGGGTCCCTTGATTGCGAAGGCGATCTCCTGCCCGCAATGGTTACCCCCGCCCTAAGGAGGATGTGTATGCGTCTCATCATCGTTTTCGGCCTTTTGGTGACTTCGGCCAAGCCCCAGTCCGGTCCGCAATCCGCACCGAAACTGGCCTGTGCGGCCCTCCGCACGCTCACCACCTATGAGTTCACCGTCGAATCCGCCATCGATTTCCCCGCCGGCGGCCAGAGCCCGCAGCACTGCCGCGTCCGTGGCCAGATCCTCCCCGAAGTCCGATTCGAAGTCAACTTGCCTGCCTCCTGGAACCAGCGCTTTCTCATGACCGGCAACGGCGGCTACGCCGGAGAACCGCTCGATGCGCCACAACGCGCCGGTGGCCGCGCTGCATACCTCCGGCGCGGGTTCGCCATCGCCGCCACCAACACCGGCCACGATGCCGCCACCGAACCCCTCGGCGCCTTCGCCCTCAATCGCCAAAAACTACTCGACTATGCCTTCCGCTCCCTCCACGTCACCGCCGAAACCGCCAAACGCATCATCACTTCCTATTACGGCGTGAAGCCCACCCGCTCATATTTCAATGGATGCTCTACCGGCGGCCGGCAAGCCCTTATCCTTGCCCAGCGCTTCCCCGATGATTTCGATGGCATTGTCGCCGGCGCTCCCGTCCTCAACTTCTCCGGCACCATGACCGGCTACGCCTGTATGGCCCAAGCCTTCGCCGAAGCACCTATTCCCTACGCGAAACTCCCCACGCTATCCGATCGCATCTATGCCCAATGCGACGAAAAAGACGGGCTCAAGGATGGCCTCATCGATGATCCCCGCCGTTGTGGTTTTACGCCCTCCCGCGATCTCCCCAAGTGCCCGAACGGCGCCGACAACAACGATTGCTTCACCGCGCCGCAGATCGCCACGCTCGAGAAGGTCTACGGCGATGTCACCGGCAACGGCAAACGCATATTCCCCGGTTGGCCCGTTGGTGCCGAAATCGCCGGACCCAACGGCCGCAGCGGTTGGGATCGTTGGATCGTCAACGAAGACAGCTCCAAAACCATCTCCGTCGCTTTCGCCGAAAGCTTCTTCTCCTACCTCGCCTTCCCTGAGAAGAACCCCAACTACAAACTCACTGCCTTCAACTTCGACAAAGACCCGCCGCGTCTTGAATGGATTCACAGCGTCCTCGATGCAACCGACCCTGACCTCTCCGCCTTCCGCGCCCGCGGCGGCAAACTCCTCATGCACTTCGGTTGGGCCGACCCGGCACTCAACGCCCAAATGGGTGTCGACTACTATGAAAGCGTCCTCCACAAAATGGGCCCCGAAACCCCATCCTTCTTCCGCTTCTTCCTCGTCCCCGGCATGTTCCACTGCGGTGGCGGCGTCGGCACCGCCAACTTCGATCTCCTCCAGCACGTCATCGAATGGGTGGAGCAGGCTAAAGCCCCGGACTCCATCCCCGCCGCCCGCATCGTCGAAGGCAAAACTATTCGCACTCGCCCCCTTTGCCCCTATCCGCAAATAGCGAAATACAAAGGCTCCGGCAGCATTGACGACTCCACGAACTTTTTTTGCGCCGCTCGTTGATAGAATCCTCGCGCCGAATCCGCATATACGGCATGGAGGAAATCCATTGTCCGTGGCGGAAAAGGATTCCGAGGATGTAACGCTACTACTGCGCCAATGGAAAGAGGGTGACCCCAGCGCAATGGATCGCTTGGTCCCGCTCATCTATCCCGAACTGCGTAAACTCGCCCGCCGTAACCTCAAGGGCAGCCGTGACGCGCAAAAGGTCCTCAGCCCCACGGAACTCGTCCACGAAGCCTTCCTCCGCATGGCTGGGCAAAACCAGCCCGATTGGAATCATCGCGCCCAGTTCTATTACGTTGCCGCCCGGGTCATGCGCCAGGTGCTCGTCGATTACGTCCGCGAACAGCGCAGCCAGAAGCGCGGTGGTGGAGCCTCGCCCGTCTCCCTCGAAACCGTCTCCATCCCCGGCATCGGCGACAATCCCATCGATGTCCTCGACATCCACGATGCCCTCGCCCGGCTCGAACAGTTCGACGAACGCAAGGCCCGTGTCCTCGAATTGCGCTTCTTCGTTGGAATGAATACCGAAGAAATCGCGAAAGTGCTCGACGTATCCGTCATCACCGTAGCTCGCGATGTCCGCACTTCCATGGCTTGGCTTCGTACCCAACTCCATCGCCACCCTGCCTGATCAGGCGCCCTTGCGGAAGTACTGCAGGATCAATCCCGCCGCGGCCCGGCGGATATTCTTCTCCAATGGATTTGCCCCGTCCGCATCCGCTGCCAGCAACTCCCGGACATATCCCAGCGTTTCCGCGTCGCCGTCGCACTTGAACTCCAGCCACGGCTCCCGCTGTGCATGTGGCAACGTCAAGGCTTGGTGAAACAAGTCTTCGATTCGTGCCCAACGTTCCGGTGTCATTCCCGTCATCCTCTACTACCGCCTCAGTTAGGAATGCGTAAATCGCCACTCGAAACTGTCAAGAAGTTTACAAGTTGGCGAACCGAACACACACCGTCGCCTCCACCTTCAACTGTTGCCCGGTTGGCGTGAGTTTCCCCGTCCCTTGATCGATAGAGAAGATCACCACGTTGTCCGAGTTCTGATTCCCCGCCAGCAGCCATTTCCCCGATGGATCGATCGTGAAGCCCCTTGGAATCTCCCCCAGTGTCGGAGCATTCTCCACCCGCGTCAATTTCCCATCCTGCCCAATCGAATAAACCGCGATGCTGTTGTGCCCTCTGTTGGACCCGTACAGGAACTTGCCCGATGGATGCGCCACCACTTCCGCGCAAGTATTATTCGCCACGGTCACGCCATCCGGCAACGTCGAAATATGCTGAATCTCCTTCAGCGTCCCTTTGTTCGCGTCCCATGCAAACGCCGTCACCGCCTGCCCCATCTCGTTAATCACGTACGCATACTTCCCCTTCGGATGAAACGCGAAGTGCCTCGGCCCGCCGCCTGCCTTCACCTTCGTGAACGGTGGATTGTTCGCAGTCAGCCCTGCCGTCGCCGGATCAACTTTATAGACCAGCACCTCATCCAATCCCAGATCCGCTGCAATCACATACTTGTTGTTCGCCGAATAATTCACTGAGTGCGCATGCGGCCCCGCTTGCCGCCGCTTGTCCACGCTCGAACCCTGATGCTGAATGAATCCCGCAGCCTCACCCAGCGATCCATCCGCCTTCACCGGGAACGCCGCCACGCTGCCGCTGCCGTAGTTCGCTACCACCAGTGTCCGCCCGGTCTTGTCTACATTCAGATGGCAAGGCGAAGTCCCCTTCGTCGCCACTGCGTTCAACTTCGTCAACTTCCCTGACGGCCGCTCGATGGAAAAAGCCGTCACTGTTCCGCCTCCGGGCGCGCCTCCGCCCATTTCGCTCACCGCGTAAAGATACTTCTGGTTCGGGTGAATCGTCACAAAACTCGGATTCGCCACTTCAGCCGCCAACTCAGGCTCGCTTACTTTGCCCGTTGCCGTATCCAGCTTGGCAACATAAATACCCTTTGATGTTTTTCGTGTGTACGTGCCGAAGTAAACCAGCTTCTGACCGGAAGACTTCTGCGGAAAGGCGGCGGACGCGGCTGCCACCAGCGTGAGAAAGGTTCGGCGTTCCAGGTGCATCGGATTCATCAAACCGCAGAACGCACCCGCTATGCAACTGCTACGCCGGCTTCCACCAGCGGTCCAATTCTCCTTGCAGCGACTTCACCACCTCGGGCTTCACCGCCGCCAGATCCTTCTCCTCAAACGGATCCGCCCCTATATCGAACAACTCCGTCGCGTCCTTCATCCACGGCGCGTTGCCTTGTCCTTCCCACAACTCCAACCCTTTGTTCGCCGCATACGGCACAATCAGCTTGTACTGTTCCCGTATCATCCACCGGTATTTCAGATTCGCCGCCGGCCGTTGAATATCCGCCGACGTGTGCACAAAAATGCTCCCGAAAACCGAGCGCCGCTTCGCCCGTGCCGCCGCGTTCGTTAGATCAAGCCCCGGCATCCCCGCTGTCGGCTTCACCCCGCACGCAGGCAAAACCGTCGTCGCGATGTCCACGCTCGACACCAGATTTTTCTCATCGCGATACGCCTTCACCCGCTTCGGCGCCCAAACAAGAATCGGCGTCCGCACGCCCGCATCATACGGCGACAACTTAGACCGGCTGTCGAACGGCAGTTTCTTCCCCTTCTGCACCCAACCGTTGTCAGCCAGGTACACAATCATCGTGTTCTCCGCCAACCCGCGTTTTTCCAGGTGCTGCGTCAGTTGTCCCACCGTCTCATCCAGCCACTCGATCATGGCGTAATACTTCGCCATCTCTTCAGTCAAGTTCCGCCCCACATACCTCGTCATCAGCCGCGCCGGCGGATTGTGCGGCGTATGCGGCAGAAACGGCGCATACCACAGGAAAAACGGCTTCGCCTTCTGCCGGTCGATAAAATCAAACACCGGCTCCATCGTTTGACGCCCGATCTTCAATCCTTCATCCCCATGCCGGCCGCCCTTGGCCACATC
Organism: Acidobacteriota bacterium; assembly: GCA_018268935.1. Taxonomy (GTDB): domain Bacteria; phylum Acidobacteriota; class Terriglobia; order Bryobacterales; family Bryobacteraceae; genus CADEFT01. Next base: position 6,001 of record JAFDVS010000038.1, on the reverse strand, counting down.
CCCATGCGTCATGCATTCCGTGAATCCGCCGCACTGGCATTCGCCTTCCCACCACTTCCCCGATTGATGGCTCCCATATCCCTGCTTGCCCAACAACCCCGCAATCGTGTGCGATTCCTGAAACACTTGCACCATGCGCCTGCGATTCGCCGGATCCTTCGCATTCCCCGTCGGATCGTTCCCCGTAATCCGGTGCTGATGCGGATACAGCCCTGTCATGATCGATGCCAGGCTCGGCCGGCACAAACTCGCCGGAACATATCCGCGCGTGAATGTCAGTCCCTCCTTCGCCAGCCGGTCGATGTGCGGCGTGTACACATCCTTGTTCCCCATGAAGCCGTAATCCGTCCAGCCGTGATCGTCTGAAATAATCAGCACGATATTCGGCTGCCCGGCAGCTCCCTGCAATGCCATCCCGCCCAAACCCGCCAGCGCCATCCGTCTCGAAATCCGCATCATCACTTCACCTTCACCGAATACAAACCAGTGCGAGCTGTCATGAACAACGTCTTTCCATCCTTGCCGCCAAATCCACAGTTGGCAGGCACCTCCGCCGGCTTGATCCGGCCCAATGCCTTCCCCGCCGGAGAGAAAATCCAGATGCCGCCCGGCCCCGTCACAAACAGATTCCCCTTGCGATCCACCTTCATCCCATCCGGCCCGCCCGGCTCTTTCCGCTCCGTCAAATCCGCGAACACTTTTCCATTGCTCAGCGCTCCATCGCGCGCCACGTCAAACACCATCCAAATCTTTCGCGCCCCATCCGAATTCGCCACATACAGCTTCTTCTCATCCGGCGAGAGCGCAATCCCATTCGGCCGGCTCAGTTCCTTCCACTGCACCGAAACCTTGCCATCCTTCAACAAATACACCCCATTGAACGGAATCTCCTTCTGCGGCGATTTGTCCTGCCCCTCCAGCCCATACGGCGGATCGGTGAAATACATCGCCCCATCCTTCCGCAGCACCACATCATTCGGGCTGTTCAATCGCTTCCCTTCAAACTTATCCGCCAGCACCGTCACCTTTCCATCTTTCTCCACTCGCACCACCTGCCGGTTGCCATGTTGGCAGATGATCAGCCGCCCTTGCTTATCCAACGCCAGCCCGTTCGATCCCATGTTCGCCATGTTCGCCGCCTTGCCGTCGAACCCGCTCGGTTGCCGGAACACAGTGGGCTTCGCATCCCCCGGAGTCCATTTCATAATTGCGTTCGCGGGAATATCGCTGAACAGCAGATACCCCGGCTTCGCAATCCACACAGGGCCCTCAATGAAACCCAATCCGCCCGCCAGTTTCTCGATGGGTGCATTCGCGTCCACAATCGCATCCAGCGCCGGATCCAATCTCTCTACCTGCGCGAAGGCGCAACTTGCCACAGCCAGCAATACCGCGGTTTTCATCACAGACAAGTTTACTTTTTCCGCGGACCGCTCGGGAGCTTCCTCTTGTCCCTCACCGGATACATCAGCGGCCACACCTTCGGAATACCCTTCTGATACTCCGCAATCATGCCCTGCAACCGCGCCACCACCGCAGTCTCCGCCGAAGCGAGATTCTTCTGCTCCCCGGGGTCCGTCTCCACGTCATACAGCTCCGGTTCCGCCAGCGCCTTCTCTCTACTTCCCACATGCAGCTTCCACTTCCCATCCCGCACCGTTGTCACATTATCCAGATACACCCAATAAAATGGCTTCTCCCTCTTCACGCTCCCTGAGCCCGCCAGCAGCGGCCAGATGTCCTGCCCGTCATACTCACGGTCGCCAGGCATCGCCGCGCCTGCCAATCGCGCCAGCGTCGGAAACACATCGTACGTGATCGCCGGCTCCTGCACCACCCGTCCCGCCGGAATGCGCCCCCGCCAGGACGCCATGCATGGCACACGCACTCCACCCTCGTACGCATCGCGAATCCTCCCGCGCAATGCGCCCGTCTGTCCGCCCGGCGCCATAGGTCCGTTATCGCTCGAAAAGAAAATCAGCGTGTTCTCTCGCAACCCCAGTTCGTCAATCACCCGCAGTATCCGCCCCGTCTGCTCATCCATATGTTCGATCGCATCATCGTAAATCGCCCGTCCCTCATGCTTCGCGCGCGCAGGCAGATTGATCGGCGGATGCGGAATCGTGTGGCTCAAATACAAAAAGAACGGCTGCCCCCGCGAAGCCCGTAAGAACGCGATCGCTTCGTCCGCGTACCGTTCCGTAATCGTCTCCACCTTCTCCCCTGCCAGATCGTCAATCAACTCCCGGTCCCGATACAAGTGCGCGGGCAGCATGTCCATCGAATACGGCATTCCGAAATATCCATCAAACCCATGGTCCACAGCAAAGAAAGGACGCTTGTCCCCCAGATGCCACTTCCCGATGGCCATCGTCCGATACCCCTGCTTCTTCAGCAGCGCCGCAATCGTAATCTCCTCCGGCGGCAATCCAATCGGGCTATCAGGCCGCAACACGTCCACAATCCCATTCCGAAATGGTTGCCTCCCCGTCAGCAGTGCCGCTCGTGACGGACTGCACACCGTGTGCGCCACATACCATTGCGTAAACCGCACCCCGCTCTGCGCCAGCGCATCGATGTGCGGCGTCTTCACCCGCGTGCTGCCGTAACAACTCAGATCCTGGTACGCCAGGTTGTCCGCCCATATCCAAACAATATTCGGCTTCCTCGCACCACCCACCTGCAGCAACGGTAGCGCCGCAAACTCTCTACGAGTCATCCTCGCGCCTCCTCTAATTCCACCCCCACACGCAATACACGCTCATCTTCAAACGGCCTTCCCACCAACTGCACACCCACAGGCAACCCCGCTGCATTCTTCCCAAACGGCATCACCAGAGCAGGGAAGCCCAACAGATTCCAAATCGTCGACAAAGCCATCGCCGCAAACAGCCCAATCGACTGTTCGCCCACCGAAAATCGCCGCTGCCTGTGCGCAAACGCCGGAATTGAACACGGAGGCATCAACAACACCGGAAACCGCTCCATCTGCTCCAAGGCAAGCACGCGCAGCCGCTCCCGCTCCGCATACGCCGCCAACAATGCGCGCCCCTCCACCGGAGCAGCATCCGCACGCAGATTCTCCGTAATCGTCCAATGTGCCTCGCGTCCCGCCAGTAATTCTCGCGTCAACATCCCACCCACTTCCGCAAAGAAAAACGCCCACTGATTCGGAGTACGCTCCAAACCCTGCGGCACAAACTCCTCCACTTCATATCCCGCATCGCGCAACAAACCAGCCGCGCGATCCACCGCCGCCGCAATCTCCGCATCCACCGGCACCTTACAAAACTGCCGCATCACACCAATGCGCGGCTTCTCCGTCCACTTGAAGCCCCGACCCACACTCAACGAATCCCGTGCATCCACACCCTGCATCACCGAAAACAATAACTCCACGTCGCCCACCGTCCGTGCCATCGGACCCGGCGTCGCCATCAACGCATACGGCCCGCTCGACACCGGATACTGCCCGTACCCGCTGATCCTTCGATGCGTCGGCTTGAACCCCGCAATCCCGCAAAAATGCGCCGGAACACGAATCGACCCGCCCCCATCGCTTCCCACTCCGCCCGCCGAACAATATGACGCAATCGCCGCTGCCTCCCCACCGCTCGATCCGCCAGCAGTCAACGCCTCATCAAACGGATTCACCGTCCGCCCAGTGAGAAAATTATCCGTCTCATAACTCGAAACCAACTCCGGAACATTCGTCTTTCCCAGCACAATCGCACCCGCGGCGCGCAATCGTGACACCGCGCTTGCATCGCAATCCGCAACATTCCCCTCGCGCCCCAAGCAGCCGCACCGAGTCGCCCAACCCGCAACATCAAAGCTATCTTTCACTGTTACGGGCACACCAGCGAGCGGTCCCTCTCCAATCTCATCAGCAGCAGTCAGCGCCTGCTCGGCTCGCACTTCCACAAACGCATTCACCCGCGGATTCACTTCCTCAATCCGCCGTAGGTGAGCTTCCACCAACTCCCGTGCACTCACCTCGCCGGAACGCACCCGCATCGCCATTTCTCGCAGTGTCCATCTCTCCAGCATCCATTCGAGCCTACACCATCGAGCAAACGGCAATTTCAGGTAGTACCATATCCCGATATGCGCACCATGCAGCTGCGGAGTCTCGCTTCTTTTTCACTATTGCTCGCTCTATTCGCGGGTAATCTCCTCTCTCAAACCCTCGGCACCGTAACGGGTGAAGTCAAAGACGCTTCCGGCGCAGCCGTCGCCGGCACCGCCATCACCGCCCGGAACATCGCCACCAACGGCGTTCGCAACGCCACCACCAACGAAGAGGGCATCTACAACATCCCCGCTCTCGTCCCCGGCATGTATGAAATCAAAGCCGAGCACTCCGGTTTCAAATCCTCTCTCCGCTCCAACATCGAACTGCAAGTCCAGCAAACCGCGCGCGTCGACTTCACCTTGGAAGTCGGCCAAGTCAGTGAGTCCGTCGAAGTCACCAGTGCAATCCCGCTGCTCGCCACCGAAGACGCCACCGTCGGCACAGTCATCGAACAGAAACGCATCACCGATCTTCCGCTCAACGGCCGCAGCTTTTTCAGCCTCGTTGCGCTCAGCCCCAACGTCACCTTCGGATTCAATCAAGCCGCGCAGGCCGCGGGACGCCAAGGTGGCTCGCGCTCCAATCTCACCATCTCCATGGCCGGCGCCCGTTCCGCCTGGAGCAACTACACCCTCGACGGCATCACAAACACCGATATCAATTTCAACCTCTACATCGTCCTCCCATCCGTCGAAGCCCTCCAGGAATTCAAAGTCCAAACCGGCATCTATCCCGCGGAATTCGGCCGTGGCGCCGGCCAGATCAACGTCTCCACCAAAGGCGGCACCAACGAATTCCATGGCGCCCTCTTCGAATTCCTCCGCAACGACAAACTCGACGCCCGTCCCTACTTCTTTAAGGACCCCGAAAGTCCCACCCAGACCGCGCCGCTCAAAGCGCCCTACCGCCAGAATCAATATGGAGGCACGCTCGCCGGCCCTGTCTTCATCCCAAAGCTACTGAACGGGAAGAATCGCCTCTTCTTCATGGCCAACTTTGAAGGCTTCAAATCCCGCACCACCGCCACCAATTTCTTCACCACAATGACGCCCGAAATGCGCAACGGCGATTTCTCCGCGTTCACCTCTCCTCTCCAGGATCCCAACACGCGCGTTCGCACACCCAACGCCACTGGCACCGGTTTCACCGTTACTTCTACCCCGTTCGCCAACAACCAAATCCCCGCCAGCCGCATCAGCGCCGGCGCCAAGTACCTGCTCGAATTTGCGCCCCTCCCCAACCTGCCGCAGACCGGCCTTCCCAACCGCAACTTCCAGTACCTCGCCAAAACCCCCGTCGACAAAGACCAGTTCACCGGCCGTATCGACTTCAACGAGAGCGCCAATTCCCAATGGTTCGGCCGCTATTCCTGGACCGACGAACTCACCATCACCCCCGGCGTCAAACTGAACGGCACCGGACTCTACACCCGCGCCAGCCAGTGGGTCCTCTCCAACGCCCGCGTTATCTCCGCTTCTAAAGTCAACGAATTCCGCTTCGGCTACAACTCCATGTTCAACAACATCAGCCAGGAACTCGCCGGCGTCGAAAACGTCAACGAGAAGTTGAACACCCCCATCAAAGTCACTGATCCCAACTCCTGGGGAATCCCCGACGTCAATCTCACCGGCAGCACGCTCAGCCGCTGGGGCAACGACGCTAACGGCCCCTTCACCATCGACAACAAGATCTACCAACTCGTCGACAACTTCTCCTGGACCCGAGGCAAGCACTCCTTCCGCTTCGGCGGCGAATACCGCTACAACCAGTTCCTGCAAATCGGCAACGAATTCGCCCGTGGCCGCTTCACGCACAGCGGCAGCTTCACCGCCAATGCCAACACACTCGCCGGCGGCTACAACGGAGCCGACCTCCTCCTCGGCGCCCCCAGCACCATCGAGGCCGCCGTCGCCCTCGCCCGCGGCG
>JAFDVS010000037.1 GCA_018268935.1 Acidobacteriota bacterium | reverse complement strand
GTATCCAGCGGGACAGAGCCGGCCGAATGCATCGATGTTGAATGCCTTTGAGGGGCAGGTGGTGACGAACGGGGCGATGATTCCGGCGGGTGCGAACGGCGCGATTGATGTGTATGTGTATCGCAGGACGGACGTGGTGGTAGAGATTAGTGGGTATTTGGGAAGGTAGGAATGTTATGCTGTGGCTTCCGCCATGGCCGCTTCGGACCCGTCACAGATTGAGCTTCAGAGTTGGAAGGAAATTGCCGCGTATTTAGGGGTAAGTGTACGAACGGCGCAGCAATGGGAGAAGGATCGGGGGATGCCGGTGAAACGGCTACCCGGACCGCGCGGGCAGGTGCGGGCGCTGGCGCCGGAATTGGATGCGTGGCGGAGTGTTGCGGGGAACGTGGCAGTGGATGTGCCCGAATCGGGGCCGGAGGTTGTGCCGGAGGTTGTTTCGGAGGCGGCTCCTCGACGGGGTTGGTGGAAGTGGGCGGCGGCGTTGGTGGTGCTGTTGAGTTTGATTGGGCTGGGGGCGGTGTGGGCGTTACGCCCGCATTTGGCGGATGTGACGGTGACGGCGGATGGGGTGGCTGGGCTTGATGGTGGCGGGAAGGAGATATGGCGGCGTGTGTATGGCGCGTTGAACTCGGGGTCGTATCAACTGGTGGAGCAGAAAATCTGGATGGGGGATTTGGATGGTGACGGCCGGAAGGAGGTGTTGTTCATTCCGCTGGTGTCGAATTGGCGGGGGATTCCTCTGGTGTGTTTGAACGAGGATGGCACGGAGCGATGGCGGTTTGAGCCGGGCGACGGGACGGGTGCTCCCTACATGGCGCGGCAGTTTCTGGTGCGAGAGAAAACGGTGATTCTGACGAGCCATCATCATTTGAAGGATCCGGTACAGATTGTGCGGTTGGATGTGACGGGGAAGAAACTGGCGGAGTTCCGGCACCGGGGTCACTTGCATGCGCTGCGGGAGGTGGAGACGGAACTCGGGACGATGTTGGCGGCGGGTGGAGTGAATGATGCGGATCAAGTGGCGGAGGTGGTGCTGCTGGATCCGGTGGGATTGGAAGAGAAGGGGCGCTGGCAGTTTGGGCGGAGCTGGCTACGGGATGAGCATCCGTACAACTATGTGTATCGGATTGATGGGGAAGGGACGCAGTGGCTGGTGCACGTGCATGACCGGCCGGCGAAGAATGAACTAAGCGTGATTTACCGGTTTGCTGGGTTGAGGGTGTTGAGCGCGGAACCCTCGGATCTGACGCTGGCGGCGCATAAGGACAAGACGGGACGGGGGATGACGGAGGGAGAGCGCGCGGCGTTATTGGCGCTGGCGAAGCGGGTGAAGTAGCGGGGCGTCAGGCGGGGATGGATTGACGGATGACTTGGGGAATGATGGTGGCGGCGGAGGTGGACACGAGTTCGCGGCCGCGGGCGGCGAGGCGGTGGAGTTCGGCGGGGGATTTGAGCAGACGGTCAACGGTGTGGGCGAGCGATTCGTTGGGCCGCGGGGTGGCGACGGCGTTTTCGGCGCGGAGGATGGCGAGCCCGGCTTCTTCGTGTCCGGCGATGGCGTGGAGCGCGAGGACAGGCGTGGAGGAGGCGAAGGCTTCGGCGAGGGTCATGGCTCCGGGTTTGGTGATGAGGAGATCGGCGGCGGCGAAGTAGGGAGCGGGGTTGTGTGTGTAGCCGAGGATTGAGGATCTGTTGCGGAGTTGCGGGATGCGTTCGATTTGCGCGGCGATGGATTGTGCGCTTCGGTGGTTGCCGCAGAGGATGGTGAAGCGGGCCGGAGATTGGACGGCGGCGAGGGCTTCGATGGATTGGTGGAGGAACCAGCCTTCGCCACCACCCATCAGGAGGACGTTGGGCGTGCGGGAGGTTTGGCGGGGTGATGTGGCGTGGAATTCGGGAGCGATGAGGAAGCCGGCTACGGTGATGCGGTTGGCGGGAACTCCATGGGCGATGAGTTGATCCCGCTGATGAGTGGTGCAGGCGAGGTAGTGATCGACGGCGGGAAGGCACCAGGAAGGTTGGAAATGCCACGCGTTGAGGGCCACGACGATGGGGGCCTGCAGAGTGCCGCGGAGTTTCCACCAGGAGGCGATGGTGGTGGTGTGGACGTTGGTGGAGAGGATGAGGCTGGGTTGGAGGGCCGCGACCTCGCGCATGGCTTGGCGGAAGAAGGGCGGGGACAAGTTGCGGCGGATAGCATCGAAGGTGGGGATGCGTTGCCAGTGGTTGTAGAGGAAGCGCCAGATTTGTGGAGTATGGACGAGTGTTGCCCGCCAAATGTGGGCTGTTGCCCTTACAGGGGCGTTCGGTTGGGTGGAGACGTCGTAGAGTTCCGTTGGGAAGTGGGCGGATAGGAGGCGGTGGTAATTGCGCGCGCGGATGTAAGGTCCGAGCGAGCCGAAGCGGGTTGTGAGGATCGTCACCGGCATTCGATAGAGGATAGGATACTGAAAGGCTTGCGGCGGAGGGAGGGTGTGACGGTGAGAACGCCGGTGAGGGTGGCGGCGAGCGGAGTGAGGATCAGGGTAGTGAGGAGGATGGCGGGGGACCAGACGAGGCGGGAGTTGTGGAGGAGCAGGGATTGGATGAGGGTGGCGGCGATGATTGAGAGGAGGGCGCCGGCGAGGGCGGATTGGAGGCCGATGATGGCGAACTCTCGCATGCTGCGTTGGAGGAGGACGCGGTTGGTGGCTCCGAGTGATTTGCAGATGGCGATGTCGCGTGCGCGGCGGCGGCGGTTGGAATTGATGATGGAGGCGAGGACGGCAGTGGCGGCGAGGAAGATGAGACTCGTTAGGAATTGGAAGGCCGCTACGGCTCGGTGGACGAGCGCTTCGAGCGCGGCGCGGACTTCGTTGGTGGGGAGAATGGCCGCTGTGGGGGATTGGGTTTGGAGGAATGGGATGAGTTCGTCTGTTTTGCCTTGGATGGCGATTTCGTAGAAGGCCGGGAAGCGTTGTTGCAGATAGCCGCAGGGGAGTTGAATGCCGTGGCGGGCGTTGGTGAGCGTGTCCATGGGGATGATTTGTTCGATGGTGAAGGGGTCGCCGGAGATGGATACGGATTGGTTCGGGCGGAGTTGGAGGAGACCGGCGTAGTGGGTGGAGATGCGGAGTGTGTTGGGAGCGAGGTTGGAGGCACAGGCGGCGATGGCGGATTGGTTGGCGAGACGAATGCGGGCGAGGGGATGTGTCTCGGCGGCGCGTGTGGCGGGGTGTTGGCGGAGTTGGTGAGTGAGACGTTCGGCTTCGTGGCGCCGCAGGCCGAGGATGATGAGGTCGGCGGTGGAGTAGGGGAGCGTGGATTTGCCGGCTTCGAGGACGGGACCACGGAGGAGTTGAGGGAGTGCGACGAGCGTGGCGCAGGTTGTCCAGACGATCCACATCGTGGTGGCGGGAAGGAAGGGACGGCGGTTGTCTTCGTGCATGTAGCGGCGCAGGACCTGGAGGGCTCGGGTGCGGCGGAGGCGGTGGAGGGGTAGGAGTGCGGTGAGAAGCGGAATGATGGTGCCTGCAGTGAGACTGAGGAGGATGGGTGTCGGGGTGTGTTTGAGTTTGAGGGGGAGGCTCCAGTGGACGTTGGCGGCTTGGGTGAGGATGGGCGCGAGGAGTGCTCCGGCGGCGATGCCGGTGATGGTGGCGATGGTGGAGATTGTGAGGATCTGGGAGGCGTAGGCTTGGATGATGTAACGCTGGGTGGCGCCGAGTGTTTTGAGGACGGCAACGTCGTCGAGTTGGCGTTCGATGTGGGTGAAGAAGAGGATGACAGCGGCGAGTGAGCCGAGGAAGAACATGCAGATGGCGGTGATATCGAGCGCTGTGGCGATGGAGTGGAGGGTGCGGGTGAGGCGCGGGTCGGGACGCTGGTAGTCGGTGAGGATGGCGAGGGGGAAGGCGGCGTCGAGTTGTTGGAGGAGTCGATCGTGATGGCGGAAGAGCAGGCGCTGGCGGATGTGGATGCCGGATTGGGCGAGGCCGGATTGATGGAAGGCGTCGAGGCTGAGGATGAGGCGGGGATAGAGTTCGAGGGCGGCGGAGAGACGATCGTCTTCGGAGTGGATGAGGGCCGCGATGGTGAATTGCGTTGTACCGATGGTGATGGTGTCGCCGGTGGTGACGTGGAGACGTGCGGCTGCGTCGGGGGAGAGGATGACTTGGTTGTTGCGGAGGGCTTCGGTGAGCGGGATGCCCGATTGGGTGCGGATAGTGGAGTAGAAGGAGTAGCGTTCGGGGTTGATCGCGCGGATGGCGGTGGCGATTGGGTTGGCGGCGTTTGGGGACGTGATGGCGGCGATGGCTTCGTAGGATGTTATGGGGTTGTGGGGGGCGATGATTTGTTGCTGTTCGGAGGTGAGGGCTTCGGCGGTGACGAGGGCGATGTCGGCTCCGAGCCAGGCGCGGGAATCGTTGTGGACGAGGGTGCGGGTGGCGGTGGCGATGGTTTGGGCGGCGTAGAGAATGGCGATGGCTGTGGCGAGGAGGAGGCAGGTGGAGGCGGCGCGGAATGGGGAGGCGCGGAGGTCGCGCATGGCGTAGCGGAAGGATGCGCGAACGAGCCCCATTTCACGAGAATTCTAGCATCGTAGTTTGATATTCTGCGTGGGAATGCTGGGATTTGTTGTGGCGAGTTTGGTGGCGATGGCTGGGTTTGGGGCCGAATTGCGGCGAAATCCGGTGGTGCATGCGGCGAGCCAGCGGGCGGAGATTGGGCCGGGGTCGGTGGTGTCGGTGCATGGGGTTGGGTTGAAGGCGGAGAGGTTTTCGCTGGCGATGGCGGGGAGAACCGCGGTTCCGTTGGAGGTGGTACGGGTGTTGGAGCGGCGTGTGGATGTGTGGGTGCCGGATGGTGTGGGGTTGGGTGCCGGGGAATTACGGGTTGGTGGGCTGGCGGCTCGGGTGGTTTTGCGGAGTGGGGCAGTGGGCTTGTTCAGTGCGAATGGATTGGGTTGGGGGATGGCAGAGGCGACGGGTCCGTATGCTCCGGGGGATGCGGTGCACTTGGCGGCGACGGGTGCGGCGGTGGGCTCGCGGGTGCCGGTTGTAGTGGGGCGATCGAATGTGATGGGCATGGTGGTGCGCGGGGTTGGGCGGAGAGTGGCGGTGCGATTTGTGTTGCCGGCGGATGTGGTGGAGGGATGCTCGGTGCCGGTGATGGCGGGGATGGGGAATGTGGTTTCGATTGCGGTGCGGCGGGGGCGCGGTGAATGCGTGTATGGCGGGCCTTTGCCGGTGGTGGGGAATGGGAAGAATGGGATCGTGGTGCGGACGGAGGAACCGGAGGCGGGGATGACGGCGTTGTTTTTTTCGGCGGATGGGAGGCGGTTGAGCCCTCCTGCGCTGGGGACGTGTTCGACGTTTGTGGCGGGGGCGGAGGAGAGTGTGGGGGCGATGCTGTTGCGCGGGTATGGCGGGGTTGGGTTGGATNNTTGGATGCGGGGAGCCTGGCGGTGAACGATGGATCGTTTCGGGTGGAGATGCCGGGCGGTGTTGGGGCGGTGGGGATGTACCGGATGAGGCTGGAAGGGCGGCGGGGGTTGAATGCGCGGGCGGAGCGGCTGTTTGTGACGGGGAACGGGGGGAAGGATTTTCCGGCATTTGGTGTGGGGGTGAAGGCTCCGGTGCGGTTGGAATGGCGGAATGTTCCGGCGGTGGTGTCGCGGCGGAAGGCGTTGACGGTGGAGTGGAGCGGGGGGGCTCGGGAGGGATGGGTTGGGATATTGGCGGTGTCGCGAGATGGAATGGAGGCGAATGCCACTTATTGTGTGGCAAGTGCGAAGGATGTAAGATTCACGGTGCCGGCAGGCTTATTCGGGAATCTGCGCGGAGATGGGGCGGAGATTTCTGTAATGTCTGGTAATTCTGAATATTCAGATGGCTTACATTTGATGGGTGTATTTGTGGTGAAGCGCGAGGTTGGAGTGACCGAATGATGATTCTGAGCATGGTGTTGATGACGGTGGCGGCGTACGGACAGACTTGCCCACTGCTAGTGTTCGCGCGCAGTTCGGATTTTGTGGCGGCGACGCAATCGCCGCGGCAGGGGGCGGGGTTGCAGCGGAATTCCGACGGGTCGTTCACGAAGCGGACGTACACGGCGACGAACGCGTCGAACGTGACGCAGCAAGCGGCGGTGGCGAATGCGCAGGATCCGTTTTTTGCGTGCACGGGGTTGCCGTCGCGTCCGGCTCGGCAGGCGCTGCCTGGGGGATGGAAGGTAGGCGGGGATGCACTGTTGGGGCGTGGATCGGACAGGGCGGCGGGAGGGGATTTTTTGAACAACGGGAGTGCGATGGGGTATTGCACGTCGTTTTGCGGGAGCAGTGCGTTCAATGGGACGAAGTTGCTGAGCGGGCTGTTGGATTCGAACTTCAATCTGTCTTCACAGGCGCAGACTGCGCTGAGTGGATTTGTGGCGGTGGGATTGCTTGCGGTGGATGTGAATGGGGATGGGCGGCGGGATGCGGTGCTGGTGGGGAACAGTGTGGTGTCGGTGTTTTTGCTGGGGGCGAATGGAGTGTTGGGGGCGCCATCGAATTTCACGGTGCCGTCGAGTGCGCGGAAGATTGCGGCGTATGACGTGAACGGGGACGGGAAGATGGATCTGGTGGCGGTGACTTCGGTGGGATACAGCGTGTTGTTGGGGAACGGGAATGGGACGTTTCAGGCGGCGGTGAATGCTACGGTGGCTTCGGGGATTGTGTCGGTGGCGACTGGCGATGTAAATGGCGATGGGAAGGGTGATCTCGTGGCGGGTTGGAGCGATGTGGTGGCGGTGGGATTGGGGAATGGGAACGGAACGTTTCAGGCGTTGCAGACTTTGGCTGTACCGGGGGATCAGAGCTATGTGGCACTGGGCGATTTGAACAAGGACGGGAAGTTGGATGCGGTAGTTGCGGATGAAGGGGCGAGCACGGTGGGTGTGTTGTATGGGGATGGGGCGGGGAGGATGACCGCGGGGCCGCGGTACGCGATGGCGGAGCACAGTGTGTCGCTTTTTGTGATGGATTTCGATTTGGATGGGAATGCGGATATTGTGGCGGCGTCGGGGCATCCGGATGAACTGGCTCCGAACATGGACAACGGGCGGATGAGTGTGTTGTTTGGAAAAGGCGACGGGACGTTTCACGGGACGCGGGCGTACCCGGCGGGGAAGGGCGGCACGGGGACCGTGTGGGCGGATTTCAATGGAGACGGGAGGCTGGATGCGGCTCGGGCGCCGCAATTTTCCGATACGATTTCGCTCTTCCTGGGGCAGGGCGGGGCGGAGTTCGGTGGGAACTCGGTGAAGGTGACGGGAGCGGTGGAACTGGGGGCGCTGGGCGCGGCGGATTTCAATGGAGACGGGAAGGTGGACCTGGTGGCGGCGGAGTCGGGGTCGACGGTGATGTACATGTTGTTGGGGAAGGGGGATGGGACGTTTCAGGCGCCGACTACGTTCACGGGTGTGGCGGATGCGTTTCTGATGGCCGCGGGGGATTTGAATCAGGACGGGAAGCAGGATCTGGCGTATTCGAACGCGGATGGCAAGGTGTATGTGCAGTTGGGGAACGGAGTGGGCGGATTCGCGGCGGCGACGGGTTATGCGAGCGGGGCGTTTCCCGCGGGCGTCCAGATAGTGGATGTGAATGGGGACGCGCGGCTGGATCTGGTGGTGTTGAATCGCGGGCAGAATGGGGTGACGGCGGCGAGCGTGGCGGTGCTCACGGGGAAAGGCGATGGCACGTTCAACGCGGCGGTGACGTATCCGGGTGGGGTGCTGGCGACGGCGGCGTCGGTGGGGGATTTCAATGGCGACGGGCGAGTGGATTTCGCGGTGTCTTCGGCGTTGACGGTGGGTGTGACGTATCAGGTATTGCTGTATTTGAATCAGGGGAACGGGACGTTTGCCGCGCAAGCTCCGCTGGCAACGAGTTTTGCGCCGCAGGAAATCGCGGTGGCGGATTACACGCAGGATGGGAAGGTGGATCTGCTGATCGGGCATTGCTGCGGGAGTTCGAATCTGACGCTGGCGGTGGGGAATGGCAATGGAACATTTCAGGCGGAAATTGTTTTGATGACAGGATTGGGGCACAAGGGACTACGGGCGGTGGACTTGAACGGGGATGGAAAGGCGGATGCTGTGGGCTTGCAGGGGACGTTTCCGCAGAGCGTGATTGCGATTGTGAATTTGTCGGGGGCATCGCCTGCGTTGTCGAGTCCGGCGCCGGGTTCGACGTTGAGCGGGACATCGGCGACGTTCCAGTGGGCGGCGGTGCCGAATGCAACGAAGTACCGTTTGGATGTGGGGAGCGCGGCAGGGGGGACGGATCTGTTCAGCCAGGAGACGACGGGGACGTCGCTGACGGTGAACGGACTGCCGCAGGATGGGCGGACGCTGTATGTGCAGGTGCTGGCGTTTGTGAACGGGGCGTATGGATCGCCGGCGGCGGCGACGTATAAGGCATCGACGGTGGCGACGCCGCTGCGGTTTGTGCCGCTGCCACCGTGCCGGGTGATGGAGACGCGGGCTTTGTATAACTTTGAGGGGCGGACGGGGGCGTTCGGGCCGCCGTCGTTGCAGGCGGCGGAAACGCGGACGATGAATCTGCCGGTGTCGACGGTGTGCGCGATTCCGGCCACGGCGAAGGCGTATGTGGTGAATGTGACTGTGATTCCATCGAGCACGGTGAACTTTGTCACGGTGTGGCCGGCGGGAGAGCCGCGGCCGAATGTGTGGACGATCCGGTCGCCGGACGGGCAGATTGTGGCGAACTCGGCGATTGTGAAGGCGGGGGCGAATGGCGGGATCAGTGTGTATTCGTCCGATGCTACAGACTTGCTGATTGATATTAGCGGGTATTACACGGACAGTACGGCGGTGCCTGCGTTGACGTATTATCCGCTGACGCCGTGCCGGGTGATTGATACGCGGGTGTTGTACCGGCCGCAGGTGGGGCCGTTCGGGCCTCCGTCGATGGGGGCACGGGAGACGCGGAAATTCACGTTTCCGGCGGCGGGGCAATACTGCAACGTGCCGGTGGCGGCTGCGTATTCGGTGACGATAACGGCGGTGCCTCCGGGGCCGCTGGCGTATTTGACGGCGTGGCCGGACGGGTCGGCGCAACCGAATGTGTCGAGCATCAATTCGTTTGTGGGGCGGGTGCTGGCGAACAGCGTGATCATCCCGGCGAGTGCGAATGGGACGATCAATGTGTTTGCTTATGACGCAACGGATTTTCTGGTGGACATCAATGGGTATTACGCGGCGGATGACGGGGTGAACGGGCAGTATTATTTCCCGGTGACGCAGTGCCGGGCGAGCGATTCGACGGTGAACGGAGGGCAGTACGCGGATGAGACGACGCGGACGATTGCGATTCCGACGGCGACGGGGTGCAGCGGAATTCCGCCGACGGCGAAGGGGTATGCGATCAATGTGACGGCGCTGCCGGGCGGGAATCCGATGCCGTTTCTGACGGCGTATCCGACGGGGCAGCCGCAGCCGAATGCATCGATTTTGAATGCGTTTCAGGGGCAGGTGGTGACGAACTCGGCGATTGTGCCGGCGGGGACGAACGGGGCGATTAATATCTATGCGTACCGGCGGACCGATGTGGTGGTGGAGGTGAGCGGGTACTTCGGGCGCTGATTAGCGCGGGCGCCGTGCGGCGATGATCTTGTCGGAGATCATGTTGTAGATGCGATCGCGGAGTTTCTTGTCCTTGAACTGGAAGTCGTAGCGGTCGCCTTTGAAGGGGCGGACGGTGAATTCGCTTTTCTTCTTTGACAGTTCGCGGATATCGGCGTATTTCCAGCGGCGGGAATGGCGAGCGTCGGTGAGGGACTCGAAGGCGAGTTCGGTTTCGCCGAGGATGAGTTTGCCGGTTTGATCGCCGTTGCGGACGTCGAAGATCTGCTCAGAGGATGCGCCTTGCGCGGGTTGGCCCAGCGCTGGGAGAGGCAGCGACGCTAGCGGCATACAGAGCAACGCGAGGGTGAGTACGGTTCTCATGGCAGTTCCTGATCGAAACCAGGATAGCAGTATGGAAGCCGATGCTCTATGCGCGTTTGCGCAGGAGGAGAGTGCCGAGGCCCAGGGCGCAGAGGGCGACGGTGGAGGGTTCGGGGACTCCGGCGTCGGGGATGGCGGCGAGGGCGCGGAAGTTGAGTTGAGTTTGGGCGATCAAGGTGGCGAGGCCGGTGCTGGTGTCGATGCGGAGGACATCTCCGGCGGTGGATACGCCGTAGAGATTGCCGTCGGAAGCGATGTCGAGGCCGGTGATGATATGGCCGGTTGTTAAGGCCGCGCCTAAGGCGCCGATGGGGGTAATTGCGCTTGTGGAGTGGTTGAGGATTCCAAGCGCCCTGTCGGCGAGCAATGTGTCGAAGTAAGTGACGTAGGCCGTGGTGCTGTCAATAACGGCGAAACCATAATAATTTGTGATACCGGAGCCAATGAAGGTTTCCGCTCCGGTGGTGGTGTTGACGTCATAGACGATAACGGTGCTACTGGCGAGCAGATTGTTGCCGTCGAAGTCCATATCTTCGAGGACAGCAAGCGGGCTGGCGATCAAGGTAGTGGCGGCGGTGGTTGTGTTGACCGAGTAGAAGGCGACTTGGCCGCCCGCGTAGAGGGTGCCGCCGGGGGAGAGGGCGAGGCCCCGGATGCCGGAGTCGGTGAAGGAACCGATGCTGGTGGTATTTCCAGTGCCAAGGTCGAGCAGGGCGAGGTCGGTGCCGTTGACGCCCGTTACGACGTAGGCCATGGGGCCGGCGATGCCAAGGGTGGCGCCGACGAGCAGCAGGGTTGCCGCCGCCAGCGCGGGGAGAAGAGAGCGGGAAGACGCGGTCATGTATACCTCCGAGAGTGGAACGTGACTACCGTATGAATTGGTGGCGCAAATGGGATCGAACTGGCTCATCGTTTTTTGTGTCAGAACAAGAGCGGGTCGGCGGCAGCTATTTCCGGTGAACTGCTGGAGGTCTGTGAGGCTGATGACATAGGGTTAGCTGCGATGCCGGGGATTTTGGCGACGACGAGGGAAGACTCGTGGCGGCGAGCGGGCTGATGATTTGGAGGAAGACGGTTTCGAATTCGGGGACGGCAAGGTTCGTGGGGTGATCGAAGTCAGTGCGCCCGGAAGATGTGCCGGGTGCCGGTCAGATGACGAGAGGCCGGAGCACTTTTCGGCGGCGAAGGTGGAAAGAGCAAGGGTGAATAGTAGGAAGCGCAGAGCGCACAGGGAGGCGCCGAGGAGTACGGCCCAACTTATCCGATCAGAAAGGAAGCCGTTTTCGCTTATAGAGGTGGAGGGCTTTTCGAAGACATGGAGATTACTTTCGGACCTTGGACGGCAGAGAAGACGATCAAGAAGGATGCGAGCGAGCCGCTACTGGCGGCGATGGATGATGAGGCGCGGAAAGTGGCCAAGAAGACGAAGGATGTGGAAGTGCGGGAGGCGCCGAAGGGGGAGGTGAAGGCTCCGGGGTTCAGTATTTCGGGGCGGCTGATTACGTTGAAGTCGCAGGGGCGGGTGAACTCTGTGGTGGCGACGTTCAATGTGTGGGTGGATGGGTTTATGTCGAATGTGGCGACGACGGAGGGGCGGGCATCGGCGGAAGGGATGGGGGCGGAGGATGCGCTGCGGGCGGTGGTGGAGTCGAAGGTGAGGGCGCTGCTGGGGATGATACAGGCGGGGAGGGTGGTACGGCAGGGGTGAGGTGGGTGTAGCGGGAGGTGGAGTGCATCCACGCTCCCGCTGGTTGGTTCCGGATTAGTTTCGTTTGCGGAGCAGGAGGGTGGCGAAGCCGAGCGCGGAGAGTGCGATGGTGGATGGTTCGGGGACGTCGGCGAGGGTGATGAGGTAGCCGGAGTTGTTGTCGGGTTGGGCACCGAAGAGGATGGGGAGTCCCTGGTTGGAGCCTGGCGCTTCGAGGCCCACGGATGTGCTGCCGGCGAAGTTGCCGAGGGCGCCGTATTGGAACTCGATATTGTTGGAGCCTTCGTGGAGGATCATCTCGAAGGTGGAAGCGCTATTCGTTCCAAAATTAGGCACACCGTAGAAGCCGAGTACGAATTGACGGCTGCCTGGGGAGCCGAGGGTCTGATAGGCGATGGTTCCGCCTACGGCGGGATTGAGATCGCGGAGGAGACCGCCGATGATTCCGCCATCGATGACGCCATCGCCCGGAACGGGTTCCGGCAAGACGATACTTGGGAAGCCGCCGTCGAAATCGAGGAAGCCGTTTGAGGAGACGAACAATTGGGTGAAGCTGGTTCCGTAGAAGCTGAAGGCGAAGCCGATGTTGATGGCGGAACTCATCTGCTCATCGCCGAGGCCGATGGTGGTTCCCGATGTAAGGACATTGCGCAGGTTGGAGGCGATGTCGTTGCCCTGGTAGCCAAAGAAGTCCGGGCCTTTGGGGCCGATAGGGGCGGCGGATGCGGCCGTGAGGAAGAACACGGCGGAGGCGAGCAACCGCGCGGTTTGCGGGATTTTCATGTAGTGATGGATCTCCGAGATTTGATTGTAGGTGAGATATCGTCAGCGGGCGACTAAGGAATTATATCTCAGAACAACTTTCAGCGGATTTGCTTGATGAAGTTGGTCTCTTCGGGTTTGTAGGGTGTTCCGTCCTTGCGGAAGACTTCATGGAACCAGACGGCGGGCTCGCGGTTGACGTAGGGTTTTTGCCAGGAGTCCCAGGGGAGATGGGTTTGGGCTTTGCCTTCGACGAGGCCCCAGTTGATGGCGGCTACGTTGTGCTTTTTGAGAATGGGGAGTGAGCCCTGGAAGGTGCTGCCGTTGCCTCGTGCCATGTATTCGGTGCAGAGGATGGGGCGGCGGAAACGCTGGAGGGATTGGATGGCGCGCTCGAGATCGGCGGGCTTGCCGTAGTTGTGGAAACTGATGACGTCGGATTGCTCGAGTTGGATGCGATCTGTGGGGCTGAGTTTCGAGTCGGAGGACCAATCGCCCTGCCAGACACCGCTGGTGAGGGGTTGGGAGGGGTTGGCGGAGCGTGCCCAGGCGAAGGTTTTGGGGAGGAGATCAAGGACGAGTTGGACTTTATTCGGCGGTTCCTTCTTGCCGTAGGAATTGCCGTTTTTGTTGTCGGGTTCGTTCCAGAGGTCCCAGGCGAGGACGCGTTTGTCGTTGGCGAAGGTGGAGACGATGCCTTTGACGTAGGCTTCGAGGCGGGGGTGTTGGGCAGGGTCAGTGAGGGCGGCGGCGCCGGGGCTTTGCATCCAGCCGGAGTTGTGGACGCCGGGCGTGGGGGCGCGCTGCGGGCCGAGTTTGGGGAAGGGGTCCCAGACGGAATCGAATAGGACGAGCATGGGACGGATTTTGTGTTTGGCGGCGATGGTGAGGAAGGTGTCGAGGCGCTTGCGGAAAGCGGCGGGGTCCTGTTGATAGACGAGGTCGTGGAGGAAGACGCGCATCGTGTTCATACCGATGGCGGCGGCCCAGCCGAGTTCGAGGTCGATGCGCTGGGGCGCGAATGTTTCGGCTTGCCACATCTCGAGTTCGTTGATGGCAGTGGCGGGGACGTAGTTGGCTCCGATGAGCCAGGGTTGGCGGGCGTACCAATCCTTGGCTTGTTGTTCGCTCCAGCGGGTGGTGGCGGCGCTGAGGAGGGCTGGGGCGAGTGAGGAGGCGAGGAGTTCGCGTCGGGTCATTGTTGCTCCGTGGGTTCGTATTGCGGGGTCCACATCCAGGGTATCGCTTGTGTGCGGCGGGCCCATTGCTCCCATTGGCGGATCATGGATTTGAGGCGTGCCGGTTGCTTTTCGGCGAGGTTGTGGAGTTCGGTGCGGTCGGTGTCGATGTCGTAGAGTTCCCATTTGCCGTCGGGTTGTAGTGCGACAGCTTTCCATTTTCCGATTCGGATGGCGCGGTTGCCTTCGTGTTCGAAGTAGATGGCGTCGCGCTGGATTTTCCTGCCGTGGAAGGCGGGGACGAGGCTGCGGCCTTCCATGGGAGGCATGGAGGCGGGGTAGGTGGCTTGGGCGAGATCGACGCAGGTGGCCATGAAGTCGGTGATGTGGCCGGGGGTGTGGTCAATGGCGTTGCGGCGCTTGATGGCGGCAGGCCAGTGGACGATGAGCGGGCTGCTGATGCCGCCTTCATGGGCGTAGTGTTTGTAGAGGCGCCAGGGTGTGTTGCCGGTGTTGGCCCAGGCGGAACCGTAGCTGTGATAGGTGCCGGGCTGGCCCATGGTGGCGAGGGCATCGCCGGTGTGGAGCGTGTTCTGCGGGCCGCTGGATTTATCGAAGCCGTAGGGGTCCCATTCGGCGCAGGCTCCGTTATCGGCGGTGAAGAAGATGACGGTGTTGTCGAGTTGGTTGTGGGTGCGGAGGTCTTCGATGACACGGCCGATGTTGCGGTCCATGATATCGACCATGGCGGCGAAGATGGCCATGCGGCGGGCGAGATCTTTGCGGCGATCTTCGGGGAGGGTGTCCCAGGGTGGGTTGTGTTTGCCTGCCCAGCCGGTTTGTTTGTTGAAGCGATTGGGGGGGATTTCGCTTAACGGGGTGAGTTTTGAATTTTTGGGGATGACGCCGAGTTTGAGCTGCTTTTCGTAGCGCTGACGGCGGATGTGGTCCCAGCCTTTTTCGTAAATGGGCTGGTATTTATCGATGGTTTCCTTGGGTGCGTGGATGGGGAAGTGGGGGGCGTTGTAGGCGAGGTAGAGGAAGAACGGTTTGTTCTGGGTGCGGGCCTGGGAGAGGAATTCGGTTGTGTAGTCGGTGATGGCGTTGGTTGCGTAGAATTGGCCTTCGGGGTAGGTGCGGTGGGGGCGGTCCGCGGGGAGACGGGTGTATTTTGTGGGGTCCCAGAAGGAATCGAAGCCGTGCACCATGCCGTAGTATTCATCGAAGCCTCGACCGACGGGGCCGGGAGGGCCGAGGTGCCACTTGCCGGTCATCCAGGTGGAGTAGCCGGCGGTTTTGAGGACTTCGGGGATGGTGGTGTTGTTTTTGTTGAGGACGCCTGCGTAGCCCGGGAAGTCGGTGCGGGGTTTGGGGGATGTCATGTTGCCCATGCCTGCCTGGTGCGGGTAGAGGCCGGTCATGATGGAGGCTCGGGAGGGGCAGCAGCGGGCGGAGTTGTAGAACTGGGTGAAACGGACTCCGTTGGCGGCGAGTTTGTCGAGGTTTGGGGTTTCGATTTCACCGCCGAAACAGCCGAGGTCGGACCAGCCTAGATCGTCGGCTAGGATGAGGAGGATGTTGGGGCGCGGGGGCTTGGGGGTGGCCGCGGTGAGCGTGGCGGCGGTTAGGGTGCTTAGGAATTGGCGGCGGTGCATTGGTTTTTCTTATTTACGCGCCGGCCGGTGGCCCGCGCCACTGTTAGAAACCTAATTTTAGGGCGAATTGGAGCACTCGGGGGAGTACCGTTTGCTGGCTGGCGGTGATGCGGCCGAAATCGAGGCTGCCAAAGGCGACGTTCGGCATCCAGAATTGCGGGCGGTTGAAGGCGTTGAAGGCTTCGGCCCGGAGTTGGACGGTTACCTTTTCTTTGATGGCGATTTGTTTCGAGAGGGAGAAGTCGAAGGCGATGACTCCGGGGCCCCTGACGTCGGCCAGCGTGCGGCTGACGTTGCCCATGGTGAACGACGCCGGGAGCGTGAATTGGGTGGTGTCGAACCAGCGGTTGATCTGATCGTTGCGGCTGCGATCGGAAGTAAGGAAGGCGGATGTGCCGGTGGAGTTGGGCCGATTGCCACCGCCGGGGATGGGCGCGCTGAGGGCGAGAGGCATGCCTCCGCGGGCGGTCATGATGGTGCTGAGGTTGAGGCCGACGGGGAGTTTGATGAGGTGGCTGATGGTCATGGCTCGGGAGATGTCCATTTCGCTGATGGAGCGCTCTCCACGAAGGTTGTACCAATCCTGGGTGCCGGTTCCGTTGGATTGGACGCCGAGTCCGGCGAGGTTGTTGTTGGAGTTCCCGATTAGTTTTGCGCCGGTGAAGGAGACGAGGAGGCTTTGGCCTTTGGAGAGGCGCTTTTCGACTTTGATTTGGATGGAGTGGTAGATGGAACTGGCGGCCGGGGCATTGAGGATGGTGACTCCGGTGAACTGCGGATAGGGGAGTAATAGCTGACGGCGTTGGATGCGCTGCTGAGCGAGTGTGCCCACGTTGATTTTGCCGTAGAAGGGATTATCGACGAGTTGCTGGAGAGCGGTGCCTTGCGAGAGCAGGTCGGTGGGGAGCGCGTTGTAATCGTAGACGCGGGCGAGGTGGAGACCGCGGCTGCCGGCGTAGGCGACATCGACGAGCAGGTCCGATGTGATGCTGCGCTGGACGTCGAAGTTCCACTGCATGGTGTAGGGCGTGCGTCCGGCGTAATCCCAACTGGAGATGGCTTGGCCAACCATGGCGAGCGCGCCTGCTCCGCTTCCGGGAGGCGATTGGAGGCCGGTGGGATAGGGGTTGCGGAGATAGGCGAAAGGCGTGACGTTGTCGATGGTGCCGACGAAGGGCGTGCTGCCACTGAAGCCGTTGCCGTTGACGGGGGTGAAATTGTTGAGGTCGTTGCTGAGTTCGAGGGCTCCGTAGAATGCGCCGAAGCCGGTGCGGATGGTGGTCTTGTTGTTGAGGGCGTAGGCGAGGCCGATGCGGGGGGAGAAGTTGTTGCTGTCCTGCGCGTAGGCGGAGCGGCCGAGGCCGTCTTTGGTGGTGAAGCGAAGCCCGCCCTTGAGGTTGGGGAAGGAGGGGTTGGCGAGCGGGCTTGCTTGATTGACATCGAAGAAGGCGAGGTAGTTGCGGCGCTCGGTGTAAGGCGTTTCGGTTTCGTAGCGGATGCCGAGGTTGAGGGTGAGGCGCTTGCCGATGCGCCAGTCATCCTGGAAATAGCCGGAGTAATAGAAGTTTTGCAGCGATGCGCCGGGGTAGCTTCCGATGGAGCCGCCGGCGGCGGTGCCGAGCAAGAGGCTGGCGACTCCGTTGCCTGCGTTGGCGGTGAAGACGTTGGGATCGGGGCCACGGGTGAAGGCTCGGGTGACGTTGTAGGTGCCGCCGCCGTTGGCGATGATCCAAAGATTGTTGCGGCGGAGTCGGAGATCGCCACCGGCCTTCCAGGTGTGCTTACCTTTGATGATGGTGAGGGACGGGAGCAGGCTGTGCGTGTCTTGGCCTGTGTCGATGAAGCTGCCGCCTGCCATGCCGCTGTAGCCTTCGACAGACATATTGGGGAAGACGGGGATTTGCATCTGGCTTACGACCGAGTCGGCCATGCCGAGCGAGCGCTGATCGAAGCCGTAGCTGCGTGTTTTGCGAGCCCAGTTGAAGCGGGCGAGGCCGTAGCGGATGTTGAGGAGGGATGTGGCGGAGAGCGTGTAAGTGGCGTCGAGGGCGGCGGTGTAGTAGCGGAATTGGATGTTGCCATTGGCTCCGACGCCGGGGGTGGCTTCGTTGCGGAAGTGATCGGGCTGGCCGAGGACGTTGTCGGTGACGGCGAGGCGGCCGAACATGCGGAGCTTGTCGGTGACGTTGCGGTCGATGCGGATGGCGCCTTCGTTTTTGTTGATCTGGCGGGCGGCGTTGCTGAGGAAATTTTGCGTTTCGGTGAGCGCGGTGCCGGGGACGTTGGGGGTGGGGAAGAATTTGACGATGTTGGCGCCGACGGCATCGAAGCGGGATTGCGGGATGACGTTGTTGGGGAAGATGGTGCGGCGGAAGTTCGTGCTGCCGGGGGCGACTGCGGCGCTGGTGAGGGGATCGTAGATGACGATGAGGTCGCCGGTTTGGGTGAAGGTTTTCGAGAAATCGCCGCCACGCTGGAGGAGGGTGGGCACGGTGGTGTTGAAGATATCGCCGCGGCGCCAGCGGGTGGCTTCGTAATTGGCGAAGAAGAATGTCTTGTTGCGCTGGATGGGGCCGCCTACGGAGCCTCCGAATTGATTCATGCGGAAGGGCGGGATGTCGCGGCCGGCGCGTTTATTGAAGAATTCATTGGAATCGAAGGCGCTATTGCGGACGAATTCGAATAATGATCCATGGAATTCATTGGTGCCGCCGCGGGTGGAGACGTTGATGACACCGCCGCCGAAACGGCCCCATTCGGCGGACATGGAGTTGGATTGGACTTTGAACTCCTGGGTGGCGTCGACGGAGGGGACGGTGGTCATGAGGTTGAGGAAGCCAGTGGTGGAGGGGACGCCGTCGACCATGACTTCGTTCGATTGGGCGCGTCCGCCGTTGATGGAGAAATTGATGTCGTCGAAGGTGCCGACGGAGACGTCGCCGAACTGGCCGCTGGAACCGGGCGTGACGATGATGCCGGGGGTGAGATTGACGAGGCGGAAGGTCATGCGGCCGTTGAGGGGGAGGGAGAGGATTTTCTGGTTGTCGACGACCTGGCCGAGGGCGGAGGTGTCCTGCTGGAGGAGCGGGGCGTTGTCGGTGACTTCGACAGTTTCGGCGACGGCGCCGAGGTCGAGGACGAAGTCGATGCGGGCGACCTGATCGACTTGGAGGACGATGCCGGTGCGGGTGATGGGTTTGAAGCCGTCCTTCTGGACGCTGAGGCGGTAGCGGCCGGGCGGGAGGAGGGGGACGACGTAGACGCCGTTGTCGTTGGAGGTGGTGGCACGGCGGAGTCCGGTGTCCTCATTGGATGCGCTAATGGAGGCGGCGGGGACGATGGCGCCGGTGGGGTCGGTGATCTTGCCGCTGACGGTGGAGGATGTGGATTGGGCGGGGAGTTGGGTGGTGAGGATGAGGGCTAGGGCCCATGGGGCGACTTGGCGAGTCATGGTGGTGACCTCCTGAAGGTTCTCTGGTTAGTAAGTAGGGTTGGGGTGGGGTTTTTCGCTACAGGGGTGGGATTTTTTTTGACTGAATGCCCAACCGGGCTTCTCGTTTCATTCCGCCTTATTCAATCCGCCGAACTCCGCTGCCAGAATGCTGGTGACTTCCCGACGCAGGGCGGGACAGTCAACCCGAGCGGCCTTCCAAACTTCGTTCCAGTCAATTCCAAAATATGCGTGAATCAAAATGTTCCGGAAGGCGACTATTTGAGGCCATGGGGTTTTTGGATAACGGCCGTTCAACTCGTTCGAGATCCGTGCCGCAGCCTCTCCGATGATCGCGAGCTTTTGCACTACTGCGCTTCGAACCAACTCCGATTGGAGGAAGGCTTCAAAATCCATTTGCTCAAGAAACGTGGCAATGTGATCAACAGCCTCGAGGATGTCATTGAGGTACAGGTCATCACGCCGCATAGACAAGTTGAGCATCGGCTAGCACGTAAGGCCGGATGCGCGGTTTCAAACCGTTCTTTGATACGAGGTCGACCTTCCGCCCAAGAAGCTTCTGAAGATCCAGCATCAACCCGGCATGCTCCACCAGGCCTACCTCCGCGTTCGGCAGAAACTCGACAAGAAGATCAATATCGCTGTCGGGGCGCATCTCGCCTCGAGCAGCCGATCCAAACAGCGAGAGTTCGCGAACGTGGTACCGCCGGCAGAGATCGGCCAACAGGGTCTTGTCAACCTCTATGGTGCCGAGATGGAGCATCTGACTCATCGCTGTCCCTTTATTATGCCCCGAGTTGCGCTGCTGGCGCTCCACGCGAGTCCACCGGAGCGTCGCAGTGGCCGGACGCCAGGTAACAGACAACTGGCAGGTATCCTGAGCTCGAACCGTTCGCAGCGGGAGGCCCTACAGACATTGGAGCCCTTCCTCCATTACTGCCGTTCCGAAGGATCGCTTTGGGCGCGTGGCTATGATCTCATCCACTGGCGGCATCCACGGGCTATCGGTTGGGTCATTTCACCGGTGAGCTTTGCCACTCGCTCGGAGATCTGGATTCGAAGGTTCATAGCGAGGTCCCCTCGGATTACGACGCTTATAAGGGGAGGCGGTGGCATCCGGAAGATTCGTGTATCGGTGGGTGCGCGAGGCAAGAGCGGTGGCGCCCTCGGAGAAATTTGATTCTTCTCCTTATTACACTGCCGAGGAATGTGGCCGCTAATTTGACCTCGGCGCAAACTGCGCAGTTGGCGAAGCTGGTGAAAAAGGAGTTTGGCGATGAAGCAAAAGGGGCTTGATTCGAAGACTTTCGGGGAGTTGCTGGAAAGCGTTCGCGAGGGGGGAGCGATCTTGCGGGGGCAGAGCAAGCCCTCGCGCCGTTTCGTGATACAGGCATCGGAAGTGCGCTCCATTCGCGAACGCACGAGCCTTTCCCAATCCGAATTCGCGAATCTGATCGGCGTCAGCGTGAAGACATTGCAGAATTGGGAACAGGACCGCCGCCGCCCCACGGGTCCAGCAGCAGCCCTGCTGCAGATTATCGCCCACGAGCCACAACTCGTACTGAAGGCGGTCCATCGCGATTAGCCTTGAGCTTCGCCGGTTCTCGGCTTTGCACGATTGGGTTGAGGGCTGACAGCTCCGTCGCCGCATCCGGAGGCAAGCTCCGTGCTGGTGACTCCAGTCAGTTAGGGCGAATCCGAATGCCGCCGTTCGCATCCTGGGTCGCAATCGCGGTCCGGAGCATGCGATATCGTGTGCCACGGAACCGGAAATAGGCGAGCGAAAACTCGCCTGCGCTGTAATGCCAGCCGAGGACCACATCCCTATACCCCATGGAGGGGGAGCTTCGAAGCGAGTATAGGAAACCGGAGAATCCCTGTCGTTCGCCCGCCAAAATTGCTGGAACTCCTTGCCCAGTGCGTACAAGCCACATGGATCCGTTCGACCCTTGCCCACCTCTGGCGCATCCCTCACCCGCCTCAACTAGAATCACGCGTTCGCCTTTTCGCACCGGTGCAAGCCGATAGCGCAAATTCTTCAGCCATTCCTGTTTCGGGTCGACGACAGCGCATGTTTCCGGAGGGACTGCGCGAAGCAATCTAGCGATCAAGCGGCGCTCCGCCGCAGCCGGGCGCACTTCCGGCGCTTCTCTCTGTAGTTGTTTGCCATCGTAGCCTTTTATCCAACCCCAAAGACTGGCATCAGCGCCAGAGGCGACGCCAAGCAGCGCGAAAACGAGTACACTGGCCCGCCACATGACCTTATCCTAACAACCTCACTGCCTCGATTTTCGGCAATCGAAGTGACCGTTGCCAGCAGAATGTCCTCTGCCGAAATGGACATACCGCGCCCGGCCAGGATGCCTTTGACGCTTTGGAAGGGCAGATTGGCGCTTGCCTGATCGCAGTCGCGTGGCATGGCGCATGGATCGCCTGTTCAACGGACATTGTGGACGTTCCTTCATTGTTGCCGAATGGGCGGGAGGCTTTTCGAGGCGGAGTGGAGCGGCTGGGTCTGTGAGTTTGGATTTTGCGGAAACAGCGTTCAGGCCTACTAGAGCCAAGTTGACTGGCTCAGCGGCGGTGATGACTTGTTTCTCGGGGAAGATGGCGAGGCGCCAACCGCGTGTTCACTCGCCCCAGGCGGGTGGTGGCTCCCTGTACCAAAGGCTGTTTGGTTGCGATGCTGCGGCTTGTGGAAAAGCTGCTGCGAGCAGGAGAATCGGGATCAACATGCTGAGCTTGGCGGCGCGAGGTTCTACGCCACGCACTCGTATTGCACGGTTACTGTTCCGGTGCTGATCTGTACGCGGTCCTGCCAAATGACATCCGCGCCGGTGTTGGGGTTAGGAGTGGTGAGTACCGTTACGCCTGCCAATACCGCGGTGGCGGCAGTAGCGGCGGTGTAGCCGAGGGCCTCCAGGCCGGCCACCAGCAATCCGGATCCGGAGGTAGGAACAATGACGCCGAGGGCGTCGGCGGTATCGATGATTTCCTGGACGTGAGGCGGGTCGGTGATGCGGATCTCCATGACGTAGTCGAGGCCGGGGCGGCGTCCGGAGAAATCGCTTTGCGAAAGGACGAGTGCACGGCAGTGTGTGGCGCGGCAGTAGCGGTTGCTTCTGAGGATGCCGAGGGGAAATGGGACACGGTGGCCGTCGCTGGCGAGGAGATGATGGCGGTAGGGGCCGAGACCGCTGAGGGTTTCAGGTTCGACGAATGGCTGTCCGGGGGCCTCCGGGTTGGGGTTCGGCGCCCATTCGTAGTTTTGTGGCATGGGTGACTCCTTTCCTCACCCAGAAGTATGTGCCCATGCCGGGACGGGTGCAAGGGGTGGAGGGCCACTTGCTGACGCGCGTGGCTCTGTCGCTAAAATCGGGGTGGGATGGCACCTTGTTTATAAGGAGCGCTTTTTGACGCGTGACGACGCCACGGCGGTGGTGAATGCCCTGTTCGACTCCTGGTATGAGTCGATGGTGCGCTATGCGGCACGCTTGACGGGTTCCGTCGCTGAGGCGGAAGAGATTGTGCAGGAGGCATTTTTGTTGTTGTTCGATGAATTGGTGACGGGCAAGGCGATTGAGAATCCGCGGGCGTGGACGTTTTGTGTGGTGCGGCGAGGGGCGGGGAAGCGGGTGCAGCATCATTTGAAACGGGAAGTTTCGCTGGATGATGCAGATGTACTGGATACGATTGCGGTGGCTCCGGAAGTGTCCGGGGATGGGGATTGGGACCGGATGATGGCGGTGCTGACGCGGCGGGAGACGGAAGTGGTGCTGCTGCGGTTGGAATCGTTGAAGTACCGGGAAATTGGGGCGGCGTTGGGGATTAGCGGGAATTCGGTGAATGTGCTGCTGGCTCGGGCGTTGAAGAAGTTGCAGGCGTTTGTGGGGAAGCCTGGCGCCGAGCGGCGGCCGGTGGTTCGGAGATGGGAGGTACGGAATGACTCCGAAACACTGCAGTGACGAACGGCTGCTGGCTTGGTTGGATGGCGAGCAGGGACTGCTGGCGGCGGCGATGACGCGGCGGCATCTGCAGGCTTGTTGGGAGTGCAGGACTCGGGTGGCGCAGTTGGAGGATGTGGTGCATTCGGTTGCGGAGGCTCGCGGGCAGGGGAGATTTTTGAGCGCGGAGCGGGTGGAGGCGGCTCGGGCTCGGGTGCTGCGTCGTATGCAGAACCGCGAGCGGGTGGAGAGGGCGCCGGTGTTGTGGAAGCGCGTGCCGGTGTACGGATTGTTGGGGAGCTTGTGTTTGGCGGGTGCGGTGGGGCTTTGGGAGGTGATGCGGCCAGTGACGCCTGTTGTGGAGCGGAGAGTTGTTGCGGAGAGGAAGGCCGATCTGGTTTTGCCCCGGACGGAGGCTCGGGTGGTGGCTCCCCGGGTGAGTGAGCCAGTGGGGGTGGTGCGTGCTCCTGTGGTTGGGGGAGTGGCGGCGCATGCTGTTTCCGCGGATGCGGATGCGGCGATGATTTGGGGAGCGCTGCATGAGTTGGGATTGTGTAGGGAACGGGCTGTGCGGCTGGAGGAGTTGGATGGCACGCTGCGGCTGGCGGGTGTTGTGTCGAGCGCGTCGGTTCGGGATCGCTTGCGAGCACGGCTGGAGGGTTTCCACGTGCAGTTGGAATTGCAGGCGGTGGATGAGATTGGAGTGGCGGGTGTGGCGAGTGCGACGGCGGGGGAGCGGGTGGTGCGCGTGGTGGCGCCTGGAGAGGCGCTGCTGGTGGAGTGGCTGCGAGAGCAGGGAGTTTCGGCGCGGGATGCGGAGGCGCGGAGCGGGGAGATTGCGAACGGGAGTGTGATGGCGGCGGATCTGGCTTGGAGCGAAGCTTGGGCGCTACGGGATCTGGCGGGGCGTTTTGGCGGGAAGTGGCGGGAACTGCCGGAGGGTTCGAGGGTCCTGGTGTTGTCGATGGCGCGGGATCATTGGAGTGAATTGCAGACGCTGGCGGCGAGGCAGAGGCGATTGATTGGGGGGATACTGCCTGTTTCCGGTGGTGCTGGGACGGATTTATTTGCGGGTGTGGAGGGGTGGATGGAAGCGGCGCAGGAGCTGTTTGCGCCGGCGAAGAGGGTGGAAACGGATGCTCGGGTGTTGGCGCGGCGGATCGCGGTGGGGTTAGCGAGTGTGGAGGCGATGGGTGGGGAGGATGGGGCGCTGGCGGGATTGTTGCAGAGGCCGCCGATGCACGCGGATCAACGCAGATAAGATGTTTGTGTATGCGACACCAAATTTCCCGGCGTGCTTTGCTGGCCGCACTACCTTTGATCCCGGCATCCGCGGCAGGGGCGAAACCGATGCGCGGGATTTTTGTGATCATGGCGACTCCGTTTACGGAATCTGGCGCGGTGGATTACGAGGATCTGGAGCGCGAGGTGGATTTCATGGTGCGGTGCGGCGTGCATGGGATGGTGTGGCCGCAGTTGGCGAGTGAGTACGCGTCATTGGACAAGCAGGAACGCATGCGCGGGATGGAGGTGCTGGCGAAGGCGGCACGCGGGAAGGCTCCGGCGTTGGTGTTGGGAGTGCAAGGAGCGAACGTTGAGGCGGCGCTGGAGTATTTGAAGAAGGCGGAGGATCTGGGGCCGGATGCATTGATTGCGATTCCTCCGAAGGAGGCGAAGTCGGTGGAGGATTTCCGGCGGTATTATGAGGCGCTGGGTGAGGCCGCACGCCGGCCGCTGTTTATTCAGACTACTGGCGGGGCGAAAGGGATCACGCCGGCGGTGGAGATGATTACGGGGCTTGCTCGGAAGTATCCGCACTTGGGGTATGTGAAGGAAGAAGCGGAGCCGGTGATTGAGCGAATGCTGGCTTTATCGAAGGAGCGGCCGGCGGTGCGGAGTTTGTTTAGCGGCGCGGCAGGGAAGGGGATGCTGTATGAGTGGCGGCTGGGGATGGATGGGACGATGCCGGGGGCTCCGTTCTCCGATATCTACGTGCGAATCTGGGATACGTGGCAGGCGGGGGAGAAGGAGAAGGCTCGGGAGATATTTTCGAAGCTGCTGCTGATGATTAATCTGGATACGGTGATTCCGGGGACGCGGCAGTACATCATGAAACGGCGCGGAGTGTTTCGGACGATGGTGTCGCGGCGGAGCAAGTTCGCGTTGAGTGCGAAGGCGGTGGAAGAGATCGAATTTTGCTATGGGGGGTTGAAGCCGTACTTGCGGGCTTGAGGCGAGCGTTCCGGCCACTTGGCGATTAGGGAGTGTCTTTGCATTTGCCGGAGTACTCGTAGTAGGCGAATACATGGCAGAAGGGGGTGCCATCTGTCGTCTTGAACGGTATGCATTCCCGCTTGTTCGTCAGTTCTTTGTACTCCCCGCCGGAGCAGAGGCAGTTTGGTTCGCTCTTTTTCTGGCAGCTTTCAATCGCCGCAAGGCGCGCGGCGGATTTTGCTTTCCGGATATGGGCAGGCGTCAATTGAATTTGGGAGCAGTTCCCAGGGCATTCACCGGGATAGGACTCCAAGCCCCAACCTGTGCCCGAACAGTCGCAGCCGCAAGGAGCAGGGTCCGTTGCATCGCCGCGCTCCCGCATCTCCTGTTCTTTGCCAGCACGGAGCCTGCAAAGTTCTGCCTGTACCTCTAGATAAGTGCTGTTGTACATTGATAGCCACCTCTAGTGTGTAAAATGCGGAATCGCAACAAAATGGGTCAGGAAATCGTGCGCTGAAAATCAAAGAGTGAGGATCTCGATGGTGCGGACGGCTCCTTCGGCGGGTCCTCGATCAGGAGGTGAATGCGGCGCTCCGTGGTGTCGAGGTGAGGCGGCGGGAAGAACGGGCAGCGTCAGGCTAAATAGCAGCAGAGCGCGCATTCTGGGGACATATTAGCGCGAATTTATTCTGGTGTGTCTTGCTTTTCCAGTTCATTGACGCGGCGTTCGAGGTCACGGATGGTTTTGAGGAGTTCGGGGAGGCGGGGCATGATGGGGAGCGTGCGGAGCCAGGTCTTGGCTTCGTAGGCGGGTGAGCCGGAGATGACGGAGCCCGCGGGGACATCGTGGCCGACTCCGCTTTGCGCGTAGACGACGACGTTGTCGTGAATGGTGAGGTGGCCGGAGATGCCGACCTGTCCGGCGAGGAGGACGTTCTTTTCGAGGATGGTGCTGCCGGCGAGTCCGGTTTGCGAGCAGATGATGTTGTCTTCGCCGACGACGCAGCCGTGGCCGACTTGGACGAGGGAATCGATTTTGGCTCCGCGTTTGACGCGGGTTTCGCCGATGGAGGCGCGGTCGATGGAGGTGAGGGTTTGGATTTCGACGTCGTCTTCGAGGATGGTGATGCCGGATTGCGGGATTTTGTAGTGAGTGCCTTCGCGGGTTTTGGCGAAGCCGTAGCCGTCGCCGCCGATGATGACTCCGTTCTGGAGGATGACGCGGTGGCCGATGCGGCAATATTCGCGGACGACGGAGTTTGCGTGGGCGAGGAAGTCGTCGCCGATGGTGACGTGGGGATAGATGACGACGTGGGGATGGATGACCGCGTTATGACCGATGTTGCAGTGATCGCCGATGACGGCGTAGGCTCCGATGGAGGCGTTGTCGCCGACGGTGGCTGTAGAGGCGATCACGGCGGTGGGATGAATGCCCGGGGCGGGGCGCGGGGGTTGGTAGAAGAGCTCGAGGGCTCGGGCGAAGTCGTGGTAGGGGTTTTTTGAGAGGAGGAAGGAGATGTTGAGTGCGGGGATGGGTTCCTGGACGAGCATGGCCCCGGCTTGGGTTTTTTTGGCCTTGGGGGCGTACTTGGGGTTGGAGAGGAAGGTGAGTTCGGAGGGCTTGGCGTGCTCCATGCCGGCTACGCCGGTGATGTCGAGGGTTTCGTCGCCTTGGAGAGTGCAGTTGAGGCGTTGGGCAATGTCACCGAGTTTCATTTCCCATTCAGGTTAGCGCTTATTGGGGTGGGGATTCCTGCTTCCTATTACTTCCGGGTGAGCTGTTCGGGTGACTTGCGGTAGTGAGTGCTGAGTTCCGGGCCGAGGTACATCAGGGTTACCAGGATGAAAGCAGCGGTGAAGTTGGAGAGGGTGAAGGGTCCATCGAGGAAGCAGGCGAACAGTGCTGTGCAGGCGGCGGCAGCTAGTGTGTTTCGGAAGAGCAAGCGGCTCCAGAAATGCCAGTTGAGTTTGTAGGGATTGTTTGGGTGTCCCATATCTGCATTCTAGCGCCCGCTTGCTGACGCGCGCGGGTCTGAAGGTGACGTTCGTGTGAGCGCGATTTGTAATGGAGTGTAGAATTTGCCGGGTTATGTGGGTCTAATGGATTTAGGAAGCAGATGATTCCGCTTGTTCTGTTGCTACTTTCCATCGAAAGTGGTCCCGATGGAGAGGCCCGGATACGCTTGACTCCGGAACGGCCTGTTGCATTGTTGGGTGGCGAGTTGGTGGTGGAACTCGATGAGGCGGTGTTTGGGGAGATTACGGGTTTCGCAGTGCCCGATGTATCCGGCAGTGAGGCGGCGGTGGCGTTGATAGAGGGCCGGCGGATACGGGTGTCGTTTGGGTCGCGGGCTTCTTCGCTCGGGATGGTGGCGGAGCGGCCGTTATTGACGCTGCGGGCGCAGTGGACTGGAAGTGCGCCGGTGGATGCGGTGAAGGTTACGGGTACGGGGGCCAAGTGGCGCGTGGCTGAGGGCGGTGTGCCGGAGGATTTGCCGGAGGAGAGTTTTGTTTCGGTCACGGCGGGAAGGTATCAGATTCAGCTCCCCAAGCAGCGTCTCACGGCCGGGGAAGGGGGTCCGTTTCGGGCCCAGGTCCCCGGCGGAGTCGCCGTGCGGAATCCGCAGCCGCACGCGGTGGATGTGCTGTATCAGAACATCTCGAGGACTCGCGATGTGCGGTCGGAGTCGCGCTTCACGCTGGCTGCGGGGGAGTCGCGCTTTATCGGCGTGAGCCTTGATTACGGGCGCATTCTGGCGAGCGCTCCAGTGGAGATGGGAGATTTTGCAGCGGGGCCATTGACGCGGCCATACGTGCAGCCGGTTGTCTTTTCGGCTGCGGGCGCATTGCGCTGGTATTGGCAGGCTGGGACTGACTTGCCGGCGGTGACCATGCTGTCGTTGACCGCTCCCGATGCGCCGACGCTGCGGCCGGAGTTCGCGGTGTCGACGACGGCGAACTGGCTGCGGGTTACGCGGGATGGCATGGATTTGCTGGTGACAGCGGATCCACGCGGGCTTGCGGCGGGAGTGTATCGGGATGCGGTCACGGTGACTCCGGTGGGGGACTTGTTTTTTACGGCGGGCGCTCCTCTGGTGATTGGTGCGACGCTGACGGTGTCGGATGAACCGGAGCAGCGGGTCTCGTTTGTGTCTCGGAGCTTTCCGCAGTTTCATCTGGAGCGATTTCCGGTGAGTGGGGCGTACGCGGCATCTGTGTATCCGGCGGATGCCCCGGGCCGATGGTTGACTGTGATTCCTGGGGGAGGGTTTTTCGCGGACACGGTGTCGGTGGCTTCGAATGGCGACTTGTTGGGGCCGGGGTATTATGCGGGCCATGTGGTGTTGCGGGGGGCGAAGTTCACGGACGTGATTCAGGTGACGACGATGGTGGCGGGGGCACCGTTGATTGAGTCCACGAGTGCAGTCCGGTTTGTGATGTCGGTTGGCGGGAAGGCTCCGGAGGCGCAGCGGCTGCCGGTGCAGGCTCCGGGGCGGTATGTGGCTTCCGTGCGGACGGACAACGGCGGGGACTGGTTGACGATGGTGCAGGAGGCGGGTGCGATCACGCTGGGCGTGAATGCGGCGGGGTTGAAGGCTGGCGCGTATACGGGGTTGGTGACGTTGACGGCGGCGGGTGCTGCAGGGCCACGGCAGATCCCGGTGGCGTTGCTGGTGTATGCGCAGCCGGTGGCGGCGTTGGTAGCGGATCCGGCGGCGCTGGAGTTGCGAGTGACGGAGGGCTCGCAGGTGGGGCCGCAGAGAGTGCAGGTGACTTCGGGGCTGCACGTGGAAGGATTGCAGTGGAGTGTGGAGATGGATGGAGGCGGGACGTGGTTGAGCCGGGAGGCCGTGGGTGAGGACGCGTGGGTGCAGGGGATTCGGATGGATTTGTTGAAGCTGCCGGTCGGTGTGTACACGGGGCGAGTGATTGCGCGGACGTCTATGCAGTCGGTGGTGGTGCCGGTGCGGGTGGTGGTAGCGGGTCCTGCAGCGGTAGTGCCTTATTTGGGAACTGTCACGAATGCGGCGTCGCGGCGGGCAGCGCCGTTGGCACCGGGTGAATTCGTCTATTTATTCGGTGATTCGATCAGCACGGTGCGGATGGATGGGATTGCACTGGCTGATCTGGTGGTGCCGCCTGAGTTGGCGGGACGGCGTGAAGTGACGCTGCGGCTGGAGAGTCTGTCGGGTTCTGTGGAGCGCCGGGTGACGCTGGCTGAGGCGGCACCGGGTGTGTTTACGGTGGATGGATCGGGGAAGGGTTTTGCGGCGGTGCGCAATGCGGATGGGGTTTGGAATTACGCCAAGGTGAGGCGAGGTTCCGTGGTGTGGCTGGCGGTGACTGGTGTGAAGGCGGACGATGTGTGGGTCGACGTTGGTGGTGCGCGGGTGCGCGCGATGAATGTGTTTCCGGCGGTGGAGGGCAAGGCGGGGCGCGATTGGGTGGAGTTCGTTGTGCCTGCTGAGGCGCCTGTTGGCGAAGTGCCGGTGGTTGTGGTTTCGGCGGGTGTGCGCAGCCAGAGCGGAGTGACGTTGTATGTTGAGTAGCCTGATTGCGAGCGTGGCGCTGCTGGTGTCGCAGGAGACGGCGCCTGCGGGTGGTGTGGCGCAGATCAAGGTGCACCTTGCGGAGCCGCGGGGGCTGGGTGGATTGGAGGTGACTGCGGCATTTGATGAGTCTGGGTTTGGAGATGTTCTTTCGTATGCGGTGATGAGTGCGGCGGGGGATGCGAGTTCCTTTGCGGAGATGAAGGGTGGCCGGATCAAGGTGAAGATCTTGTCGCCGTCGGGGACGTTGGGGTTCCTGCCTGGGCAGCCTGTGTTGACGATTGCTGTGCGTGTGCGGGAAGACGTTGCGCCGGGGACGAAGCTGGTGGTGGAGTCGGGCGGGGTGACGGTGGGGGGTGTGTTGAGTGTGGAATCGATGAGCCGGGTGGGGAATCGTGTGGAGGTACGAGGCTCGGGGTTCAGCGCGCAGACGGTGGTGGAATGGGAGCAGGCTGCGGTGGCGGAAGTGGAGTATGTGTCGCCATCGTTGTTGCGGATTCATCTGGATGGGGATGTCGAGATTCGCGGGAAGAGGCTGCGGCTGCGGGATGCGGAGGACGCGGTGGAGGCGTTCTTCGCGTACCCGGCAGCGAGTGTGGGCGATGGGGAGTGGGTGACGTTGCCGCAGACGCAGAGCATGAACGGGAGTGCTCAGTTTACGTCGCCGTTGCAGGTGGGCGGGGTGGTGCTGCGCAATCCTCAGGCGCGGCCGGTGGAAATGGGAGTAGAACGATTGAATCTGGTTTGGAATTGGAGTGGAGAGCGGCGTCTGCGGCTGGCGCCGGGAGAATCGGTGTATGTGGAGCGCGAGTTACCTAGTTCGACGATCGTGGTGGTGCTGGCGGATGCTCCGGTGGAGATGGTGAAACATTTTCGTACTTTTGCGTTTGCATCGCCAGTGATCTCGAAAGGGACATCGGCAATGTCAGTGGAGCCGCGGCAGTATGTGCTGTCGTTGCCGCAGCGGGTGGAGGAAGTGTCGTGGACGGAGGGCGAGGCGCTGCCGCAAACTCGGACTGTGACGCTGGCGGTGGATTCGCACTCGGTACCGCCGCCGGGGGAGATTGCGGCTCGATTGCTGAGTCCGGCGGCGTGGGTTTCCTTCGGCCAACCGGTGTATGTGAATGCTCGAAACCTCACGATGGAGATTCGTGTAGACCCGCGCGGGCTTGCAAGGGGGATTCATCGGGCGACGATATTGATCGACGCAAAAGAGGAACCCGCGGCTTGGGAAATTGAGCAGGGTCGAGTGGATGTGGTGCTGTTGGTGGGAGTGAATCCGCAACTGTCGACGGCGATGGTGGTGTTCAACGGTGCGCAGACGATTGGGCAAGCGATTCCGGCGGGGGCTACGCCGAGTGTGTTGTCGTATGGGGCGGCGTGGTTGCGCGTGGAACCGGGTAGCATGACGGCGTCGCCAGTTGGGCTGGCGAAGGGGACGTATGCTTCGCAGGTGCTGTTTCGAGGGCCGGGGTACGAGCGGTTGATCCATGCGCTGTTGTGGCAGGATGGCGGAGGACCGATGGGGATCGCGGCTCCCATTGAGTTCCGGATGCTGGAGGGCGACTCCGCGCCACCTGTGTATCTTCTCGGTATTCCGTTGCAGGTGTCTTATTCGGTGCGTATGCAGGGGGGCGATGGGGGTTCGTGGCTGCGGTTGTCGCGGGTTGAAGGTGGAGTGAGCGTTGGAGTGGATGGGCGTGGATTGGCTCCGGGGTTGTATGGCGCTGTGCTCAGCATCGAGGCGTTTGGGTTGGGAGTGCAACAGATACCGGTGTCACTTGCTGTTGCGGCGGTGTTGCCGCTGCGGTCGGTGCCTTCGCGCATTACCGTGCGCGGGTGTGAAGCTGCCGCAGTATTCCTGGACCCGCGTCGGGTGCAGATCTACGGAGGCGACGTGTTTCAGGCGGAAATTACAAACTCTGGTTATCGCTTTTATCCGCGGGATTGTGGGCAGGATTCAGTGCAGGTGGCTGAGTTTCGCGCCGGAACGGATACGGCGCGCACGGAGATTGTATGGCGCATGGAGCAGGTGATGCCAAGTACGGGACTGCCACGGATTGCTGCGTTTCAATTGGGCGATGCCGTTGCCGTGCTGTATGGCAGCGGGTTTGTGCGCCGCCCGCAGCCCGATTTTCCGGAAGTGGCTCGGGTGTATCTGAACGGGCGGCGGGCAACGGTGTTGGAGGCGTCGGACTACCGGTTGGTGGTAGCCATTCCGGAAGAGGCTGTCGAGGAAGTACGGGTGGAGTTGGGAGATTGGTGGGATCGCTGGTATTTGAGAACTTCGAGGTAAAGTGTCGCGGCGGAGGCGATGAAGACGATGACGGCGAGTGCGAACAGTTCGCCGTTGTCGCCGACCAGCGGGAGGGCGATGCCGAGTTTGGTGAGGTGGAAGAAGATGGCTCCGCTGATGACGCCGAGGGAGAGCAGGGCTCCGTAGGCGGCGGTGGAGGGGATAAGGAGCAGGATAGAGGCGATCAGTTCGGCGATGCCGGAACCGATGCGGCCCCATGGCTCCATGTTGAGGGTGGAGAAGATGTAGACCGACTCTGGGGCGGCGGTGAATTTGAAGTAGAGGGTTTGCAGGAGGATGATGGCGGCGAGGCCGCGGAGTCCCCAGCTTAAGAACAGAATGGTTGTTGATTGTTTCATAGCGTTATTGATCGCTTGCCTAGGTAGCGCTCGAGGAGACAGGGTTCGGTGCGGGTGAGGTCCACGACGATTAATCCGTCGACGACGTTGGAAAATTCCTCGTCGACGTTGAAAGCGAGAAGTTTTCCGCCGAGTTTCAGGTACTGGCGCAGAAGGACGGGTACGCCGTCGCGCGAGGCTTCGATGTCGTTGACGAGGTCGGAGAGTTGATCGATGTCACGGATGAAGGTGTCTGGGGCTTGGGCGGTGGAGCGGCGGAAGGGGTTGCGGGTTTGAACGAACTGCTTCCATTCGGGGAGTTGGGCGTAGCGTTCCAGAAAACCGATCATGAGGTCGCGTGAGAGGGATTGATAGCGGTTGCTGATGCTGACCGGACCGAACAAAACCTTGTAGCGCGGATTGTCGGCGACGTAGCGGCCAATGCCTTTCCAGAGCAGGAGCAGGGGCGCGAAGGATTTTTGATATTCCATCCGGACGAAGGACCGGCCGAGTTCCAGGGCTGGGCCGAGTGTTTGGAGGAACTCCGGGCCGTAGCGAAAGAGAGTGGATGTGTACAGTGGGTGGACGACATCGGTGGCGGCAAGCCGGTAGGCTCCCGCGATCTCCTGTTTGGCGTGGTTCCAGAGGAAGAGATGGAGGTACTGTTGGTCGAAGGCGTCGATGTCAGTGGTCTTGCCGGTTCCTTCTCCGGCGGCGCGGAAGGTGATCTCGCGAAGGCGCCCGATTTCCTGGAGCGCGTTGGGGATTCGATTGGCAGGGGCGAGGTAGGCGGTGAGATCAGTGGTGGCGATGAGTGGATCGAGTTGTGCGATCTCTGAAGCAATGGCGGCGGTGTCGATGGGTGGGCGGACGGGTTGTTGGGCGGCTTTGTTGCCTTTGAGCGGGAAGTTGGTTTGGGGTTTGAAGTGATGGCGGGAGGCGAGCAGATCGGTGCGCCAGCGGAGGTACTGGATGCGCTCGCCGTCGGTGGCGAAGTCCGCCAGTCGCGCGGCCGGAATGGGGCGGCCGATGCGAAGTTCGACTTCGGTGCCTTGTTTGTTGAGGAGTTCTCTTACGAGGAGTAAGGTGCGCAGGCTCGGATGGATTACACCGGCGCATTGGAAGAGGAAGCTATTCGTGCCGGTGATGAAGGCTGGGACCACTTGGAGGTTCGGGCTACGGCGATTTGCCAACTCGATGATTCGGGCGATTGACGGATGCCATGCGGGGTCACTGATGGCGAGGTTGCGGAGGTGGAAACTGGAGACTT
This sequence comes from Acidobacteriota bacterium, assembly GCA_018268935.1. GTDB lineage: Bacteria > Acidobacteriota > Terriglobia > Bryobacterales > Bryobacteraceae > CADEFT01. The sequence goes on along the minus strand of JAFDVS010000037.1, from coordinate 50,155 downwards.
CGCCGGCGGGGAAGACGACGAGGAGACCGCCGTTTGCGAGGTGTTTGGTGGCGCGTTTGATGGCGGCGCTGTTGTGCTGTGGGGCGTGCGTGGTGATGTCGACGGGGATGATGCTGTCGTGGAGTTCGGGGACTTCGGAGAGGACGTTGTTGGCGAGGAATTTCGCGTCGGGCCGGATGCGGTGGAGGATTTCCATGAGCACGGCGCCTTCGAGGAGGCCGGTGGGGTGATTGAGGAGGAGGATTGCCGGGCCGGAGCGTGGGATGAGGGTGAGGTCGTGGGGAGAGGCTCGGAAGCGGATGCGGAGTTGTTGGAGGAGACGGCCGCCGATGGTGTGTTCGTCCTGTCGGGTGCGGATGGTGGCGTAGATGCCGCGGAGGGTGTTCATGCCGGGGATTTGGGAGTGAAGCATGTCGGTGGAGAGATGCCGGGGCGCGCATCGATTATTCCCGGGCAAACTAGGCGGGCCATGGATGCAGGACCAAATTCCTATGTGCTTCGGTGTGGAATGTGCCGATCTATGAGTTTCGGACAGGAACCAATGCTTCGCTGGATTCGAATTGCGGCCGCGGGGTTGCTGATGGGATGCAACGGGTTGTCGCTTTCGCTCATCCTTTGCTTTCGCGATCAGGAGATTGTTCTGCCGGCGACAGTGGCTCTGGTGGTTGGATCGCTACTGGGCATACCGCTGGTTGTGATGCCGGTTGTTCGCTGGTTGCGGCGGCCGGCGGAACTTTCGTTGCAGGGGGCGGGCGGGCGTCAGTGGTTGGCCGGGTTGGCTCTGTTATCGGCGAAGGTGGGGAAGAAGCGGTCGGCGAAGTCGGCACATTTGTTGTGCGAGAGCGGGGTAATGGATGTGAGTGCGTGCCGGTTCAATCAGGGGGAATGGAAGCTGCGGGAAGCGGCCGAGCTGTTCGCGGAGTTGGAGGACCGGCCCAATGAGGCTCTGGCTTTGATGGAGTTGGGGAATTGCAAGCATGCAGCGGGGGATCATGATGGGGCGATTCGGGAGTACTGTGCTGCGCTTGAGTTGTGGGAACATATCGCCGATGCACAGCGGGCGGGGAATACGTGGCGGCTGTTGAATAATTTGAGTGCGGCGTACAGCGAGAAGGGGGATCTGGAGACGGCGGAGCGATATTGCCGCAGGGCTTTGCACACCGCGCGCGATGTGGAAGCTCGGGCGATGTGCGAGATGAACCTGGCGGACTTACATCGGAAGCGGCGGCAGTTTGATGATGCGCAGGAAGTGCTGGCGGGGTCGCTGGAGCAACTGGGGCGGAGCCGGGATGAGAGTTTCGCTTTTGGAGTGATGACGCTGGCGATGATTCACGATGATCAGCAGGATGTGCGGGCGGCGGAGGAGTTGTACAAGCAGGCTCGCGAGTTGATGGAGCAGCGACTGGGGGCGAGGCATATTGAGGTAGCCCGGTTGTTGGAACGCTACGGGGCGTTGCTGGAGCGGCATGGGCGGAGCAGGGAAGGAGCGGCGCTGCTGGCGCAGGCGGCGGGAATTCGGGATACGGTGGGTTGATCTTTTACTGGACGGCTTGCTGGATGGCTGTGATGGCTTCGTGGGAAGCGCGGGCCTGGAGGACGGCGCGGAAGGCTTGCTGTATGGCGTCTAAGTTGGTCAGGGTTTCGATTTCCGGCGGGAGTGGGGCTTCGGGAAAACGGAGTTGGAAGGCGGTACGGAGGTCTTCGCGCTGGCCTTCCAGCTTACCTTTGGCTTCCCCTATGGCTTCGCCTTCGGCTTTGCCGTCTTTGTAGAGCCAGGAATCGGTGAAGAGATCGGTGGACAGCATAATCTTCCTCTGTAGCTTTTCGAGCAGCTTCCTGATTTCCAGTTTATCGTAGCGAAGCGATGCGAGGACGGCGAGATTTCCGATCATCGTGTCGACGGCGTAAGGGGCCTGATCGGGGTGTTCGCTGAGGTGCTGGATCGCTTCGGTGGCTCGGACAAGATCGTCTGTGCCGGAGTTGAGGGCGGGTACCCAGGGAAGCAGGGCTTCGCAGCCTGGTTCGAAGGCGATGGCGGGGTCGATTTCCCAGAGGCGGATGACGCGGTATGGGGTTTCGATGCGGAAGCCATCGTGCTCTTCGTAGACGATGCGCTCGGGGAGCGTGCGCGGGGCGTATCGTTCCGCCATGAGCACGAGGTAGCTGTCCATGGGGAGCGCGAACTTCTGGTGCAGGAGGAAGCGGTAGAGGGCGAGTTTGGGGACGCGGTCGGCGCGCCAACTGGTGATGGCTTCGAAGTGCACGAGGCGATCGTTGCCGATTTTGTAGACGTGATCTACCTGGACGGGATCGAGTTGCAATTCACGGAGAACGTCGATGGTTTCGAGGCTGCACCCGGGTTCGACGATGCCCAAGAGGCGAAGCAGCAGGCCGGGAAACTCTTCGGCGAGGAGTTTGAACCGCCCATCGTAGGGCGCTGGCATTGGCTACGTGTTCAGTGTAGCGCTGATTGTTATTCGACGATTTGGCCGCGGAGTCCGTCGAGGGTGAAGGCGTCGCTTTTGACGTAGTCGAGGAGTTTACCTTCGCGGGAACGGATGAGGTCGACCATTTGCGGGATGAGGTCGCGCTTTTCTTCAGGTACAAGGGCGAGGCCGTTTTCGTCGCCGTGGAGGAGGTCGCCCGTTTTGATGACGAGGCCCATGATCTGGACGGGGACTCCAACGCGGACGATGCGGAAGTTGCCGTGGCTGGCGACGGTGCCGCGGGCGAAGTAATGGAAGCCGAGGCGGCGGACTTCGGGGATGTCACGGACTCCGCAATCGCTCACGAGGCCGACTGCGCCGAGTTTGTGGAAGATGGTGGACATGACTTCGCCGGCGTGGGCGGCGTAGTTGCCGTGGCCGCCGACTTCCTGGAGGACGATGACGCCGGGCTTGGGGCCTTTGTCGAGCAGGGAGTAGAGATCGACGAAGAGGCGGTTGTCACGCTTCTCCATCGAGGTGTAGGTTTCCACTTGGGCGGTGACAGCATGGCCGATCATGCGGCCGAATTCGGGGAAGAGGCAGCGGATTTCGAGGGGGGTGAAACCTTCGTGATCCTTGCGCACTTTGAGCAGTTCGATGGCGTTGCAGAGCGTGGGGGTGTCCACGGTCTTCAGGTATTCGATGAAATCCATTCTTATTCCTTACGAGTTTGGGGTTAGAGCTCCCCGAGGTATCCTAATTTGCCGTTGCTGTCGCCGAGTTGTTCAGCGGTGACGCCCATTTTGTCGAGCATGGCGATGAAGAGGTTGGCCATGGGCGTTTCGACGGCGTATTTGACGTGGCGGCCGGGCTTCAGTTTGCCGTTGCCGCCTCCTGCGAGCAGGACCGGCAGATCGTGATGGGTGTGGCGGTTGCCGTCGGCGAGACCGCTGCCGTAGATGATCATGGCGGAATCGAGGAGGGTGCCGTCGCCATCGGGCGTCTTACTGAGTTTGTCGATCCAGCCGGCGAATTGCTGGACGTGATAGCGATTAATCTGGCGAACCTTTTCGACCATCTCTTCGTTGCCACGGTGGTGGGTGAGGGGATGATGCGCGTCGGAGATGCCGATTTCGCGGTAGGCACGGGAGGAGCCTTCGCGGCCCATCATGAAAGTCATTATCCGGGTGGAGTCGGTTTGGAAGGCCACGGTCATGAGGTCATACATAAGGCGGGCGTGTTCGGCGTAATCAAAGGGTGCGCCGTCGGGCTTGGCGAAGGGCGGGGTGAGATCTTTGGAATCGCGCTCAGCGGATTCGATGCGCTTTTCGATTTCGCGGACGGAGTGGAGGTATTCGTCGAGCTTGCGTTTGTCGGTGGAGCCCAGCGAGGATTTGAGGGAGCTTGTTTCTTCGCTGACAGTGTCGAGGATGCTCTTCTGGTATTTGAGGCGGCGGGCGCGGGTGGCTGTGTCTTCCACTTCATCACCGGCTCCGAAGAGGCGTTCGAAGACGAGGCGGGGATTGATTTCGGGGGGGAGCGGAGCATTTTCGGTGCGCCAGGCGAGGTTATTGGAGTAGGCGCAGCTATAGCCGGAATCGCAACTGCCGACGAGGCGGCCGTCTTCGAGGCCGAGTTCGAGGGAGGCGAAGCGGGTGGCGTTGCCGAGGTTCTGCGCAGCGAATTGATCTACAGATATTCCGATCTTGATATCTGCTCCGGCAGTTTTGCGCGGATGCATGCCGGTGAGGAAGCTGGAGGCGGCGCGGGCGTGATCACCGGGACCATCGCCGAGGGCCCGGCCACCGTTGTGGGTGAGGCCGCTGAGGATGAGCAGTTTGTCTTTGAACGGGGCCATGGGCTCCATGGTGCGGCGGAAGGTGAACGCATTGCCTTCCTCGACGGGAGTCCATTCGGGCATGACGATGCCGTTGGGAACGTAGACGAATGCCATGCGCGTGGGCGGCTTGCCGGAGGATTTCGCCGGGGCGGCAAAGGCGGGTGTCATGGCGTCAAGGAAAGGCAGGCCGATGGCAGTACCGATTCCTCGCAAAAACGTTCTGCGGGGCAAATGTCGTGGGGTCATGCGTTCAGTTCCCGATGCTGGCTACTTTATCACGTGTGGATTCAGCTCTGCGCATGCGGAAGGGCGCGCTGTTGACGATTTCTTCGATGAGGCGGCGCAGGCGGTAGCCGTCGGCGGCGACATTGTGGACGATCTGGCGGACGAAGGTACGGTCATTGCGTTCGAGGCCGCGGCCTAAGGCGTAGATGAGGAGCTTTTCGGTGACGCATTGGGCGAAGGCGTCTTTTTCGGATTTGAGGATCTTTTTGAGTTCGGCTGGAGAGTTGAAGGTGCGATTGCCGGGGAGTTCGCCGGAGGGATCGATGCGGACGCCGCCTTCGGAATCGCGCCAGGCGCCGATGGCGTCGTAATTTTCCAGGCCGAAGCCGAGCGTGTCCATGCGTTGATGGCAGGAAGCGCAGACGGCGTTGGTGCGATGCTTTTGCATTTGCTGGCGGAGGGTGCCGCCCATGGCTCCGGCGGATTCTTCGAGACTGGGGACATTGGGGGGCGGAGGAGGCGGCGGGGCGTTGAGGAAATTCTCGAGGAGGAATTTTCCACGGATGACGGGCGAGGTGCGGTTGGGATAGCTGGAGACGGTGAGGATGCTGGCGTGGCTGAGGACGCCACCACGTTGCGGAGTGTTGAGGTCGACGCGGCGGAAGTCGGAGCCTTCGACGCCGGAAATGCCGTAGTGGCGGGCGAGGCGCTCATTGAGGAAGGTGTAGGGCGCATCGATGAGGTCGAGCAGGCTGCCGTTGTTGGTGATGAGCGAAGCGAAGAAGAGTTGGGTTTCCTTCTTCATGGCTTCGCGGAGGGCGTTGTCGAACTGAGGGAATTTTTCGGGGGTGGGTTTGACCTCGTCGAGATTGCGAAGTTCGAGCCATTGGCCGGTGAAGTTCTCGATGAAGGCTGAGAATTTCGGATCGGCGATCATGCGGGCGGTTTCGCGCTGGACGTTGCCTTGCTGGGCGGCGGCGAGGAGGGTATCGTCGGGCATGCTGGCCCAGAGGAAGTAGGAGAGGCGCGAGGCGAGTTCGTAGTTGTTGACGGGATGGGTGAGGCCGGGTTTGGCGTCGCGCTCGATGCGGAAGAGAAAGTGTGGGGAGACGAGGATGCCCTGGAGTGCGTAGCGGATGGATTGTTCGGGGGATTCGCCGTCTTGCTTGGCGGCGAGCGCGATTTTGGTGTACTTGTCTGTTTCGGCGGGGGTGACGGGGCGGCGGAAGGCGCGGCGGGCGAAGGTCTCGACGATCTGGCGGATGCAGGCGTCGTCGTATTTGCCGGGCCATTCGCCGCAGACGAGGATGCGGGCGTGGCTGGGGGGCGGCGTGAAGGGGGCTGGGTTGTAGGGTCCGCGAACTTCGAGGTATTCGATGAGCATGCCTTCGACGGGCGCGGAGTATTGAGCTTTGATGGCTTTGGCGCCCGCTTGCGTGCGGATCTTCCATTCGAGGATGCGGGGGCGGTTGGGAGGAGTGTTCGCGTCGAAGGTTTCGGTTTTGCCGTCGAGTTCCGTGATGACGCTGAGGGTTTCCCCTGCGGCGAGGCGGCGTCCGGCCATGGCGATGCGGATGGTGTAGTCGGCTTCCACGGGGAAGCGGTGTTTGACTTCGATGGAGCCGGGAGGGCCTGTTTGAGGGACACGATCCACGCGATAGCGATCGTTCATTTCCTTGTAGGTGCGTGGAGTGGCGATGGCTTCGCGGAGTACTTGTGAAGCGGCGTTCATGTACTTTTCCATGAGCGCGGGGGAGAGGGAGAGGACGTCGCCGATGTTGTCGAAGCCGTAGCCGGAGTCGTCGGGCGGGAAGGCGGAGGCGGGTTTGAGATCGAGGCCGGTGAGATCGCGGATGGTGTTGTTGTATTCGACGCGGTTGAGGCGGCGGGCGGTGACTCGGCCGGGGTCGTGGTCGGAGCGTTTGTCGTAACGAGCGTATTCGGCGGTGAGCCAATTGCGGAGGGCCGTTACCTCGGTGGTGGGCGGGACGGGACGGCCTTTGGGAGGCATTTCGCCGTGAGTGATTTTGGCGGCGACTTTGTCCCAGACGTCCTGTTCGGCGAGGACTTTTTCGGCGGAGGTGAAGCGCTGGAGATCGAGATTGCCGAGTTTGGCTTTGGGGTTGTGGCACATGACGCAGTGCCGGGTTAGAAAGGGCTGGATGTGTTTGCGGAAGCCGGACTCATCGGCGGCGAACAAGAGGGCGCCTGGGAGGAGGAGAGCGAGGATGACGCGCATCACTCGCTATTGTATTGCAGGCGCCCTGTAAAGACGTTAGCGGTTGGCTGCGGTTTGCACCGGTGGCTTCTTCGCTTTTTCGAAGAGGGTGTCCGGGTCCTGGTTCAAGTTGAGAGAGAGTTCCATGAAGCCGGCGAACATTTCTTCCCAGCTTTGGTCGCCCCACTTCACTTCCTTCGATGGATCGGGATTGAAGCGATTGTTGGCGGAGTTGTCGTAGTGAGCGGTGCATTCGATGCGGGTGCCTTTGGGGAGGTTCAACGGCTTTTCGAATTCGTAGGAGATCTGCCAGTTGAAATCGTATTTGGGAACGCGGAGGAGGACTTCGGATTCGCCAGTGGGATAGATGGCGCGGTATTCGAATGCTTTGCCTCTGAGATGCATGTGAGGGGTGACGGAGAGCATGGTGACGGGCTCGGCGAGAGTGACCGAGGCATCGACGCGGTGGTTATCGGCGCCGGCGGGGATTTTGAGTCCGGTGTTGAGCACGACGGAGGTGACAACGCGGTGCTCGGGCTTCTCTTTGGCGAGAATGATGCCGACAGAGGAGCGGTCGGGCATGGGTTTGCCGGCTGCGGTGTAGTGGAGTTCGAAGACGAGATCGGAGCCGGCGGGGACGAGGCGTGCGCCGCCTTTGACCGGCGTGTGGGGACGGACACCCGGGGCATAGCCGGCGATCCACTGGCGCCATTGTGAGGGTTTCAAGTTGGGCGGCTGTTGGACCCCGGCTTTGCGTTCGGCGGGGACGAAGAATTGGCCGGAGTCATGGCCGTTGAGCCAGGTGGAGCCGGGCGGGCGGACGTAGGCGATGACGTGATGGACCACGGGGCGTGCATCGGGACGGATTTCGGCCGATTCGATCCAAGTATCCTCTGGGAAGGCGTTGGGGATGATGTAGTAGGTGTACTCGACTGTGCCTGATGCCGGGACGGTGTACGCCTCCGGCAGTTGCCACACTTTATCCGGCTTCCCCATGATCCAACCCTCAACAAACCGCACCGCGGGCGGCGCATCGGCCGCATTGCCCTCCGGAGCCCCACTCTCCACCCAATCACTGAGCACTTGCTTGTCTCTTGCCGACATGGTCCGGTCGTTATGGAACTTCTTTCCGGCGCCGGACTCGGCGGTCCAGGGCGGCATTTTGCCGCTGGCGACGGCTTCGCGGATGGCTTTGGCCCAGGGTCTCGTCTCTTTGTAGGTGAGGAAGGCCATGGGGGCAGCTTCGCCGGGCCGGTGGCAGGTCTGGCAATTCTTCTGCAGCACGGGAAGCACGTCTTTGTGGAACGTGACCGGCGTTGCGGCCATCGCCGAACCTGCTGCCCATAGCATGGTGCAGAGGATTGGTTTGGTCAATCGGATCTCCTTTCGGTGCCGGGAGAGGAAGCATGCGGTTGGCCAAACCGGGTGGTTTGTGTGTTTGCTTAGAGTTAGCGGAGTTGTTTGCGGATTTTGTGAACCGTTGTGTTCATGGTGTTAACGGTTCGGTTAATCGGTGGTGGCGGACTCTTCGAGGGTGAGGCGCTTTTCGTCTGCGTCGAGGGTAGTCATGACGCCGAGGGGGAGGGTGAGCTGATCGTCGGTGTGGCCGATGGTGAGGCCAGTGAAGACGGGGATGTTGAGTCGGCCGAGGATACGGTCGACGACTTCGCCGGTGGTGAAGGTGGAATCGAAGGAGGGCTTGTAGTCGCGGGGGCGGCAATCGGCGCATTCGCCGAAGACGATGCCTGCGGCGGCGTCGAGTTTGCCGGCGAGTTTGAGATGGGTGAGCATACGGTCCACACTGTAGGGCTGTTCGTCGACGTCTTCGATGAAGAGAATTTTGCCTTTGGTGTCGATTTCGTAGGGGGTGCCGAGGGTGGTGCTGATCAGGGTGAGGTTGCCGCCGACGAGCGGGCCGCGGGCTTTGCCGGGGCGGACGGTGCGCATGGTGTGGGAGGGACGGAGCGGATCGGAGTCAGGGGGATTGGTGACAGTTCCGATGGGTTTTGTTTGAAACACGGCCTTGCGGAAATGTTCTTGTGTGTACGGGGAGAAGCGGGAGAGGACGACGGGCCCGTGGAAGGTGATGAGCCCGGTTTTGCGGTGGATGGCGAGGTGGAGGGCGGTGATGTCGCTGTAGCCGAGCAGGATTTTGGGGTTGCGAGCGATGAGGGGGTAGTCGATGGCTTCGAGGATGTGGGCGGCGCCGAAGCCTCCGCGGATGCAGAAGATGGCTTTTACGTCGGGGTCACGGAACATGTCGTGGAGATCGGAGACGCGCTCTTCGACGGAGCCGCCGACGTAGCCTTCCTTCTTCTTCACGTTTCGGCCGAATTTGGGTTTGAGGTTGAAGTAGCGGAGAGTACGCTCGGCGAGGAGGAGGCGATCGGGATCGGAGACGTAAGTGGAGGGGGTGATGAGGCCGACGGTGTCGCCTTCACGGAGGGCTTTGGGTTTGAGGGATGGGGCGGCCATGGTGGTTCCTGAGAAGAGGAGTGCTCCTGTGGTGAGGAGGGTTCTGCGGGTCATTGTGATGATGGTAGCAGCGTGATTTGGTTACGCGCCGGCCTGGAGGCCCGCGCCACTTGTATCATGAGGGGATGTGCTTCCTCCGATTACTGGCGCTGAGTGGGATAGTGTGTGCTGCCGCTTGGGCGCAGCAGACACGGAATATCATTTTCGTGATGACTGACGGGTTGCGGGTGCAGGAGATGTTCACAGGGGCGGATGCAGCACTGTTGAACAAGGAAAACGGCGCGGTGAAGGATGTGAGTGCGCTGAAGGCGGCGTATTGGAGGGAGACGGCGGAGGCGCGGCGGGAAGCGCTGCTGCCGTTTGTGTGGGGGACGATGGCGAAGCAGGGGCAGGTGTATGGGAACCGGGCGAAGGGGTCGGAGGCGGTGGTGACGAACCGGCGGAATTTTTCGTATCCGGGGTACAGCGAGACGCTGTGCGGGTTCGCCGATGACCGCATCGACAGCAACGACAAGAAGCCGAATCCGAATGTGACGGTGCTGGAGTGGCTGCATCGGAAGCCGAAGTATCAGGGGCGTGTAGCGGCGTTTGGGGCGTGGGATGTATTTCCGTACATCTTTCATGCGGAGCGGGCGGGGTTTCCGGTGAATGCGGGGCATGATGTGTTTCCGATGAAGCCGATGACGCCGGCGCTGGAATTGATCAACCGATTAAAGCGAGAGACGACATGGGCTTGGGATTCGGAGACTTATGACTCGTTCACGTTTCACACGGCGATGGAGTATTTGAAGACGGCGCGGCCGCGGATTTTGTTTGTGTCGTTGGGGGAAACGGATGAATGGTCGCATGCTGGGAAGTACAGGGAGTATCTGGATTCGGCGCACCGTGTGGATGCGTATTTGAAAGAGCTGTGGGACACGGTGCAATCGATGCCGGAGTATCGGGGGACGACGACGTTGATCTTCACGCCGGATCATGGGCGAGGGGAGGCTCCTGTGCAATGGAAGAGCCACGGGGAGAAGGTGCCGGATTCGAAGTACATCTGGATGGCGTTTATGGGGCCTGACACGCGGGCGTTGGGGGAGCGGAGCAATGTGGGGGCGGTGGAGCAGAATCAGATTGCGGCGACGCTGGCGGCGTTGTTGGGTGAGGATTATCCGGCGGCGATGCCGAAGGCGGGGAAGGCGATTGCGGATGTTTTGCCGGTACGTTGATGGGTTCGCCGTACTGTAAGCCGGTTTCTGTACCGCCTGTTGCCAAGCGGCGGCAGCCATTCCTCTGGGCCGATCATTACTGACCGGCTCAAGCAACCTACCCGGGAGTCGGACAGAACGGGCCGCTCCTTCTCCCCTATTTGGTCTTGCTCCGCGTGGGGCTTGCCCTGCCAGCGGCATTGCTGCCGCCGCGGTGCGCTCTTACCGCACCATTTCACCCTTACCTCGGCTTCTCTCTTGCGAGTGTGGGCCGAGGCGGTATATTTTCTGTGGCGCTTTCCGTGAAATCCGCTTTGAGCGAACCCCCCCGGCCGTTAGCCGGCACGCCGCCCTATGGAGACCGGACTTTCCTCGCTGGCCATTGCCTTTGGGGCTTTGGTTGGCGCGGCTGCCCGTCCGGCGAACCCGTACTTAGGTTCGCATGGTGAGGGGTGCGGCGCAAGGTTCGGTACATTTGTGCACTTTTTTGCTTCAAACAACTTGACGTGGAAATGTTTTTTCGGTATCAACAATATAAGCGAACTGAGCCCCACCTCCCCCACACGCGAAGCTCAGTTGGCTTGGCCCGTCGAACGCTTTGAGAGGCGAGACGGGCAAATTTTGATGAAGCCGTGTGGGAGCAAACACGCAGGTTTTGATATCAGTGCTCAGATTTTCCTTGGGTGGCGTGCGCCCTCAAGGAAGCGATCCCCCTCCGGGAGAACGCTGTTCCACAGCCACCCAGGCGGAGAACCCGATGATAGAGAGCGTCGGGGCCGCCTGGGGGACAGCGGGTTGTTTTCTGACGTTAGGATGGGCAAGATGGCCGATTTGGATTGGGCTGGGGCGTGGGTTTGGCGCGAGATGCGGATGCCGGCGACGGATTCGGGCAGTGCATGAGTTTGCTGGGGCGCAAGGCCATGTGGCGCAGTGGGAAGGGGCCGCCTAAGTTCAGATAGATGGGTGGAGATGCCATGAACTATCCGTTGCTGGTGATTGCACTTGTTGCGTGGCTAAACTGCACCGCGGCACAGCCGGATCAAGCCGAGAAACGTATCAAGGCGGCTAATGAAACCGTCGATACTTTTGTCGGCACACTGAACCCTGAGGGTGTTCAGCCGCAGTCGGTGGAAAGAACGCTAAAGAACATTTTGTCGAGAGCGCTGTATCCGGGGCAATCGCCGGCTGTTTACGTAACGGAACACCCGAAAAATGGGCGTTTCCTAATGGCGGTCTACACTCTCGATCGAGGATTTATGGGGCAGGGTGGGACAGCGGTGATACTTCGGGTCTACCAAGCGAGCGGAGGACGGTTCATTTTGGCAAACGTCGCAGGCAACAACATGGATGGGTATGGGAATGTCACTGTAAAGCAACTTCATTCCCCCACGCGTGGTGAGGCTTGGTTGCTGCTTTGGGGCTACATGACTGGGGCCAATGGCCCGAATATGCGAATGAGGGTTTTTGCCTGTGACGGAAGAGCATTTCGATCCGTTTGGATGCCTGAGAATGTCTGGGGCTCATTCCGCGTGAACGTAACAGCGACGGGGTTTGCTGTCGAAGGTGAATACTATCGCGAGCGGAATGTCCGGCGTGATGCATATTCTGTAGCGGAGGATGGCATTTACCGGGCTCGTTAATCCTCGGCGACGGCCAATGGTGTTGTTCTTTGACAGGTTTTCGTGCCGCCTTGACCGGTTTGCAGCAACATTGAACATCTGTGACAGGTTTGGGCTGGTTGTTTCGCTGGTAGCTCTGAGGAGGGAAGATTATGGCGGAATTCGGAACACCGGCATTCAAGGAATTGTGGAGACAGAAGGGATTTTTTGCTGCGTTGGACTCGTCGCCCATGCATGGGAAGGGGTCCGCCGAGTCTTTTCGGGCAATGAACAGCAACCTGATGCGCGAGAAGATCCCCCTCATTCGGAAGGAATTGGCGCGCTTGGGCGCGGTGATCGACCGGTTGAACCACCACACGCTGGCGGGGAGCAATGGCGGCAAAGTGGAGAACCTGCATCTAGAACGCGATATCGTGGAACTGGGGGGATGGATCGCAAGCCTTATGGCAGCTTACGGCGGAATGACTTATTACCTGTCGGAAGCGGGATACCAAAAGGTGTACGGTTGGATGAAAGAGCAAGCGTCCGAGGACAGCACCCACCCCAGCCGGTCGCAGTATTAGCGTTCAACGCGTTGCGGGTTCGAGCGTTTTGGCGCGCTGGAGTCCGGATAGATCGCGGACGGCTCCACGGGAGGCGCTGGTGGTGAGCGCGGCGTAGGCTTGGAGGGCTCGGGATACTTTGCGCTGGCGATTGCGCGGCTTCCAGGCTTCGTCACCGCGGTCTTCCATTTTGGCGCGGCGGCGGGCGAGTTCGGAGTCCGTGACGTCGAGACGGAGCAGGCGCTGGGGGATGTCGATGATGATGGTGTCGCCGTCTTCGACGAGGGCGATGGCTCCGCCTTCGGCGCTTTCCGGTGAGATGTGGCCGATGGAGAGGCCGGAACTGCCGCCGGAGAAGCGGCCGTCGGTGATGAGGGCGCAGGCTTTTCCGAGACCTTTCGACTTGAGGTAACTGGTGGGGTAGAGCATCTCCTGCATGCCGGGGCCGCCGCGGGGACCTTCGTAACGGATAACGACGACATCGCCGGGTTGGATTTTGTCGCCGAGGATTGCTTCGACGGAGGCGTCCTGCGATTCGAAGATGCGGGCCGTGCCGCGGAAAGTGAGGAGACTTTCGTCGACACCGGCGGTCTTGACGATGCAACCTTCTTCGGCGATGTTGCCGTAGAGAACAGCAAGGCCACCATCGCGGGAGTAGGCGTTTTCGAGTTTGCGGATGGCCCCGTTGGCGCGGTCGGTGTCGAGCGATTCGTAGCGTGCGGATTGGGAGAAGGGCTCGGTGGTGCGGATGCCGCCGGGGGCGGCGCGGAAGAACTCGTGGACGCGCGGGTCGGCAGTGCGGATGATGTCGTTGGCAGCGAGAGCATCGCCCATGGTGCGAGCGTGCACGGTGTAGGTGTGTTTGTGGAGGAGGCCGGCGCGATCGAGTTCGCCGAGGATGGACATGATGCCTCCGGCGCGGTGGACATCTTCGACGTGGACCTTCGATGTGGATGGCGCGACTTTGCAGAGGTGGGGGACGCGGCGGGAGAGGCGATCGATGTCGGCCATGGTGAAGGGGACTTCGCCTTCCTGCGCGGCGGCCAGCNNGTGTTGGTGGAGCCGCCCATGGCGATGTCGAGGGACATGGCGTTTTCGAAGGCTTCGAAGGAGGCGATGCTGCGGGGGAGGACAGAGGTGTCGTCCTGTTCGTAGTAGCGGCGGGCGAGATCGACGATGCGGCGGCCGGCCTCGAGGAAGAGATTCTTGCGATCGGCGTGCGTGGCGACGATGGTGCCGTTGCCGGGGAGTGCGAGGCCGATGGCTTCGGTGAGGCAGTTCATGGAGTTTGCGGTGAACATGCCGGAGCAGGAGCCGCAGGTGGGGCAGGCGGAGCGCTCCATGTCGTTGACGTATTCGTCGGACTGGCGGGGATCGGCGGCGACGATCATGGCGTCGATGAGGTCGACGGCGCGGATGAGGCCGTCGGACTGCTTCACTTTGCCTGCTTCCATGGGGCCGCCGGAAACGAAGATGGCGGGGATGTTGAGGCGCATGGCGGCCATGAGCATGCCGGGGGTGATTTTGTCGCAGTTGGAGATGCAGACGAGGGCATCGGCGCAGTGGGCGTTGGCCATGTACTCGACGGCGTCGGCGATCAACTCGCGCGAGGGCAGGGAGTAAAGCATGCCGTCGTGGCCCATGGCGATTCCGTCGTCGACGGCGATGGTGTTGAACTCTTTGGCGACGCCGCCTGCTTTTTCGATTTCACGGGCGACGAGTTGGCCGAGGTCTTTGAGATGGACGTGGCCGGGAACGAACTGGGTGAAGGAATTGGCGATGGCGATGATGGGCTTGTCGAAGTCGCCGTCTTGCATCCCGGTGGCGCGCCAGAGGCTGCGGGCACCGGCCATATTGCGTCCATGCGTAGTGGTGCGGGATCGGTAAGTAGGCATGAGGGGTAAACCTCAATTGTAGCTTCGAGTGGATGTCACTTTTGGGGGCGGGTTGGCGCTACATGCGGTATGGGGGCCGTTGCGATGTTGCCACGTATCGTTCTGCTGTCTTGTGCCGCGATGTTGAGCAATGCGGCGGAGCCAGGGCTGCGTCTGAAGAAAGGCGAAGCGACGACGATGCAGTTGAAGGACGGCAAGGGCTTCGTGCGGATGCGGTTTGAGAAGGCTGCTGGCGCGAGTGTGCCAGAGGTTACTGTGGCATCGATTGTGGAAGCAGGGACAGGCCGGCAGTTGGACGGCGACTCCTTGAAGGCGGAATGGCGCCCGAGTTCGAACGAAGCGTTGACTGAGATTGACCTGGTGGTGAAGACAGTCAATGCGGCTCTGCCCATCTCCAGCGGCACAGCCCATGTGCAATACACGCTTGACGGCAAGTTACACGATCTGCCGATAGCGATCACGACGAGGCTGGCAATCGAGGAGCGGCTGAAGCGGGCGTCGAGTACGACAATCCAGCTCAATGTTACGGACCTGGGCACAGGAGAGGCCTTTATTGTGTTCGGGCGTCTATCCGGCGTCCGCCCGCCTGAGGTGCGCATCCTGGCGCCGCAACAAGACGGGACCCTCCTGCCTGTCTCGGCATTCGCGCACGAATGGGACAAGAATGGGCGAGCTTGGGATGAAGCGCAGGCCGTGACGCTGCGAGTGTGGATCAAAGAGAAGCTCCCTCCGTTTTCGGAGGCCTCGGGCAGCATCATTCTTCGTTGGCCGGAAGGAGAGCAGCCGCACATTCCATTCAAGGTGGTGGATTCGACCACGCGGAATTTTGCGTTGAGCCGGGCGGCGGAGTCTGTGTTCACGCATTTTCAGGAGGAGAACGTCGTGCGGGTTGGTGTGGAGAACAAGGGTATTGCACGCATCAACAAGATTCGTTTTGTGTTCACGCCACTGACGGACGGAGAGAACAAGAATGAGATCCAACCGGAGGCAAAAGAAGAAACGGTTGCGCTGGAGAGGAATCAGTTCCAGACCTTTGCGATTCGGTTGCCACGGGTGCAGCAAGCAGGCGTGTATCAAGGGGTGCTGAAGGTTACCGCGGACGGGTCGCCGGCGCAATCCGTGGCGATTACGGTACGTTCCCGTGGGCCTTGCGTTTACTACGGAGTACCGTTCTTGTTGTTCCTGCTGACCCTGACCATTGGGTACGGGGTTTCGCTTGTGCTTGCGGCTTGGATTGACTTGGGAGGGGAGCAACGGAACAGTACTCTCTTGAGTCTGCACAGCAGCCGTCAGGATTTGGAGCGCATTGTTTCGCAACTGGGAGCGGATGCAGTGCGGCTATTGCCGCGGACGAAACTCGCTATTGATTCGATGCTGCTGGACATTGCGGAATGCCTGGCGGTAGCGCAGCGAAAGCCTCAAGTGGAGTTGGATGCTGTGCGGCAAAAGGCGGGAGCGCTGGCAACCGGGCTGCGTCACCTGGTGCGAGCGGTGACCCATATTCAGACGCACCGGCCGGAGACAGCGGCGCAGGTTTTTCCCAAGTTCGATGCACTGAACCCGACGGCCGCGGACTATGGAGACCGGCTGAGCCAGGAAATCCTGAACCTGCCGGCGCGGGTGGGTGGAGCGGCGGAAGGCGGGGCGCCGGCGGCAGCGCCACCCTTTATTGTGGAGGCGGAACCCACGCAAGCGGAACTCATTGCAAAGCGAGACTGGATGAAGCTGTTGATCCAGATGACAACGTGGTTCGCCGTCTTCTCGACTGCCTGTTTGACGATCTATGTGGGCGAGAACGACTACGGGACTTTTACTGACTATCTGCAGACCGTGTTGTATGGGCTGGGGATTTCCACGGCGGGGGCAGGGATTATCAGCAAGGCGAGCTCGAAGTTCACCAAGAAGGCATAGGAGACATCATGGAAGAGAATCGCAAAGTGGACACTTACAAGGGCCGGCGCATTGTAACGACGATGGTCAACGGCAAGCCTGTGGAGACGGTAGAAGGGCTGTATTCGTGGGCGCAAGTGCCGGTTGCGCCAGCGACGAGGGGGATGGCTGATGCGGAGACCCGGCGGCGCCGATCGTATTTTGATTTGAGCACCGGGGTGCCGGCGATCGGGGCCTCGGCGTCGGGGGCGCTGGTGGTGAATCCGCTGGCGATCCACCGGGGGGCAGTGGCGCCGGACGATCCTGAGTTTCACCGGCAGTGGGGGCTGCATCATATAAGGGCGGACGAGGCATGGAGTTTGTGGAACGGGAATGCGGAACGGGTGGTGGTGGCTGTGATCGACTCCGGGATACCGATTGCGGACAACGCGCGGTCGCATCCGGACCTTGCGGAAGAGCGGCTGATATTCGGGAAAAACTTTCATAGCCCGGGTTCGCCGCCGATGGATGATCATGGGCACGGGACGCATGTTACGGGAATTCTGAGCGCGCGCCGGGATAACCAGGAAGGGATCGCCGGGCTGTGGGCTGGGGGGCGTGTGGTGGCTTACAAGGTATTCAACGAGGACAATATCGGCACCGATCAGATGTTCAACAATGCCGTGCTGGAGGCGCTGGATTTTGCGGAGGCGGCTGGTGCGCGGCTGGTGATCAACTATTCGGGTGAGGGCCCGGATACGCCGACGAGCAAGGCGACGGTGGATCAGCTTCGGGCGGAGGGCGCGCTGCTGGTGGCGGCGGCAGGCAATCAAGGGACAGCGGGCGTGGGGTTTCCGGGCGGGTACTCCACGGTGAACGACGCGGTGCTTTGCGTGGGGAGCGTGAATGCGAGCCACCGGCGGGCGAGCAGTTCCGGTGTGGGTCCGGCGGTTTCGGTGGTGGCTCCGGGGGTGGATATTTTCTCGACGTTTCCCAACTATCCGGTGACGGTGAATGCAGGCGGGGCATCGTATACGTCGATGAGCGGGACGTCGATGGCAACACCGCTGGTAGCGGCGTTGGCGTGCATGATCTGGTCACAGAGGCCGGAGTTCACGGCGCAGGAAGTGGCGCAACGGATACGCGAGACCTCTGCATCACTTGGCGGGGCGCATGAATTCGGGAGCGGTATAATCGACGCGAGGGCGGCCATGTCCGGGTTATGACGAAATTTGGCGACCACATCGTGCGGGAAGGGCTGATCAAAGGCGCGAAGGCCGAGTATCTTGCGGATCAACTGGTGGTGAAGTTGAAAGGATCGTGGGTGAAGGACACTGGGGCCAGACAAAAGGTGATGGATCGTCTCCCGGAAGGAACGCGCGTGGAATCCTCCTTCAATCGTATGGGGATCGGTGTGTTTCGTTTGCCTGAGGGCGCTGACTCGCTCCGTGTCGCGAGCGAATTGCAGGAGCAGGAAGCCGAGTTCGTCGACTATGCTCAGGCGGGTGTGCTGCACCGCAACCAACAGAAGTAAGAAAACACTAATTTGAATGGCACGATTGGCGTGCCTCTCCCGCTACTTCGAATGAAGCCCTTCGTTTTTCAGGCAGGAAGACGCTGGGTCGAGATTTGTACGAGTAGGAGGAGTTTATGCGCACTCGGTGTTTGGCGCTGATAGCGGTCTTTTGTTGTGATGGACTGTTCGGGCAGGGGACATCGGATTTTCTCGATGCGCCCGTGGCGAAGAACATCCGGCTGCAACTTTCAGGAGATGGAAAGAGTTTGCAATGGGTGATTCCGGAGAAATCTGAGGAAGGTTTCCAGGCGCTGCCGGCGAACAAGTTGTTTCTGACGAATCGCGTGGTGAATGTGACGTTTCTGAAGCCGAATCCCCTTCGGGTGAAGCTGAAGGCGAGTTCGAAGAGTGTGGCGGACCCGGCGGCGGCTACGATGAGCGATTTGATTTCCACGTTTTTGAACATGGTGAATGTGGTGGCTCCGGGGTCGCCGGGACTGGCGGAGCTATTGAAGACGGCGAAAATGATAGGCTCCAACGCAGCGCCCAGCCACGCATGTTCCACGCTGCCGGAACAACTTGACACGCTGTCCGATAGTCTGGAAGCCAGCGCATTTACGCCGAAGGCGGTAGGCGCCGAGGTGGAGCGATGGGCGAAGGCGATCGACGATGCGTACGCGACGAACGTATCTGGTCCAGCGGCCGTGGGGAAGGGCATTGAAGCTCTGAAAGAGGGGAGTAAGAAGTGGAAGGATCCGATCACCGCCGCGGACGAAGCCATCAAGAAGATTCGGGCTTGCGCGGAGAGCACCGTAGAGGGACCAACCACGCGTGTGGATTTTGTTGCGCAACCGAAGGCGAAGCCTGTAGTACCTGAGATTCCGAAGCCGCTGGGTAATGCGCCAACCGCACCCGAGCTGGAGCAGTTCCGGGTGGCTCTGAAAGCGCGGGCCGATAAGGAGAAAGAACTGGAGGAGTGGCAGGCGGAGGCCAAGAAGCGGCAAGACTACCTTGACTATGAGAACAAGAAGGCACAGGCTGACACACTGGGGAGCCTGCGGCTGCACGCGATCACAGTGATCCTGGGGAATCCGGCGCAACGCGTTAGCACTATGAAGACTGTGGTTGCGAAGGCGGAAGAGGTGGAGAAGCAACTCACGGCCTTTCGGGACTCGGATGCATGGGTGAAGGACCGGCGTGGAAACGTGACTGCGGACTACGTCATGCTGCGGGGAGTGGCTCCGACGTTCGAGAAGATGGAAGAGGTGACGGTGGAAGTGACTCCGATCACGTATCAGCCGGATGCCGAGTCGTTCTCGGTGAAAGAGGCAAAGGCGATTGGGGGCACGATGACAGTGCGGCGGTTTTCGCGGTTCGCCGTGGAGCCCGCGGTTGGGGCGGTGTTCGCGACAGTGACGCAACCGAAGTACGCGGCGGGAACAAACGACAAGGGGCAGACGATTGTTACGAGGACCGATGATGCGAAAATTTCCTTCACCCCATCGGCGATGGTGAATTTCGTTTGCCGGTGCGGCACGTCGCGGATCAGTCCGTTGATTCAAATGGGCGCGGCGGCATCGAAAGATACTCCGGGTGCGCTGGTGGGGGCTGGGTTCCGGCTATTTGGCGGAAAGTCCGGGCTGGCCATCGGAGGCGGAGCGATGTTTGCCTGGGTGAAGGATCTGAAGACGTTGCAGGTGAATCAAGTGGTTTCGAGTGCAGCGGCGATTGAACAGGATCGAGGGTTCCGGACGCGGCCGAGCGTGGGGGGGTATTTCGCGATCCAGTATCAGTTCTAAGGGGTGGAGGGCTGTCATCCTTAGCGGCGCGCGAAGATGACAGCCTGATCGTCCTGGTAGGCGAGTTTCCAGGCGGGCATGTAGCGAAGGGCTTGGGCGACTGGGGCGGAGCGGCGAAGGAAGCAGAAGCGGATGCCGTGACGATCGAGGAGGAGAGAAGGATCTTCTTCCAGCAGGGCCCAGCGGCGGTATTCCTTGAGGATGCCGAGCGGGGCGTAGAGGTCGGCGCGGCCATCGATGAAGACCTTGTGTTCGGGGAGTGCCCAGATGAGGTAGCCGCCCCAGGTGTAGTCGTTGATCATGGGGCCGGAGAGGTTGAGTTGGCGCACGGCGGCGACGGCTTGGGAAGGCTCAGTGACGGCGATCTGGCGGCGGATGTCGGCGGCTGCGGGAAGCAGCATCGGGGCGCTGATGGCGGCGATGAGGATCAGCATGGTGTTGAAGACCGGCTGATCCTTCGCGGCGTCATAAGTCTCCCACCAACCGGCGAGGATGCGGCAGAGGATGGGGGCGGCGAGGAGGCCGAAGATGGGGAGCATGCGGACGTGCTGGATCGCCAGGAGGCTGCCCGTGGAGAGGAGTAGCCATTCGATGGGTTGGAGGCGAATCCAATTACGAACGTGCGCGGCGAGGATGAATGCGATGACGATGAGGAAGGCAGCGGCTCGCGGTTCGGCGAGGGAGAGCGGAGCCCATTCGGCAATGTTGTTGAGGTTGTCGGGTTGGTGGAAGAGAACTTCGATGGGATAGGCGAGGGTTGCGATGCCATGTGGGGTGAGGCAAGCGGCAGCGACGGAGAGCGGCAGCCATTGCCAACCGCTTTGGCGATGCGCGATACGCCATGCGGTGATAGCGGCGATGGCCAGTAATCCTAATAGGAATGACGCGTGGGTGTTGGCCCAGAGCGCAGTGAGAAGAGGGAGGAGGAAGGTGAGCTTGCCGCGGCCGTATTGCCACTGCCAGAGGAGAATCAATTGGGCGCTGAGGAAGAGTAGCCCGATGAGAGCGGGGCGAATGGTGAGCGAGGTGGTGAGGAAATAGAGGATGAGGATGCCGCCGATGATGGATGTTTTCCAGTTGCCGGACCAAAAGCCGCAGAGTATGTAGCCGAGGATGACGATGGCGGACGCCGTGGATACGAACAGAATGTGGAGGCCTTGTTCGCTGTAGGTTTGAAAGGTTGCAGCGAGGAGGAGATCAGCGAGCCATTCCTGGGTGAGCCACGGCTGGCCGGCGGCAGTGAAGGAGAAGTTATCGGCGGTGGGGACGGCTCGTTCGGTGAGGATACGTTTTCCAGTTTGGAGGTGCCACCATAGGTCGGGATCGTCGAACCGGCCGGCGCAGGTGTGGAGGGTGAGGAAGACGAGCGCGGCGCAGAGCATGACGGGGAACGAGAGCACGCGTCGCATGGGGTTAGCCGGGTGCGTCGAGTTCCGAGCCATCGCGGAGGAGGCGGTGGAGATAGGCGCGGGAAATGCTAAGAGTGTTGGCGGCGAGGGTCTTGTTGCCATTGCACTCTTTGAGGCGCTTTTCGGCGATGGTGCGCTTGAACTCGCGCAGCACTTCTTCGTAAGAGCCCTGGGGTGAGATTTCGTCTGCCTTCGTGGCCATCTTGTGGTGGAGGAAATCCGGAAGGTCAAGGAGTCCGATGGTGTCGGTGTCGGCGAGAATCACGCTGCGGTGGATGATGTTCTCCAACTCACGGATGTTGCCGGGCCAATCGTATGCAGCGAGGGCGGCGAGGGCCTGGGTATCGATGTTGGTGACGCTCTTCATGCAACTGGAGGCGTAGCGGTGGAGGAAGTGGTAGGCGAGGATGGGAATGTCGTGGCAGCGATCGCGCAGGGCGGGCATTTCGATTTTGAGGACATTGATGCGGAAGAAGAGATCGCGGCGGAACTGGCCGGCCGCGACCATGGCTTCGAGGTCGCGGTGGGTAGCGAGCAGGACGCGGGCGCGAAGGGGCACGGTGCGGTTGCCGCCGAGGACGGTGAATTCCTTTTGCTGGAGGACGCGGAGGAGTTTGACCTGGGTGGCGAGGCTCAGTTCGCCGATTTCGTCGAGGAAGAGCGTGCCCTGGCCGGCCTCTTCGAAGAGGCCGCGGCGGGCGGTGGCGGCTCCGGTGTAGGCTCCTTTTTCGTGACCGAACAGTTCGGCTTCGATCAAAGTGTCTGGGAGCGCGGCGCAAGAGACGGCGACGAAGGGAGCGCCGGAGCGCTGGCCGAGATTGTGGATGGCTCGGGCGAGCAGTTCCTTGCCGGTGCCGGATTCGCCGGTGATGAGGATGGGGGAACTGAGGTTGGCGACGCGATGGACGAGATCGTAGACGGCGCGCATGCGCGGGCTTTCGCCGAGGAGTTCATCGCAGGAGGTGACGTCGGTCATTTTCCGGCGCATGTCGGCGAGCTCGGCTTTGAGGCGGGCGTGTTCATGGGCGCGGCGGATGACGATGCGCATTTCGATGGGTGAAGGCGGCTTGCGGAAGGAATCGTAGACACCGTGTTGGAGAAGATCAAGGGCGGTGGAGCGGCGATCGTCATCGGTCATAACGAGGATGGGGAGATCGGAGCCGCGGAGGTCGTCGAGGAATTGGAACTGATCTTCGAGGGCGGAGAAGCGGGTGTCGAGATCAACGACGACCACATCGACATTGCCGCGGGCGATTTCCTGGTGGGCAGCTTTGCGATCGGCTGTGACGCGTACGTGGAAGCCCTCGCCGAGAGTCACCATGAGTGGACGCTCGAGTGCTGCCTGGCCCGAAATGATCACCACACGAATCATAAAAACCTTGGGCTCGTTTGGACCAAGGTGAAATAATTGACAAGAAGTAGCCATATATTTTCAGTACTGATCGTTCCATGGTATTGGCTGGTACTGAAAATCAGGGTTAAGCCGGAGAAATGCGTGGCCGGAAGCGGAGGAATGTTCGGCCGGGAATGTAGGGGAAGGATGTAATTGCAATGGATGCAACAGATAGCCAGATGACAGGGAGGAAGCCCCAGTTTGGGGTGAAGTAGTACCAAGGTAGTAATATTCCATACCGGATGCATGGGTTATTGCTGCTGAGCGCGATGATAGCGACCAGAGAATAATCTTGCGGGTAGACGTGGGGGCCTAGTAATAAGGTTAATAAAATACATATGGACAGTACTTCAGGGCACGTTCCGTGGCGAAGGACGAGGAACGCACCGAGTATGGCGATGGCGGCCGCCGCGGCGGTTGGGTAGGGGCCGGACTGGAGGTAGAGGGCGCGCAGATTACCCATCAGATGGGGGAGGAGATCGGTGGTGGGGGCGGCCAGCAACTGCGTCCACTGTGCGAAGCCGTGGACTCCGGTGAGACAGAGCGAGACGATGCCGAGAGCGGCTGCCGCGGCGAGGAAACTGGCGAGGGCTCGATGGCGGCGATGGAGGAAGAGCACGATTGGGAGGAAGACCAGCAAGTGGGGTTTGAGCAGGCCGAGGGAAAGGACAGCGCCGGCGAGGATTTCGTTGCGGTCAATGAGGACGAAGAAGACATAGGCGGTGAGGATGGTGATGAGGAGCGTGTCCTGGCAGAGGCCGGTGCTGGTGACAAAGGGGAGGAAGCAGATCATCCAGACGCGGAGATGCGAGGGGGCATTGAGCCAGATGGGGAGTTGCCAGATGAGCAGGGACCAGAGGGCGATGTTGATGGCGACGAAGATGGCTTTGGCTGTGGTGAATGAGAACAGCGACAAAGGCCAGAAGAGCAGCGCGGCGAAGGCGGGGCGATTGAAGTAGACGCTGGCGGATCCTGGCGGCAGGCCGGCGGCCTCGATGAGAGATTGGTAGGCGGAGGTGTCGTAGAGCAGGTGAATTTTTCCCGCAGCGACGAGTTGGGCGGCGAAGTAGAACTGGGGAAAATCGAGGCAGGATTGGAGCAGGGCTCCAAGGCGGAAATAGACGATCGTGAAGGCGAGCAGGGTGGCCGCTGTGAGGGAAGCGAACTTCAGCATGCGCGGAATGCTATGCGATTTGATTGCCACTCACGGAAGTGGGCTTTGGCTTGCAGTGTTGCGATGGTATGACGCGGAAGGAGAACTACGTCCCGATCGTGCTGGTGCTGTTGACGGCGGTGACGCGGTATCTGACGCGGAGCCGGGTGTTGTATGACATCGACTCCGTGAACTTCGCGATGGGGCTGGATCATTGGGATCCGGCGGTGCATCAGCCTCATCCGCCGGGATATTTCCTGTATGTGTTACTGGGGCGATTGGTGCGGATGGCGGTGGGTGATGCGAACGATGCTCTGGTGTTGGTGAGTTTGGTGAGTGGCTGTGCCGCGGTGTGGTTGGTGTACCGTTTGGCGGAGGACTGGTATGGGGCGAGGGCGGCGGCGTGCGCGGGCGTTTTGTTTGTTGTGTCGCCGTTGGTTTGGTTTCACGGGACAGTGGCATTGACGTATGGCGTGGAGATGATGTTCTCAGCGGCGGCGGGGTATTTGTGCTGGCGAGGGGGCGCCGCGGGGCTAGTGGGTGCGGCGGCGGTGATTGCACTGAGCGCGGGGTTCCGGCAATCGTCGGCGTTGTTTCTGCTGCCGCTGCTGGTGTATTCGCTGCGGCGGGTTGGTTGGGCGACGCGCGTGTGGGCCGCGTGTGTGTTTGTGTTGACGACGTTGTGCTGGGTGATGCCCATGGTATGGGCTGCGGGTGGAATGGGGGCATATGTGGACGCGCTGTGGGCACTGTGGACACTGGTTCCGGGGAACGTGTCGCAGGGGATTGCAGGGCCGGCGATGGTTGTGGGGCGGGTATTGACAGTGAGCTTCGTGTTGGTGACGATCTTCGGGTTGGCGGCAGTGCGAGGGATTGCGAAGTGGGGTGGAGGGGAGCGGCGATTTGTGCTGGTGTGGGTGGGGCCGGCGCTGGTGTTTTTCTGCCTGGTGTTCTTCAAGTACGCCAACAGCGGGTACCTGCTGATTGTGAGTCCACCGCTGTTTGCTTGGTTGGGGTACCGGATGGCTGGCGCGCGCGTAGGGTGGATATTGGCTGTGGTGTTCGTGAATAGCGCTATGTACCTGTTTGGTCCGTGGTATTTTTCCTGGCGTGAGGTACGGCAATTTGAGCGTGAGCTGGCGGCGACTGCCGCGGCAATCCGGGCGCAGGTGAAACCAGGAAAGACATTGCTGGTGGGATTTGATTCGCATTTTCTGGGGTACCGGCATGCCGGGTATTATCTGCCGGAGTTTGGCGTGATTCAGTATCCGGAAATTGCCTATGGAAATGGGGTAAAGGTGTTTGGCGTGAGAGCTGGGCGAACGGCTTTGCTTGGCCGTGTGGATGTGGCCGGGGTGGAGGAGGTGGTGCTGGCGCCTCTGCCGGATGAAGCGCAATACCTAGCGTTTCTGCGCCCCATTTTGCAGCGGATTGGGAGCATGAAGCGGGGCGGGGATCGTTGCGTTGGGGGCGATGTATGCCGGTTTGCGCCGGAAGCGTTGCGTGAACTGTTTCCGCGTTCGCAGGTGTATACGGGAGTTGACACCTGGCGCGGGAGTGACAACTTGCGGTCACAGTTGCGGGGGAAGTAAGGCGGAAATCGCTGTATTTCGGCGTGGCAAGAAAAATGCAATAAAGCGCGGGTGCCGCATTTCCGGCGGCAAATTCAAGAAAGGAAATTACCCAAATGCAGAAAGCGATTCTTCGCCTGTCGGTGTTGGCCCAAGGGTTGAAGCAGGAACACGGACAGGACCTGATCGAGTACGCGTTGGTGGTGGCGTTGATTGCGTTCGCGGCTACGGCCGGGATGGGCGCAGTGGCCTCGCAGATCAACCAGGCGTTCATCAACATCGGGACCACGCTGTCGTCCTACACGGGCGCGTCCTAGGAAATGAGACCAGAGGCTGGAGGGTGGGCGGAGCGATCTGGCACGCCCTCCATCCCAAGGACATGAGGTATGGAGCAGGCATTCTGGATTCCGGCGCTGGCAACCGCGGTGATCGCGGCGGGGGTGGACGCGCGTACGCGAAGGATCCCGAACTGGCTTTCTGTGCCGTCGATGGTGGCAGGGTTGGTGGCGGCTGGTATGCGGAGTGGAAGTGATGGATTGTGGCAGAGCTTGTTGTCGGTGGGAATTGCGGTGTTGTTTTTCGGAATGCAGTGTTGGATGGGGAGCATGGGGATGGGGGACCTGAAGTTGGGCTGCGCACTGGGGGCATGGATTGCTCCTGAGGCGATGGTGTTTGCGCTGATGGTGGCGGCGATGGCGGCGGGGCTTCACGCGGTGGTGTATTCGCTGCTGCGATATCCATCGGGGTCGATACCGTACGGGCCGGCGATGGCGGCGGGTGTGATTGTTTCGATGTTTGCTCATTGGAGGTAAGTACATGAACCGTTCGAAACTGCTGGTGACACTGTTGTTGGCCTTGGCATTGGCGGGGAGCGCGAGCATTCTGGTGTTCCAACGCATCAACCAGGGCAATCAGCCCGCGGCAATGGCGACCGTTGTGGTGGCCGCGCGGAATCTGGATATCGGTACGGCGTTGGGTCCTCAGGACGTGCGCGAAGTGCAATGGCCGACGGGGAATGTTCCGAAAGGCGCGGTGATGCGCGCGACGGAACTGAAGGGCCGGGCGGTGATTTATCCAGTGGCGGAGAACGAACCGTTGCTGGAGATGAAGCTGGCTGCGAATGGATCGGGGGCGGGGCTTCCGGCAGTGATCCCACAGGGCATGCGGGCGGTGTCGATCCGTGTGGACGAGGTGGTGGCGGTGGCCGGGTTTGTGGGGCCGGGGACGCGGGTAGACGTGTTGTTGACAGGAACTCCAGGGACGAAGAACGAAGCGCTGACACGGACGATTCTGCAGAACGTACAAGTGCTGGCAGCGGGGCAGAAGATTCAGCCGGATGCGGAAGGGCGAGCGGAGAAAGTGAATGTAGTTACGCTGCTGTGCAGCGGAGAAGACGCAGCTAAGGTGACGCTGGCGGCGAATGAAGGCCGGATACAACTGGTGCTGCGCAACCCGACGGACACGGCCGTTCCGGAGCGAGTGGCAATGGTAGGGCGCGCCGCGTTGTATGGCGAAGCAAAGCCCGCACCTGTGGCAGCGCCGCGTCCGAAGGCTGCTCCTGTTGCCGCGCCTGCACCGGCGCCGGCTCCGGCACCGCCGGTTGTTGTGGAGAAGGTGGAGCCGCCATCGACGGTGATTGTGATCCGGGCCGATCGGGTGACGTCGGTAACTGTGCCGCACAGGAAAGCGGAGAGCGTCAATCAGTGAAGGGCGATATGGAAATCGGGACGCCGGACATTAGCGTGCAGTCGGCTTCGGTATTGCTGATCGGGCCGGACCGAACCAGGCGCGGAGCGTTGACACATGCGCTGAGGCGGCTGGGCGTGGAAGTGAAGCAGGAAGTGGCTGAGTATCCTTCGTACACGCGAACCGCGGCACTGGCGGGCGACGAATGCGATGCAGTGCTGATTGACCTGGACGCGGATCCGCAGGCTGCGCTGCTGTTCGTGGAGACGTACTGCGCGTTGAACAAGCCGGTGACGGCCATGCTGTACACGCAGAATGGGGATCCGGAACTGCTGGTGAAATGCATGCGGGCGGGGGCTCGGGAGTTGATCTACCTGCCGGTGGAAGATGAAGCATTGACGGAGGCGATTGTGCGGGCGGCGGCGCGGCGGGAGACGCAAGCTCCGCGGCGGCTGGGGAAGATGCATGTGTTTCACTCGGCGAAGGGAGGGGCGGGAGCATCGACGGTGGCGGTGAATTTCGCGGTGGCGCTAGCACACGAGACGAAGGCTGAAGTGGCGCTGGTGGATTGGAATGGCGGGTTCGGCGATTTGGCCGTGCTGCTGAATCTGTCGCCGCGATTTTCGGTGCTGGACGCGGTGCGATCGCCGGAGCGGCTGGATTGGGATTTTCTTTCGACGTTGCTGGCGCCGCATTCAAGCGGCGTGCGATTGCTGGCGGCGCACGATCAACTGTCCGTGACGAATGGGGAGCATCGTGCTGAGGGCGTGGAAAAGCTGTTTCTGTTGTTACGGGAGAAGTTCGCGCACGTGGTAGTGGATGCAGGGCGAACGTTCGCTCTGCCGGCGTCAGTGTTGAAGCATGCCGAGTCCGTGTCGGTGGTGACGCAGGTAGATGTGCCGTCGCTGCGGCATGCACAGCGTTATGCGACGTTTCTGAGCGAGGAAATTGAGCGGCGGGATAGCGTGCAGATCATCATCAACCGGTTTGACGCGCGCAACAGCGGGATCACGGCGACGGAGGCGGAGCGTGCGTTGACGTTTCCCGCGAAGTGGCGGATTCCGAACGATTACGGGAATGTCACTGGCGCGGCGAACGCGGGATTGTGCCTGGCCGGGCAGAGTTCGCCGATTGCGAAGATGTTCCGGCGCATGGCGGAGACAGCATCCGGGAAGGCGCCGAAGGCCGTGTCCAAATCGTGGACGCTGTTTGGACTGAAGAAAGGCTAGCCGACTATGGAAACACCAGACTTCCAGCAATTGAAAAACGACGTGCATCACGCCCTGCTGGGGAAGATGGACCTGGAAAAGCTGGCTGCCGTGCAGAACGGCAAGGCGCGGAAAGCGATCACGATGGTGATCCAGGATCTGCTGTTCGATTTGAAGATTCCGCTGAGCGCAAGCGAGAAAGAGCGCATGCAGGCGGAGTTGATGGATGAGATTTTCGGGCTTGGCCCGCTGGAGCCATTGCTGAAAGATCATTCGATCGCGGACATCATGGTGAACAACAAAGACCTGGTGTACATTGAGCGCGAAGGGCAGATCGAGAAGACCGACATACGGTTTCGTGACGACCAGCATTTGCTCAGGATTATTGACCGGATCGTGTCGCGGGTGGGGCGGCGGATCGATGAATCGTCGCCGATGGTGGATGCGCGGCTGCAGGACGGATCGCGCGTCAATGCGATTATTCCGCCGCTGGCGATTGATGGGCCGTCGCTGTCGATCCGGCGGTTCGGGAACCGGCCGTTCACGGCGGAACGGTTGCTGGAGAACAGGAGCATCAGCCAGGCGATGTTGGACGTGCTGGCCGCGGCGGTGCGGGCTCGGATCAGCATTCTGATTTCGGGCGGAACGGGCGCGGGCAAAACGACGTTTCTGAACATGCTGTCGGCATACATCCCGCGCAATGAGCGGATCATCACGATTGAAGACGCGGCGGAATTGCGGCTGCAACAGGAGAACGTGATCCGGCTGGAGACGCGGCCTCCGAACGTGGAAGGCAAGGGCGCGGTGCGGCAGCGGCAATTGGTGATCAACAGCCTGCGTATGAGGCCGGACCGCATTATCCTCGGCGAGGTTCGTGGGGAAGAAGCGTTCGACATGCTNNGGCGATGAACACGGGCCACGAAGGGTCGATGGCAACGATTCACGCCAACACGCCGCGGGATGCGCTGTCGCGGTTGGAATCGATGGTGGCGATGGCGAATCTGAGTTTGCCGGAGCGGGCGGTGCGGCAGCAGATGGCATCGGCGATCGGCATCGTGGTTCAGATTTCGCGCATGAGCGATGGGACGCGGCGCGTGGTGAGCATTGCCGAGATCACAGGAATGGATCTGGATGTGATCAGCACGCAGGAGATTTTCCAGTTTGAACGGAAGGGAATCGGTCCGGATGGACGGGTGCTGGGCGTGTTTAAGCCGAGCGGGATTCGGCCGAAGTTTCTGGAGCGGGTTCGGGTATCGGGCATTGTGTTGCCGGCGCATTTGTTTGAAGCACGAGTGGAAGTGAACTAACCATGGCACTGGCAGTGACGGTATTTCTGGCTATCTTCGCGGCGGTATTGCTGGTGGCGTTCGGGCTGCAGGGCAGTCCGGAGGCACGGCGGAAGCTGACTTCGTCGCGGTTGGCGGCCATTCCAGTGGATCCCAATTTCCAGGAAGTTGGTGATGAACTGGAGGGCATCCTGCGGGATGAGTCGATGAGTCAGGTGCCGTGGCTCAACCGGATACTGAAGCGCATTGATGTACTGGGCAGGCTGCAGACGATTCTGTTGCAGGCCGATTCGAAGTGGACGGTAGCGCGGTTGCTGGCCTATACGATTCTGGCGTTTCTGTGCGGATTTCTTGCGGTGCTGTGGCGCACCGGGCATCCGCTGCCCGGTGCCGTGGCGGGCGCGATGGCCGGGGCACTGCCGATTGGGCAGGTGATGGCGCAACGTGCGAGCCGGATCCGGCGGTTCGAACAAAAGTTGCCGGATGCGCTGGACATGATGGTGAGCGCCATTCGCGCCGGGCACAGCCTGAACATGGCGATCGGCACGGTGGCGCGGGAAACACCGCCTCCGATTGCGGCGGAGTTCCGCAAATGCTATGACGAGCAGAATTTCGGGATGGATCTGCGGACATCGATGATCCATTTGACGGAGCGGATGCCGTTGCACGATGTGCAGATTGTGGTGACTGCGATTCTGATTCAGCGCGACAGCGGCGGGAACCTGGCGGAGATTCTGGAGAAGGCGGCGCACGTGATTCGCGAGCGGTTCCGGCTGAAGCGGCAGATTCAAGTGCACACGGCGCAAGGGCGGATGACGGGGTGGATTCTGGCGATGCTGCCGGTGCTGCTGGGATTTGGGATCTACATCGTGAATCCGGAGTACATGGCGAAGCTGTGGCAGAATCCGCTGGGCGTGAAGCTGATGTACACGTCGGGTGGCATGACGCTGGTTGGAGCGCTAATCATCCGGAAGATTATCAACGTGAGGATTTGACGATGCAATTGATCCTGCTCACCTTTGTCAGCGTATTTCTGGTCGCTCTGGCCGCGGGGTTGCTGCTGGTGGACCGGCAGGCTTTGCGGGCCCGGGTGGCTTCGGTGGTGCGGCCGGACGCGGAGAGTTCGGAAGGGCTGCTGCATCATTTTCTGAGACCGTCGGCGGATTCGGTGGGCAAACTGATTGACCCGGTACAGAAACTGCTGCCCCGCACGGCGCAGGAGCTGTCGATTGTGCGGACGCGGCTGATGCTGGCCGGGTATCGCAAACAATTTCACGTGGATTTGTATTATGCGTCGAAGGTACTGACGCCACTGGCGATGGTGGTGATTCTGACGGTTACGGGGACAGGCGCTTTCGATCCGTTTATTGGATACATGCTGGCGGCGGGGCTGAGTTTTCTGCTGCCGGACTTCTATATCGGCAACCGGATTGCAAATCGCAAACTGAATATTCAGCTCGGCCTGTCGGAAGCACTCGATTTGATGGTGGTGTGCATTGAGGCGGGGCTGGGGCTGGATCAAACTCTGCAGCGGGTATCGGAGGAGTTGCGGATTTCGTGTCGCGAGATCAGCGAAGAGTTTGAGATTGTGATTCTGCAACAGCGTGCCGGGCGATCGCGGGCCGAAGCATGGCGCGGCCTGGCGACGCGCACCGATCTGGAGAGTGTTCGCGCACTGGTAGCGATGCTGATGCAAGCCGACCAGTTTGGCACGAGTGTGTCGACGTGTCTTCGTGTGCATTCGGATTCGCTGCGGACGCAGCGGCGTCAGAAAGCGGAGGAGGAAGCCGCGAAGACGACCGTGAAGTTAGTATTTCCGCTTGTGTTTTTTATTTTTCCGTCGCTGTTCCTCGTCGTCCTGGGCCCGTCCATGATCATCATGGTCGACGCCTTCAACAAATACCTTTTGAAATAGAAAATCTCTTGAATAGGAGCAAACCCCATGGATAACATCACTCTGATTCGCATCGTAGCCGGTGTCTGCTTTGTCGTGGTACTGGCGATTCTGATCCAGCGGCGCCGTACGCGGGTCAATTAAGTGTTTTGCTGAGGCGCGCGTTTTTGCAACGGGAAGACCGCTTGCTTTACGCGCGCGGCTCAGAATCGCAGCGCGGTTTTCGAAGCGAGGAATATCAGTGTGCCGGAAGCATTGTGTGCATACAACCTCACATCGCAATCCTTTTTGGGGATGAATGTGAGCCGGGCTGACACCATGTGGTCGAGGCTGCGGGGATTGTTGGGACGCCGGCGTCTGCAGGCGGACGAAGGGCTGTGGATGGTGCCGTCCCAGGGCATCCACACCATCGGATTGCTGTTTGCAATTGACCTTGTTTATCTGGATGCGGACCTTCGGGTGATTCATTTGATTGAACACCTGGGTCCGTTTCGCGTTGCTCCCGTGAAGACGGGGGCACAGACTGTTCTAGAGCTTCCGGTGCGTACGATTTACGCTTCTCGCACGAAGGTAGGAGACAAGCTGGTGATCTGTGTGCCGGAACGAATGGAATCCTGTGTGGGGCAATGAAATGGCTGAAGCCAATCCGGGAACTGTTTGCGCGGAAGCGCACCGGGAACGGCCACGGAGGCATTGCCCCTTTGCTTGCGTTTTACTGGAGTGGCGGGCCGGTGCGGGGGTATCCGGTGGATCGAATTGATGAGTATGGGGCGTTCATTCGGACAGAGGATTTCTGGTGCGCCGGGACGCAACTGCAGATTCGCATCCAGCAGCGTGGGAGTGGAAATGAGGATATCTCCTACATGGTGGATGGAGCCGTGGTGGAATGCCGGAGGGATGGATTGGAAGTGCAGTTTCTGTTCGCGGGCCGCCGGCATCAACGTCACTTTCAGGAGTTTTTGCGAGCGATGAATCGACGCGATCAGAACGGGGGGCAAACGGGGCATAGCCTGGTGGAGTTTGCTCTGCTCATCCCACTGCTGTTTCTGCTGATCGTGAATGCGGTGAATTTTGGCGGGTTTTTCTATGCGTGGATCACGGTTGCGAACGCGGCGCGGACGGGCGCGCAGTACCGGATCATGGCGGGGGCCACGGTGACATCGCCGTCGCCGCCGAACTCGACGCAGGTGTACAACGTGGTGCGGCAGGATGTATCGTCGTTGCCGAACCTGGGGAGTCTGGCGGTACGAGTGTGTACGAATACGGCGGGGACGATTGCCTGTAATACGACAGGGACGGGCACGTTTGCGAACCCGGCGGCGGATGGGCGGAGCGAGGCGAGTTTGTACGTGATGTCGTGGGTGGACGTGCAGTATACATTCCAGCCACTGATTCCGGCGTTTCATTTTCCGGGGCTGGGCATTCACGGGACGCTGCCGCCGACGACGGTACGGCGCCAATCGGTGATGAGGATGCTGCAATGAATCGACGGCGCGGGCAACGGGGAGCGGGGTTGATTGAGTTTGCCTTGGTGGCACTGCAACTGATGCTGGTGTTGCTGTCGCTGCTGGAATTCGGACGGATGGTGCTGGTGAGCACGTCGGTGGCAAACGCAGCGCGCACTGGAGTTCGATATGCGATTGTGCATGGATCGACGCGAACGGGTACGGGTGTGGATGGGCCGAGCAGTTCGGGTTCGACGACGAACGTGGAGAACAACGTGAAATACTACGCGGGGGCAGGATTACTGGATCCGGGGCGGCTGGCGGTGGCTGTGGCGTATCCGGATGGGAACAACAATCCGGGGTCGCGGGTCCGGGTGACGCTGACCTATCCCTACGATCCTTTTACGGTGCTTCCGTTACGGGTGAACCTGGCTTCCACATCGGAAGGCGTGATCAGCTTCTAGGAGGTGGTATGAGTGGGCGACGGCAAGGGCAAAAGGGGCAGGCACTGATTCTGGTACTGGTGGGTTTGAGCATTTTTCTGTTGGGCGCATTGGGGATTGCGATTGACGGATCGAACCTGTATTCGCACCGGCAGATGCTGCAAGCGGCGGCGGATTCGGCGGCGCAGGCGGGCGTGATGAGCCTCTTCAACAAAACAAATACTGGCGCGAATGTTTTTGGGACCAGCGCGTTCCACTGCACGACTACGGATGTGCGAACGCCTTGTGTCTATGCGCGGCAGAACGGAGTGGGGGACACAGCGGAAGACACCGTGGAGGTGACATTTCCGGCGTCATCGCCGGGAGTGAATCTATCGCCGACGGACAATCCGGCGCTGATCAACGTGACGATCACGCGGAATGTGACGACGGGCCTGGTGCGTTTTGTGGCCCCGGCTGCAGCGACGATCAAGGCATCGGCGACGGCGGCGATTGTGGACGTGGTGGCTCCGGTGCCGATTATTGTGACGCATCCGACGCTGAGCGGATCGTTCAGCAAGAACGGGAGCAACACGATTGTGATTTGCGGAGGGCCGAAGCGGAGCATTCAGGTGAATTCATCGAGCAGTACTTCGATTTCGATCAGCGGGGTGAGCGGCACGGTGGACCTATCCCACGCGGGGCCGGACACGACGCCTGGGATGTGCAATGGGAGTGGCGGGGATTTCGGCGATTTCGGTGGGCCATCGACGTATCCGGGGACGATTTATTTGGGGAGCAACGGCCGTTACATTCAGCCGGCGTCGCCGATACGGGATCCGCTGGCTTCAGTACCTGTACCGGCGAATCCGGGGCCTGCGCCCGCGGTGACGACGGTGGCGCAGGGGAGTAACGGATGCCCGGCGACGATGGGGAAGCGCTGCCAGTTATACTCGCCGGGGGCCTATCCCGCGGGCATAACGGTGAAGAACGATTTTGCGCTGTTCAAGCCGGGGATCTATTACATCACGGGAGGCGGCTTTCACCTGGAGGCGAACGGAGTGGGGCAGATGGCGGTTGGTTTTGCCGATCATCCGGACACGGGACAGGGGATGGTGGTGTACAACACGGGCAACGCGAGCAAGGATGTATTTGAGATTCAGGCGAATGCTGGGCAGAACGGCGGAGTGCAGTATGGGAACAGCTTTCTGGGTGCGCCTAATGGATCCATCTATAAGGGGATTTTGTTTTTTCAGGACCGGACGTCGGCGGCACATCTGCACAGCATGCATGGCGGCGGCGGTCTGACGCTGCGAGGCACGATTTACCTGACGAACACGGAGACGATCATGCGGGCTACTCCGGCGCAGTACCAGGCATTTGAACTGCAGGGGACTCCGGGGAGTTCGACGCAGGTGATTGGGGAGATCATTGTGAGCACGCTGTCTCTGGGAGGGAATGCGAATATCACGATGACGCTGGATCCGGGGTACACGCTGAACATCCGGCAGGTGGCACTCGTGCGGTAGGAAATGGGTGTAGTGTGGGAAAAGGAGGTTTCCCGACCATGTCCTATTCCTCCCGTGGCTTCCTCAGCCGCAGGAAACTCCTTTCGCAAGCTGCAGCTTTCACTGGCATTTTGAAGATGGTGGAAGGCAGTGTATCCGCACAATCCAAGGCGTCGAACTTCAACCGCAACTCCGCACCGAGCCAACTGAAGATCACCGATATGCGGTCTGTACTGATCGCATCGAATTACGACTATCCTATTATCCGCATTGATACGAATCAGGGTGTCTACGGTCTTGGCGAAGTGCGCGATGCCGGGCGTGAAGGAACCGCTTTGGTATTGAAACCGCATCTGGTGGGCAAGAACCCGTTAGGGATTGAGCCCATCCTGGACAGCATCCGCAATTTCTCAGGCCAGCAGCGGCTGGGAGGCGGATATAGCGCCGTGGATATGGCGCTGCATGATATCGCAGGCAAGGTGTATGGTGTGCCTGCGTGGAGATTGGTGGGATCGAAGTATCGCGACAAGATCCGGATTTATTGTGATACCGATCAGAGCCAGGATCCGGCCGTGTTTGCCGAGCGTTTGAAGAAGCGCAAGGCGATGGGGTTCACGTATTTCAAGATGGATTTGGGGACGAGGCTGGTGGCGCACCGGCCGGGAGCGGTGAATACGCGCGGGACGGCGACGGAGAAGGGGCTTGGGTATTTGTGCGAGTACATCCAGGCCGTGCGCGATGCCATTGGCTGGGATGTGCCACTGGCGACGGATCACTTCGGACCGCTGGATGTGAACGACAGCATCCGGTATGCGCGGGCGTTCGAGCGGTATGATCTGGCGTGGGCGGAAGACATGATTCAGGTGGGGCATTTGGGCGCCGGCGGCGATGCTCCAAAGAACTGGCGAGCGTATCGCGAGCTGACGAACTCGACCGTGACTCCGATCGCGACGGGGGAGAGCTTGTTTGGTTTGGAGGAAGGCTTCAAGGAGTTGATTGACCACCGGGCGGTGGATATCATTCATCCGGATCCACTGACCTCGGGGGCGATTCGCGAGACGAAGCGGATTGCGGATTATGCGTCGATGCATGGGGTGCAGACGGCGATTCACTTTGCCGGGTCGCCGGTGGGGTGTCTGGCCTCTGTACACATGATCGCCACGCTGAAGGATTTCCTCGCGATGGAGAATCATGCCGTGGATATTCCTTGGTGGGGGGATTTGGTGACGGGCGTTTCGAAGCCGGTTGTGGATCACGGGTTTATTACGGTGCCTGATACGCCGGGGTTAGGGGTGGAGTTGGATGAGGCTCGGATTAAGGAGCATATTCGCAAGGGCGGATACTTTGAACCGACGCCGCAGTACGATGACTACATTTTGGACCGGTTCCGGATTGGTGGGCCGTATCCGCATATTGATGAGAATGGGAAGCCGGTGGTGTCGCGGTAGTGCAGCCTTCCCAGGCTGCACTGCGACCGGCCTGGAGGCCCGTCGCCACTCAGAACAAAAGCTTCAAGGCTAGCTGAATGTCGCGTGGCGAGTTTTGTTGGCCGTTGATGCGGCCGAAGTTGTTGGTTGTGATCGATGTTGCGGGCATGGCGAATTGGACGCGATTGAAGGCGTTGAAGGCCTCGGCGCGGAACTGTGCCCGCACTCGCTCATGAATGCGGAGGTTTTTGAAGACCGAGATATCGAAGTTGTTTACGCCCGGGCCGCGGAGATTGGGCATCATGCGCGGTGCGTTGCCGAAAGTGAATGGGGCGTTGAGCGTGAAGGCCGTTGTGTCGAAGTAGGCTCCCAGACGGCCGGTGATGGGGCCGGTTTTGGTGGCGTTGGCGCCGCTCCAGTTGGGGCGTGTGGTTCCGGCGAAGGCTCCGGGATCGTTGCCACCGGAGATCTGCATGGGCGGTCCGCTTTGGAACATAGTGATGCCGTTCAGTTGCCAGCCGCCGGCGATCCAGCCGAGGACTCCGCTGTTGAAATGCGATTTGCCTGGTCCGAAGGGGAGTTCGTAGACGTAGCTGATGACGAGTTGCTGGGGTGTGTCCCAACTGGCGAGGGCGCGTTCGCCGCGGCGATTGTAGTAGTTCTGCAGCGGGGCTCCGGAGAAGGATTCGCCGGGGAAGCCGGTGAGGCTGGGGATGAGATCGTCAATCAGCTTGGACCAGGTGTAGGCGGCGAGGATGCTGAAGCCGTTGGTGAGGCGGCGCTCGGCTTTGAGGAACATGGCGTGGTAGACGGATGCACCATAGCTGGCGGTGCGGCTGGAGATGCCGAGGAATTGGGGATAGGGCCGGAGGGATTGACCGCGGGTGATGGTGCGCTCGGCGAGGGGGCCTTCGGTGATGACGCCGAAGTAGGGGTTGTTGACGCGCGTGTTGAGCTGCGTGCCGAGGCTCATGTATTCGGGCGCGAGTTGATTGTATTCGAGTGTGCCGGCGAGGTTGATGCCGCGTGAGCCGGAGTAGGCGATTTCAAAGACGAGATCGCCGGGGAGTTTGTGCTGAATGTCGAGGTTCCAGGATTGGCCGTAGGGGACGCGCTGGTTGCGGTCGACCATGTCGATGGCTTGGCCGAGGTTGGTGAGGAGGCCTGCGGTGTTGCCGGGTGCTTTGCAGAAGCCGCGAGGGTAGGGATCGTTGAGGAAGGCGTTTGGAGTGAAGCCGCCATCGAGGCTGGAGTTGACGGCGGTGGTGCAGACGAAGCCGGTTTGGGGCTGGCCATTGCCGTTGCGGCCGCTGCCCCAACTGTTGGCGAAGAAGACACCGTAGCCGCCACGGATGACGGAGTTCTTGCCAGCGTTGTAGGCGAAGCCAATGCGGGGCTGGAAGTTGTTGCGGTCTTTGTCCCAATGGCCGCGCGGGAGGCCGCCGAGACCGGGGTACATGAGTCCGCCCCGGAGGGCGACGCCGTTGGAGAGTGTGGAGGCGGCATCGAAATTGAAGTTGGCGAGTTTGTTGTCGCTCTCCGTGCGGGGCGCCTCGAAGTCGTAGCGGATGCCGAGGTTGAGCGTGAGTTTGGGAGAGACTTTGTACTCGTCCTGGAGGTAGCCGCCGATGTAGTTTTGCTGGAGATTGGTGAGGAGTTCGGTGGGGTTGTGGGTGCCGGCCGAGATGGCTCCGAGGAGGAAGGTGGCGTAGCCGAAGCCGGATTCCTGGACAGCGGAGAGCGCATCGGGGCCTTGTGTGAAGGCTTTGTTGAAGTTGTACGTGCCGACGGCGTTGTTGTTGATGCGGGCGACATATTTGCCGAGGTTGTAGAGGGCTCCGAACTTATAGGTGTGCTTGCCATGGATTTTGGAGAGATTGGC
Organism: Acidobacteriota bacterium; assembly: GCA_018268935.1. Lineage (GTDB taxonomy): Bacteria > Acidobacteriota > Terriglobia > Bryobacterales > Bryobacteraceae > CADEFT01. Next base: position 12,254 of record JAFDVS010000037.1, on the reverse strand, counting down.
TTTGAGCTCAACGCGGTCGCCGATGTCGTGGGGATTGACGAAGCCGCCGATGGCGATCATTTCGCCGGGGGCGACGGAGGGGAAGCCGAGGGCTTTGCTATTGGCGGCGAGGTAGGAGGGGAAACCGAGTTGGGTGGGATCGAAGCCATTGGAGAGGGAACTGCGAGCAAACCAGAAGCGAACCCAACTGCCGACGAATTCGCCGAAGAAACTGGGGGTGAATGTCTTGGTGACTTTGAAGAGGGCGGAGGGGTGATTCTGTGGGGTGAGCGTGTAGGCGGGGCTGGCGATGTTGTCGGTGCCGAAGGTGCCGGGCTCAGTGATGGTGGTGGAGGATTTGGAGAAGCGGGCGGTGATCATGGTGCTGGAACTCCACTGGTGATCGCCGCGAATGGAGAAATCGTTGGTAGGACGCGTGCGCGCTCCGCTGAAGAAAAAGTTGTTGAGGCCGGTGTTGGGATCGCCGAGCGAAGTGGGGGCGGGCATGTAGCTCTGGAGCTTGGCGGAGACGGGATTGATGAGGGCCGCGGGGATGGCATTGTTGGGGAATGGAGTGCGGATGAAGCGGGCGGGGTTATCGGGGTTGGGGCGGGTGCTGAGTGGATCGTGGATGGCGATGAGGCGGCCGGCGCTGGTGAGCGTGCGGGAGAAATCGCCGCGGCGCTGGAGGTCGGTGGGGACGCTGCTGATGCGCACGACGGGATCGGAGAATCGGAGGGCTTCGAAGCCGAAGAAGAAGAAGGTGCGGTTCCTGATGACGGGTCCGCCGATGGTGCCGCCGAATTGGTTATAGCGGAAGGTGGGGCGGGGGCGGCCGGAGAGGTTGGAATAGAAATCGTTGGCGGCGAGGACGTTGTTACGGACGAATTCGAAGAGGCTGCCGTGGATTTCGTTGGTGCCGCCTTTGGTGACGATGTTGATGACGGCGCCGCCGGAGTTGGCGTATTCGGCGCTGAAGTTGTTGGTTTGGACTTTGAATTCCTGGATGGATTCGACCTGGGCGCTGTATTCGGGGCTGTTGAAGGCGAGATCGGTGTTGTTGCCGCCATCGAGGGTGAACTGGTTCTGATTGGGGCGGGAACCGTTGACGGAGAAGAACTGGTAGTGGCTCTCGAGGACGGGACCGCCGGTAGTGGCGCGGGTGGTGCGGACGCCGGGAACGAGCATCATGAAGGCGTTCGAATTGCGGCCCTTGAGGGGGAGATTTTCGACCTTTTCGGAGGTGACAAGGCCGCCCATGGAGTTGGTGCCTGCGTCGAGGAGTTGGGCGGTGTCGCGGACTTCGATGGATTCGGTGGCGGTGCCGACTTCGAGGGCGAAGTCGAGTTTGGCCGTTTGAGCGACTTCGAGTTTGAGGGTGCGGACGACGGAGCGGAAGCCGGCGGATTGGACGTTGACGCGATAGTTGCCGGGTTGGAGGAGGGGGACGGTGTAACTGCCGATTTCGGTGGATTTGGTTTCCCACTTGATGCCGGTGCCTTCGTTGGTGATGGTGATGGCGGCGCCGGGGACGATGGCGCCAGTGGAGTCTGTGATGGTGCCCGTGATTTGGGCGGTGAGCTGGGCTTGGGCGCGCGTGGTGAGCAGGAGAGCGGCGAGAAGCAGGACGAGGCTTCGGGAATTCATGGAGAGCATCCTCTAGGACTGAAATGTCAGTAGTGGAAGTCTATAGTGATCGGGCGGGGGACGTCAATGTCCTTTTTAGAGGAGTTCGTCTTTCATTGAGGAGATGATGAGGATGGTGCAACCATTTTTTGTGCTGGTGACGGTGTGGACGGAGCTGGTGTTGGCGACCTGGTAGTCGCCGGTCTTGAGGGCGAGGCCACCGACTTCGAGATCGCCGGAAATGACATAGCAGTGTTCGGGCCCGGCGTGGCGGTGGGAAGGATAGCTGGTGCCGGGGTCCATCTGGATGAGAAGAGAAACAATGTCTTTGGCGGGGTCGACGTAGAGGCGTTTGACGCGGATGCCTGGGATGTCGATGGGTTCCCAGGCGCCTTCTTCGGAGGCGAATTTGTGGATGGGTGCGGGCGGGGTATCGGACCAGTCGCGCCAGACCTGTACGGATTCCTGGGGTTTGAGGTTGGCGAGGAGGCGTGCGCGGAGTTCAGGGCGAGGGCGCAGGAGAGGGGCGGCGAAAGCTAACCTTGCGCCGGTTTCACTGCTGCGAATATATTTCCTCCCCATACTGTTCCTACGTACTGCTGGTGCGGATTGGATCTGATTATAGCGGGAATTTCCCGGCAGGCTCTATGGCTTGGTTGTCAGCCAGGCGATGAGTTCACTGCTTCTTGGTGAAAGGTGAGAAGCGAAGATCTTCTGAAGGGCGGTGCGGTCTACAGAGGCGGGAACCACCTTGCCTACGGGCAAGGCCGGCTCATCGGGCGGGAAGATGAGGTTGTAGAGGTGGACGTCGATCAGGCGGTCCAGCATGGTGGCTGCTTCGGGTTGGCGAGCCCAGGCGATGAATCGCTGCGCCAGCTTGATGGCCTTGTCCTGGCTAGGTTCATGTTCAGCCGATTCGTCGTAGAGGTATTCGATGAGCGATTCGCGGAGGGATTCGGTGGATCCATCGGTCATGACCACTCGCATGAGGCCGGCCTGGAGGGGGTCCTCGTAGGCTTCATATTGGGTTGACAGGCGGGCGCAGGCATAGCGGCCAAAGAGTCCGGAGACGGTGTCGCGGTTGGCGAAAAGCGTCTTCAGTACTTCCACTGCCTTCTCGCGGGAATTCACGGGTGCGAAGCGGCGCTCGACATCCACGGCGAGTGCGATCTCGGCGGCTGTTGCGGGAGTTGCCGGAGCGAGTTCGACCATTACTGAGTCTTCCATCCATGCGGCGGGATCATTTCCGGCGCCGTTGGAAAATGCGATGTATTGGCGGCCCACCTCCACTTCGCGATGGGACCAGAATCCGTGAAAATCGCTTATGGTCAAGGCATCTTCACGGCGCTGGGGTAGGGAAACGCGAAAATCGACGGCGGGGCGGTCCGGGCCTTTGAAGACCTGGAGCAGGCGCGCGTTCATGGTCAACGTTCGGGCTTCGAGCCCGATGGATTCATCCATCTTCCATGCCGAGGCCGCGAGGCTCAGGACCTGGATGGCGAACACGTTGCGCGTGGACAGCAGCTCCGATCGCGAGCCAGCTTCCAAAGGCAGCACCTGCGAGTCGCTCATTGCTTTTCTCCGTGAGGATTTTTTCTGTAAGGCTCCGGCGGCGGCCAGATGAGCCGCCAAGGCGAACACCAATACTGCGCGGCACCATCGCATTTCAAGTTGTGACCCACGCGATTGCGGATGTAATGCCCGAGGGCGGGCGGACTTCCACGCCGTTCAGATCGGCAGCGGCGATGGGATCGAGCGTGGCGGGATTTGAGACCTGGATGTCGTGCGGATTGGTGACGGTCAGGGTCTGGGTCCAAGCGCCTCCCACGAAGTTCCAGGCGATGGTCCAATCGCCGTGCGCTTCCCAGTCCATGGTACGGATGACGGAGTAGACACGATCGCAGGGGTCGCCGGTTGTGCCGCGGGCATTGGTGATATTGGTCCAGAAGCAGAAGTTGGCGCGGAATGCCTGCACGTAGTGGACGTCGGTGAGGCCGGCGTTGCCGTTGGTGGGATGGGCGAGGACGAATCCGCGGCCGGGCGAATCGATGCAGCGGAGGGTGTAGCGCTTGCCGACGGCGCGGTTCGATTGGAGGTCCCAGCCGCCGCTGCGGGTCATCGTGGCGGATTCGCCGCCCAAGCCGCCGTTGGGGCGGCCGGTGTCGAGGACGGGGAACGCGAGCAGGTTGGGTGCGGGGTCGGCGGGGATGAACATGGGCGTTCCACCGTAGTCGCCGGTGGCGGCTGGCCGGTTGAGGACGTAGCGGTTGCGCACGGTGAGAGTGGCGGCGGCGCCACCCATGGGGACGGGAGTCACGACGTCGGTGTAGGTGAGGGTGATCTGATTGTCGCTGAGCATGTTGACCAGGCCGCCGAAGACGGAATCAAGGCCGAGGCGGCCGTTTGCTCCTCCTCCGGTGACGTCGGCGATCAATTCCATGGTCATGCCAGCTCCATTGCGGGCGATGGACGCGGCCCAACTTCCGGGCCATGCTCCGTTGCGGACATTGAAGGCTCCGCCGCCGATTTGCGCTGTCAGGTTGCGTTTGAAACCGGCGCTGTTGTCTCTTACGAGTTTCGCATCCGCGAGGACGAGGTTGAGGGGGATGGATGGCTCTTTCGGGCTGTACTCGTCGATGCCGTTGCAATCGATGTAGGGGCGGATGTGGAAGGAGCCTTTCTGGTCGCAGGCGAGTGTGGCTTTGCGCTTGTCGGCGGGGTCGCGGGTGACGGTGGGGAGGTCTCCTTCCTTGCCGAGTGACTTGTGATCGTCTTTGTTGCGGACAGCGCGCCAGGTGATATCGAGATCGATGGGCGCGGCGGGGACGGTGGTGAGTTCGAGGGCGATGTCGTCGCGGCCGTTGCGGACGATGACGAGGGGTGGATTTTTGCCAGCGGCAAAGTCCTCTGAGTACTTGGCCGCATTCTCGAAAGTGTGATCGGCAGGCAGGGCAGTGCCCGGGCGCGCGGTCAAGGGGGGAGTGCTCTTGATGGTGGCCTTGATTTTGGTGAATTCGACCACGGTGAAGGATCCGCGGTCATTGGCGTGGTCAATGTCGAGGACGCCGAGTCGGATCTGCGTGTCGATGAGATCTCCGCTATTGGTTGCGCCTTCCACCCAGAGAGTCTTAAGGGTTTCGGGGGCTCCGGCGGGGTGGGCAATGTTGGATTCAAAGGCGACTTCCGCGCCGCCGGTTTCGGCGGAGAACAACTTGACTTTAGGCGCGCCGGATTTGGCTTCGGAGGCGGGCGCTGTTTGAATGTCCCAACAGGAGAGGAACACCTGGCCGTCGAAGCCGGCGGGTTCGAGGCGCTTGATGAGGAGCTTGGCGCGGCCGTGATTGTGGTCGGCATCCTGTTTGTGGACATAGCGGCCTTTGGATAGCTGGTCCGCTTTGTCCATTTGCTCGGGTTGCTTCTTCTTGGCAGGGGTACTCTTGAAGACCTGCAACTCCATTTCGAGGGCGGACATGGTGATGCGGTCGCCTTCCTCGTTGGGTACGTCGGATGCTTCGACCGTCCATCCGGTATCTGCGAAGTCCGCCGATTTGGCCTCGGCCTGGGCCCAGAAGGTCTGGCCGTTGGCTGCATCGATGGTGGCGTTGTCGAACTCGAGTGAGGCAATGGCCGCGTCGCCGGAGGCGGGCTTTTCGGCTGAGTAGACGCCGACCTTGGCATCCATGGCGACGAGCTTGATCTTGCCGGGGAAATCGGCTGGCTTTGCCTTGTGCATAACGAGCTTGGCGCGCTGGCTCCAGAGGTCCTTGTTCTGGACAACCATGCTGCGGCCGGGCTTGATCTTTTTGTCTTCGGCCCAGATGGCGGGCTCGGCGCCGTTGAGTGGGCGGGCCTTGTAGACGTCGAGCTTCAGTTCGACGCAGGTGACTTTTTCGTCTGCTTTCGGCTTCTTGGGGGGGACGCTGCCATTTTTCAATTCGACGGTGAGTTCGGTGCCCTCGTTGGCGCCGCTGGGGGCGGTGGCGGCGAGATAGACGGTTTTTCCAGACTTGGCGTCTTTGGCCTTTACGGTGAGGGGGAGTTTTAGCTCTTTTTTGCCTTTTTCATCGGAGTAGAGTTTGAGGCTGCCGGCCTGAGGGGAGTTGAAGACGACGTCGCCGTCGTGGTCGCCATCGTAGCCGATCTTGACTGGGATGAGGTGGGGCGGGAGGGGCTTCTTGAGTTTGTCCTTGTAGGGGTGGTGGACGATGATGATCTTCGGGGCAGCGACTTCGATTTTCGCCTCGGGGCGGAGCCGCAGCACGAACCGCACGTGCTGGACATCGCCGGCTTTCAATTTGACCGATTGGGTGGTTTTCTTTGGCAGGGCGTAGGAGTCGGAGACCGGTGCTTTGAGGGCGCCGAGCGTGACGTCGTATTTGCCCTCAGCGAGTTTTTCGAAACCTGCGAGCCCGGTGGGGTCGGTGTCTTTGTTACCGGGGCCGGTAACGGGCACGCCCTCTATTGTTTTCCCGGTTTCATCCTCGACAAGAGCCCAGATATCACCCAGCTTCGGACACTTCGCCACTTCCTTGCCCAACAGACTCCTCCTCTTCCTCATCTTCTTCCACCACGCCGCGAGGTTCCAGACGCTGGCGCAGGAGGCTCACTTTGAGATCGCCCGGCAAAGCCTTGTGGGATAGAATAGCAGCCGCCCAGGCTGCATCGACGAACGACTCGAATTCATTGCCGAATTGGACCATGAGGCGCGCCAGTTCGGCGATGGAACTTTCCGATTCGATGGTGGACTGATCGGCTTTTCGCAAGGTGATGGCGGCCTGCGTGCGAGCAGAGTCGAGGTCTAAGAATCTGTCCGGATACTCTTGTAGCAGTTGGGGAGCGAGGCGGTCCAAGAGCATACGGTCGATGTTTCGGCGAAAGACTTCGAGTTGCGCTTCGCGGATCGTGAGCACGGCGGAGGTAGTTTACCGAAGCGGAGCGAAGTGAGTCAAACGTTCGGCGCCTTGTCCAAGCCGAGTTCGAGGAGTGTCGAAGCGGTGAGGGCACGGTGAGTGAGGTCTTTGAGCCCTTCGGCGGAACACATGTGCTCGATTTGCGAAGTGACGCCGGCATCGAGAGTGCCGAAGCGCGTGGTGAGGACGTCCACCAGGATCTCGCGGAGGGCTTCGATTCGACCTTCCGCGCGGCCCTCTACGAGGCCTTTCTCGATCCCTTTCTCGATCCCGCGTTCTTCCCAACTGGTGACGTACTCCACGATCGCCTCCTTTTCTTTCGGCTTCCAACGCACCTGTTCCAGTTTTCTCGCAAACAGCCGCTCTTCGCTCTCGTTCAGCCGCAGATACGAGTCGACAAAAGTTCCGATCAGCCGCATTCGTGCCGGGTCGAGCCGCAAGGTGAGCAGTAAGCGCAGACATTCCAGCTTTACCAACGGCCGGTCCCTCACGGCTATTTTCATTTTAGCCATCAGCGCGCTTGCAACGGGGTTCGCCTTCTTCACGAACTTGCGCCAGGGAAGGCGGTTCAACTGAACGACGCGATAGTGAAAGCGCAGCACCTCGCCGTCGGCGAAGCTGAGCCGATAGTTGTCGGGCTCACGTCGTTGTGGCTTATCGTGCGAATAGATCACGATTGGATAGACGGGGCAATCGTACTTTTCCATCAGCAGGGAAAAGTAGCGGAAGAAGCGGCGCGGGAACTCGCGGGACGTAGTGCTCTGGTGTTCGGTGTGAACAATGAGGAAGGCCGGTGTCCCCTTAAATTGTGTCTTGACGACGATGTCGGCATGATACTCGGAGCCATCCATCAGGTTGGCGAACACCTCCTGCTGGAGGAACTCGAGGGAGCCGGGCTCAAGGGTAGCAGCAAAAGTGGGAAAGAATAACTCCAGAAACTCGAAGAAAAACGTCTCGAGAAGGATCTTGAAGCGCTGATCGTGGTCTATGGCAAGCACGGGCGCGGTATCGGGTGTACCGCCCATCGACTCATTGTTGCCGGCCTTAGCGATGTGCGTCAAGGGTTCGGGCGATGACTTGTCCTACAACGGGGCCGATTTCGTCGGCCATACGAAGAAAGCCGAGGTCGGTGGGGTGCGAGCCGTCGACAGTGCCTTCGCCATCGAGGCCGAGCAGATTGGCGCCAGGGACATAGTAGAGGTTCCGGTCGCCTTCTGCTTTGAGCTTTTCGTAGATTGCGCGGAGGGCGCGATTCTTCTCGCGGGCTTGTTCGGGGCGTGAGGAGACGGCCTCGGATTGGGTGTAGATGACGTTTTCGATGAGGATGATCGGGGTAGTGGGGTGGGCTTTGCGAATAGTGCGGAGGAATGGCTCGGTGCGTTCGTTGACCATTGCAACGGTGCCAAGGTTGGGGAGGGAATCGTAGACGTAGACGGCGGGGTCGAGTTCGGCGAGGAGTTGGGCGATTTCGGGTTCGGAGAGGGCGTTGCCGGAGAAGCCGAGGTTAATAGTGGGGTAATCGAGGCGGCGGCCGATGATGCTGGTGTAGACCATGCCGGGTCGGGAGGCGCAGCCCCCCTGGAGGATGGAGGTGCCGTAGAAGAGGACTGGCTTGCGGGTGTCTGGCGGGAGGATTTCGAGTTTGGCGCCTTCGGGGACACCGACGGAAATGGATTCGATGCCGTTGTACAGAGGTAGGTATAGGAGGTATTCGCGGATGGGACCCTTGTAGTTTTGCACGAGCGCCTGTTCGTTGGTTTTCTTTTCGGGGCGGCCGTTGGCAATCCAGCGCCATACGCCATCTTGTTTGACGTAAAGGTCGAGGCCGCTGACTCCGGTGGCAGGCATGTGCGGGAGCGCGAGGCTCTCTTTCATGACAGTCCAGCGGGCGTGGATCGCGGGGGAGGCGGTGGTGAAGCGGAGGCGTAGTCCGGCACTGTTACGGGAAAGCGACCAGACGGCGGGGCGGATGGTTTTCTCCGCCTTTGCCGGCATGCGGTCGAAGGGGGCCTTGGTGTCGCGCCAGCCCTGGCCTTCGATATCGGCCTGCTTGATGTCAGTCCAGGTGATGGTTTGCGCGGAGAGAGCCGCGGCGGCGGACAGGAGAATCAGGAAGAAGCGCATGCCAGGATCTTGTTTAGCACATCCGCCGCAGAGTAGTCGATGCCGTTCTCAGGGAGGAAAGCGGCGACACTGGTGAGGCTATCGCCGGCAGTGATGAGTCCTTTTTCGACGTAGCCGTTGGCGCGGAGTTGGGGCAGGCCGATGTTGGCGAGCAAGGCGTTGCACAAACATTTCCGGCCTTCTGTGTTTTCGGGCTTGCCGCCTTTAGCTTCGTGCGTGGCGGTGGGTTCGGCAGCGCAGCGGTAGTTGATCTTGCCGTCTTCCGTGTAATAGGGCTCGCGGAGTACTCCGAGGTCGCAGACGCGGGTGCGTTGGGCGTAGGTATCGGGGTGGGCGACGGAGTCTTCGATCTGGACGACTTTGAACGGGAAGTTGGTGGGGGAAGCGATGGGATCAGTAAAAACTCTGGCGGCGCCGGCGGCGACCTGATGGAGAACGGACTCGCGGTAATAGGGGCTGAGGCCGGTTTCCTGACAGAAGGCGAAGGGCGTGCCGACCTGAATGCCGGCTGCTCCGGCGGCAAGGGCCTCACGAAGTTTTTCGGGAGTGCCATAGCCTCCGGCGAGCCAGAAGGGTACGCCGAGTTCGCGGAGTTTGGCCAGATCGACTTCGTCACGTTCGCCGTAGATGGGCTCGCCGGTTTCGCTCAATTGGAGTTTGCCGCGGGGGGGCGCGTTGTGGCCACCGGCCGTCGGGCCTTCGACGATGAAGCCGTCGACAGCGCCGTTGGCTTTGCGGAGAAGGGTAACGGCGAGTGTATTGGAAGCAATGATGGGGAGGAAAATGGGGCGCGTGAGCGGGGGGAGCGGGCGCTCCATGTATTCGGCGGGGTTGAACTCGAGGTTCACTGGATCGCCGGCGCCTGCGACGTGGAGCGGGTAGGTGGCGGGTTGGTGCTGGGCGAAGGCGTCGAGCACGCCGGGGATACGGATAGGGATACCGGCGCCCATGAGGACGTAATCGACTCCGGCGAGCATGGCCCCGTAAATGGAGGGCAGGTGCGGGAGTTGGGCTTTTTCGAGGAAATTGATGCCGACGGGGTTTTTGTGGCCCTCTTTAGCGAGCCACACTTCGACGAAGTTGGCAATCACTGTGAGTTCCTTCAGGTGGCGCGGACTGTCCTTGGAGTGCATGGGCGGCGATTTGTAGGGGGTGTTGGCCGCTTTGCCTCCTTCGATGAACCATGCGTTGCGGACGCGGGCGGCCATTTCGGGGAAGGGGAAATGATCGAGGGCGCGGCGCATGTGGCCGTCAGGATCGCCGTCTTGCAGGCGGCGGACAAGGATTTGATCGAGAGCCGTTCCGGAAACAACGCCGAGTTGGCCGAGGCGGGAAACAGAATTGGCGAGCCGCCAGTGGGAGACACCTGCTCCCATTCCGCCCTGAATGATGGTGGGGTGGAGGGACATTGGCTAAGTTCTATTATGCCCTGTTATCGATGGGGGGAATGTAATAGTTTTGTGGCGAGAGTTACGCGCCGGCCTGGAGGCCCGCGCCACTCAAACACGCATTTCGTAGCCTTGGCCGCGCATTCCTTCGATGATGGCATCGCGAATGGCGGTGACTTCGTCGTTCGATAGGGTATGGTCGCGGGAGGCGACAACAAGGCGGAAGCTGATGCTTTTGGCGCCTTCGGGGAGCGGGGCGCCTTCGTATTGGCGGAGGAAACGGATCGATTCGAGTTGGGGGCCGGCGAAGGAGCGGATGAGTTTCTCGACGTCGCCGGAGAGGGTGCGGCGCTGGCCGATGACGGAGAGATCGAAGGCGCTTTCGGGGTAGCGGCGGACGGGCTGGTAGCGCTTTTCGGGCGAGCCCATGGCTTCGATTTTGCCGAGGTTGATGTCGAGGACGACGGCCCGGCCTTCGACGAAGTTGGGGTGGAATTCGAAGAGACGGCCGACGGTTTCACCGCGCCAGATGACTTCCGTTGTGCGGGTGGGGTGTTCGTAAAGCGTGGTTGCGGCGGCGGGGCGGAGTTCGCTGCCCGGGAGGATGCATTCGGCGAGCCGCTTCACTTCGTAGAGCGGGCCGGCCTCTTTCGTCTTTTGGAAGATGGCGGCGGCGAGGTGCGGGACTTCGTTGGGGAGCGCGCCTTCCTGTTTGTGGATCTCGTTTCCGATTTCGAAGAGACGAAATTCTTCGAAATGCTTGCTGTTTTCCTGGATATTTTTCCAGATTCCGGGGATGAGGGTGAGGCGGAGCAGGGCCTGATCGACGGAGATGGGGTTGGCGACGGTGACGTGCGCGGTGGGGTCGAGGCCGAAGCGGCGGGCGTCGTCTTCGCTGAGGAACGAGTAGTTGTAGACTTCGTCGAAGCCCTGGGCGGTGACGAGTTGGCGGAGTTGACGGTGGAAGCGGCGTCGCGGGTTGTCGGCGGGGACTTCGGTGGGCGTGACAGGGGCCACGGGGGTGATGGTGGCGTAGCCGATCATGCGGCCGATTTCCTCGATCAGATCATCTTTGATGGAGATGTCTTTGGTGGCGCGCCAGGAGGGGACGGTAACGGAGAAGACTCCGTCGGATTGCGGCTTCACGGTGAAGTGAAGGGCTTCTAGGATGGCGCGAACTTCAGCGGCGGAGATGTCGCGGCCGAGTTTGCGGATGAGCCAGTCCATGTGGAGCTCGATGACGGGTGCGGGCTTGGGAGACGCGGCGAGATCGGCGAGTCCGCCAACAAGGCGAATGCCAGGGCTGACGAGTTCGAGGAGCTCGACGGCGCGGGCTAAGGCTCTTACTGTGTTCACCGGGTCCTGCGATTTTTCGAAACGCATGGAGGCATCGGTGCGAAGCTTGATGCGGGAGGAGGTGCGGCGGATGTTGGCGGCGTGGAAATTGGCGCTTTCGAGCACGAGGCGCCTGGTGGATTCGTTGATGGCGGAGTGTGCTCCACCGATGACTCCGGCGAGTGCGATGGGGCCGGAGGCGTCCGCGATGACGAGGGCTGCTGGAGTGAGGGAATACGTTTCGCCGTTGAGCGCATCGGCGTTTTCGCCTTCGCGGGCGTTGCGGACGAAGATGGTGTCGCCTTGTAGCTTATCGGCGTCGAAGGCGTGCATGGGCTGCGCGAGTTCGGCCATGACGTAGTTGGTGACGTCGACGATGTTATTGATGGGGTTGAGGCCGAGGATCTGGAGGCGATGCTGGAACCAGAGCGGCGAAGGCTGCACGGTGACGTTTTCGAAGACGAGGGCGCTGTAGCGCGGGCAGAGGGTGAGATCTTCGATTTCGATTCTGACGGGGGAGGGGCCTTGCGGGATGCGCGCCATGTTGACGGGATCGCGTAGGGGCTTGCCGGTAATGGCGGAGACCTCGCGAGCCATGCCGTGGTGACCCCAGAGATCGGGGCGATGGGTGAGGCTTTTGTTGTCGACTTCGATGAGGTGATCGGGTGCGAGGCCGGGGAGAGGCTGGCCGGGAGTGGCATCGAGTTCGACGATGGTTTCGTGGTCCTTATTGATGCCGAGTTCGCGGGCGCTGGCGAGCATGCCGTCGCTTTCAATGCCGGAGACGACGCGCTTGCCGATGTGGGCGCCTTCGAGATCGGTGCCGGAGGGGACGTAGGCGGTGACGAGCCCGGCGCGGCAGTTGGATGCGCCGCAGACGAGTGTGCGTTCG
>JAFDVS010000036.1 GCA_018268935.1 Acidobacteriota bacterium | reverse complement strand
GGCACGCACGGTTTGAAAGGGGAATTTAGAAACGGGCTGGCGTAAGCTGGTACCGCGCTAATATCTACCAATGAATCGCAGGCACTTCCTTGCATCCCTGGTTTGTGGCGCTCCATTGTTCAACCGCGATTTGCTGGCGCAGGCGAAATCGCTGCAGTTGAAAATCACTGGACTGAAGACGATTGTGGTGAACGTGGGTAGCGTGAACTGGGCTTTCTGCAAGGTGATGACGGACCAGGGCGTGACCGGATTGGGTGAAGGCTCCATCACGAGCAAGGAAGCAACGCTGGCCGCTGCAATCATGGAGCACGAACGATATCTGATGGGGAAGAATCCCGCCGATATTGAACTGCACTGGCAGGCGATGTTTCGCTGGCCGCGGTGGCGCGGCGGGCCGATGTTGAATAGCGCCATCAGTGCGGTGGAGATTGCGCTGTGGGACATCGTCGGCAAGTCGCTGGGTGTGCCGGTTTACAGGCTGCTGGGCGGCAAGGCGCGGGAGCGCGTGCGGCTGTATAAGGATGTGGGCGGGAACTCGGTGGAGCAGCTTGTCGCATCGTTTCAACAGGCGAAGAGCGAGGGGTATACCGCCGCGAAGTCAGGGTTCGTGACCGTCGAGAACGATCTGGTGCGTCCGGCCTATGCGGTGCGCGAGGGGCACAAACGGCTGGAAGCGGTGCGCAAGGCAGTGGGCGACGATTTCGATATCTGCATTGATGCCCATGGGAAACTGACGACGGTGATGGCGGTGGATTTCTGCACTCGCATTGAGGAATTGCGGCCATTGTTTGTGGAAGAGGCGACGCAGTTGGAAGATCTGGGCGAGTTGCAGCACTTGCGGCAGAAGACGAAAGTACCGCTGGCAACGGGTGAGCGATCGTTCACGAAGTACGGATTTGCCGATTACTGTTCGCGCCACCTGGTGGATTACGTGCAGCCGGATGTGTGTCACGCCGGCGGGATTCTGGAACTGAAGAAGATCGGAACCCTGGCGGAAACGTACCGCGTGGAGATGTCGCCGCATAATCCGCAAAGCATGGTGAGTACGCTGGCTTCCTTGCATGTGGATGCGACGACGCCCGCGTGTACGATTCAGGAATACAATCCGAACGGACAACAATGGGTGAAGGATTTGTTTTATGGGTATGAGCATCCGGTGAAGGATGGCTATGCCGCGCTGCCGGAGCGGCCGGGATTAGGGATTGACCTGGATGAGAAGGTGGCGGCGGCGCATCCGTACAAGCCGGTGACGCGGCAGAAGTATGTGTTCGGCGATGGTGCTGTGGCGGACCACTAGAAGCTGACCCCGAATTCGCCCATTACGTTGACCCAGTGATCGCGGGTGCGGCTGCCGGGGATGTTGCCGATGGGGCCGCCGTCGGTGTGGCCGCGATAGATTTTCGGGGCGGCTCCGATGCGGAAGCGGTGATAGCGGTCGAGGAAAACGGTGAAACCCGCGGTGGCGTAATAGCCCCAACCACTGCGTGCTTCGCAGCCAGGGCAATCGAGGCGGATGTACTCGTTGGGCTGGCTGATCTGCTCCTGATAGCGCATGTAGGCTCCACCTCCGCCACCGAAGATCTGGAGGCGGCCTCTTGCGAGTGGGAGGATGGCGCGTCCGCCCATCGGAAGAAAATATTGGAAGTCGCGGATGCGGCGGTAGCCAAAAGCGGTGTCGACGAAGTCGCGCACATTGCCGGATCCGAACACGGTGTCAAAGCCGAAATCGGCTTGGAAATTGGGGTGAAAGCGATAGCCGTAGCCGACGGAGAGACCTGCCTTGGGGTCGAAGGCTCCCACGAGGTCGGCTTTGGGAACGCCCGCACCGAAGCCAAGGTTGATGTTGTGGCGCGGGTACGGGCTCTGCGCGTTGGAGAGAAAGGCGAAACAGCCAAGCAAACCCAATCGAATGGCCGGATTCATTTGTCCCTCATGACGCAAGAGGCGTGGGGACGGTTTCGAATTGTTTTTGACGTTAGTAGCCGGCGGCCTTGTCGACTACGTTGACCAGGGCCTGCCCTTCGACGTAGCGGCGGACGTTGTCGGCGAATAAAGCGATGAGGCGCACCTGGCGATCGGGGCTCCAGCCGGAGGTGTGCGCCGACATGATGACGTTCTCGCACTCGAAGATGGGGTGGTTGGAGGGCGGTGGTTCCTGCGGGAAGACATCCAGGCCCGCGCCGGCGATCCAACCGCCTTTGAGAGCCTTTACCAGGGCCATGTCATCGAAGAGTTTGCCGCGCGACATGGCCAGGAAATACGCAGTCTTCTTCATGCTGCGGAAAACCTTTTCGTTGAACATGCCTTCGGTGACTTTGGTGTGCGGTGCGGCGGCGACGAGGACGTCCACTTGCGGAACCATTTCCATGAACCAGGATGGGTCATGCAGTTCGGCCACGTATTCGGGCTTTGGCATCGGTTTCGCGTCCGTGGCGACGACGCGCATGTCGAAGCCGCAATGAGCGCGGCGGGCGATCATGCTGCCGATGCCGCCCATGCCGACGATGCCCATGGTTTTGCCGGCCAGCTCCACGTGATGATCGGATTTCACGGTGCCCACGGGATTCATGGTGTGTTTGTAGAACTGCGGCATGTAGTATTTGACTAGGCCGCGCGTGAGCGCGAGCAGAAGGCCCATGGCTGTTTCCGAGATGCCGTGGGCGAAGGTGCGGGCGTAGTTCGTCATCACCACGGGGCTCTTGCGATGGCCGTCATCGAGGACTCCCTCCATGCCCGCGCCGCCGGTTTGAATCCACTTCAGCTTGGGGGCAAGATCGAGTTCGGCGCTCTTGATGTCGCCGTAGACAACCTCAGCGTCCTTCAGTTTGGCGCGGAATTCTTCGCGCGTGGCGCAATGGATGATCTCGACCTTGGCGGCCTTCGTGGCGGCCTGAATGGTACTCACCTCGTGCGGCTCAAACTGATACATGGTGACGATCTTCAACGGGTCCTGTTGGGCCTTCACGTTCGACTGCAGGTAGGTGGCGGTGACGACGGGTTGGCGCGTGCCGGATACCGATTGAGCAGCGGCAGGCGCGACGCCTGCGGCAGTAACGAAGATACGCCGGGAGAGGGAGTTTTCGGACATGGCGAACAGGGTATCACAGGGCGGGTTGTGAGGGGCGCCTCAAGCGCTACACTAGCCCCCATGGGCTTACGGATTTTGGCGGTGTTTCCGCTGGCGTCTTTGCTGTGCGCGGAAATCGGCACGGAAGAGCGCACTCGCATGATCGAAGGCATGAACGCGCGGGCTGCGCATTTTGGCGAGGTTTCGCGGCAGATCTGGGAGTTTGCCGAGTTGGGGTATAAGGAACAACGCAGTTCCGGTTTGCTGCGGAGTGAGTTGCAGAAGGCCGGATTCCGCACTCAGGAGAACATTGGTGGGATGCCCACGGCGTTCACCGCGGAATGGGGCAGCGGGAAGCCGGTGATTGGGATTCTGGGTGAATACGATGCCTTACCCGGGCTTTCGCAAGACATTCATCCGGAACGGAAGCCGCTTGTGAATGGAGGATCGGGGCACGGGTGCGGGCACAATCTGTTCGGCACTGCATCGGCATTCGCCGCGATTGCGGTGAAGCAGTGGATGGAGGAAAAGAAGATTGCGGGCACGCTGCGGTTCTACGGATCGCCGGCGGAGGAAGGCGGCGGCGGGAAAATCTACATGATTCGCGCAGGGGCGTTTCGGGATGTGGATGTGGTGCTCGACTGGCATCCGGGCTCGTCGAATTCCGCGGGGCTGGGCTCATCGCTCGCAAACATTAGCGGCAAGTTCCGTTTTTATGGGAAGGCAGCCCACGCGGCGGGGAATCCGCAGTTGGGGCGCTCGGCGCTGGATGCGTTGCTGTTGATGAGCCATGGCGTGGAACTGTTGCGGGAGCATGTGCCTGCTACCACGCGGATTCACTACATCATCACCAAGGGCGGGGCAGCTCCGAATGTGGTGCCGGATTTCACGGAAGGGTATTTCTACGCCCGCAGCCCGAGCATGCCTGTGCTGGACAACGTATGGGACCGGATTGTGAAATGCGCGCAGGCCGGTGCGCTGGCGACGGAAACGAAATTGGAAGTAGAGCTGGTGAACAGCGTCTACAACAAGCTGCCGAACGAGCCGATTTCTCGGGTGTTCTACAAGCATCTGCAGGCACTCGGCGGTGTCCAGTACACGGACGAGGAGCGGCGCTTTGCGGAGACTTTGCAGAAGTCGTTCACTCCAGAGGATGGGGCGGCATTGGGCTCCGAGGCTACGGTGCTGCCCTTTGAAGCAGAACGGGCGAGCCCAGGTTCGACCGACGTCTCCGACGTAAGTTGGGTGGTGCCGACGGCGAGTTTCCGCACGGCGACGTTTGTGCCGGGTGCGCCTGGGCATAGCTGGCAGAATGTGGCTTGTGCAGGGTCCAGCATCGGGCGTAAAGGTATGGTGCTGGCAGCGAAGGTGCTGGCGTTGTCGGCGGCGGATTTGTTCACTACGCCGGCGGCGATTGTGGATGCACGGAAGGATTTTGATAAACGGCGCGCCGGGCATGAATACAAGTCGCGGGTGCCCGCGGACCAGAAGCCGCCATTGAACTATCGCGACAATCCGTAAGGCGCGATGCGGAAATCGGGGCGCTCTACAGGCTGGATGCTACCATGAAAGTTCCATGGATCTCGATCAATCTCTGCCGGTAGTTGTGATTGCCGGCAGGCCCAACGTTGGAAAATCCACACTCTTCAATGCCATCATTCGCGACCGGCGCTCTATTGTCGGCGACGAACCGGGCATCACCCGCGACCGCATCCGCGGCCAGGCACAGCATAACGGCAGGAAGTTCGAAGTCATCGACACAGGCGGGATTGTACCGAATGAAGAAGAGCTGATCCCCAGCGAAATCTTCAAGCAGGCGCGCGCGGCGTTTGAAGAAGCGGCGCACATTGTCTTCGTGATTGACGGCCGCACGGAGATCACCGGCACAGACCGCGAACTGGCGGTGTTGCTGCGCAAACTCGGCAAGCCGCTGACGCTGGCGGTGAACAAGATCGATGTGCCGTCAAAGGAATCGCTGTCCCACGAGTTCTATGAGCTGGGCATCGGCGACATGATGCCGGTGTCGGCGGAGCACCGGCTGGGCGTGAATGAACTGCTGGATCACATCACGGAAGGGTTTCCGGATCAGGAAGAGGCGGCGAAGGTGGAAGGGCCGCCACGCATTAAGGTGGCGATCATCGGACGGCCGAACGTGGGCAAATCGACACTGCTCAATTCGTTGGTGGGCGCAGAGCGGGCGATCGTTTCGCCGATTGCGGGCACGACTCGCGACGCCGTGGATGAAACGATTGAGCGCAACGGCGTGCAGTACACGTTTGTGGATACGGCCGGCATTCGCCGTAAGGGCAAGACGAAGATGATGGCGGAGAAACTGAGCGTGGTGATGGCGCGCAAGCACATCCGCATGGCCAACGTGGTGCTGATGCTGGTGGATGCGGTGGAAGGCCCGGTGGCGCTGGATGCCACGATTGCCGGCTACGCGGTGGAAGACGGCAGGGCGATTATTCTGTGCGTGAACAAGTGGGACGAGATTCCGGAGAAGAATCGCAAGAAGTTTACCCAGGACATGCGCGATGCGATGCGCTTTCTGGAATTCGCCCCCGTAATCTACATGTCGGCGAAAACCGGACACGGAGTGAGCCAGATCTTCGATTTGGTGAAGCAGGCCTACCAGGCGGCGACACAGCGTGTTTCCACGGGCGAACTGAACCGGTTCGTGGAATCGTTAGGCGTGGATACCGATGTCAAGCTTCGCTACATGACGCAGGTATCGGTGCGGCCGCCCACATTCGTGGTGTTCACCGGAGGCCGCGAGAAGCTGCATTTTTCCATTGAGCGCTTTCTCATCAACCGGCTTCGCAAGGAATTCGGATTCGCTGCGACGCCGGTTGTGATCAAGCAGAAGTTTAGTGGACGATCGCGCAAGGATTAGACAACTCGCCAATTCCGGCGATGGTGATGGTGCACACATCCTCAGGCTGCAGCGCGCAATCTTCTTTCACGATGATGCCCGTGCCGGTGCAGAGTACGGATCCGCCGGGAACGGGGTTGGCAAGATAAAGGTACTCGACGAGTGTCTCAATCTTGCGGTGGAGCTGTGAGGTGTTCACCGCACCGCTGAAGATGGTCTGTTCGCCGCGGCGGATGGTGCAGGTGACGTCGAGATGATAGGGATCGCCGATTTCATCGGGAGTGACGATGACCGGGCCAAGCGCGCAACAGGCGGTGTAAACCTTCGATTGCGGCAGGTAGAGCGGGTTTTCCTTCTCGATGTCCCAGGCGGAAACGTCGTTGGCGACGGTGTATCCGAGCACCTTTCCTTTTGATCCCAGCACCACGGCCAACTCCGGTTCGGGGGCCGTGAACTTGGAATCGGAGCGGATGCCGATGGGTTTGTTGGGGCCCACGCAAACGCGCGCGGTGCCTTTGAAGAAGACCTCCGGGCGCGGCTCGCGGTAGACGTAAGCGTAGAACCCTTCGCGCGTGCCATGTTCGGCATCACGGAAGCTGGCGGACATCTCGTATGTGCATCCGCAGGCCCACACCTCGCGCGGGTGAATGGGAATGATAGGTGCGGCGTTGATGGCTTGTGCGACGGCGTGACGCGCGGCAAGGGTGGAGAGCGGAACGCCTTCCTTCTCTGAGCGTTCAATGAGCCCTTGCATGGTGTACTCGGGGATGGGGCGCGCGCCATCTTTATCGAACATAGCCGCGGTGATTTCGTTGTTCCAGCGAATTTGTCCCAGTCTCATGAATTCAATTTGCCTTTAGTACTTGAGATAGATGGTCTTATAGTCGCTGTAGAAATCCATGGCGACGGGACCCTGTTCCTTTGGTCCGAAGCTCGAATCCTTGGTGCCGCCGAAGGGGAGCTGGTATTCCACGCCCGCGCTCGGCAGGTTGACGGTGAGCAGTCCCGCTTCCATTCCATACACATAGTCGAATACGCGAGAAACGTTGGTCGTTTGGATGGAAGCAGAGAGGCCGAACGGGATGTTGTTGGCGATGCGCATGGCGTCGGTGAAATCCTTGGCGCGCATAACGGCCAGCACGGGGCCGAAGATTTCTTCCTGGGCGATGGTCATGGACTCGGTGACATCAGCGAAGACAGTGGGCTCGATGAAGTAGCCTTTGTCGTAAGCGCCGCCGGTGAGGCGCTTGCCGCCGACCAGAGGCTCACCTGCTTCCTTGCGGCCGATCTCGATGTACTTGAGATTGGTTTCCAACTGGCCCTCGTCGACTGCCGGGCCGATGTCGATGCCGGCTTCGAGACCATTGCCGATCTTCAGCTTCTTCGTGCGTTCCACCAGCGCGGCGACGAATTTGTCGTAGATGGCGTCTTCAACGATGGCGCGGCTGGTGGCCGTGCACTTCTGGCCCGTGGAGAAGAAAGCGCCGTTCACTACGTTCTCGACGGCGGCGTTGAAGTCCGCATCGGCGAGGACGATGGTGGGGTTCTTGCCGCCCATTTCCAACTGGATGCGCAGACGGCGTTTGGAGGCTTCGGCATGGAGCCATTCGCCGACACCGCAGGAGCCGGTGAACGAGATGGCCTTCAAACCCTTGGCTTCGACCAGCGCCTGTCCGAGCGACCCGCCCGAGCCGGCGACGAAGTTCACAACACCTTTGGGGATGCCGGCTTCATGACAGGCTTCCACAATGCGCCACGCGCTGAGCGGCGATGCCGATGCGGGCTTCAGCACCACCGTATTGCCGCAAATCAAGGCCGGGGCGAGCTTCCAGGCCGGAATGGCGATAGGGAAGTTCCAGGGCGTGATGAGGCCCACTACGCCCAGCGATTTGCGAATCGCGAACATGTGCACGCGATCGCGCTCGGAAGGCACCACGTAACCCGGCTGCCGGGAGCCTTCGCCCGCGAAGTAGCGGAAGATGTTGATGGCTCGGCGAACTTCGCCTTTCGCTTCGGGAAGTGTCTTGCCTTCCTCGCGCGTCATTTCTTCGCCCAACTGGTCGAACTTGCGTTCGAGGATGTCGGCCACTTTGTACAGCAGGGCGCCGCGGGCCGGAGCGTTCAGGCCGCTCCAGCCGGGATAGGCTGCGTTGGCCGCTGCCGCGGCGTCGCGGATGTCGTCCGGAGTGCCCTTGGCAAAGAGGCCGACGATTTCGTCGGTGTTAGCCGGATTGCGGTTCTCGAAAGTGGCGGCGGGTGTACGCCACTCGCCATTGATGTAGTTCGGAAAGGTATTGGGCATGATCTCGTGATTAGAACTTTACGGCCGGCACCGTGCGGGCGCCTGGATCGGTTTTGAAATACGCGTCGTTTCGAACAAAGCCAAACAGAGATGCGGCGATGTTGTTCGGGAACAACTGGATGCTGGTATTGTAGCGCTCAACCGTTTCATTATACTTGCGCCGCTCCACGGCGATGCGGTTCTCCGTGCCGGCAAGCTCATCCTGCAATTTGAGGAAGTTCTCGTTCGACTTCAGGTTGGGGTAGCTTTCCACTACCACCAGCAGGCGGCCGATGGCGCTATCAAGTGCCTGGTTGGCCTGAATCTTCTGCTCCGGCGTGCGCGCGGCAAGAAGCGAAGCACGGGCCGCGGTGACCGATCCGATCACTTTCTCTTCCTGTTTGGCGAAGCCTTTTACGGACTCGACGAGATTCGGAATCAGGTCCGCACGGCGCTGGAGCACGATCTCCACCTGGCCCCAAGCTCCGTTGATGGCTTCACGCTGCGTGACCAGATCATTGCGAACGCCAACGATCTTCATGGCGAATCCACCGGCAATCAGGACCAGAACCAGCAAAACGATCAGAACGATTTTCATTGGGTATGTCTCTCCTTCATTTTGCGATAGCGTCGACCACCGCGACGAGGGTATCGATTTGAGCAAGATACGTTTCCAGCAGCTTCACGGCAGGCGCGCCTTTTGGCGCCTGTTTGTTGGAACGCCATTCCAGCAGCGTTTGGAATGGCTGCGCATCCAGTTGGAAGTGTGTGGCCGCCTGCTGCAGGATGCCAGGGCGGGCAAAAGGTGCTTCGTGGCCCGCAAGGCGCAACGCATGCCTCGCGAGGACGAGAAAGGTGGTGACCGATTCGGCCATCAAACGCCGCAACAATTCCTCGTCGAACATCACGCCCGCGGCCTTCTGGCGCAGGCGGAGGAGTTTGGCGCGCAGTTCATGCTCCACCTGCGCGCGATAGAACGAATTGTCGATCTCGAGCGGTTCGACGAC
Source organism: Acidobacteriota bacterium (assembly GCA_018268935.1). Lineage (GTDB taxonomy): Bacteria > Acidobacteriota > Terriglobia > Bryobacterales > Bryobacteraceae > CADEFT01. Next base: position 40,942 of record JAFDVS010000036.1, on the reverse strand, counting down.
ATCGGCCCCATAAAGGACGCGGCGGCGCTCCTTCATATCGTGAAACTCAATGGGAAAGCAGTCTGTGGATGTACGCACTTCCTCTTCGCCAAGCAGCAACGGGGATGGGTTATTCTGCCCGCGCCACCAGTGGAACACAGGTTCCGAGTCGCGCAGTTCCGCAACGGTGATCCGGCGGAGGACGCACATCACGTTGAGGTCGGAAAACGCGCCGTCGTACTCGCCGCCGGCGGCCGAGCCGTAGAGAACGATGGAGACGAGCCGGTCGCCGAAGGTTTTCGTCATGCGATCCACGAGTTGTTGCAGCACCTTATCCATGCGCGTTTCTCCTTACCAATCGCTGGAGGCTCCGCCGCCTCCCGAATCGCCACCGCCGAATCCGCCAAAGCTGTCATTGGAATCGTATCCACCGAATCCGCCGCCGCTGCTCCCGCTGCCGCCGGAACCGCCCCAACCGCCGGTGGGAAGGAAGAAGGGAAGGCCGGAACTACCGCGGTAGCCGTGGCGTGAACGCATGCCACGCAGGATGAGGAAGACGATCAGCAGGAACACCGCGGGAAGAACGAACGCGGGAGCAATATCGCGGGCGATACTGTGACGCACCTCCGGACGTGAGGGGATGGAAGCATCCAGGCTGACGTTCTTCGCGGAGGCGATTTTAGTGCCGATCTGATGCGCGGCTTCGAGCATCGCCGCACCGAATTCCTGTGAGCGAAGCAGGGGGCGGAGTTGCCTCAGAAGCGTTCCTGCGTAGCCGTCCGGTAGGATCGGCTCCAGTCCATAGCCCACTTCGAGGCGCATGCGGCGGTCGCGCGGGACAAGGAGAAAGAGCACGCCTTCGTCTTTGCCCTTCTTGCCAATTCCCCAGCGGCGATAGAGCGAATTGGCGACGTCATCAATGGGCTGGCCATCGAGGGTGGGAACGGTGACCATGGCGATCTCGGCGCCGGTGAGCGCCTGCACGCGGCTGCAGTAGCGCTCCAGTTCGGCGCGATGCGCCGGATTGAGCACATTGGCGAAATCGCTCACGAAGCCCTGGGGTTGGAGCAGCGAAAAATCGGCGCCGGCGCTTGCCGCAACCATGGCGAGCGCCAGCGTGAAACTTCGTAACTGCCAAAGACGGAACAAACTCACAGTGTAAGGCTATCCGGCAGCCGCTTTCTCCAGGGCGGCTTCCAACTGTTCGCGCGTCATCGCGGTGGAGATGAACAATTCCTGACGCGCGCCGTCGCTCAAGGCGATGGCTTTCCATCCGTTCTGCACGGGGACGGTGATACGAACCTTGACGGGACCCTTGGCGTCGCGGACCACTCGGATCACGCCGGGAATGACGCTGCGGATTTCGGGGTTGGTTGCGAGCAGGCGCTGCAGCATGGCACGGACACCGTCGAGGATGCTGTGTTCGATTTTCAGCTTGCCCTGGAGTTTGCGCAGCTTCATCTACTTGAACCTCTTGCGATACAAGACGTCGGCGCCGATCACGCCGTTCTCATCGCGCACGCCGATGACGGACCAGTTCTTCTGCAGATCCCATTGGAGCCGTACCAACTGCTGCAGCGCGCCGGTGAGGTTAGTGACGTAGGTGAGTGTGATGGAGCGCGAGATCTGCTGTTCGATGGTGAGTCGCGCCTGGGGAGTGGTGTCGAGCCCGACGAGCTGCGGGTCGATTTTCACGCGGCTGACGCCGAAGAAGCGCTGCAGGCGTCCGCCCACTCCTGCACTCAAAGCGTTGCCGAGCAAGGTGTCCGTGCCGGCGTAGATTCCGGAACTGGTGCTGGCGACATTGGTTTGCGTGGTGACGGATGACCCCGTGGGAGTGCGGCCGACGGTGAGGAGCGCGACAATGTCGCTCGGCTGCAGCGGAGGGTCGGAGCGATAGGTGACGTTGGGCTTGTCCACCGGGCCTGAGACGTTCATGTTCACGGTGACGGCGCGCACTACGGTTTCAAAGTCGAGATCCAGCACGGGTTCGATGCGCGCTGCGTTGAAGAAAGACACGGTGCCGCGCGTGATGGTGTAGTTGGTGCCGAAGAAGTTCAACTCACCCTGAGTGACGCTGACGGTGCCGAGAAGCACTGGCTTCAGCGGGCTGCCGCGGACGCGTAAGTCGAGTTCCGCCTGCACCCCTGAGGTCAACGATGTTTCCAGTTGCAGATTGGGCGCATTGATCAGATGAACGTCGAACTGCATGCCACGGAGCAGCGCGCTCGATGTGGGCGCCTGCACCGGTTTCGAGGGTTGCAGCAGCAGACTGCCGAAGTCGGTGCGCGGCGTGAACCCGGATCGCAGTACGGTGACGGTGCCGCCCAGCAGGCTTTGGTCCGAGGTGCCGGTTAAAGAAAGGTTGGCGTTGACCGTGGTGCTGGCGCCTTCCGGATAGCGAATGCGGACGCGCTCCAGTTGTCCGTTCAGCCTGTAGACAATCTCCTCCGCGCCTCCAAGGGTGAGGAACCCGCCGAGTTTCAATTCGCCTCCGCCGGTCTGCGCGGTGAAGCTTTGCAGCAGCGCTCGATTGCGGTCAAAGACAACGATACCGTTGAGACGGTCGATGCTATTCGGCAGATCGCGATGAGTGAGATTGGCGTTCTTCACCTCCGCGCGCCCGCCGAGTTGTGGTTCTTCGATGGTGCCGCGCACCACCGCGTTCACCTCGGCCAGGCCCGACGTGCGCAACCCGGAAATGGCGTTCTGGAAGATGCCGAGGTTCAATGCGCCTTTGAAGGAGACATTCCAGGCGTTGCGGGCAGTGGTGGCGATGGCGCCGGAAGCGGTGAGATTCGTTTCCTTGCCGAGGAGTTGGGCTTGCACGATCTGGAATCCCTTGTCATCCATTTCGATGATCACCGGGCCGTTGTTCCGCAGCGTGAGATCCTCTACTACCTGTGCTCCAATCTGTCCTTTGTCCGCTTTGGGCCGCAGTTCCATTTCGGTGAGATTGGCGCGCGCTTTCATGGTTTGTGGTTTGCGCAAAGCGCCGCTGAAGACAATGCCGCCTCGGAACTGCCCATCAAGGGGAAGATCGCCGCTGCGCCCGAATACTCGCAGGATTTCGCCGACGGTTGTGAGCTTGAGAGTCCCGAGGTCGATTTCCCCAAGGCCGTTGGAATCGCCGGTGAGCTGCCATTCTCCCTGGCCGGTGAGCGGCGACTTGAGCAGATCGCCTTTTGCCTGCACGGAAATGCGCTGCTGGTACGTTTTGGCATCGAGCGTGAGCGAGCCGAGGATGTTTTTGTTCACGGCAATTTGCCGGATGGCCAGCGATCCGTTGATCGCCTCAAGTACCGGCTGTCCGTTACGCACCAGCAACTCGCCGGAGAGCTTGGCATCGGCGCGGCCATCAAGGTTCTTGTTCACACGACGCAACGACTCCACCGCCGAGAGCACGGCATTCTGTCCGGACACCTCGAACTGAAGGGTGCCGTTGTCATACTGGCCGGGCGGATGGCGGTAACTGGCGCGGAACGGAAAGCGTCCGGCTGCATGTTCCGCGGAACCGTTGTTGGCTTCGAGCAAACCAGGGTCGAAGGTGAGATCGAAACGGATGCGCTCGAACGGCTCCTGATCGACCTGCACTTTGGTGAGCGTGAGGCCTGCCTTGACTCGCGGATCGTTGAGCGTACCTTGAATCGAGATAGGGCCGGAGGCCGTGCCCTTCAGAGCGACCGCGAGTTCGCGGCCTTTCAGCAGCTCTTCGATGCGCGCCTGGCGCAACTCCATATCGGCGTTGATGGGGCTATCGGACGAGAGGCGCCAATTTCGCAACTCCGCATTCACGCCTCCTTCAATGACACTGGCGCCTTGTTGAAAGCGAAGCTTGCGCAGCGTGAGGGCGGATGCGCCGGCCTCGATCTCTGCGGCGACGCTATCGAGCTTGCGCTTCTCAATCACTGCATTCTTCACCGCCACCCGGCCGCGCACTTGCGGGTTGGAAAGCGGGGATATGACGGACCCTTCAAAATGGGCCGTGCCGCCATCGAGCTGCAGGGGAAGCTCCGCGGGCGGCGTCGTGGTGAACAGCGCCATTGCCGGCAGGAAATCGTTGAGGTCGGTCGTGTCGAGCAACACACGCAGATCGCCGCCCAGCGCCCCGGTGAAATCGACGCGGCTGGATGGTGTCTTGAGGTAGGAGGATTCAATGGCGAGTAACTGCCCCTCGGCCTGATAGCGCGAGTGGAGAACACCTTCGAGAGGAATGCGCCCCTCTCCCGGTTCAAGGACGAGATGCGTATTGACGATGAAGCCGGAGATGCCTTTCGCGGCAAAGGCTCCGGAGAGCTCAACCGGCCCTGAGAGCAGTGCGGACCAGGCAAGGGGACGATTGTCCCGGAGGATCTGTTGCACTTCGTCCAACGAGTAATCGCGCACGGCGCCTTTCACCAGGAAATCGCGCCACTGGCGAATCTCAGCCGTGCCGGAGAAGATCCCGCCTGCCGCCCGCGCTTCCAGATTCCTCACCGTGACCAGATCGGGCTTGAGGCTCACGTCGCCCGACACCTGGGCCTGTGTCACCTGCCAGCCGGGTTGGCGCACGGAGATTTGCTGGCCATTCATCCTGCCGGCCAACAGGTATTGTCCGTCAGCGTAGGTGAACTTGCCTTGAAACTTAGTGGTTCCTTCCGGGCTGATAGGCAGGCGGAAGGCCGGAGCATAGCGCTTCATGGCGAATGAGCCAGTCGTGTCAACGTCGAGTTTGGGAGCGCGGTAATCTTTCATCCCGCCGGATGCGCGGACCCACGATTCGCCATCGCGTATGTCGGCTTGTTGAAACTGCAGCCCCTGCTTATCCATGGTGAGCTGCACTTTCACATCGAAGTCGAGCGGCGCGACTTTCGGCCAGCGGAGGTGAAAGGGAGCCGCCGACACCAGTCCGCGATAGCGCGGGCCATCCCGTTCCCAACCGAATTCGACGGAGAGGTTCTCCGCCTGCAGATCGATGGGGACGCGTTTGTTGTCGTATTCGAAGGTTCCGTCTTTCAGGTGGAACTTGCGCGCGGAAAGGGAGACGAAGCGTTCGAATGGCGAGGGGGCTTGCGGGTTGCGGATCTTCGGCCCGGGAATATTCGTTGTGCCATCGGGGAAGACCAGGATTCGTATTTCCGGCTTTTCCACAGTGAGCGCTTCAAGGTAGGCATCCTTGCGGAGGAAGGAAACCACTTTCACCTGGACCAGGATTTTTGCCACGCGGGCCAGCGGCGGATCTGTGGCGGGCTCTTTGCCGCGCAATTCGAAACCGTCGACGGTGGCTTGCAGAGTGACCGGATTGAAATCGAAGCGGCTGAGCGCCACCTTGCCGCCGGTGGCCTTCTCCGCCTCAAGAATGATGCGCGCGCGGATCTGTTCCCGCAGCCAGGTAGTGCGCAGGATGACGAACACGGCGATCGTCAGAATAACGACGATCGTCATCAGCGTGACCGCAGCCCACTTCAACCAGCGCAGTAAGCGTCTCATTGGAACACCTCCTCACGATAGCGGATGCGGGATCGGGCACGGGTTTGTTGCAGCCACTCCTCGGAAGCGGTGTCGGTCTTGGCTCCGAGGATCCACTCTTCGATATCCGGGCTCACTTCCTCCAGTGGCGGCACCGGTTTGCCGGGATTGGTTTTCTGCCAGTACTCGCGGAATTCTTTGCTGTAGTAAGCGGCGATCTCATCGCTCGAAACCTGCTGGCCACGCGTGAAGCGGAGGTCAATGAATTCCACGGCGCGGATCATGGATTGCAGGTAGAGCCGCACCTCTTCGTCGGTGATGCGGCGTTTGGCAAGCTCAGCCTGATAGGCCTCATCGGTGGGATAGCGCGGTTTGATCAGCTCATTCCACTGCGCGATGACATCGGCCATCGACGGAACCGTAAAACGGGTTTCATCCATCTCCTGGATGAGCAGAACTTGAGAGATCACTGTCTCCGCCGCCTTGCGTTTTGAAGCGAGGCTGAAGTCCGGTTCGCGGCCGTCGATGAAGGCAGCCAGCCGGATAGCCTGAAAGATTTCGCTTTCCGGGATGACGCGCGAACCGATGGTGATGGCGATGCGGTCGATGATTTCGCCCGGCAGCAGCAGGGTGGCCAGCAACAGAAGTGCAATGCGTGTCTTCATTCAGAACGCCTGTCCCAGGCTGAAGTGGAATTGAAACGCGCTGACTCTTTGCCGTACGCGGCGGTCTTCCGGAATGCCGCCCGGCAACGCAGCCTGTTCGAACAATTCCTGCAGCGAACCGCGATATCCGACAAAACGCGGTGAGTTCAAGCCAAAGCCGAAGTCCACGCGAATGGGCCCGATGGGAGTTTTGTAGCGCACTCCGATTCCCACCGCATGCACCATGTAGTCGAAATCCTCGTCGTTCTTCTGCCGCGGCCGGAATGAAATGTTGCGGAAGCGGGAATAGACGTTGCCTGCATCGTGGAAGATCACGCCACCCAGATTTTCTCCAATGAAGGGAATACGGAGTTCTGTTTGATTGAAGAGCAGGCCGTTGCCGCCATTGGGGAAGCCGGTCAGCAAATCGCGCGGGCCGGCCTGATTTTCCGGGAAGCCCCGGTGGGATACCGCGCCGCCCGCATAGAACAGTTCGGAGATCGGGATTTCGTTGCCGCCATAGCGTTTGATCCACCCGAGCGTAGTGTTGCGGGATAGAACCAGGTCGCGGGTGATGCGATGGTAGCTGGAGTTGCGCGCCAGGATACGGCCGAAACCAGTTTCCGAGGCCAGCGCTTTCGTCGCCAGGGAAACGTCCACGGAGTTATAGAGCCCGCGAGTAGCGTTCAGTGGGTCGTCGCGTTTGTCGTGAATCAATGTAGTGGACACCAGGCCGATTCGCGCGGGTTGGGAAGCTGGAAGGATGAGTTTGGGGTCAATGAGAACGTCGCGATTGCTGACGCGCCTCACGGTGATGCGGTACTGCGTCTGGAACGCCCGGGTGAAGCGCTGGCCGAACTGCGCCGCGCCTTCAAAGCGGCGGGAGGAGAACGTCCGCACGTTGCGCGAATCATCATAGAGCCCGGTGAAGGTGAGACTGATGTTCTCGCGTCCCTGGAATTGCGGAGCAAGATAGGTGATGACGCCTCTCTTCTGAAGCGTGGACAAGCGCGTTTGCAGGCCCACCGTGTGGCCCAAGCCCATGAAGTTGAGACGGCTCAGTCCGAGCGAAACACGCGGGGCAAAGGATGCGCCGCCGGCGGGGGCGCTGAGGCTGGTGGAGCTACCGCCGATGCGGCCGAACTCCGCGCCGATACCGCCGTTCAGCGAATAGCGGCTCGCTTCTTCCATCTGGAACAATACGCGCTTTTCGCGCACGCTGCCAAGCGGGTTTTGCAGCGCCATATCCACCTTGGCGAAAATGCCGAGATCATAAAGACGCCGCTGGCTGAATACCATCCGGCTGAGGGAGAGCGGCAAGCCCGGGAAGAGGCTGATGCGATTGTCGACGAGACTCGTGCGGGTGGAAGAGAGACCGTTCACTTGTACGTCTTTTACGAACAGGCGCCTTCCCTCCTGCACCACGTACTTCAGGTCCATCATCCTTTCGTTGCCCGGGGCCGCGGTTGCCTGCACATCCATCGAAGCATCGGGGTAACCGTTGTTGTAATAGAAATTGAGAATGTTGTCGCGGTCAGTGGCCACGCCGAACGGGCTGTAGGGCTGCCCGTCGGTGGAGGTCAACATGGAGCGGACCGTTTCATAGAGACGCAGATCCACGCCGGAAATTTCCAGACTGCTGACAAACATCTGCTCGCCTTCTTCCACATCCACTTCGACGCTCACCTGGCGATGCTTGCCCTGGAAGTTTCGCTGCACGGCGGCATTGACCTTCACGTCGCGGAAGCCGTTGCTGCGATAGAGTTCGGCAATGGCGCGTTTATCGGATTCGAGTAACTCTTCGCTATAACGCCCATAGCGGTTGACCAGCCACCCCGCCGGAACCACGTTCATACGTTCCCGCAACGTGAGGGCATCGAAGTAACGGTTGCCTTTGATTTCCACATGGGCAACCTTGTACCGATCGCCACGGTCGATGTCGAATTCGATCCGCTCTTCTTCCGGGCTGATCTGAGAGCGGTCGTAGCTCACTTCGGCATCGAAGTAGCCCCGTGCCTGGAAGTAGTGGGTGATCTTGCGGGAGCCCTCTTCCAGCAGGTCCTGATCGACAGACTGCTCTTGAAAGACCGGGATCAATTCCTTCAGGCGTCCCCGGGAAAGCTTGGTGCCGGTGGCAACCACGGACACCTTGGGCCCCGATTCCATATGCAGGTGCGGGCGGACACGGTTCTCTTCGGGGATGTATTCCAGCTTGTTCAACTCCACGCGGGCCAGTAGGAAATCCTTCCGTAGAAAACTGCGGCGGATGCGCTCAATTCCCTGCAGCATGCGCTGTTCGGAAAATTGTTGCCAGCCGAGAACGCCCCACAGCCGCTTCCAGTGTGAGGTGTTGAGGATGGAGTGCTCCGGGATTTTCATATTCCCGGTAATCACGGGTCTGGCGAAATAGGCCCGGTCACCGGGGCGGATCAGAAATTGAACATGCAGTTCATCGAAGGCCGGGTAACGTTCCACCAGCGGCTGAATGCGGGGGGAATAGAAGCCGTTGGCTTGCAGGATCTCGCGCAATCCGGCCATCGCCTCGGCCATGCCCTCTTCGGTGTACTGCGCTCCAAGTTCCAGCTTGGTGGCGGCGATGAGTTGTTCGCGGTTGGGCGGCTCGGCGGCGCCTTCCACCGTGATGCGGCTGAGGAACCAGTTCTGCTTGGTGAAGAACGTGAGGATGACGTTGCCGTCGCGGAGGATGGCGTCTACCTGCAGTTCCTCGTACCGCCCCGTGCCGTACAGGCGCTGAATGGCCCGGCGAACAGCGACGGCGGTGAGGGGTTCATTGATCTCAATCCCGATGAGGCGTTTGAGCTCCTCCGCCGGCAGAGGCTGAATCTGCGGGTCGAAGCGGATTTCGGCCACAAGTTTTCCCTCGTAGTCCCAGGGTGCGGCACGAAGTACGCAGGAAGACAATACCAGGAGAACAATCTGGGCGAAAGCCACTCCTATTCAGGATAACAGCAGGGGAGAGAATGTTTCGGACGATGAGGTGCGTTCACTCGGCACGCAGCGTGATGGCCGGGTCAATGCGCGCCGCACGCCTGGCAGGCCAGTAGCCGGCTGCGAGCGCCGCCAGGCTCAGTACGATGGCCGCCGCCAGCTTGGGGAACAGCGGCAGATCGCGGATGCCGAGAGGCAGCGCTTGCAGCAAGGGCAACTCCCAGAGGCAGAGCACCACTCCGATTGCGGCGCCGGTGGCGGCCAGACGCATGCCGCGCTGCAGGACTTCGCCCGCGATCCGCTGGGGGGCGGCGCCGAGCGCGGCGCGAATGCCGATCTCCCGCCTGCGATGCGCCACTTCCCCGGCCAGGATGCCATGAACTCCGATGGCCGCCAGTAGCAATGCCAGCGCCGAGAAGCCGCTCATGAGCCAGGTGACGAGTGCCGGGGCGGACCGTGCCGCCTCAACCTCATGTTCCATGGTTTGGATCTCGTCGATCCAGAGGCGCGGGTCGATCCGCTGGATACGTTCGCGGATGGCTCGCTGCAGTGTGGCGCCATCGCCCGATGCACGCAGAACGAAGTGCGCCATCGGCCAGTAGACATCCTCCATGAGCACGAAGATCTCGGGCGTGTCGCCGGAGAGCAGCTCCTGCCGCAGGTTGGCCGCCACTCCGGTTACTCGGAAGCGCTTCCCGCCTTCGAGTTGCAACTCCTGCCCGGCTGGCTGCCGGCCGTTGAAGTAGAGTTTCGCGAATGCTTCATTGACGACAGCTTCACCCTTACGCTGCGGCGCTGCTCCGCTGAGGTAGGGGACGCCGATGGTGTCGAAGTAGCCCGTACTCATCCCACGCAGAGAAATACGCCGGCTCTCCAGCGCCGGCGGTAGCGGGACGCCTGCGATGCGCACTGTCTGGCTCTGCGTCCCCCCTTGCAGCGGCAGGCGGTCTACCAAGGCCGCGGCGCGTACGCCCGGGATGGAGCCGAACTGCTCCAGGGCCGCGGCGTGAAATGCGTCGAGCCTGGACTTAGGCGTGTTCCAGGGCTGAGAGATTTTCACCGTCACCAGTTGACCGGCGTCGAAGCCGAGAGTAGCATTGCGGAGCCGGAGGAAGGCGTCCATGACCGTGCCCGCGCCGGAAAGCAGCGCCCATGCCGCGGCGACTTCCCCCACCACCAATGCCCCGCTCAGCCAGGGACGGCGCAATGCCCGGCCCATCGAAGGTTGAATCGGGGAACGCATCGCGTACCAGGCCGGTCCTGCTGCGAATAGCAGGCCGCAGATCAACGAAATCACGGCGGAAAAGAACAGCATGCGGGCATCGATGGACGCGGTTTCCAATCGCGGCAGGTCAGCCGGCAGTGCGGCCTTGAGCACATCGAGAAGCAACACGGCGAGCACGGAGCCGAGTGCGCTGCCCAGCGCCGCGAGTAACAGAGATTCCGCCAGGCAGAGCCGGAGCAGTCCCCAATTTCCGCCACCTAGCGCCTTACGGATGGAAGCTTCGCGTTGCCGCTCGGCGGCGCGCGAGAGAAGCAATGTAGCAATGTTCCAGCAGGCAATCAGCAGCACGAGGCCCGAAATGAGGAGCAGGGTCTGGAGCAACTGCCGTGCTTCTTCTCCCGCGGCGCTTTGCAGCAATTCGAGCCGGGCGGAAAGCCCTTTGTCGGAATCCGGATACTGGGCCGCCAGCCGCTGTTCCACGACGCGCCATTCGGAGGCTGCCTGCTCCACGGCGACGCCAGGGCGGAGGCGGACAAAGCAGAACAGGAATGAGGCTTTGCGCGATCCCTCCTGCAGTGTCGCAGGGGCCGGCATCCAGGCTTCAGCGGAATCGGGCAAGCCCGTTCCAGGGGCCATCACACCAACCACGGTGGTTGGCTTTTGATTCAGTTCGAAGATCTTCCCCACGGCGCCTGAGGCGTCGCCGAACAGTTGACGGGCGAGGCTTGTGCTCAGTACGGCGACGGCATCGCTCCGCCCGCGCATCTCTTCCGCGCGGAAGCCTCTTCCAATGGCCGGGTAGACGCCGGTGGTGCGGAACACATCGGCGAAGGTTCGCGCCACGGGGATGCGAACGGGATCGGCGTCGCTGCGGGCAACCAACTGCTCCGTGTAGTAGGCGGCAGCGGATTCCAGGCTGGGAATCTGTGCGGCCCAGTCATACACGCGCTGCGGGTTGCCTCCGGTCGACTGTCCGTCGCGCGTTTCGCGCACGGCAAAAACGCGTCCGCCATCGGCGAGCGGAAGGGGACGCAGCACCACCGCATCCAGCACACTGAACAGCGCGGTGTTCGCGCCTACACCGAGCGCCAGAGAGGCGAGTACGGCGGCCATCAGGCCCTTGCGCCGCAGCAGGCTTCGCCAGGCTTGCCGCAATTCCCGGAGCACCGTTTCCATCGCGCCAGTCATTTCGTTGAGATGCCCCGGCGGCGGCTTCGGATGTAGGAAACCTTCATGGGATGATGGAAAGGAATGGACGCATCGGCCCGCGAACGCTACTCCCGCCAGATTCTCTTTTCCGGAATTGGGGAACAAGGACAGCGGCGGCTGATGGAGTCGCGTGTGGCAATTGTGGGGTGCGGAGCGCTGGGCAGTTTCCACGCCGGAGCCCTCGCTCGGGCCGGTGTCGGATGGCTCTATCTGATTGACCGCGACTACGTGGAATCGAGCAATCTGCAGCGGCAATGGTTGTATGAAGAGAAGGATGCCGCGGAGTCGCTGCCGAAAGCAATTGCCGCCGCGCGCGCCATCGGCCGCATCAACAGCGGCGTCCATGCCGAGCCGGTAGTGGCCGATCTGACCGCGGCCAACGCCGAAGATTTGCTGGGCGAAGCGGATCTCATTCTCGATGCCACGGACAACTTCGAAACACGCTATCTGCTCAATGATTTTGCCGTGCACTACGATACGCCGTGGATTTACGGCGCCGCGGTGGGCAGCTACGGATTGGCCATGCCCATTCTTCCCGGACAGACGGCGTGTCTCAAGTGCGTGTATCCCGAACCGCCTTCCGGCGCGCAGCCGACGTGTGAAACCGCGGGAGTGCTCAATACGATCACGTCCTTGATCGCATCCCTGCAGGTGAGCATGGCGCTGCAGATTCTGGTGGGCAAAGCAGACGAAGTCGCGCGGAAGCTGACTACCGTGGATGTGTGGACCGGGGTGATCCGCCAGGTGCGCCAACCGGAGCCGTCGCCATCCTGCCAGGCCTGCGGCCAACGGGATTTGATTCACCTGCAGGGGCGGCGCCGGACCCCGATCAGCCTCTGCGGGCGAAATGCGGTGCAGATTCACGACCGGGCGCGTCCCCTCGATCTGCAGGACCTCGAGCAAAGGCTGATTCCACTGGGACAGGTGCGCCGCAATGAGTTCGCCTTGCGTTTTTTTCTCCCATCGTATGAAATGACGGTGTTCCCCGACGGGCGAGCCATCGTCAAAGGCACTACGGACGTGGGCGTCGCACGCAGCCTCTACGCGCGATACATCGGGGCCTAAGCAAGCCATGACACGCCGAACACTACTCCTTGGCGCGCTCGCGCCGGTCCCCCGTCCCAATGTCGTGTACATCATCACCGACGACCAGCGATGGGATCTGCTGAGCCTGCGCGGGCACCCGTATGTGCAAACGCCCAACATGGACCGGATTGGCAAAGAGGGCATTACGTTTCTCAATGCCTTCGTCACCACCAGCCTGTGCAGTCCCAGCCGCGCCACGTATCTCACCGGCCGCTACGCCCACCAGCACCTGGTGCGCTACAACCGCGTGTCCGATACCTTCGATCGCGACGAGGTGCTCTTCCCTCAGATTCTGAAGAGCGCCGGATACCGCACCGGCTACATCGGCAAGTGGCATATCGGCAACAATTCCGCGCCGCGCAAGGGGTTCGATTCGTGGGCCGTGCTTCCGGGCCAGGGCCGTTACCGGGATCCGATTTTCAACGTGCAGGGCAAGGAGCAGACGCTCAAAGGGCACGTCGATCCCGTAACCGCGGACTTCGCAGTGGATTTCATCCGCGGCCAAAGCGCCGGGCAGCCCTTCTGTCTTTGCGTTGGAATCAAGTCGCCGCACGCCGAACAGTTGCCTCCCGCCGACATGAAGCAATTGCTGGCTCAGGTGGATATTCCGCAGCCTGCCACCTGGAATGAAGACTATGCGAAGACCGGGAAGGCCGATGTCGTGGCGAATAGCTGCATTGAAGCCGACCGGTTCTTCGATGGGCCGAAGCAATTGAAAGGCAACTGGCAGAACTATGTCAAGGATTTCTATCGCAGCGTGATGAGCGCCGATCGCACGGTGGGCCGCATTCTGGATGCATTGGATGAGAAGAAGCTGGCTGAGGACACACTGGTGATTTTCGTCGGCGACAACGGCTTCTTCCTGGGCGAGCACCGGCTGGTGGACAAGCGATTTCCGTATGAGGAAGCGCTGCGCGTGCCGATGCTCATGCGCTATCCGCGGCTCATCCCGGCCGGAAGTGTGTCCACGCAGATTGTGCTGAATCTCGATGTCTTTCCCACCGTGCTCGATGTCTGCGGGCTTAAAGGCGGGAAGGCATCGCCCACGGCGCGATCGTTGCGTCCGTTGTTCCAGGGCGCATCGCCGAAACAATGGCGCTCCGACATGTTTTATGAATACGCTGAGCGCATCTGGCAATGCCCGGCGCTGGTGGCGGTGCGAACTGACCGATACAAATACATTGAGTACCTCGATAAGGCCAACACCAACGAGTTGTACGACCTGTTGGTGGATCCGGGCGAGATGCGCAACGTGATCGGCGAAGCCGTATATCGAGCCACGCTCACAGACATGCAGACCCGGCTGGCGCGGCTGAAGAAAGAAACCGCCTGGACGGCCCCTGACCTGTCCGAACCGAATTCCCCCTGTCTGACTCGAAAGGAGATTGTGCAATGAAACTGATCCTTCTGTACTCGTTAGCGATAGCTGCTTTCGCTCAATCCACGGTCCGTATTCCCATGGCGGAACTGCGCGATCGCATCCGCGGTGGCTGGGCCGGACAGATGATCGGAGTAAGCTACGGCGCGCCGACGGAGTTCCGTTTCAATGAAGTCGTCATCCCGAAAGATCAGTTGCCGCAATGGACGCCGGACAAAATCACTAACTCGCTGAACCAGGACGATCTCTACGTCGACATGACGTTCGCCAAGGTTCTCGACGACAAGGGGCTGGATGCGACCACCGAAGACTTCGGGCAAATGTTCCGCAACGCGCAGTACTCGTTATGGCACGCGAACCTGGCCGCAAGGCGCAATCTGAAGCGCGGAGTGCCGGCGAAGCTTGCCGGGCATCCCGACTACAACGTGCACGCCGACGATATTGATTTTCAGATCGAGTCCGATTTCATCGGCTTGATGGCCCCGGGTCTTCCCCGCGCCGCCACCGATATCGCCATGCGCGCCGGCCGGGTGATGAATTACGGCGAAGGGATTTACGGCGGATTGTTCGTTTCCTGCATGTACTCGGCGGCGTTCTTTGAGAGGAACCCTCGTGCCGTGGTGGAAGCGGGACTGCGTTGCCTGCCGCCGCAGAGCAAATATCACAAGCTGATCGCCGATGTGCTGGCCTGGTCAAAGGCGGAGCAGAAGGATTGGGAGTCGGTGTGGAAGCAGATTGAAAAGAAATGGAACACCGCGGAGCCATGCCCTGAGGGCGCAATGCGGCCGTTCAATATCGATGCCGCTCTGAACGGGGCTTACATCGCGCTCGGCCTGTTGTATGGCGATGGCGAAATGAACAAGACGATCGAGGTATCGACGCGCGCCGGCCAGGATTCGGATTGCAACCCGTCCAGCGCGGCGGGCATCCTCGGCGTGATGCTCGGCTATAACCGCATTCCCGATCATTGGAAGAGCCACATCCCGGCCATCTCCAAAGAGAAATTCCGTTACACCGATTTCACTTTCGAGAGCATCGTGGATAGCACCGTGACGCGCGCGGTGAAACTCACCCTGCGCAACGGCGGCAAACAGGATGGCGAAACGTTGATCGTGAAAACGCAAACCCCCAAGGCTGTGCCCTTCGAGGATTGGAAGGGCCGCTCCTCCCCGCGTGAGCGCATCTCCGTATCCGATGCCCGCTGGCAATTCCAGGGACCCTGGAAGCAGAGCATGGAAGTGATCCGCAAGTCGGACCGCCATCTGCGCGTCAGTTCGGAAAAAGGCGCCGAAGCCGTGGTCACCTTTGAAGGCACGGGCGTGGTGGTGAGCGGACCCTTCCTTCCCACCTGCGGCAAAGCGGAATTCGTTCTCGACGGCAAGGCTCCGAAGGTCTCGGATTGCTACCCGGACGAAGACCACCGCAAGCTCAACGATTCCATGTTCCACGCCTTCGGGCTGGCGAAAGGAAAACACACACTGCGCATCCGCGTTCTGGGCGAGCGCATCTTTGATTCCAAGGGCGCGGAGGTCGCGCTCAACGATGTCATCGTTTTCGAGTAGCATCGCAAGCCGCTACACTGAAAGTTCAATCATCTTATGCGTAAACCACTCATGGCCGGCAATTGGAAGATGTACAAAAACGCCGGCGAAACCACTGCTTTTTTTGAGAAGTTTCTTCCCCTTGTCGCCGGCTCCACGCATGCTGACGTCGTCATCGGGGCTCCGTTCGTGAACTTGCCCGCGGCCGTCGCCGCCACGTCGGGCAGCAACGTTGAGATTGGGGCACAGAATATGTTCTGGGCCAAGGAAGGCGCCTACACCGGCGAGATCTCCGGACCGATGCTGGTTGGCGTCGGCTGCAAATGGGTGATCATCGGCCACAGCGAGCGGCGCCAGTATTTCGGGGAAACCGAAGAGACGGTGCTGAAACGCACCTTGGCCGCCCTGGAATACGGCCTGAAGCCGATTGTCTGTGTCGGGGAACGCCTGGAAGAGCGTGAGTCGGGCAGCACCGAAGCCGTCCTGAAGGCCCAATTCGATGGCGGCATCGCCTCGCTGAGCGATGCCCAGTTCGCCCTCATCACCATTGCCTATGAGCCCGTCTGGGCCATCGGCACGGGCAAGACGGCCACCCCCGATATGGCCGCCGATGCGCACCGTTACCTGCGCGGGTTGGTCGGCGCGAAGTACGGCCCGGACGCCGCCGCCAAGGTTCGCATTCTCTACGGCGGAAGCGTCAAGCCGGACAATGTGAAGGGCCTGATGGCACAGCCGGAAATCGATGGAGCGCTGGTCGGTGGCGCAAGCCTCGACCCCATCGGGTTCGCTTCCATCGTCAATTTCTAAGCGCAGTGCGGAGGCACCGGGTAGGATGCCCGGTGCCTACTCCTCGCCCGCACTTGGACCGAGCGAATAGCGGAATAAACCAGCCACCGGAGCCTGTGAGGGCAGCAACTCCGGTTCCACCAGGAAGACCTCACCGCCGTGCAGCAGCGTTTCCGTCGCCGCGCAGTTGAGTAGATCTTCTTCGAGGAATGGAGCCTTGCCTGGCTTGCCGATGGCTTCCAGAAAGTCGCCTCTGACCTCCGCTCCATCGGCGACGAAGAGGCGCCAGACACGTCCCTGAATCGCCGCCCGCAAGACCGCGTTCACCGAAGTGGACCAGCGGTCCCCGGGGACATACTCTTCCATCGCCACCAGGTGGCGCGCTGCTTCCTCCATCCGTTGGGCGTGGATCAGTTGGTTCGCTTTCCCAATCACCACCTCTTCCGGCAACAGGTCGATGTTCCCCGCAACCGATTGCGGCACCGTCATCGGATAGGTGTTCTCCTTCTTGTAGGCGGCGATCATGTGCTCCGCCCCGGCAAGGATCAGCGGAACTCCCAGGTCTTGCAGGTAAGAATGAAGGCTGCGGTCCAGCATCGTGCAGAAGAACTGCAGCCGCCGTGCCTCATTTGCCGATGCGATGCCGAACGAGATGGCATTCTCGAAGTTCTTCTTCGGAATGTCTTCGTCCACCTGCATCGAGTCGAAACACAGTGGGACGCCGCGGGGAAGCCGGAGTTCGCTGAGCTTCCCCTCACGGCATCGCATTGTCCGGATTGCTCCGGAAGCCAACTCCAGGATCACGAACTCCCGCGGCTCCATCAGCCAGGGGAGGAGCGGACGGATATGAAAATGACGGCTCACGATGACAGTTTCCGGCACTGTCGGCGGAACCTCGAAACAGAAGAAATCGCGCCCATCCAGGAACAGCCCGACGCCCGACCGGCGTGCGTCGCGGAAGGCCGGGTCACTGGCGAGAGTGAGCAGCGGGGCCACTTGCTGCGCGCATTCGTGATGGGCCAGACCTTGGGCGAGCAACTGCGGAAACACAGTGTCCACGGCGTTGCGCAGCCGCCTGGAATTCGGGGTGGATGGCGTGCCCGGAGTGGCCCCAGGCAACAACACAGTGACCGCGGGCGGAAGGGGTCGCCCCATCCGATGGAGATCGCTGATGGAAAACAATTGAAACAGCACGCTATTGCCTATCACGGTTCACCCCTTCCTGGCTTACCCTTTTCTGCCGGGCCTAGTTGGTAAGAATCACGTTTTGTGCCTGCTGCCAGGATTTGTAGAGGATCAATATGAGGAGAGCTAGAAAATAGACCAAGGTCACTACCGTCAACGATTTGCCCCATTTGTCAACCCACGTCAGGCGGGATGCCACCGTGGACTGCTTGCCAACTTCCGACGCCTCGCTGGCGGTCATGTGGATGTGGAAGTCCTGGTCTTTGTTAATGAAATACCGGTAAAGAGCCAGCGCAATCACAACCGCAACAAGCGCGGCCAGGATCGTCAACTCAATCACCATCGAACCGAGACTGGGAAACATGTGAGGAACTCCTTCCACCCCCTTACGGAGCACTCCGAGTTCCAAATAGGAATGTGCAATGGAATCAATCGAGTATCGTAGGTGCGTGGGGTGGATGCCCCAAACTGTGCGAGGTTTCACCCATCATTCCACCTCGATCTGCTCGATCCAATAGTCGTAATCATCTTCCTGTTGTTTCACTTTTGCTCGGATTTTTAGGCCCACTTTCAGTTTCCCGAAACCGGCTGGGTCACGCACCGGAAAATCCATCGTCATCGGCTCCATCCACAACTGCCCGGAGGCGCTACGGATGGGGCCGTGCCGTACGGTCACTACCCGGCTGCGCTCATTGATGCGGATGATCTTGCCCGATAGCAGATACTCCTTCGTGGGTCCCCTGCCTGCCTTCGGTCCCGAACACCCCAGCGTTGCCAGCAGCACACACAGCACGGCCACAATGCGTAACATTACTTGGTGATTTCCTCGTATCGCTGCGAAACAAAGTCCCACTGAATGACGTTCAGGATGGCGGCCAGATAGTCCGCGCGCCGGTTCTGATATTTGAGATAGTAGGCGTGCTCCCAAACGTCGATCCCGAAGAGCGGGGTCACCCCGGCCATCCAGGGCGAGTCCTGATTCGGCGAGGTCTCGATGGTTAGGGCTCCTGCTTTTGCCGTCACCCACACCCATCCGCTGCCGAATACCGTGAGGCCGGCGGCGCGTAGCTTTTCTTCAAACGCCTGTTGCCCGCCAAAGCTCTTCTGAACGGCTGCGGCGAGTTTCCCTTTTGGCGCGGCTCCAGGGCTGTGTTTCCCCAGTGTCTGCCAGAAAAGGGAGTGGTTCAGGTGGCCCCCGCCGTTGTTGCGCACGGCGTTGCGGATCGGCTCCGGCACGGATGCCAGGTCCTTCAGCAACTGCTCCACCGGTTTGGCGGCCACTGCCGGCTGAGTGGCGAGCGCCTTGTTGAGATTGTCCACGTAGGTTTGATGATGCTTGCCGTGGTGGATCTCCATGGTGCGGGCATCGATGTAGGGCTCCAGGGCATCGACGGCGAAAGGCAGCTTCGGCAGGGCTGCTTGCGCGGCCATCATTTTCTGTGCCGGCAGTAGCGCCAGCGCTGTTGCGGAATGAATGAGTTCTCGTCTGGTCATGGGATTCTCCGGATCTGTTCCAAAATGTAGTCACTACCGCGTTTGCGAACCCCCGCCGTGATCTTTGTTCCCGGCTTCAGGGCTGTCAGCGCAGACTTGTTTTCGACGAGAAACTCCATGGCATAGGGAGCTTGCATCGCCTTCATGAAGCCGGGCACCTCGTCGTGATACAACGAAACCGCGCCGTCTTCGGGGTAGACTTTCACCACCAAACCGGTCAGGACGTATTTCGGTTTGGGCGGGGCCTGCGAACTCGCCGGCGCCGGGCGAAAGGGATCGGAAAGGCGTGGGTCATGGATCACCTTCCTGTCCGTCAGGGAGCGCAGAAAGGCGAGCAGATCCGCCTTCTCAACGGCCGTCAACTCAAACGACTTGACGAATTCGCTCTTGTTGGGATTGTCAAAGCCGATTCCCGCCAGTGGACCGGCCTTGATCGTTCTGCCGCCCACGCGGTAGTGTTCGATTGCATCTTCCAGCGTGGCCACGCTGCCATCGTGCATGTAGGGAGCAGTCAACGCGATGTTCCGCAGCGTAGGCGCTTTGAATTTGCCGGTGTCCTCTTCCATGCGCGTGAATTCGTAAAGGCCGACGTTGGGCTGGGGATAAGAGGACTTCCCCGGCAGATTGTACAGCCCCGTGTTGTGGAACTCGATCTCAGTGAAACCTTTGCCCAGGTAATTCACGGTTCCCGTGAAGTTGAAGCCTCCATGGCAGTGGAAGCATTCCAGGCGTTCGCTGAAGAACAGAGCCTCGCCGCGCTTCGCCGCCGCGGAGATGGCGTTCGGGTCGTCACCACGCCGGTACTCGTCGTAGGGCGAATCTCCGGAGAGGATGATCCTCTCGAAGGAGGCGATGGCCTTCGTCACGTTGGCAACGGTGAAAGGCTCTGCCTCCGTGGGAAATGCGGCCGGGAACAACTTCCCGTACGTGGTGTCTGCCTTCAGACGCCGGATGAGCAAGTCTTCCTTGCCGGTCATTCCCAATTCGATGGGAGCGTCGCCGAACATCGGCACCAAAGCCTGCTGCTCCAGTGTTCGCACATTCGGATTGGCCCACGTGAGCACGGGTGCGTAGGCTACGTTGGCGAGGCTCATCGGCCCGCGTGGATGCAGCTCGCCGGTGGAGCCAAGCCCTCGCCCCCGCTTGTCGGCAAAGGCCCGCGCCTGCTCATGGCAGGCGCCGCAGGATTGCGTCTGGTTCAGCGAAAGGCGCTTGTCGTAGAACAGCCGCCGTCCCAGCACCACCTTTTCCTGCGTCATCAGGTTGTCGGGTGGGACAACCGGAAACGGAAATCCGGGAGGCAACTGCCACTCATACGGGCCCAGTTGCGCCTTTTCCTCCTCGCGCGCCTGCAGGCGCAGCATGCGAACGTGATGCACTAACTGCCAGGCGCCGGCTTCGCCGAGTTTCTTGCCGAAGGCCGGCATCCGCTTCTCGATGCCGTTGGCGATGACCCAGTAGATCTCTCCGTCTTTCATCGATTCCATGAGGTAGTTGCTGAGATCGGTGGGCCGCACCGGCATCGCGCCGGCGGCTTTGGTGCGTGCTTTCCCATCCTCCCCGTGGCAGTTGGCGCACAGTTCCCTGTAATGCTGCGCCGCTGCTTCCAGCACAGCCGGTGAAGCCACCGTCGGATTCCGCAGGCGCCGCGCCTCCGCTGGTGCGTTGGAACGGCCATGCGCATCGTGGGCCGGCAGTGGTGTCTCCGTCCACAGCCACAGAAGAAGAAGGAATACGGCCATCAGTGTTTGTGATCCTTTGCCTTTTGCGCGCCACGCAAGTGGCGGACGTAGGTGACGATTTGCCAGCGCTCCTGATCGCTCATCTGCGTCTTCATGGCCGGCATGGATTTCGCGATGCCATTGGTGATCACCCAATAGATCTCTCCGTCTTTCATCGAATCCATGCGATGATCCACCAGGTTGGTGGGCTTCGGTTTCATCGCGGCGGCGGCGGCGGTTTGTGCCGAACCATCGGGTCCATGGCAGGAGGCGCACGCTTTTTCATAGAGCGGCTTGCCCAGCTCGGGCTTGGCCTGTGCAGCCGTGAGTGGGCTCTTCAGTGCCTTGGCGGACGCCGGAGCGTGAGCTTTGCCATGCCCGTCGTGGGCCGGGAGCAATAACGCGCTGGTGAGAAAAAGAATCGTCAGGTGCATGAGAACTAGTCTCTCCTGGCGGAGGTAGTGCCTGTGGCTGCTGCCTTGCGGAAGAAACGCTGTTGCACCGTGGGCTGGCCGGGAAACGCAAGCCCCAGGTTGGAGAACAGCGGCCCGCACGCCTTCGTCGCCGGCCCGGACATGCACCCCGACATCATCTTTCCGCCCTCGTCGACGTTCGAATCCTGGAGCAATACCCCGAGATCGGCCACCACGGCGTCCGTCGCGAGATCGAATTGCGGTAACTCTACTTCCAGCCGGTTCGGTTCGGAGCACTTCGTGGGCACGGTGGTCTGCGTGTCGTTCGGCGTGCATCCCGTGCTGCCGAGGTGGACGGCATAACCGCGCGGCACACCGGTGCTGGAAAAGTCGAGCATGGCGAACTTCCGGCCTGCATTCCAAACCCAGGCGAGCGCGGTGAGATTCAGCGGCGGAGGCATCTTCGTCAACTCGGTGTGATTCTTCTCAAAAGGCACACCAAGAGTGAATTGCACACCGCGATACCGTCCCTCGGGCACCGTGCCGGTCACCTGAACGTTCATCTCCGGCGTACCGTTGCGGCACGAGCCCGACGCATCTTCAAAGTCGAGAAGCGCGACGTTGTCCAGTTGCCACTTCCCGTCCTGTTTCAGGTCGACCGGGACGGCATTGCCCTGCTCATTGAGCAGCCGCACATTGTGGACATAGAAGCGGAAGTCGCGCGGAGTAATGGTGGACTTCGTCGTCCCAATGTTTCCGAACGATTTTCCGCACGCCAGTTCTTCCGCACCAACCATGGCGCGGAACTGGATGGATACTGCCTGATCTCCGGCGAAGCCCAGGTTCGCCAGCATAGTCAATGCAAGAATACGGATCATCATTTACTCCTTGTTTTCAAAACTGCACTCGCAGCCCCAGTTGCAGAGACCGCGGTCCGCCCACCTGAAACTGCGGATTCAAACCGCCGGTGACGCCGGTGCTCAGAATCTGCGTCGATCGTCCGAAATTGGTGCTGGTCAACACGCCCGTTGGATTTCCGAAGTTCGGTGTGTTGCATACGTTGAAGGCGTCGGCGCGCAGATCGAGCCCCACCGTCTCCGAAATGCGGAACTTGCGCCGCACCGAAAGATCTACCTGGCTCAATCCAAAACCTCGCATCACGTTGCGGCCGAGCGTGCCCTGCCGTCCTTGTGCTTGCGGAGTGGCTGCATCGAAGGCCGCTCGGTTGAATACACGCCCGCCGGGATATCCATCTCCGTCCAGGTAGAGCGGCTGCCCGCTGACGTAATCCGGGCGCGAAACGCTGGTGATTCCCAGCCCCAAGGCATCGCGCCCGGTCACCACCAGTACCGGCGTCGCCGTCCGGAAGCGCAGAATCGAATCGAGCGCGAAGCCGTAGGGCAATTCGTAGCTGGCCGATCCGTTGAAGGCGTGCCGCAGGTCAAAGGACGAAGGGCCGCGATCGGTTGCCACCGGATAGCGGGATGTAGGCGGAAGGAAATTGGCGTTCGATTCATCCGACGAAGTGTCCAGTGATTTCCCCCAGGTGTAAGAGAGCAGCGCCTGCACCCGCCGCGACATCCGCCGCTTGAATTGCGCCTGCAGCGCATTGTAGTCGGAGTAGGCCGTGCTGCTCACCGCATCGATGCGGGTGAAACTGGGATTGCGCAACACCGCGGGCAGCAGGCTTTCCACGCGCGCCAGTTGACGTCCCGCTGCCCCCACATAGGAAAGCGAAAGCGAGTTGGAAATTCCGATCGGATGTTCCACCGCGAAGCTGTACTGGTAGGTCCGAGGCAGATCGAAATCCTTGTAGTAAGCGAATAGCCGCGGATAAGGAGGATTGGGGTTGACCGCTGGAGCCTCGGCAAATAGCACCGGATCCTGAATCGGCGTGTTCGCCACCGTTCGGCTACGGGCAAACGGATACAGGGTAGGGCTCAGCGCCGTGCCCAGCAACGTGTAGCCGAGATCGTAGAACATGCCGAAGCCGGCCCGGATCACAGTGCCGCGGTTGCCCGGTTGCCATGCCACCCCAACACGCGGCGCGAAGTTGTTCATCGGGGTCGAGTAGAATCTGGTGCCTTGCGGCGCGATCGTCGCCGTGCTTGGACTTTCGATTCCAGTCACCGTGCGCGCCGGTGTATTCGATGGCGCGGGATTCGCTTCCCAACGCACGCCGTATGTCAATGTCAGCCGGGGATGCACCCGCCATGCATCCTGGGCGAACACCGAGTAGTTGTGATAACGCGGCTCCAGAAAGCCCGGAATCTGCGTCACCGTGGCCGAGGGCACAATCCCCGTCGCCAACTGCGTGATCGTAGGAACGGTGAGCGTCTTGCCGTATTCCCGCCCGCCGATGGTCGGCGCCAGCCGGCGGTAATCGAAGCCCATCTTCACCGCATGCGCGCCCGTGTTCCAACTCGCTGTGTCCACAATGTTGATCTGCCGCTGCACGTTCCGGCTGAACGTGCCGGGGCTGATCGTGTTTTCGTCAGCGCCTCCGATGGTGAGGTAGTACAGCGATTTTTCGGGATTGGCCCAGGTGGGGAACAGCAGATCGTTGGACAGCATCTTCGCTCCGCCGAAGGTGTCCTGATAGTAGATCTGCCCCGCCATGGAGCGGCTCCGGTTGAACCGCAGATCGTTATGCAGAGAAGGCGTGAGCAGCATGGTGGCGCCCAGCGTGGCCGTCTGCGTCTCGTTGGGAAGTGTGGCCACGAAGCTTGCCGTTGCATAGCGCGCGCGTTCGCGGCCCTCCGACGGAGCATGATGAAAGCGCCCGAACACCGTGAAACGCGAGGTGAACGCGTGATCGATGCGCACGCTGGTGGCATTCAACGTGGAAGGATTCGAAAAGCCCGTGGTGTATGGCGTCTCCAGCGGTGCATCCGCTACCGCAGAGGCAACCGGTAGCGGATAGGCCTCCAGCAGGCTTTTCACCGCGCCTGTCGCATTTTGCCGGGCCGCCAATGTGGGAACACGAAGCCCGGTGAGAACCACAGGCTGCCGCAAGCGCAGCCCTTCATAGGAAACAAAGAAGAAGGTCCGGTTGCGCCCGTCATAAAGACGCGGCACATACACCGGTCCGCCCGTGGTGAATCCGAAATCGTTCTGGCGAAGTGCTGGCCGTTTGATTCCGTTATAGTTCCCGAACCAACTGTTCGCATCCAGTTTGTCATTGCGGAAGTAATTGAACACGCCTCCGTGCAGCGCGTTGGTTCCGGAGCGCGTCACGATCGCCACTTGTGCTCCCGGTTGCCTTCCGTATTCCGGAGCGTAGGTGGAAGTCTGCACCGTGAACTCCTGCACCGCGTCCACCGAAGCAAGGGAACTCGTGCCGCCTTGCGCGGTAAACGACGGCACCCCGCCGCCCGCTCCTTCATAGGGCGAGGTTGCGGCCGGCAATCCGAAATTGGCGCCCACGCCATCGACGCTGAAGTAGTTGGCGCCAGGCCGCTGCCCGTTCACCGAGAACTGTCCCTGCGACACAACGCTGGTCGGCGTGATCACCACGCCGGGCGCAAGATGAATCAAACTCTGAAAACTGCGCCCGTTCAAAGGCTGATTCTCAATGAATCGGCGGTCCACACTCGTAGCCACCGACGGTGCTTCGCGAACCAGCGGAGCTTCCCCCGTGATCACAACGGCTTCCCCGCGGGCCGCGACATTCAGCCGCACTCGCACCGAACCCTGGTCGCCGGCATTCAGCACGATGCCCGTCAGTTTGGCCGTGTCGAACCCGTTGCGTTCCACCAGCACCTCGTACGTGCTGGGAGCAAGCTGGGTAAACAGAAACCCGCCCGATGGGTTCGATGCCGACTTCCGTTCAAACCCCCGGCCCGGATCGCGCAGCGTGATGCTGGCTGATCCGATGACCGCATCCTGGGCGTCAATCACGACACCCGCCAGCGCAGCCGTGGAGGTTTGCCCGTATCCCAACCCTGCCGCCACACACAGCGCGGCGCAAAAAACAGGAACCTTCATTTTTGTTCTTTTTCCTTCTCTTCGATTTCTTTCTTTGTCAACAGGGCGGCGCGTACCCGCTCAGCCCGCCACGCAAATAGAACCTGATCCCCACTCACCGCCACCTTGGGAAAGCCCGTGGCGCGGCCCGATGTGGCCGTGGCAACGGAGAACGCGCGATGCAACGTGCCGTCCCGGTCCACTCTCCGCGCCCGAATCTCCGCCTCTGTGCTGGCGGTCTTCTCCAGCCACACGATGAGGTAGCCTGCGCCATAGGCGGTGATGGCAGGCCGCCCGGCCGGGTTGCCTCCATCCACGCGCTTTGGAGCGCCGAACGTGCGCCCTTCATCCGCGCTCAATGCCACCTGGATCTTGGGGACGTCTCCGGCACGCGTGAGCCATGTGATCGCCACCGCGCCATCCGCCGAACTGATGGCGGGCCCGTCCGTTGGGCATCCATGGATCTTCCATCCGTCGTTATGCAGCACCCGAGGCTGCGTCCACGCTCCGTCGGCGTAACGCACCACGGAGATGTCGCGGATTTCACCAGGCAGATGATCGCGGTAGGCAGCGATCAGCCCGCTCCGCGTCTTTCCAATCGCCGTCTGGCAGCAGGAGCAGGCGTCTGCGTCCAGTTCCTTGTCGGAGATCAGTTGACCTGATACGGAGAACGACACGAACCGTACGGTCTTCCGATGGCTATGTTGCTCTCCGTGCGATCCGTGTCCTCCATCCGCCGGCGGCGAAAGATAGATCGCGGCCGCCTCATTCGGCACAAACGTCAGGAAGCCGGCATAGTCTTCCTTTTCCTCCAAGCTCATTCCGTGAATCTCGCTCCACTGCTGTGTCGCTGCATTGCGGCGCGCCACCCGGATTCCATATCCGTACTTGCCGCCCACCTGGTTTCTCGTCAGCCAGTGCGCCAGCATGGTTCCATCGGCCAGCACCGCCAGTGAGGGAAAGTCTCCCCAATTCACAAACCAGTTTGCCCCTTGGGCCGCCGTCTCCGGCTGGCTCCATGCCGATCCGCTCCAGCGGGAGAATCGCAGGGCATGCTGCTTGTCCTTGAGCGGGTCGATCCACGACAGATACACTGCTCCGCCGGGCCCGTTGGTGAGAAACGGCATGCCGCTTTCGGCCTCCGCCGGTGGGTCGATTCGCCTTACCTCGGCGTTCAGACACACTACTACCCAGGCTGCCGTCAGGCAGCGATGAAGAGTCCGCACAAAAAACTCCTATACGCGCCGCTATTGCGCGTTATTGTGGAAAAACAATGTAAGGAATTGATTTAGGAAAACAGGGCGGGAGGGCCGCGTTTCGACGCGGAACAGCTTTCAAACAGCCTGCGGCAATCGACAGTGAGGATTACGCCCACGCCGCCTTCGGCCGCCCCATGCAAGGCGATGGAAAAGTGCGGCGGCGGATATCCCGCGATAGGCGCCGGTACCGATTTGCCCGCAGGATACAGCGGGCATTTCATCCCCCCGCTGCGAAGCGATGCTGTGCCGTCATCGGGCAGTGCCGCCTTCGCCATCATCGCGCAACGATGTTTGCCATCGCGCCGGCAACAAGGGGGAAGTTTCGATTCCGGCTGCGCCGATACCAGCGGTGTAACAAGAGGGGCGCTGAATACTGCCAACAGTATTGCTGCCCACAATTGCCGCATCTTCACATCATACACGGGACTATCGCATTTGGCGATAAATACCCCGAAAAAATCGACGCGGTGATATGCTAGCAACGATCATGTTTCTCTGGCTGGCATTCTCCGTCCTTCTCGCCGCACAGCAACCCGTCTTCGACCGTGAAGTGCGTCCGATCCTGGAGCGCAATTGCCTCGGCTGCCATAACCAGAAGCTCAAGATGAGCAATTTCTCCATTGCTACCCGCACTGAGCTTCTCAAAGGCGGCAAACGCGGCGGCAGCCCGGCGCGAATCCTCGAAGCCATCCGGCAGGAAGGCAATCTGCGTATGCCGCCTTCCTACAAACTGAAGCAGGAAGAAATCGCCATCGTTGAGAAATGGATCACCGCCGGTGCGAGTATGCCCGAGTCGGCGTTCGTCAAAACCGATGCCAAACCCAACCATTGGGCATTCGCCCCGGTGAAACGGCCGCTGGTCCCTGAGGTCCGCAATGCACCCTGGGCGCGCACGCCGGTGGATCGTTTCATTCTTGCCCGTCTCGAAAAGGCGCGGATGACGCCCTCTCCCGAAGCCCCCAAAGGAACGCTCTTGCGGCGCTTGTTCCTCGATGCAGCCGGCCTGCCGCCCTCGCCTGACGAACTACAGGCCTTCCTCAACGACACGCGCCCTGATGCCTGGCAGCAATGGGTCGCAAGGGCGCTGGACTCGCCCCATTACGGCGAGCGTTGGGCCCGCCGCTGGTTGGATCAGGCCCGCTACGCCGATTCCGACGGAGGCTCCCGCGATGAACCGCGCCAGATCTGGCGCTATCGCGATTGGGTCATTCGTGCCACCCAGAACGACATGCCGTTTGACCGTTTCGTGCTGGAACAACTCGCCGGCGACCTGCTGCCCAATGCAACGAATGATCAACTCATCGCTACGGGCTTTCATCGCAACTCGCCCATTCAGATCGAAGCCGGCACCGACCGGGAACAATACCGCACCGAAGCCGTTGTGGATCGCGTGGATACCACCGGCACTGTCTTTCTCGGCCTGAGCGTCGGCTGTGCCCGCTGCCACGATCACAAGTACGACCCGATCTCCAATCGCGAGTACTACCAGTTGTACGCCTTCTTCAACAGCACCGATGACTGGAGCGAGGATCGGCCCCGCTACAATGCCCGCTTCAACAATCTGGTGCATGTGCACGGGCCGCTGGTGGAGTTCGCCGCTCCCGATGTCATCGAGCGGCGCAATGACGTCCTGCTGAAGCTTGTCACGCTCGACGAAAAACTCACCGACTACAAGCGCGAGAACAAGGTCAAGGCCGATGACCCGTTTGTCAAGGAAACGGAAGCCGAGATTGCGCGCTTGCAGACTTTGCTGCCGAAGGGCCTGGAAGGTTCGATGATCCAGCGCGAGCTTCCCCGCCCGCGGGAAACGCACATCATGCTCAGTGGGGACTATCTGCACAAGGGCGATCGCGTCTATCCGAATACGCCTTCGTTCCTTGGCGCACTGCCCGCTCGCGAGACCCCGCTCAATCGCCTCGATTTCGCACGCTGGCTGACGGCACGCGACAATCCGCTGCTGGCGCGAGTGGCTGTCAATCGCATCTGGCAGGAATACTTCGGCCGCGGCATCGTGGAAACCGAGAACGACTTCGGCACCCAGGGCACTCCGCCCACGCATCCCGAACTGCTCGATTGGCTCGCCGCGGAGCTCATGGACTCCGGCTGGAGCCGCAAGCACATCCACCGCCTGATTCTCAATTCCGCGGTCTACCGGCAATCCTCTGAGGCACGCGATGACTTGATGGAATCCGATCCACGCAATCTGCTGCTGGCACGCCAGACACGCTTGCGGCTCGATTCGGAAATCGTGCGCGATGTCTCCTTGGTTGCTAGCGGTCTGCTGAGCCCCAAGGTGGGCGGGCCGAGCGTTTTCCCGCCGCAACCCGCGGCTGCCATGTCGGCCAGCCAGATCAAAAAGGTGTGGAAGGCTTCGAGCGGTGAGGATCGCTACCGGAGAGGCATGTAC
Source organism: Acidobacteriota bacterium (assembly GCA_018268935.1). Taxonomy (GTDB): domain Bacteria; phylum Acidobacteriota; class Terriglobia; order Bryobacterales; family Bryobacteraceae; genus CADEFT01. The sequence goes on along the minus strand of JAFDVS010000036.1, from coordinate 12,252 downwards.
ACCTTCTTCTGGCGCGTGACGCCGCACCCGGCGCTCATCGTCTTCGACGCACCCAACGGGATGACCGCCTGCACGCGCCGCAATCGTTCCAACACGCCGCTCCAGGCGCTCACACTGATGAACGACACGGCGTTTCACGAAATGGCGCAAGCCTTCGCTCTCCGCCTGCTGCGCGAATCGACCCCCGGCCTCCGCCTCGATCATGCCTTCCGTGTCGCGCTGGCGCGCCAGCCGCACGCCAAGGAACGGGAGCGGCTGCAAACACTGCTTGCCACCGAGCGCGACGATCTGGCCACGCATCCCGAGGAAGCCGGCAAACTGCTTGCTTCCACTGCACCCAAAGATGTCGATCGCCTGGAACTCGCTGCCTGGACCACCATGGCCCGCGTCATCCTCAACATGGACGAATTCATTACCCGGGAATAGCACATGACCAACGAAGACCGGCTCACACTACTCGAAACACGCCGCCATTTCTTCCGCGATTGTGGAGTCGGCGTGGGCAAACTCGCTTTGGGTTCGCTGCTTGCCCGTGGATTGCAGGCAGCGGTGAAGAATCCCATGGCGGCCAAGCCTCCGCAGTTTCCAGCCAAAGCGAAGAGCGTCATCTACCTGTTCATGGCCGGCGGGCCATCACACCTGGACATGTATGCGTATAAGCCGAAGCTGCAGGAACTCGATGGCCAGACTCCGCCCGAAAGCTTCATGAAGGGGAAGCGCTTCGCCTTCATGGAGCGCATGGCCCATCAGAAAATGCTGGGGTCGCCGTGGAAGTTCGCCCGTCACGGCAATGCCGGCACATGGATCTCCGAATTGCTGCCGCGCATTGCTTCCACCGTCGACGACATCGCCGTCATCAATACCATGAAGACGGAAAACTTCAATCATGCTCCGGCCAAGGTGTTTGCCCATACCGGGTCGATCGTGCCGGGGCGCCCGTCGATGGGCGCGTGGATCACCTACGGGCTGGGTTCGGAGTCGGATAACCTGCCGGGATTTGTGGCCCTGCAAAGCGGCCCGCGCGGGCCTCGCAACGGACCTCTCATCTGGGGCTCCGGCTTTCTCCCCACCGCCTATCAGGGCGTTCCGTTCCTGCCCGGCAGCGAACCTGTCTTCAATCTTGGCTCGCAACCCGGTGTGACTCCCTCACGCCAGCAGCGTGCCCTCGATGCCATTCGCGACCTGAACACGATGCGCTTCGAACAGACCGGCGATGATGAAATCGCCACCCGCATCGCGGCTTATGAAACGGCGTTCCGCATGCAGACTTCAGGGCCTGACCTCATGAATCTCGCCGGCGAATCGAAAGCCACCCTGGAGTTGTATGGAGCCGAGCCCGGCAAGACTTCGTTCGCCAATAATTGCCTGCTCGCCCGCCGCCTGGTGGAGCGCGGCGTGCGCTGTGTGCAGGTGTACCACACCGATTGGGATCATCACGCCTCCATCAAAAGCGGAATGGAGAAGGTGTGCCGCGAAGTGGACCGGCCGTCCGCTGCCCTGGTGCAGGATCTAAAGCAACGTGGATTGCTCGATCAGACACTGGTCATCTGGGGCGGGGAATTCGGCCGCACTCCCTTGAGCGACGGAGAGAAGGGGCAGGCTGTCGGACGCAATCATCACATCGATGCCTACTCCACGTGGGTGGCCGGTGGCGGAACGAAGCCTGGTCAAACCATCGGCGAAACCGACGACATCGGCTTTCACGCCGTCGAGGATCAGGTGCACGTCCACGATCTCCACGCGACCATGCTCCATCTGCTCGGCATGGATCATCAGAAGCTCACCTATCGCTTCCAGGGCCGCGATTTCCGCCTCACCGACGTGGCCGGTAAAGTGGTCGCCAAGCTGCTCGCTTAATCCCCGTTACTGCGACAGGAACGCGCGCACGATGAATGCCGCCATTTCGCCGCGCGTGTTCGGTGCGTCGGGACAGAATGTGGTCGTCGTGCAGCCGAGCGTCACTCCCAGATCGCGCAGCTTCTGGATGTGGCGGAAGAACGGATGCGTCGCGGGAACATCGGTGAAATAAGGTGTGCCGTTGTAGGCGAAGTTGTCGCTTTGCACCTTGGCCCGCACGATGAGCGCCGCCATCTGGCCGCGCGTCAATGGAGTGTCCGGGCAGTAATTCGATGGAATGGCCGTGCACCCGAAGGTGATGCCGGCGGCTCGAATGGCTTGTATGGCGAGATAGGCCGGGTGCGTGGGAGGAACGTCGTCGAAGTAAGGAGCACTGCTCGTGAAACTACTGCCTCCCGGGGCCGCAAGACTCATCGCCCGCATCAGGAACGACGCCATGTCGGCGCGTGTCACGGTATCCGACAGGCAATAGCGCTGCCCATCGAAGCTGCAGCCGCGGGTGACGTTGCGGTTCTTCAGGATCGCGATGTGATTGAAGAACGTGTGCCCCACGGGAACATCGGTGAAGGGTTGCGGTACGTTTACGCCGTCTTGCAGGAAAGGCACGGCGATCTCCTGGTTGGTGGCGGACTGGCCGATATTCACACCTTTCACCAGAAACCCTCTCGGCACGCTTGCGGTGTTCGCGGAAACGTTGAAGTTCAGAGTGCTGGACCCGGAGATGACTCCGCCATAACCGGACACGGCGGTGGAACTGAAGGATGCGCTGATCAAGCAAGTTGAGTTGGAGGTAGCCTGTACGGAAGCTGCGCCGCCCCCGCTCGGAACGATCGCGTTCGCAGTCGAGAGTGTGAACGGACAGGCCAGTCCCTGTTGCGTCAAGGTGAACTGCCGCGGTCCCATCGTGACAATCGCCGAGCGTGCGCTGCTGCTGGGGTTTTGCTGCACCGTCATTGTGAGCTGCGCGCCTCCCGATCGTGTAGCCGATGATGGAACGTCGAACTGGAGCCAACTGGAATCGGAGGAGATGTTCCAGTTGCACCCCAGCGGCGCAATGGCGCTCACCGGCATGATCTGCGCCAATCCGGTGAGGGAACCGAAGTTCGTCAACTGGTAGGAGCATGCTTCCTGATTGACGATGATGTTTTGCCCAGCCACCAGGATGGTGCCGGTTCGGGCCAGACCATCATTGGCGGCGGCCTCGAAGTTTACCGTGGCTGTCCCCTTTCCACTGGAGGCTCCCAGCGTGCGTATCCATGCAGCGTTGGGGGACACCGTCCACGCGCAGCCATCGGGCAGGGAGAGCTGAAAAGCGAAGAAGGCGGGAGAGGCCTGGAGTGAGAATACCCCTTGCGGTGGGTTCGTCAACTGGCAAGCCGGCGGTTGGCCTTGCTGAAAGTCGTAGCTGTTCGCCGCCGACAGAAACAGTGTCGCGACTCGGCCGGGTTCGGACCCCGATAGTGGGTACGCCAGGTAATTCAGTGTTCCGTTCCCCGTGCCGGATCGCGCTCCCGTGATCTGCAGCCAGCTGCTGGAGTAGGCCCCCACCATCGCCACCCACGTGCAATTGTCGGGCGCGCGAACCTGCAGCGTACCGCTGGCGCCCGCAACCGGGATAGTGAGGCTGGTTCCCGCCTGCAATTCCGGCGTGCAGCCCCCCGGTACACTCATGCGAAACACACCGTTCCCCGAGGAGAAATACGGTTCGGTCAAATCGGTGTAGGTTCCCGGTGTGGTGGGAAAGCTTTTGTCGTTTAGAAAGATGGATTCCAACGCCACCAGAATGTCATTCCCTGCGATCCTTACGAGTCTGGTCAAGGCAGGAAGCGGGCTGGCGTACTGAACGTTGGCTGCATTGTCCAGCTTCAGCGCCAGGTTCGCCGCGGAGGAGGACTGCCTAACCTGCAAAGCGTCGGCGGTGGGGGCAACGGCGCTCGTATCCTGCGACGCGATCAACATGCTGCCGGACCGGTCCACGGAGATTGCGCTGGGTCCGTAGAGGAAGGGCAGCACCTTGTCCATCGTCGATGCAGTGCCTTGCGCATTGAGGCGCACGACTCGCCACGGTGTATAGGGCGTGTAGCCACCGAACGAAGTTGGTCCGATCTGTAGAACATACACTTGGCCGCCTTCATCCACGCCGAAAAGGAGCTTGTCGTTGATATCGGTGGAGGGCAGCAGCGTGGCATATACGAGCCCGTTTCCGGCGGCGTTGATCTTCGCCAGAAACCCCTGCGAAGGCCCGGCGACGGGTGTGGTGTAGTATGCGCCCGCGGTTAAGGGGAACCCTTGTGGCGACGTTTTGCCGCCAACCACGACAGAGCCTCCGGCATCGACGGCGATGCCGAGCACCGTCACATCCGCCAGGTTGCCGAAGTAGGTGCTGTAGACCAGCGACAGATTGCCATTGTCGAACTTCGCTACGTAGCCCAATGTCGAATTGACCCGCCGCTTCTGCGATTGCACCACGGGAGAGGTGACAGGCAGATCCGTCGATTCGGTGCTGCCTGCAACGTACACAGCGCCCGCATTGTCGATGCCGATGCCCGCCACCGTTTCCGCATAGGCGCCGCCATAGCAGCGCGAGGCCACCAATGCGCCGGTTGGGCTCAGCTTCGTGATGTACGCGTCGGCGGCGATGGCCGAACAGGTGGCCCCGTTCACCGGATAGTTCGCCGAACTCGACGTGCCCGTGGAGAACAGGTTGCCCTGACTGTCGGCGACGATTCCGGAGTTCGTTTCAATGCCCAGTCCCCCCACTACGGTCTTGTAAATGAGCTTTCCCGCTGTGTCGAGTTTGAGATACTGCACATCCGGATCGGCCCCACTGTACGGATACGCATTCTGCGTCGCCAAGGCGATGAACGTGTTGCCATTGGGATCGGAGGCGAGGCCGCTGATTGAGGTCAGAAAACTGGTGGAGAACTTCAAGACCGGATCAATGGTCAATGCGTGCCGCCGTTCATAAGGGGCAACGGTAAACCCCACCGTGTTTCCATCCAGCCGGAACCAGGCGGGTACATCCCTCCGATGTCCCGCAATCTCCTGATAAGCTACCGGCCGTTTGTGGCGCATCGTCTCTTTGCCGCTGCGTACCTCCAGGTCCCCATCGGGCATCAGCCGCAAACGTGCCTCGCTGCTGAAGCGCAGGACGATCGCCCGTGGATTGGCTCCCGGGGCGACTTGAAAATCGTATTCCAATTCCCCGTTCTTGCCGTGGTAGAGCAGGTCGATTCCCGCATACAGCCCGCGGTATCGCAACGATCCAAAGACCGGCACCCCTTCCGCCCGCATCGCCCCTCGATAGTAATTCACATGGGCTGCCTGGCGCTGCTCGCCGGTGGCGCGCACCTTGGGATTCGCACCGGCAAACTCCACCCGGTAGAGGCCCCCACTCCCGCGGTAGGTAATGGCGCTTCCGAACCCCACTTCCGCTGCGCCCGCGCGCACAACGTATGCGGCATCCGCCCCCTGCCCGCGATTTTCTTCAAACAACAGCGGAATCCGCATCATCCCATCCGGCTTTGCAGCTTGCACAGAAGCGCAAAGGGCACGCGCCGCGCCGCCAGTTCTGAAGGAACACGCGTTCGCATCAAGGCGCGGGCGGGCTCCGTTTTGCGCGTATCCCTCAGCAGCCGCGGTGAGAAAAACGAGAAAAAGATCCAGCATTCGGCGGTCATTATAGCTCCCCGCATAACCCCAATAGGAGGTTACCAAAGGAAACAAGCCATGACCCGATACGGCCTCCCATTCCGCTTACAATTACAGGTATAGGTACTCCTCTGGAGAAGTCATCCGCATGAAACACACATGGATTCTGCGCACAGCCGCGCTTCTTGCGCCACTGTGCCTCGGAGCGCAGAACTTGCAAGAGTTCGAAAAGCGCGTCACCGAATTTACCCTGGCCAACGGCCTGCACTTCATCGTGCTTCAGCGCCCGGAGGCGCCCGTGGTCTCGGTTCTTACCCGGGTTGACGTTGGCGGCGCCAACGATCCCGCCGGCCGGACCGGCCTCGCGCACATGTTCGAACACATGGCGTTCAAAGGAACCGATACCCTCGGAACCACCAACTGGGCCGCCGAAAAAAAGACCCTCGCGGAGATCGAAGCGCTCTACGACAAGATCGACGTGGAAAAGAATAAAGGCCCGCGCGGTTCCAAGGAAACTCTGGAATCGCTGCAGAAGGAAGTGAAGGCCGCCATCGAAAAAGCCAATAGCTACGTCGATAAAGAAGCCTACTCCCGCCTCATCTCGCTCAACGGCGGCGTGGGGATGAACGCCAGCACCAGCGGCGAGGCAACGACATATTTCTACTCGCTCCCCTCCAACCGCCTGGAATTATGGTTCCTCCTCACCTCCCAGGTGTTTAAGAATCCCATCATGCGCGAGTTCTACAAAGAGCGCGACGTGGTGCGCGAGGAACGCCGCATGCGCGCCGAATCGAATCCCCAAGGCAAAATGGTGCAACTGCTGCTGCAGACCACCTTCCTCTCGCATCCGCAACGCAACATCATTGGCTGGGCCAGTGATATCGAAAACCTTCGCGCCAACGCCGCCGAGGAGTTCTTCCGCAAATACTATGTCCCCTCGAATATGGTCATGGTGATCGCCGGCGATGTGGATCCGAAAGAAGCCAAACGCCTCGCCGACCAGTATTTCTCCTCGCTTCCCGCGGGTCCTGCCCCGCCCCGCGTCATCACCGAGGAAGGAAAGCAGGAAGGCGAGCGCCGCGCTGTGATCGACACCGAATCGCAACCCATGCTTTTCGTTACTTACAAGCGGCCCAATGCCTTCCATCCCGATGATGCTCCGCTCGCCGTTCTGGCCGGGTCCCTTGCCTCAGGCCGCACCGGCGTCATTTACAAGGAATTGGTGGAGCAGAAGAAACTAGCCCTCTTTGCCACTGCCGATGCCAACTTCATCGGCGAAAAATTCCCCGGCGCATTCCTCATGTACTCCGTGCCGGGTGTGGGAAAGACTGTCGAGGAAAACGAGAAAGCGCTCCAGGAAATCATCGAACGCGTAAAGAAGGAAAAAATCGACGAAGCCGTCATTCGCCGCGTGAAGACGCAGATTCGCGCCGGCCTCATTCGCGGCCTCGATTCCAATATGGGTATGGCCATGCGGCTTGCGGAAAACTACCAGTTGTTTGGTGACTGGCGGAAGCTGTTCACGAAGATCGACGAAGTGGAAAAGGTCAGTGCCGACGATCTCATGCGGGTTGCCAAAACCTACCTCGTCGATTCCGGCCGCACCGTTGTGCATTCCCATGCTCCCAAGAAAGAGGACAGCAAATGAGATCTGCCATTCTGACTCTATTCACCGCAGCCATTGTCTCCGCGCAGGCGCCTGCCCCCGCGCCGGCCGCCAGGAAAGCCGCGCCCGCGCCTAAGCCGGCAGCGGCTTCCCGATCTTACAAGACCCTCAAGTATCCCCCAATGCGCGAACTCAAATTCCCGGAGATCGCCTCTTTCACACTGCCCAACGGGATGAAGGTCTTCCTCCTGGAGAACCATGAGCTGCCGCTGGTGCGTGGATCCGCCCGCATCCGCACCGGCAACATCTTTGAGCCCGCGCAGAAGGTGGGATTGACTTCGATCTTCGGCGAAGTGATGCGCACCGGTGGTACGAAATCGAAGACCGGCGACCAACTCAATGAATTGCTCGAAGGCATCGCCGCCTCGGTGGAGAGCGATGTCGGGGAAACCTCCGGCACATTGTCGTTCAATACGCTCAAGGAACATACCGGCACTGTTCTCGATGTGTTCAAGGATGTCCTCGTGGCGCCCGAATTCCGCCAGGACAAAATCGACATCGCCAAGACCCAGATGCGCGGCATCATCGCGCGCCGCAACGATCAGGCCGGCGGCATCGCCAGCCGTGAGTTTGACCGCCTGCTCTACGGCCCCACCACCCCCTGGGGCCGCATCGTGGAGCATGAAACCATCCAGAGCGTCAACCGGCAGGATCTGCTCGACTGGCACAAGCGCTACTACTTCCCCGCAAACGTGATGCTCGCCATCCAGGGCGATTTCTCCACCGCCGAAATGCGCGCGAAGATTGAAAAGCTCTTCGCCGGTTGGGATGCAAAGCAGGCTCCCGTGCCCCCGCTGCCTGCCGTCTCGCATAGCCAGAAGCCTGGCATCTTCCTGGCGGAAAAGAGCGAGGTCAACCAGTCCAACTTCCGCATCGGCCATCTGGGTGGCAAGTTGAACGACAAAGATTATCCGGCGCTGGAAGTGATGGCCGATATCCTTGGCGCCAACGGCTTCTCCTCCCGTCTCATGAAGAAAATCCGCAGCGATCTGGGCCTCGCCTATGGCGTCAGCGCCAATTGGAACGCCAACTACGATCACGTCGGCACGTTCACCATCAGTGGCAGCACGAAATCGGAATCCACTGTCGATGCACTGAAAGCGATCTACGGCGAAGTGGAGCGCATCCGATCCACGGAGGTCACCGATCAGGAACTGCAGGAAGCCAAAGAGAGCACGCTCAACAGCTTCGTCTTCAACTTCGACTCACCCTCAAAGACACTCAGCCGCATCGTCAACTACGAGTATCACGGCTATCCGAAAGACTTCATCTTCCAGTACCAGAAGGCGATCGCTGCCGTTACCAAGGCGGACGTCATGCGTGTGGCCAAGGAGTACATCAAGCCTGAGAATTTCGTCACCGTGGTCGTCGGCAAATCCGCCGACTTCGGCACGCCCCTTTCCTCGTTGAACATGCCCGTGAGCAAAATCGATCTGACCATCCCTGAGCCCAAGACTGCAACGGCGAAAGCCGATGCCGCGTCTCTTCAAAAAGGAAAGCAGTTGTTGCAGAAGCTGCAGGCCGCCGTTGGCGGCGCGGATAAATTGACCGCCGTAAAGGACTACATGCACGTCGCCCAGGTGAAGGTTCTCGCCATGCAGGGCGGCGGACTTCAGGTGACTCAGACGACGAAAATCATTGCGCCAATGATCCGCTTTGAACAACAACTGCCGTTCGGCAAAATCGTGATCTACTACGATGGCAAGGGCAGCGGATTCATGATCGGGCCGCAGGGACAGGCGCCTCTTCCCGCTCCCGCCGTAAAACAGGCCAATGAAGAATTGTTCCGGCTCTATCCCACACTGTGGATGAGCGACCGCGATCCCAACCGCACCGTGAACGCTGTTTCCAACGATGCCGTGGAGATCACCGACAAGAACGGCAACTATGTTCGCGTCACCCTGGATGCCTCCGGCCTCCCCGCCAAAGTGAACTACAAGGCGGCAGATAACTCCGGCAATGAAGTGGAAGCCATCTATTCCGACTTCAAGGAAGCAGGCGGCATCAAACTTCCCCACGTAATCAAGGTGAGCCAGGGCGGCAAGCCCGCGGCCGATATTACGGTTACCGAATACAAACTGAACTCTGGTCTCAAGCCGGAGGAACTGGGACAAAAATAGATGCAGCGGCGTACATTCCTTCTTTCACTGGCCGGATCGCCGGCCTTTTCCCAATCCAAACAGGAACGGGGAAAGAAGATCGTCGACGAAGCGGTGGCGGCGCTCGGCGGCAGAAGCTTTTTGGAAATGAAGGATCGGCTCGAGGCCGGACGTGCCTACTCCTTTTACCGGGAGCGGCTCTCCGGTCTCTCCCACGCCCGCATCATGACCCGCTATCTCACCCGCCCTGAGCCGCCGCGCATCGATTTCTTCGGCCTCCGGGAGCGCCAGTCCTTTGGCAAGGACAAAGAAGACTACGCCATTCTGTTCACCGAAAAGGAAGGCTACACACTGACCTATCGCGGAGCGCGCCCCGTTCCACCCGATATGGATGAGCGCTTCCGCGAAACCACGCGCCGGAATATCTTCTACATCCTGCGCCAGCGCCTCGGCGAGCCGGGCATGATCATCGAACACGAAGGCAGCGAGATTGTCGAGAATATGCCCGTCCATGCCGTCACCATCACCGACTCGGAGAATCTCACCACCACCGTCTACTTCCACCAGAGCACGAAGCTGCCCGTCCGCCAGCAATTCGTCCGCCGCGTGGAAAAAACCAAAGAGCGCTTCGATGAGTTGACGCGGTTCGCCAAGTACCGTGATGTCGCCGGCGGCATCCAGTGGCCTTTCCAGATCACCCGCGAGCGAAACGGCGAAAAAATCTACGAGATCTTTTCCGAATCGGTGAAGATCAACCAGGGCTTTGACGATTCCTACTTCACTCTCTCCACCGACATGAAGATGCTGAAGCCAATAAACTAGAGCGAATGCCTTCCTTGCCGCTCTGGAAGTGGGTGCTCGGCGCCCTCTGCGCCTTCAACATCGGTGTCGCGAAAACAGGAATGCCCGGCTTGGGCATTCTGGTCATTCCACTCTTCGTATTCACCGTCGGTGATGCGCGCCAATCGGCGGGCTGGCTGCTTCCCATACTGATCAGCGCCGACATCTTCGCCGTGTTCTACTACCGCCGCCACGCCGCTGCCAACCGGCTCTTCTCTCTGCTTCCCTCGGTCATTGTGGGCATGGGGATTGGCGCTTTCGTCCTTCGCTATGACGACCATGTCATCCGCCCCATCGTTGCCACCATCATCATCCTCATGCTCACGCTGTATCTGATCCGCAAGCGCAGCGTGAATCCGCTCCCCACCGAGGGCGTCTTCTATTCCAGCCTCTATGGCTCCTTTGCCGGATTCGCCACGATGGTGGCCAACGCCGCTGGCCCCATCATGAACGTTTACTTGCTCAGCAAGCGCCTCACGCGCGAGGAATTCGTCGCCACGGGGGCATGGTTCTTCTTTCTCGTCAATCTGACCAAGGTGCCGGTGTACGTGAGCCACGGGATGATCGACGCGCAATCGCTGGCCTTCGACGCAGCCATGCTTCCCGCGAGCATCGCCGGAGCACTGGCGGGCCGCATGCTGCTTGAGAAGATCCCTCAGAAAATTTTCGAGATTTCGGTTCTCGTGCTGGCGTTCATCGCCACGGCGATCCTCTTTGTCCCATCGCGCTGACAGGTCACACCTTGCTGCCTAAGCCCGGCAGTCCACCCATCGAAGGCGCCAGACGTACGGCGCGCACAATCGCTTGCGACACTGCCTCCGCCGCCGCCACGCCGAGTGCATCCACCGGAGCCTGCTGATCGCCCGCCGATAGTGCGATTACCACATCGCCATCGGACATGGTCCACACCGGCGCAATGGTGCGGGCCACCCCGATACTGGCCAGTTGCGCCAGTTTGGTTGCCATTGGCTTCGTCAGTTTCGCATTCGTGGCCACTACCACCAGCGTCGTATTACTGGAGGAGGAGAACCCGGCGCGGTCGCCGCGCTTCATCACGGCGGCGCTGTCGATGAGGTTCATCGAATCGGCGGACTCGCGGGTTCCGGCGAGAATCTGTCCCGTCTCCGGATCGCGCACATCGCCGAGCGCATTCACCGCCGCCAAGGCCGCAACGCGCACACCGGTCAATTCCCCATCCAGCCACACACACGCCGAACCGATTCCCGCTTTCATGGCGCAGCGCATGCCATGCACCTTTCCCACGGTGGCGCCCGTGCCCGCACCCACCGCGCCTTCCTCCACTGGTCCATCGTTGGCGGCAGCGGCAGCCTTCTCCCCCGTCTCCCGCGTGGGCCGCGCGGCCGCGCTTCCGAATGCCAGATCGAACAGAATCGCGCCCGGAACCAGGGGAACGCGCGCCACTCCCGTGTCGAAGCCGATCCCTTTCTTCTCCAGAAAACGGCGCACTCCGCTCGCTGCTTCCAGGCCGAACGCACTGCCGCCCGCCAGGCACACTCCATGGATGACGCCAGTCACGTGCAGCGGATTCATCAACTCGAATTCTTCCGACCCGGCGGCCGATCCGCGCACATCCACACCAGCCACTGCTCCCGCCTCGCAGAGGATGGCCGTACACCCCGTGAGCCCTTCCCGATCCGTGGCGTGCCCCACTTTGATACCGGCGATTTCCGTCAAGCCCTTACTCATCGCGAAAGCCCAAACACATGGGTATGGTAGCATCAGAAGTTCACAGGACTAGAGGATTTGCTGGACTTTCTCAAGCCGCCGGTTCTTACCATCCAGGAATTTTTCCAGTTGACGGGGCGCGCGTTCCTGAACGTTCCGAAGCGGCCGCATTATTTCAAAGACATCATTCTCCAGATGGACATCATCGGAGTGGGCAGCCTGCCGATTGTGCTGCTCACGGGCTTCTTCAGTGGTGTCGTCATGGCGCTGCAGATGTCGCGCGCTTTGCAAACCTACGGCGCCGTCAGCCAGACTGGCCCCATCGTCGCCATCACTCTGGTGCGCGAAATGGGCCCCGTGCTCACTGCCATTGCCGCCGCCGGCCGCAACGCCGCCGGTATCGCCAGCGAACTGGGCTCAATGAAGGTCACCGAGCAGATCGACGCCATGCGC
>JAFDVS010000035.1 GCA_018268935.1 Acidobacteriota bacterium | reverse complement strand
CGGATCGTACTTGTGATCATGGCAACGCGCACAGCCCACGGTGAGTCCCATCACGCTAGACCCCAGCACTTCAATCTCATCCGCGATCACGTTCATCCGCTCCGGCACGGATCCATTCGCCGGTGAATACGTCCCATCCGGCACTAGCCGCAAAAAGCCCGTTGCCGTCAGCCGGTCCAGATCCTCAAGCGATGGATTGCCCAAAGACTGGTAAGGCCCCAACTCATCCCCCGCGATCTGCTCCGTAAGAAACCGGTCAAACGGCTTATCAGCGTTCAACGCGCGAATCACGTAATCGCGATACCGCCACGCATTGGGACGAATCCGGTCTTCGTCGATAATACCCTCCGAATCCGAATAGCCCGCATTGTTCAACCAGAACTGCGCCCACCGCTCTCCGTAATGCCGCGAGGCAAGCAGCCGGTCCACCAGATTCTCATACGCCCGCGGATCTTTATCGCGCTCATACGCATCAATCTCCGCAGGCGAAGGCGGCAGCCCCGTGAGATCCAGATACACCCGGCGCATCAACGCCATCCGCGAAGCAGGCGCCGCAAACCCAAGCCCCTTGCCCTCCAGCTTCGCCAGCAGAAATGCATCAATCGGATTCACAACCAGTTCCTTGTGCCGCACAGCCGGAACAGCAGCACGCACAGGCGCACGGAACGACCACCACGAAGGGGCAGCCGCGGGCGCCACATCCACAACCTCCGCACGAGGCGGAGCACTCTTCGCCCCCTGCACAATCCACTGCCGCACGACTTCCACTTCCGGAGTCGACGGCGGCCGCACGAAATATTCAAACAGCAGCTTCGGCGGAGGCATCTGCCCCGCGGCAATCCGCTTCAGCAGCAGGCTCGCCTCCGGCTTCCCCGGCACAATCGCCGGCCCCGAACGCCCTCCCCGCAGCACACTCTCCCGCGTCCGCAAATCGAGCCCCGCTTCCTGCTTCCGCTTGCCGTGGCACACCGTGCAACGCATCTGCAAAATCGGAATGACATCCGCTTCCGTCACATTCACCTGAGCCGTTGCAGCCTTCCCCTGCTCAATCCAAGCGCGAATAGCCCCGATCTCGGCATCATTCAACTTAGGCATCCCGCCCGGAGGCATCGTCTTCGAAACCGTGCGCTCCACCAGCAGACTCCGCGCCGCCGCACCCATCACGACTGCCGGCCCCGACTTCCCGCCCCGCAGAATCGACGCGACCGAAGTCACATCCAGCCCGCCCTGCGCGGAAGCACCCGAGTGGCACCCAACGCACCGCGCTCGCAGTATAGGCGCAACCTTGGCATCGAACACCGCATCCTGCGCGGAGACGAGAGTCACCAGAAGACAAAGTAGAAAAGCGGCGCGAATCAGACGAACTCCTTTCATAGAAGGCTATCAGAACTTGAACTTCAGGCTGAACTGGATGCTCCGCGACGCCCGCGCACTCAGAATGGTTCCAAAATCCAGGCTGCTGAAATTCGATACCGGATTCCCGAAGTTCACCAGGTTCAGCGCATTAAACATTTCCGCCCGGAATTGTAAGCTCTTCTGCTCCGCCACCGGGAAATTCTTGCTGATCGCCGTATCGAAGTTCTTCAGCCCCGGGCCGCGAAACAGGTTGCGCCCCGCATTCCCATACAGGAATTGCTGTGGCCGCGAAAAAACGCCCGTGTTGAACCACCGCAGCCTCGCCGGAGAAGACGAAACCGGGCTGCCCGATACATTCGGCCGCTGTCCACCCGCGCGCCCAATGCCTGCGTTGTCAAACCCCAACGTCACGTTCACCGGTTGCCCGCCATACAGCCCCAAGATGCTCGACAACTGCCAGTTGCCAAGAATCGCCGATCCTACCCCCTTCGACAAATACGGCTTTCCCTTCCCCACCGGCAGTTCATACACGCCGCTCGCCAGGAACGTGTGCTTCACATCCGCCGCCGAAGTCGATCGGTCCGCACGCCAATACAGCGGATCCTGCGGACCACTGCTCGTCCCGTTCCGCTCCGTCGACCAGATGTCGATATTGTGCGACCACGTCGTGTTCGCCAGCAGCGAAAGCCCGTGCGAGAAGCGCTTCTGAAACTTCGCCGTGAATCCGTGATACGTCGACGGCGCCCCATTGTCATCCCAGGTCCACGATCCGTACTCCGGCATCGGCCGCCGCGGTCCCACCGGACCAGGCCCCGGCCGCGCGTCATTCTCATTCCGGCTCTGCAGCAGCTTCACCGACGTCGAACCCACATAGTTCACATCCAGCACCGAATTCGCCGTCAGTTGCCGCTGGATACTCACGTTCCATTGCGACGCATACGGCGTCTTCATCCGCGGGTTCAGCGAATAGCCTGCCTGCCCCAGCGGGCTCGGCGGTAGTTGCGCTCCGCTCGACCGCCCAAACGGATTCGTCAACACGGAGTCCGAAAAGAAATCGTTCAACGGCCCTACATTTTCCGAAAAGCCAAACGGCCAGTTCCCCGCCGGATCGGCGTAATACTGCACAAAATCCGTGAAGGAGTAATAAATCCCAGCCCCCGCCCGCAACGTTGTGCGCGCGTTCAATTGCACCGCCACGCCCAGCCGCGGAGCAAAGTTATTCCAATCCGGGTCCACCCAGCGCTCGCGCAGGTTCGGCCCTGCCCCAGTCACCGGATTCTTCACCGCCAGCAGATAATTTCCGGTGGCCAGATCCAGTCCGCTGAACGCATTCCGCTTCTCCTTCATCGATTGCACATAGCTGTAACGCAGCCCCGCCGTCACCGTCACCTTCGGCGTCAAACGAATCTCATCCTGCAGAAACCCGTGGTATTCATACTGGCTCAGTTGCGCCGACGTATCACCCGCCGCCCGCCGTGAATCGGTCGGCAGGCCCAGCAGAAACGTCGCCACCCCATGCCCCGTCGCAGTCAGATCGCGCAGATTCGACGACGGCCGCCGCCCGAACGCAATGCTCGCCTGCGGGCTTGCCTGAAAGCTGCTCAGATGATTCACCGTGAAGCCAACCTTCACCGAATGCCGCCCCCGCACCCAACTCAGGTCGCTGATGAACTGCTGGTAATTATGCGGACCAATCGGCGTGGACGACCCGCCCGAACCGGCGATATCCGTGATCCCCAGGCTCAGCATCAACAGGTCGGGCGGCCCGCTCGGATACAGCTTGTCCCACCCCGTCGCCCGCAGTACCGAATCCGGCAGCGGGTTCCCCGTACGATTCGAAGTGTAGCGGTTGAACCCGTACTGAAAATGGCCCACCAGGTTCGGCCGGAACACGTGCGTCTCGCTCCCAGTCGCGTTCCACGCCGTGTTCGTCACCAGCGTAAATACACTCGGAATCCCGCCCGGCGCCGAGTTGTGCCCGTCATTGTACGAAATGCGCCCGAAAATGTTGTCGCTCGTGCTCAGCCGGTGGTCGACACGCAAAGACGCCTGATCGTTCTGTTGCACCTGCGGAGTCGTGTTGATGAAATTCCGCGTGAAACCACCGCCGTTCGGCAATGGATAAACCTGCTGCAGAATATCCGTCGCATTCTTGTCCACTCGCGACGCCGGCAACCGGTTCCCCGCAAAAACATCGCGCGCGTATCCTCCCGGCACTGACGCGTCCGTGCGCGTCGTGTTGATGTCGTAAATCACCGGCAGCCCGGCGGCTGAAAAATCGCCCCCGCGCATCCCCGCAGTGGGCACCGTCGTCACGCTGTTCGCTGACCTCCGGTAACGAAACCCTTCGTAATAGCCAAAAAAGAAAGTCCGATCCCGCCCGTTATAGCCCGGCAACCGCACCGGCCCGCCCAAAGTGCCCCCAAACTGATTCTGCTTGAAATCGGGCCGCGCCGGATCAAAGAAATTCCGCGCATCCAGCTTCGTGTTGCGCAGAAATTCCCACGCGCTGCCATGAAAATGATTGGTGCCGGACCGCGTCACTACAATCACGTCCGACCCCATCGACCGCCCCTGCTCGCCCACCCCTCCCCGCGATTGCACCGAGAACTCCTGAATCGCATCCACCGATGGGTTCATCGCGTAACTGTTGAACATCGGATCGTTGTTCTCCACCCCGTCCAGGATGAAGTTGTTAAACCGGCTCCGCTGGCCGTTGATCACCGGCGAATACGAACCGGCCCCCAACTGCACCTTGAACGACGTCGATTGCCCCAGCGCAATTGGCAGCGCCCCCGGCGTCAGCAGAATCAGTTGCGCAAACTGCCGCCCGTTCAGCGGCAATTCCGTCACCTGCGTCGTCTCCACAACCGTGCCGATCTTCGTGCTCACCCCCTCCAGCAACGGCGCCGCGCTCGACACTTCCACCTGCTGGATGACGTCGCCTACTTCCAACCCAAGATCCAGACGCAAGCTCTGGTTTACCTGGATCACCACCCCGCGCGCCACCGCCGCTTTGAACCCGGGCGCCGTCACCGTGACGGAATACGTCGCGGGGTTGAGGTTCGGCACCGAAAAGTAGCCGGTGTCGTTCGCCGCGCTCTCCTGCACGACACGTGTGCCTTCATTCTCCACTTTCACCGTCGCCTGCGGGATCGCCGCACCTGCCTTGTCCGTGATCAGACCGCTGAGGGTTCCCGTGCTGATTTGGGCGCCAAGCGGAAGCGCCAGAACGAGGACGGAGGCGGCAATCGGCAATAGGTTCATGAGATGTTTCCAAGTCATATGATCGATCATGCATCTTAAAACAAATTCCCGCCCATTGCAATCCACTCCCCTCCCCCTATCCCCGCAAACTTTGCTCAACTCCCTCCTTTTCAACACATAACAAAATTCCAGCCCCCACCTCCCCTTCCCTCAACTTATTGCTCCCGCCCCCGTTCGGTGTTACGATACAATCGAAAGATCGATCATGCCGATTGCCTTCGAACAACTCTCCAGTCCCACCCTCCGCGTCCGTATCGCCGAAAAACTCCGCGAAGCCATCCTCAACGGCACCCTCCGCGAAGGCGAGCGCCTCGTCGAACGCAAGCTCGCCGCCGAGTTCGCCACCAGCCTCACCGCCGTCCGCGAAGCCCTCATCGAACTCGAAAGCGACGGCTTCGTCATCAAAAAACCCAATTCCTCCACCTACGTCACCAAGCTCACCTGGGAAGCCGCCCAGCAGGTCTTCGCCGTCCGCCGCCTCCTCGAAGTCTTCGCCATCGAAGAAGCCGCCCGCCTCGCCACCCCCGATGACATCGCCCGCCTCGAAGCTCTCTATCTCACCCTGCTCGATGCCGCCCGCAACGAAGACGTCCAGCTCTTCATCCAGCGCGACTTCGCCCTCCACACCGCCATCTGGGAACTCGCCCGCAACGAATGCCTCAGCGCTACATTGCGCCGCGTGGCATTACCCATATTCGCCGCCAGCGCCATCCGTATCGCCACTCGCGGCGCTTTTGACCTCGCCCAGGATGCCCAATTGCACCTGCCCCTGCTCGACGCCATTCGCGGCAAAGATCCCGTGGCCGCCCGAAAAGCAATGGAGGATTCCATGGAGGCATGGCTCGATCAAGCCCGCGCCCACATGTTCGACCGATGAAAATTACCCGCATTGATTGTCACGTCCTCCTCGACCCCGGCTACGATTCCGGCTCCACCAGCTCCGCCCAGGACGACCTGGTCGTCGAGATCCATACCGACGAAGGTCTCACCGGCATCGGGGAAACCGATCTCAACGCCTGGGTCGCCCGCGCCTGCATTGAAGCCCCAGGCACCCACACCATGGATCGCGGCCTCTCGCAGATGTTACTCGGAGAAGACCCGCTCCAGGTCGAAGCACTCTGGGAAAAACTCTACATCGGCTCCGCCATGACCGGACGCCGCGGCGCGGTCATCCACGCCATGGGCGCCCTCGACATGGCCCTCCACGATCTCCGCGGCAAAGCCCTCGGCAAGCCCTGCTACGCCCAACTCGGCGGCAAGACGCGCGACGCCATCACCCCCTACGCTTCGCTTCAACCCGAAGTCGACAACTGGGACCGCTACTGCCAGTCCATGATGGAATGGCTCAGCCTCGCCCAGCGCTCCGGCTTCCGCGCCGCCAAGCTCGAAATGACGCCCTTCGGCCCCTATCAGCACAAAGGCCTCAAGGCCGGCCCCGCGGAAATGACCGAGCTCATCCGCGAAGCACGCCGCGCCGTCGGCGACGCATTCTTCCTCATGGTCGACGTGCAGTACGCCTTCCCCGACGCCGACACCTGCCTCGCCGCCATCCGCCCCTGGGAAGAGTTCAATCTCTTCTTCCTCGAAACACCACTCCCCGCCGACGACCTCGACGGCTACGCACGCCTCGCCCGCGAGCAATCCATCCCCATCGCCGCCGGCGAATGGCTCGCCACCCGCTTCGAATTCCTCGACCTCATGGATCGCGGCAAGGTCCGCGTCGCCCAGCCCGACGTCGGCCGCGTCGGCGGCTTCACCGAGTGCCGCCGCGTCTGCGATCTCGCCGCCGCCCGCAATCTCACCGTCGTCCCACACCTCTGGAAGACCGGACTCAGCATCGCCGCCGCCGTCCAGATGGCCGCCGCCACTACCCATTGCGCCTTCATCGAATACCTGCCCGACGAACTCTGCGTCGCCCGCTTGCGCAAATCGCTGGTGAAGGGCACACCGCAAATGGTCAACGGCGCGATTCCCGTTCCCGACGCGCCCGGCATCGGCGTCACTCTCGACCGCGATGCCCTCGCCTACTTCAAGGAATCCGCCGAGCGCCTTCGTCGCGAAGGATGACCCTGCTCTTAGGAGCTAGAGTCTTTGTCCAAGAAATTGTGGTCCGATTAAGTCAGTCGGTCACAACCAGTCGCAACGAGTAGTAACGGCGGGTAGCAGTCGGCGCCAAACCTGCTGATACCCAGTTCATAGCCGGTTGCCAGTCCGCGACGCATGCGGCACAATAGTTCTGGAGAGTTGAACTATTGTGCAGACCCGGTCCTACGTCGATGACGAGCGCGCGCTGGTCCGCCTCGCGGCAGCGCAGGGCGGGTTCTTCACGTCCAAGCAAGCCGCTGCCATTGGCTACACCGCACCGAAGCGCAACTATCACGTCAACGCCGGCAACTGGGTCCGAGAACGCCGCGGAATCTTTCGACTAGCGCTCTACCCACTCCCGTCGCGACCCGACCTCATCCTTTGGTGGCTCTGGTCCCGCGATCGCCAGGACGAACCGCAGGGCATCTACAGCCACCAGACCGCGCTCTCGCTGCACGAACTTACGGATGTGATGCCATCGCGCGTCCACATGACAGTCCCCAGCGACTTTCGACGAAGCGCGGCCATCCCGAAGGCCCTTATTCTTCACCTGGCCGACGTCCCGGCATCCGAAGTCGAGACCGTTGACGGCGTGCCGGTAACGAAGGCACTTCGCACTCTTCTGGACGTTGCTTCAGCAGAGGCCGTACCAATCGAGGATCTCCGAGCCGCGTTCGTTGAAGCGAAACGTACCGGCAAGATCACTCGAAGTGAGATCGCTGTAGCCGAGTCCGACCCGACACGCCGAGACCTCTTGCACAAACTGAAGGGAGGGAAGCACTGATGCCGGCAAGCCGAAAATACGCCACAGCGGGCGCTTTCCGGCAAGCCCTCGAAGGAAGGCTCAAGACGATTTCTCGCGAGGAACGAACTGACTTTCAGCGCCTCTGCCGCCAAGTCGCCTTTGATCGGTTCCTGGCGCGGCTCGCTCGCATGGATAACCCAGACTGGATTCTCAAGGGCGGCTACGCGATGGAGCTTCGCTTCGAAACGGCTAGGTCAACACGCGATCTCGACTTCACGCTGCGCAAGGGGAACAACGAATCGGCACTTCTCTTGCTTCAGCGGGCAGCAACATTCGACCTCGAAGACTTCTTCACGTTCCGAGTCGGCGAGGCCATGGCCGATCTCGATGCCGCTCCCTACGGCGGCGCGCGGCATCCTGTTGAGTCGCGTGTCGATGGCCGGGCCTTTGTCCGATTCCATGTCGATGTCGGCATCGGCGACGTGATCGTCGAACCAATCGAGACGATGGCCGCACGAGACTGGCTCGCATTCGCGGAGTTTGCGCCGCCATCTGTTCCGATGATCGCCCTCGAGCAGCAGTTCGCCGAGAAGATTCACGCCTACACTTTGCCGCGCACCAACCCAAACAGCCGCGTCCGAGACTTGGTGGACCTCTACCTCCTCACAGCATCGGGCGCCTTGGATCGAGGGCGCTGTGCGGATGCTCTCCGCCGAACGTTCGAACGCCGCGCCACATGCGAAGTACCAACCGAACTGACGCCGCCGCCACCCGAATGGGCGCGCCCGTTCCGCGCGATGGCTGACGACTGCGAACTCGAAATCGAATGCCAGGCAGCGTTCGAAATCGTGCAAGGATTCTGGAGAAGTTTGAGCCCGTAGTACGGCCTCACAGCCCGCGCGAAAACGGCGACCGGAAGGTCGCCGCTGAAAACGCTGCAACTGATAGATTTGATCAGGACTTAACTGGAGCCACCCGACGCGATCGAACCGGCCCCCTCCTGATTACGAAACAGCAGCCACGTCACCAGCGCGATCGACACCACCGCGCCACCAAAATAAAGCCCCGCCGACCACCCATACTGCGACGCAATCCACGGAGTCAGCACCGGCGCAATCATCCCGCCCAGGTTCCCGCCCGTGTTCATGATGCCGCAGTACGTTCCCGCATCCTTTCCCGCTATCGAAATCACCGCCGACCACGAAACCACATCCGAGATCGCGCACGACCCGAACGCGATTGACAGCAGAATCACCGTAGTGAGAATATCCGCGCTCTGCAGCGCGGCAATCAGCAGCACCACCGAAACCGCAATCCCCGCAATGCCGACCAGCCGCACCGCACGATGCGCGCCAATACGCACTGCCGCGACATCGCACAGATACCCACCCAGCGGCATCATCACCACCCACGCAATGAACGGAAACGAAGTGTACACCGCGGTCTGCGCCGAAGAAAGATGCCGCACCTCGCTCAAATAGTAATAAAGCCAGTAAAAGAAGATGTACTCAAAGTAATCAATGCCGAAATACCCAAGCGTAAGCAGCAGCAGCCCGCGGCTCTCCAATAGCTTCCGCCATTGCGGAGCATTCCCCGCCACCCCCTTCCGCGACGGCTCAACCATATGCCGTGTAGTAAAGTGCCACAACAGCGCCAGCAGCACGGTGGCCACACCAGCCGCCACAAAGCTCAGCCTCCAACCAGCCATCGCCATCAGCCACGTAAACAGCAACGGAGAAACAGCGCCGCCCATCCCCGCCCCTGCATTGATCGCCCCCTGGGCCTGCCCCCGCCGCTCCACTGGCACCCACGCCGCATTCAGGCTCCCCGTGCTCGGATACAGCGGAGCCGTAAATGCACCGAATCCAAACCGCACCAGCAAAAACCCAGGCAGCGCCCCCAAAGCCGCCACCGGAAATGCGGCCGTCAGCACTCCCGCACCCAGCGTCGAAATCGTCAGCACCCGCCGCGGCCCAAACCGGTCCGCCCACATCCCCCCGTGCGTCATCAGCAACGTATAGCTCGCCTGAAACGCAAAGTAGATCCACCCCATCTGCGTCTCGCTCAGATGAAATTCCTGAATGATCCGCGGCGAAGCCACCGAGAGTATCGTGCGGTCGAAATAGCTCATCATGCTGAAGGCGGCCATCAGCAGCACGGGCCAAACGTATTTCACGGAGTTCGACATGAGCGCCTATTGTACGACGCCCGCACTGAGTTTCAGTACAGGTCCATGCCGAAGTCCTGGTACCTGCGCCAACCCCAATGCCATTGCGCCGGCTTCGAACCAACCGTAAACTTGAATACTGTAGTCGCTGTTCAATCCTTACCAAAGGTTCATCCCGTGTCTCGCCTCTTCTTGCTATCACTGTCTCTTGCCGGCGGTCTGCACGCCGCAACCCTCATCACTGCTTCCGATTTCACTTCGCCCACCGTGGCCACGTTCACTTCCAATTCGTTCTCCACCAATCCCTCCTTCTACACCGAAGCAGGCGCCAGCTTCCGCAACAGCACCAGCGGAGCATTCTTTGCCACCTTGGGCGGCTATCTCAGCGTCTCAACGTTGTTTACCAACAACGGTGGAACCGCGCCGCTCGATGTCGTTTTCCCCTCCCTCATGGATCGCTTCGGCTTCATTGGAAACCCGAACCCAAACCGTGCCCCCATCCAGATCACCAGCGTGACGCTCTACTCCGACACGGCGATGACTTCGGTCACGGAAACCTACACCACCCCGTTCCAGTTCCTCACCCAGGGTGTGTTCTTCGGCCTCCAGCAGGAAGCAGGCAGTTTCGCGGCGGCCCGCATCGTGTTTACCACCGTACCGAACACCTCTGGCAACAGCCCGACACTGGACGATTTCCGTTTCGAAGCGGATAGCGTCCCCGAGCCCGCCTCGCTGAGCCTCCTCGGGTTCGGCGCCGGATGCCTGGTGCTAGCATGGCGTCGACGCGCCGGCGTCACGCGCTAGCGGTTCTGCTCGCCGCTCTGCTGGCCTTTGCCTTCAGCCTGCGAGGCACCCTGCTGGCGGATGATCTCTACGTCGTCAAAGAGCGGCTCGCAATGCCGTTCGCCTCTTTCTGGACCGATGACTATTGGGCCGGATATGCCCTCAGCGGGCTCTACCGGCCCCTCGGACTCACCTGGCTCTGGCTCCAGAAGCTCGCCTTCGGCGATCAGCCCACTGGCTATCACATCGTTTCTCTCGTCCTGCACGCCGCCGCCAGCGCCCTCTTCTACCTTGTCCTCGAACCGCTGTTCGCCGCCCATCTCGCATTCGGGGCGGCGTTGCTGTTTGCCGTGCACCCGGTACATGCCGAAGCCGTGCTCCCCGTCTACGGCCAACTCGACCTCCTCACCGCCCTCCTCACCCTCGCCGCAATCCTCGCCTGCCGCAACGGCCGCCATCTGCTCGGCATCGCCGCCATCGCCGCCGCCTTGCTCGTCAAAGAATCGGCTTTCATTGGCGTTGCCCTGCTCTATCTGCTGCTCCGCCCTTCCTGGCGAGTCCTCGCCCCCTACGCCGCCGTCACCTGCGCCGCCGCCGCACTCCGCTTCGCCGCCCTCGGCGCAATGACCGTACAGCCCGACGCCACCGTCATCGGCCCGCATGCCTCCCTCACCCTGTGGATCAAATCCATCATCATCTCCGTCGCCCATGCCTTCCGCCTCAGCGTCTTCCCCACCGGCCAAACGGTCTACTACGGCCATCTGCGCGATAGCCTCGCCGGCTTCCCCTCCTCCGAGTTAACCTGGCTCGCCACCGCCGCCATGTTGGCCGCCGCGCTATTGCTCGTGCTCCCCCGCCGCGACTGGATCACCGGCGTCGGCTGGTTCGCCATCTGCGTTTTCCCCGTGGCCAACATTGTCCCCATCGGCGTGATGGTCGCCGAACGCTCGCTCTACCTCGCGGTCGGAGGCATTGCCCTGCTCGCGGCCCGAGCCAAACCCGTTGTCCTCGCAGTGCTCACCATCGCCGCGCTCGCCGCCTCCTGGCACGTCACCTACCAGTGGCGCACCGAACTGGCGCTCTGGGAATACACAGTGGCGGCCCACCCACGCTCGCCCAAAGCCCACGCCATGGTCGGCTGGAGTCTTCTCCGCCAATGGGAAGGGCAAAAGGGCGAAACCCGCGCGCGCACTCACGAGGAAGTCGAATCGGCATTTGACCGCGCCTTGGCCCTCAACCCGCGCTCCGCCGATGCCCTCACCGGACGCGCCCTCCTCCGCTGGTCCGCCAAAGGCTGTGACGCCGCCCGCGCAGACCTGGAAATGGCCAACAAGATCAGCCCCGGCGACCCCAGACTCGCCCCCGCACTCACCGCCTGCCGCTAAACTCAACCTCACCCCACCCGAGCCAGCCCATACCGCTGCAACCACGGCCCCCGTAAATACTCCAACACCCGTTCCTTCTCCCCCTCCGAAGGCGGCTCTTCCAAAAACCCAAACGCCTCCCGCCGCGCCTCCATCAGTAATTCCTGATCCCGCAGCATATTCGCAATCCGCAGCAGCGGCATCCCCGATTGCTTCGTTCCAAAAAACTCCCCCGGCCCCCGCAGCTTGAAATCCATCTCCGCAATATAAAACCCGTCCGAGCTATCCACCATCGTCCGGATCCGCTCCCGCCCCGTCTCGTTCAACTTCCCCGTCACCAGAATGCAATGGCTCTGCGCCGCCCCGCGCCCCACACGCCCGCGCAACTGGTGCAATTGCGACAACCCGAACCGCTCCGCCTGCTCAATGATCATCACCGAAGCATTCGGCACATCCACGCCCACTTCAATCACCGTCGTCGACACCAGCACATGCAGATCCCCGCCCTTGAACGCCTGCATCACCGTCTCTTTATCATCCGACGACATCCGCCCATGCAGCAGCCCAATCCGCAGATCCGGAAACACCACATCCTGCAAATGCCGGTACATCTTCTCCGCCGCCTTCATCGACGCCGTCTCCGACTCCTCAATCAACGGATACACCACATACGCCTGATACCCGCGCGCAATCTCGCCCTTCAGAAAACTCCACACCTGCTCAATTCGGTCTTCATTCACGTGCGAAGTCCGAATCGGCTTCCGCCCCGGAGGCAGTTCATCAATCACCGACACATCCAGATCCCCATACAACGTCATCGACAACGTACGCGGAATCGGTGTCGCCGTCATCACCAGCACGTCCGGCGTCACGCCTTTCTCCATCAGCCGCAGCCGCTGCATCACTCCAAAGCGGTGCTGTTCATCAATGATCGCCAACCCCAGCCGCTGGAACGACACATCCTCTTCCAGCAGCGCATGCGTCCCCACCGTGACATGAATCAGCCCCGCCGCCATCAACTGCTTCAGCTTCTGCTTATCGCGCGCCGGCAGCGACCCCGTCACCAACGCCACCACATAACCCAATTTCGAAAACAAATTCTTCAAATACAAATAGTGCTGCGAAGCCAGAATCTCAGTAGGAGCAATCAAAGCCACCTGGTAGTGATTCTCCACCGCAATAATCGCCGCCTCCGCCGCCACCAGCGTCTTCCCGCTCCCCACGTCCCCCTGCAGCAAGCGGTTCATCGGCCGGGGCGCGGCCATGTCCTCGGCAATCTCCTTCAACACGCGCTTCTGCGCGCCCGTCGGCTTAAACGGCAGCATCCGCTTGATCTGCTCCCGCACCCGATCGTTCAAATCGAAAGCAATCCCCGGCTCCAACCGCGTCTTACTCCGCCGCAACTGCACGCCACATTGCAGCCAAAAGAACTCCTCAAAAATCAGCCGCTGCTGCGCCCGCGAGCGAAACGCATTCAGCACCCGCACATCCTCGCCCGAAGGCGGAAAATGCAGGTGCCGCAGCGCTGTCGCATAGTCCGGAAACCCAAACCGCTCCCGCAACACGGCGGGCAACGGATCCGCCAACCCGCCCAACGATTCGCACACACGGTAAATCAAAGTCCGCATCACCCGCGGAGTAATCTTCCCCACCGCCTCATGAATCGGCACAATCCGCCCCAGATGCAGCGCCGCCTCCGTGTC
This sequence comes from Acidobacteriota bacterium, assembly GCA_018268935.1. Classification (GTDB taxonomy): domain Bacteria; phylum Acidobacteriota; class Terriglobia; order Bryobacterales; family Bryobacteraceae; genus CADEFT01. Next base: position 100,730 of record JAFDVS010000035.1, on the reverse strand, counting down.
ATCGTCCGAGCTCAGAATCTCAAACTCCGGATGCATCACACTCAGCGCCCCCGAAAACGAATCGAACTCGATCTTCCCGAACAGCGCCACCCGCAACCCCGGCACCAGAATCGTCTTCAAATAATCCCCGTGAAACCACTTCCCCAACAACACCGATCGCGAAGCGTCCATGAAACGCGCCTCAAACAGCGCCATCCGCCCGCGCAGCTTCGTCGATTTCGCCGAAGTCACCTCGGCAATCACCGTCGCCATCTCACCCGGAGCAAGCTGCGCGATGCTCTTCACATTCGTCCGGTCCTCATACCGAAACGGAGCGTACCCGAGCAGATCCTCGGCAGTGAACAGACCCTTCCCCTCCAGCATCTGCGCGCGCGCAGGCCCGATCCCTTTTACAAATTGCAGCGGCGTCGAGAGGTCTATCGGACTGTCACCTTATCCACGGATTGATTCTCGAACTCATCGCTCACCCGCACGGCAATCGTCATTTCACCAGTGCCCGTACGCGGCAATTCCACCGCGTAATCCAGTTCCAGCGAATCCGCCAGCCGCGTCACCGGAAGCGCCGTCAGCCATTCTCCGCCATTCACGCTGTACTCCGCTTTCTCAATCACGCTCAGCGCGTCCTTCGCTTTCCAACGCACGCTCAGCCCACCCGAGCCCGGCGTCGCCGCCAGCCCCGAAATCTGCGGCGGCGTATTGTCGATGAGAAAGGGCTCGCTCTCCATCGCAGCCGTCAGCGCCTGCGCGGGCGGATTCGATGGCCCATCCGTGGCCGTCACCCGAACCTGATACCGTCCATCGGGCATCGTCGTCGAATCCCACGAAATGTGCCGCTCGCGCACCATGTCCTTCAGCAGCTTCCAATCCCGCTCGCCCACGCCGCGAATCTCCACCTTGTACAGCATCGTATCCCCGTTATCGTCAAAGCTCCGCCACCGCGCCCCGATATGCCCCTTGGCAAACGTCATCGACCCGGAGCCCGAATCGAGTGAGATGCTCGACGTCGACCGCCGCCCACCCATCGGAGGCAGCGTCAACGACTGCGGGCTCGATGGCGACGAAGCCGTGCTCGGCGCCGGAAACCGGTAATTCGCCGGAGTCGCCTCAATCGCATCCACCACCGGCGCAACATTCTTCGTCAGATAAGCAAACTCCACCAGACTCACGTTGGGCGACGCGCCGCCGCCCGCAGCCGCCGAAAGCTTCAGACGATATTGCAGGAACCGAGCAGCCGGACTCCCAATCCGCCCATGCGTCGAATTAAAAGGAACACCAGCCCATGCACTCCAATTCTTCTGCGGCCGGTCCAAATTCCCGCTCCGCGTTTCCAACGCGACACCGCCGCCCTGCGCATCGCCCTCATAGCGTGCTCGGCCCCAATAAGAAAACGCACCCGCATCCAGCGTCTCGCTTTCGAGCCACCCTTCCTTCTCCAACTGCGGACCCAATTGAAACACCTTGCCCACATTCGCCGTGGCCACATGCACCACGCCATTGCGTCCACCGGCGAGCGCCGTAATCTGCGTCGACACCGAATTCACCAGCGTCGTGTGCAGCCGCTGCTCTTCCAAACGGTAGATCCGTCCCTTGTTGCCCGTGCCCAACAGCAGCCGCCCTTGCCCATCGAACGCCAGCGCATACACCAACTCCGAAGTATGCTGCCAAACCCGCGTCGGCGCGCCTTCCGAATCGATGCTCCAAATCTCAGACCCACCGGAAATAGACGGCGCCGGCGTCAGAGTAGCGGGAACCGGAGCAGCCGCGGGCCGCGCAGCGCCACCGCCAGGAGCAGGCGTGGGAACCGGTGGCGGAGGAGGCGCAACCGCGGCAGACTTCGCACCCACAGCCGCAACGAAAACCGTTCCGTCCTTCGCCACAGCAAGAGCCGTAATCTCCCGCTTCGCCGATTGATACAGCACAAATCCTTCGCCAGCCGGGCTCACCCGAATCACCACCCCGCCAGGCTCTGTACCCGCGATGAGATGATCCTTCCCATCCACGGCGATGCTGCGCACATGCGTCTCATCCGACGTGAAAAACACTGAGCCTTGCCCCGCAGGCGACACGCGATGAATCTCGCCCTTGTCCCCCGTGGCCACAAACAAATTCCCCTTCGAATCGAACGCCAGCGCCCAAATATACTTCGCCTTCGGATCATAAAAAACGCTCGATTGCCCGTTCACCACCCGGTACACCTTGCCATCCGGATTCGTCGCCGCATACACGCGATCCTGCTTGTCGATCACAATCGCCTGAATCGCAGCTCCATCCAGCTCCAGCAGCGCTTTTCCCTTCCCCGAAGCGTCCACCTGGAACAGCTTCGCCTTCGTTGCTCCAGGCGATCCGCCGCCCGTGTACACGTTGCCCTTCGAATCCTCGGCCACCGCCCACAAATAGGGCAAATCGGTATCGAAGGACTCCTTGAACACCGGAGCCAGGCTCACCCGCCCATCACTCCGCAGCGACACTTTGTTGAGCGTCGCTTTCTCGTAGTCGGCAGGATCATAGTGCTGCCAGAAACGCGTCTCGACGGCCACCAGCGTTGCTGTGGCCAGCATCAGTCCAACAAAAAACTTCTGCATTACTTTACCGTGATCTTGAGGTTGTAGCTGCCGTTCACTACGAAATCGAAGGGGATCGCCAATTGCTGCGAAGCGCTCTCACCCGCGGTGAGAAACGACCGGTTCTGCATCGTCCCCGATTGCATCACATTCAATACCGACGACGGCAGGCTCGGCATTGTCTTATCGCCCGAATAAATGGTGGGACGCGCTTCCACCAGCGAAACGTACAGCTTGTTGTTGCTCCGCTCCTGGTTGATCAGGCTCACCGTTTGCGGAATGTCCATGTAGCGGTTCACCAAACCAACCGCGGCCTGCGTCCGATTCAACGTATCGGAATCGCTGAGCATAATCCGATGCTCTCCCTTGGCCAGCGTCGGCGGCAGCTTGAACTTGAAGTCGCGCGCGATGCGCTCCCCGCGGAACGGCCGCAGAAACACCTTGCCCGTCACTTCCCCGCCCGGCGTCGATTCCATCTGCTCCAGCCACGCCGTCTCAATCGTCGCAATGCGCCGCATCGGCAGCAGGTCCACCGTGGCATTCACTCGCTTCAAGCGCGGAATGTTCACCGCATTGCCGAACAGCCTGTTAAACTTGTCACCCCACCACCCGGCCAGAATCATCGGCGCGGGCACCGGCAGATCGCTCGGAGCCTGCATCGTCGACAGATCAATCGGCCCCAGCCCGTCCAACTCAACCTTACCGTTGAAGCGATACGTCACTTCTTCCGAAAAATCGTTCACACCGTTAATCGTGTTGAACAGCGTCACCATCATCAGAAACGGAGTCCACCGCTGCTGCACGAAAACATTGAAGTGGAAATCCTTCTGCTTTTCGATCTTGTCCGCGCCGTTATAGCTGCGCACCGCCAGCGTCACCGGAATCATTTCCGCCGTATCGCCCAGCACGCCCATGATCCCCGAATGCCGGTCCTGATGCAGCGCCCCCACCACCTCGGTAGCATTGGCAATCTTATTCGGCTGAAACGCGCTCGATAGCGTCATCAACACTTCGCCCTTCGCCATCGGCATTTCCACCGGACCCAGGTTAAAGAACGGATGCCCGAACCCAAGCACGCGCTTTCCATCATTAAAGGAAACCGTCCCGAGCCCCGTCATCGACATATCGCCGCTCACCAGAATCCCCGCAATCGGATCGCCCGGCTGCAGCGCATTCTGCCATCCCACAGCCGGCTTGTTCGCCAGCAGCGCCCCCGAAGCCCCGCCCTGCACCGGATTCAATCCCATCTGCCGCATCATCGGCCCGAACTCCTGTAGCGTCGATTGATGAAAGCCCGACATGGTCAGCGGCGTGTCGATCGGCACCATCATCGGCGTGCTAGGGAATGCATCGGAAGCACCCGCATTCACCACCTGCGCCAGCAGGCTCGGCGGCAACTCCAGCGAAGCCCGCCGCTGCGCATTCCCCGGAGCCTTCGCCTCGGCCGGCCTTGATTTATCGAAATCGTTGATCTCCAGCATCAGCTCAATCGGAGTGATGCCGCAAATCGCATCCGGCGAAAACACGCTCAACCGAAGCGCCACCGCCCCAATCAAGCGGCCATTGATATAAACCGGAGACCCCGACATCCCCCCGGCAACGTTCGTCCGTTGTGCCTTGCCACCCATCTTGCCGAGGATGACATCCTGGCGCGGTCCCCAGGCATTCTTCCACAGCCCAATGATTTCGATAGGGACAGCTTCGGGGGTAGTGCCTTCAAACACCGTCCAAGCCGTGGCTTTCATACCCGGCTTCAATTCGGCGGACTTCATGATGGCGACGGGCCCGGCCTTGGGGCGCGGCATTTCCGGCTGTTGCCCAGACAGACCGGTGCATAGCGCTGCGAGAGCTAGGAGTTTCACGGCTGATCCTATTATCTTCTATATCCGATTGGACGCACGAACGCCGCGAAAGTTCCTCCCGCGCAAGGTCCATCTGTGGCCGACAATCCCCGTCGAACTATCCTACACGTCTACTACCAAGCCCCTCAGCGATCATTGCCGTCACCAGCGTGTTGAGGCTGACGCCTTCCTGCCTCGCCCTCGCCACAAGCCGTGCATGCAGGCTTCGCGGCACGCGTTGCCGCCACTGCCCGCTCGCCTCACTCGGCTTCGGAATGGGGTCCCCATGTTTGGCGCAACTGAGCAGATACGACTTGACCGCGTCGCTCCCATTCTTCAAAGCTTCCTCCGGACTATCTCCGTCGGAGATGCAACCCGGCAGATCCGGGTACTCGATAGAGAACCCACCACCGTCTTCTTCCGAAAGCGGACGAATGGTAAACGGGTAAGAGTGGATGAGTGTTCTGTCAATCTTCATTGTTCTCACTTGCTCGTTCGGCGAGGTTCACAAACAACCGCACGTACACGGGCTTGATAGGCCGATGTGCCGGCACGGACAGTCGCCCTGCCGTGGCATGCCGGAACACAACGTGGCTCGTGCCGTGCTGATCATGATCGATACCAAGGTTATCCGCGACGACCTTGAGGTCCTCTATTCCCCAATCGCGCGGGTTGCGGCGCATCTTGGCGATGAGCTTCCTTGCGTTCGACACAATCGAATGGTACCACCAGCGATACCACGCTGCTTGCATGCCCGGCTGATGCGGCACGCACGGAAGCCAGCTCCCCTACAAGCTATCGCCGCGGCGCCTATCCTCCTTGTACAGGAGCGCTTCCGGCCCCGCAGGTCGCGTCGTGCAGAGCGATCCACCAACACTTGGCCACCACAAGGCAACCGCGGACCGAGCCCGTAGACCTCGTTTCGCAAGTCCGTGCATTACTCCGCCCGCAGCGCATCAATCGGATTCACCGAAGCCGCCCTCCGGGCCGGTACAAACGCCGCAACCCCTCCCGCAATCAGAAACAAACCCACCACCACCACCATCACCCACCCATCCATCCCGTCCACCCCGTACAGATAACTACGAATAGCGCCGCCGGCCACCAAGCTTGCAGCCAACCCCATCACCAACCCAACGCCCACCGGAACAGCAGCCTGCCCCAGCGTCTGCCCATACACCCTCCCCTTCGATGCCCCCAGCGCCATGCGTATCCCAATCTCCTGCCTCCGCATCGCCACCGAATAGCTGAGAGTCCCATAAATCCCGAGCATCGCCAGCAGCAAAGCCGCCGCACCAAACGAAACCAGCACCTGCATCTGCAAGCGCTCCCGCGCCACCGAGTCCGAAAGCTGCGAATCCAACGTCTTCACCCGCCCAATCGTAACGTTCGGCGCCGAACTCCAGATCGCCTGCCGCAGCCCGGTGACGAATCCCTCAGCGCCGCCTTTGCCGCGCACCACGAACGACGTCGTCATCGGCGGCCGGTACTTGTAGTGGACGTAAGCCGTTTTCACCGGCGCTGTCTTCAGCGACGTCATCCTCGAATCGGCCACAACGCCGATGACCGAATGCCTTCGGCCCAGCACGTCAACCGCATTGCCAACAGGATTCGCCTCCCCCCAAAGCGCCTTCGCCGCGCCCTCGCTAATCACCGCGCTGTCCAGGTTCCGGTCCCGCTCTTCAAAGAACCGGCCCGCGATCAGCCTCTGCCGCGTCGCCTCAAAGTATCCCGGGCTCACCCATCGCGCGTTGACCATCGTTCCCTCAGCTTCCGGCCGGTCCGCGCGGCGCAGCGGTTCAATCCAGCTCTCTCCTTCCAGCGGAGTGGCGCTCACCAATCCCGCAGCCTCCACCCCGGGCAGCGCACGTACGTGCAGCAAAGTCCTGTCGATAAACTCCACCCGCGCTTCCGGAGCACTAAAAAGCTTGACAGGAAGCTTCACCTCCGCGATGGCCGCATCATGCGATTCGAAGCCCTTGTCCTGATGGAGCAGGTGCAACAGGCTCTTCGTGAACAGACCCGTCACCAGCAGCAGCACCGTGCATCCAAACACCTGCAGTCCGATGATCCATGTGCGTAGCCGCGTGTGGGAGCTACTGCCGAACGAAGTGCGGCCACCACCCCCTTGCAGGAACACATGCGGATCGGCCCGCAGGATTCTCAATGCCGGAACCAGCCCCGAAAGCAGGCTCACCATCATTGTCAACGCGACAGCAAACAGAAGCACCGCGCCATTCAGCCGCACCTCGGAGAGACGCGGAAGGTCGATAGCGGACTGGCGCCGCACCAACTCCAGTGCCGTACCGGCAACCAGCACACCCCCGATGCCGCCGGCGGCAGCCAGCACAACGTTCTCCGCAAGCCCATTCCACAACAGCCGCCACTTCGCCGCGCCCAGCGCAGTGCGCAACGCCGCGTCACGTCCCCGCGCCAAGGCACGCCCAAGCTGCGCATTGGCCAGATTGAGACACGCAATCAGCATCAGACCGAGCACCGCCGCCATCAGAAACCAAAGCGTTGCGCCCGAGGCGCCCACCACCCCTTCCTGCATCGGCTGCATCGAAGCCCGCAAAGCCCCCATCGCCTGGTTCCGCGACCCCTGCATCACTTCCTCGGATAATTGCTGAAGAATCGTGTTCAATTGCGATTCCGCTTCCTCGATACGAATGCCCGGCTTGAGCCGGCCAACCGTGGTCCAATTCCCGTAGTTCCCGTTCCACTCCATCTCCGCGTAATTGAAAACCGCCGGCAGAAACACCGACGGTTCGGGCAGACCGGCTCTCGGCTGCCGCGACGAGAATGGCCGCAGCGTGTTGGCGCTGGGGAAATGAAAATCGGCGGGCAATACACCAACAATCTGCACCGGGTTGTCGTCGATGCGGACGGTGCGCCCAATCACCCCCGCGTCGCTCTGGAAGAGATGTTGCCAAGCCGCGTGCGTCAGCACGGCGACGTTGTCCCCGCCTTTGGTCCCATCGCGCGCCACAAACGTGCGCCCCAGCAAAGGCCGCACTCGAAGCACATCAAAAAGGTTCGGAAGGCAATGCACCACGCCCGTCAGCCGTGTTCCATCCCCGCCTGTCGCCAGGCCCATTTGCGAGTGCCGGAAGACCGTGAATGCGCTCACAGCCGTCGAGCGGCTCTGCCACACGTCGACGTGCCGCGGATTCGGCCCCACCGCGTCGTCCCTTCCCAGGAACCGGACATGCTCCCATGCCACGGCAAGCTGCCCGCTTTCCGCATACGTCAGCGGCTTCAGCAGGACTGTATCCACCAGCGTGAACACCACCGTGCTCGCTCCGATGCCCAGCATCAGCGTAAGCACCACCATCGTCGCGAAGCCAGGACTCCTGCGGATGTTCCGCAGCGCATACCGGATCTCCGCATGGAAAATTTCCCACGTGTTCCAACCCCACATACGGCGGACCTCCTCTTTCGTTGCAGTCACATTCCCCAAAGCCCGGCGGGCTGCATATTGCGCCTCTTCGGGCGCTACGCCGCGTTCTTGCAGCTCTTCCGCCTCCAATTGCAGATGGACCTGAAGTTCGCGGTCCAGATCCTGTTCGCGTGAACCCCGGCGGCGCCACAGCACGTCAACTCTCCTCTACCGGCCACATGATGCGCGCCACCGCGCTCGTCAGCTTCTTCCACTTCGACTCCTCCGTCCGAAGCTGCTTCCGTCCGTCCGCAGTCAGGCGGTAGTACTTATACTCCCGGATGAGATCCTTTCCCGCAAGCTCCCATCGCGCCTCAATCCAACCCTTCCGTTCCAGCCGGTTCAGAGCCGGATACAGCGATCCATGCTCCACTTGCAGCAAGTCGTCCGTGGTCCTTTGGATATGCTTGGCGATCTGGCGCCCGTGAGCCGCACACAGCCCGGAAAGGCCAGCCCCAACGCCACCACCCCCTCCGCGCAGATTGTTGTGGGCTACCTTCCCCATCTCCCTCAAATAATATTCCGGGCTACATCAAACAATCGACTGGCCCTCCGATAAGCCATTTGTGCCCGCTTTGAGAGAGGCTCCGAAGATACTCGTGGTCGATGACACGCCGATGGCGCTCGAACTGGTCCAGTCCGTCCTCGACGCCGAAGGCTTCCACACACTCGCCGCGGAAAACGGCGCACAGGCCACGGAAATGGCCCGCTCTCACCAACCCGATCTCATCCTGCTCGACGTCATGATGCCCGGTGAAACCGGCTTTGAAACCTGCGCCCGTTTGAAAAGCGACCCCGCCACCACCGACATCCCCATCATCTTTCTCTCCGCTCTGGACGACCTGACCAGCAAAGTCACCGGCCTCAAAATCGGCGGCGTCGACTACATCTCCAAGCCCGTGCATGCCGAAGAAGTTCTCGCCCGCGTCCGCGTCCACCTCCGCATCCACTCCCAGAACCGCACCCTCCTGCGCGAACAGCGCGCACGTCTCGAACGCCTGCGCGACGCCCAGCAAGCCATTCTCGTGCGTCCCGAGCATTGCCCCGATGCGCGATTCTCCGTCTACTACCGCCCGCTCGAAGAGGCTGGCGGCGATTTCTACGACGTGCTCAGTGTCGACCCCGATGTGGTGGCCTACTTTGTCGCCGACATCAGCGGCCATGGCGTCAACGCCGGCTTCCTCACCTCGGCCGTCAAAGCGCTCCTCCGCCAATACTCCGGTCCCATGTTCTCCCCCGAAGACACCATGCGCGGCATCGGCTCCGTCATGCGCCAGATGCTCGATGAGGAACAGTACCTCACCGCCTGCTACGTCAGGCTCAACCGCCGCACGCGCTCCCTGTCCGTGGTCAGCGCCGGCCACCCGCCGTTAATCGTGGTCAGCGCGGCCGGCAAGGCGGAAACTCTCGATATGGAAAGCGAGCCCCTCGGCCTCTTCTCCACCGCCGTCCTCCAGCGCCGCGACCGCCGCCTCCGCAAAGGCGATCGCTTCTACCTCTACACGGACGGAATGATTGAGTCGGCCACCAATGGAAACCGCCGCACCGGCCTGGCGCAACTCGTCGAAGCCTGCATCCGCAACCAGCATCACCCCTTGGAGAGTGTTACCCGAAGCATCGTCGGCGACATTCTTGCAGAGCCAGCCAAAGCCCCCGATGACCTCCTGCTCATGGCTGCGGAGGCCAATCTATGAGCGGCGCCTCGAACGGACACAGCATGGAAGTCACTCTCCCGGCCATCCCCGATCGCCTCGAACCCTTGTTCGTGCGCTTTCGCCACTGGTGCCGCTCCATCGCTTCCCCGGCCGACTCCTTCGCCGCCGAGCTGCTGCTCCGCGAAGCCCTCACCAATGCCGTGGTCCATGGCTGCAAATGCGACCCCGCACTCGAAGTCTCTTGCCGGGTCCGCATCAACTCTCGCCGCATTCTCATCGGCGTTTCCGACGCCGGCGGCGGCTTCGACTGGCGCGCCCCGCGCCACCGCGACGAGTCCGCCGGTTGCGGACGAGGTATCGACATTCTGCACTTGTATGGCTCACGCGTGCGTTTCAACAACAAAGGCAACGCCGCGTTCATCCTCAAGCGCTTGGCCAAGGAAAAGTCCCAGATGACAAACGGAGATACAGAACATGTCTAGTACAACGATTACGACGAACGAGGATGGGGCCATAGTTCAGCCGGCCGGCGATGTCACGGCCACCTCAGCCCCGGAGCTGCGCTCGGCGCTCAAGGGTGTCATTGCCGGCGGCGCTCGCGCCGTGACTGTCGATTTTTCCAATGTTCAGATGCTCGACTCCGCGGGCATCGGATTGTTGATTGCCACGCACAACTCACTCGCCAAGGTGAGCGGCAAGCTCTCGGTGGTGCGCGCCTCGGCCGAGATCATGGATCTCTTCCAGATGATGCGCATCCACCAGCATTTCAGCGTGTCCGGCGAGTGAATGGAGGAAACCAATGCCTCACCTCAATCTCGATGACGAACTACTCCAGGATTATCTCGCCGAGTGCCGCGAGCACTTAGCCACCATCGAAGCCGATCTCCTCACCATTGAGCAGAACGGGGAGCAAATCGACGAGCAACTGGTGAACCGGGTCTTCCGCGCCGCGCATTCCATCAAAGGCGGCGCCGGCTTCTTCGACCTCGGCATCATCCATCAGCTCGCCCACAGAATCGAGAATGTGCTCGATCTCATCCGCTCCCGGCAGATGATGCCCACGCCCGAAATCGTCAACACGCTGTTCCGCTCCTTCGACAAGCTGCGCGATCTGCTCGATCACCACCAGGACAGCGGTTCGGCCGACATCTCCGAATATGTGGAAGCCCTCACCGGCCTCGTCGAGTGCGCTCTGCCTCTCGCCGAAAAGCCGTCCGTCAAACAGAAGGTCGAAGTCCCCCTGCCCGGTGGCGGCGCCCACATCGAGGTTTCCGCCTTCGATATGACCCAGGCGCGCAAAGGCGGCAAGTCCGTCTACCTCATCGCCTACGACCTCATCCATGACATCCAGCGCAACGGCAAGACCCCGCTCGAGGTGTTCCGTAAGCTCGACCAGTTTGGGTCGGTCATGGAGATGATGCTCGACATCGATTCGGCCGGAACGCTCGATGACGAACCAGTCAACAAGCTCCTGCTCGAAGTTCTCTACGCCACGCCGCTCGATACGGACCTCATCCGGGAAGTGGTGCACGTGCCCGCCGAGCGCATTCAGAAGGTCGAAGCCGACGGCTCGGTACGGGCCATCAACGCTCCCCGCCCGGCTGCCGCGCCGCCCGCGCCTGCTCCGCAGCCCGCACCCAAGCCGGAAATCGTGGCCGCCGTCAAGGAGCCGGAACCGAAACCCGCTCCAACCCCAAGCCCAACCCCAACCCCGGCCCCTGTTGCCACCCCCTCGGTGTCAGCGCCCGAAAGCACCGTCCGCCTCAACGTCACCCTCCTCGACTCGCTCATGACGCTCGCCGGCGAGCTCGTGCTCAGCCGTAACCAGCTCAATGAGTCCCTGGCCCGCCGCGACGACCGCGCCATCCGCTCCGGAGCCCAGCGCATCAATCTCGTCACTTCCGAATTGCAGGAAGTCGTCACCTTGACGCGCATGCAGCCCATCGGAACCCTCTTCAGCAAGTTTTCGCGCCTTGTCCGCGACCTCTCCCGCAACCTCGACAAAGACGTCCAACTGCACACCGAAGGCGCGGAAGTCGAAATCGACAAAACCATCCTCGAAGGGCTCAGCGACCCGCTCACCCACATGGTCCGCAACGCCGTCGACCACGGCATTGAAGGCCGCGCCGACCGCCTCGCCAAAGGCAAATCCGCTACCGGCAATCTCACCCTCCGCGCCTGTCACCAGGCCGGCCAGGTTTTGATTGAGATCGTCGATGACGGACGCGGGCTCGCCGTGGAAAAGGTCGCCGCCTCCTCGCTCGCCAAAGGCCTCGTCACGCGCGAGCAGCTCGACAAGATGTCCGACCGCGAGAAACTGGCGCTCGTCTTCCTGCCCGGCGTTTCCACCGCCGAAAAGGTCAGCGACGTCTCCGGCCGCGGCGTCGGCATGGATGTCGTCAAGACCAACCTCGACAAACTCGGCGGCAAGATCGAGATCGAATCGGCGCCCGGCCGCGGCGCGAGCTTCCGCATCAAGCTCCCGCTCACCCTCGCCATCATCCCCTCTCTGCTTGTCTCCGACGGCGGCGAGCGCTTCGCCATTCCGCAGGTGAATGTCGGCGAGTTGATCCGCATTCCCGCCGCCCAGATCGCGCAGCGCACCGACCGCGTCGGCGATGCTCTCGTGCTGACACTGCGCGATCACCTGGTGCCGCTCGTCCATCTTGCCGACGCCATGGGAACCGCCCGCTCGCAGCAGGATGGCCGGCCGATGAACGTCGTGCTGGTCAACACCGGCGCCTTCGCCTACGGCCTCATCGTCGAAGAGCTGCACGATACCGCCGAGATCGTCGTCAAGCCGCTCGGGCGCCACTTGAAGGGCATTCAGGATTACGCCGGAGCCACCATCCTCGGCGACGGCAGAGTGGCCGTGATTCTCGATGTGGCCGGCATCGCCGCCCGCTCCGGTGTCTCGGCCGGCACGGCCGAAACCGTGGCCACGCGCGGCGGCGACGAGGCGGTGGTGGACGCCCAAACCCACTCCCTGCTGTTGTTCCACAACGCCCCCAACGAAACGTGCGCCGTGCCCATTGCCAATGTTTCGCGCATTGAACGGGTGAAGCCCTCGCAGGTGGAAACCGTCGGCGGGCGCAGGACCATGCTCCACCGCGGGGCAAGCCTCCGCCTGGTGACGCTCTGCGATGTCGCCTCGGCCGGCGAGCTCACCGATTCCCAGCAGTACGTCGTGATCGTCTTCGAAAGGATGGGCCGCCCCATCGGGCTGTTGGCCGCCGAGCCGCTCGACATGATCGAGGCCAACCTCGACATCGACACCCTCACGCTCCGCCAGCGCGGCATCGCCGGATCGGCGGTGCTCAAGAACCAGACCGTGCTCATGCTCAGCATCGACGAGTTGGCCGAAGCCGTGTGCCCGTCCGGTTATGACGAGGCCCCGGCCGGCTACAACGATGAGGCCCCGAAAGCGCTGCCGGCAATGCCTGTCGCCGGCGCTCCCACCGTACTGCTCGCCGAAGACTCGGAGTACTTCCGCCATCACGTCCAGCGCCTCATTGAATCCATCGGCTGCAATGTCATTACCGCCGAGGATGGCGCCAAGGCCTGGGACCTGCTCGAGAAAAACAGGGATCACGTTGACCTGGTGGCAACGGACATCGAAATGCCGCATCTGGACGGCCTCTCCTTGACCCGCCAGATCCGCGCCGACAAACGGTTTGAAAACCTGCCCGTCATTGCGCTCAGCTCGCTCGCCGGGGAGGAAGACATCGCCCGCGCCCTCGAAATGGGCGTGAGCGAGTACAAGGTGAAGCTGAACGAGGACGAATTGACCGAATGCATCCGCACGCTCGTGATGCCGCACTCCTAGCGCCCGCGCAGCGAATTTTGAACGGAGAAATGAACCATGAACAACCTGCTGAATAACATGAAAATCGGGAAAAAGTTGATGCTTTTGACCGGAGGATTGATCACCTTTGCGCTGCTCGTCGCTGGCCTCGACCAGTGGGCCCTGCGCGCCAGCCAGAGCGCATCGCGGGAGTCGCAAGCCGAGTCCGCCGAAATGTTGCGGAACTCCTCTTTCGCCCTGGGCGCCGCGCGAGCCAACGCCATCGTCTTGGAACTGCTTCTGGCCAACAGCGGGCAGGAGCAGATTCAGGCCCGCCTCGCCGAGGAGCGCAAGGCCTACATTGCCGCCCTGAAAGAGATGGTCGACTCCGCCTCCAGCCCCGAGGAGCGCCGCCTTGCCAACGAGGCCGAGCAGGCCACCGCCGTGTGGCGCGAAGCGAATGTGCGCGCCGCCGAGTTGAACAAATCGGGAAAACGCACCGAGGCCCTGGCCTACTTCCGCGACACCGCCATGGTCAAGTTCCATGCCGCCCAACAGGCCATCAGCAAGGCTATCGACTGGCAGAAGAAGCAGGTGGCGGATGTCAATAAGCAGACCGAGGAGAAGGTCGCCCGCCTGATGTCCGTCAGCCTTGTCCTCTGCCTGATCTCCCTTCTCGCCTCGGTGGGTCTCGGCATGCTCATCACCCGCACCATCACCAAACCCCTGGCCGCCACCGTGCACCACATCGGCGAAGTTGCCTCCGGCGACCTCGTCGCCGAACTGGACGAAGCCTACCTTCAACGCAAGGACGAGCTCGGGGACATGGCGCGAGCCGTTCGCACCATGTCCACCAACCTGCGCGACGTCGTCGTCGAGTTGCGCAAGGGTGTACTGGTGCTCTCCGATTCCTCCACCGAACTCACATCGAGTTCCGCGCAAATGTCCGATAGCTCCCACGAGGCTTCCGACAAAGTGCACACCGTTGCCGCCGCCACCGAAGAGCTCACCACCAACATCGTCTCCGTCGCCGCCGGCATGGAACAGGCGACGACCAATCTCTCCCACGTCGCCGCGCACACCGAGCAGATGACCTCCACCATCGGCGAGATCGCCGGCAACTCGGAAAAGGCCCGCCACATCACCGAAGAGGCCATGCGCGAAGCCACCCGCATTAACGAGCAGATGAATCAGCTCGGCCAGGCCGCCCGCGAAATCGGCAAAGTCACCGAGACCATCAACGAGATCTCCTCGCAGACGAACCTTCTCGCCCTCAACGCCACCATCGAGGCGGCCCGCGCCGGCTCGGCGGGCAAAGGCTTCGCTGTCGTCGCCAACGAGATCAAGGAGCTCGCCCAGCAAACCGCCGCCGCCACCGAGGACATTAAGGGCCGCATCGTCGGCGTACAATCCTCGGCTGCCGCCGGCATCGCCGATATCGAGCGGATCTCTAAGGTGATCCATGAGGTGACCGACATAGTGGCCAGCATTGCCGCGGCCATCGAAGAACAGGCCACCGTCACCAAGGACATCGCCCGCAACATCGCCGAAGCCTCCACCGGAGTGGGCGAAGCCAACAACCGCGTTTCGGAAAGCTCCGATGCCACCAAAGAGATCGCCCGGGAGATCGCTCTCGTCGACCGCGCCGCCAGCGGCATGGCCAGCAACAGCGAACAGGTCCGCTCAAGCGCCGTCGATCTCGGCAACGTCTCCGACAAACTCCAGTCCATGATCTCCCGCTTCCGTATCTCCGGCAGTTCCCAGGCTGCCCAGAAACATTCCGGCGGCGGTGTCGCCGTCGCCGACGGCAGAGAGATCGCCGACAAGATCGAAAAAGCCATCTCCGCCCATGCCGCCTGGAAGGGCCGCCTCCAGGGCGCCGTCAACTCCGGAAAGCTGGACGCCAGCGTCAGCACCATCCGCTCGGACCGCGAATGCCAGTTCGGCAAATGGCTCCATGGCACGGAAATCGATGCCGCCTCCGCCAAGAACTCCCATTGCCAGACCGCCAAGAAGCTGCACGCCCAGTTCCATGAAGAAGCCGCCCGCATCGCCCAACTGGCCACCACCGGCCAGCGCGACGCGGCCTCCAAGGCGCTTGCCTCGGGCAGTGAATTCGCCCGGCTTTCCGCTGAGCTCAAGAACGTTCTCCGCAACTGGGAATCCACTCTGTAAAGACAGGAGGCGCCCCATGTCGCATACCTACGCCCAACGCGAAGAGCAGACCGTGCTCCTCGCCACCTTCCGCGTGCGGCACGCTCTCTGTGCCTTGGACGCCGCCGCCGTCCAGGAAGTCATTCGCCTCGGGCCGCTGACCCCGGTCCGGCACGCCCGCGCCGAGGTCTGCGGAATCGTCAACCTCCGCGGCAAGATTGTCACCATTCTGGACCTCGGGCTGAAGCTCGGATTCCCCGCCATCGTCCCCAGTGCCAACAGCCGTATCTTCATCATGGAGGATCGCGGCGAGTTCATCGGCCTGCTGGTGGATCGGGTGGACGAAGTCGTCGAAACCGAGTCCGGCGATTGGCAGCCCCCGCCGACCAACATCGCCTGGGGTCAGGCCCAGTTCTTCCGAGGGGTCTGCCGCTCCGGCGGCAAAGTGATCACCATCCTGAACCCAACCCCGATTCTCGCCGAGGAGACATAACAGGAGAAACAAATGGGTACACGCGTTCTGGTTGTCGACGATACGGCATTGTTCCGCCGCATCGTCTCCGACGCCCTGGCCGGCGAGCCTGGGGTGGAAGTAGTGGGCACGGCCGCCAACGGGAAAATTGCCTTGTCGCGGATTGACGCCCTCCGCCCGGACCTCATCACGCTGGACATCGAAATGCCGGAAATGAACGGCATTGAGGTGCTCCAGGCGCTTCGCGCCGCCGGCTCCAGCGTCGGCGCCATCGTGCTCAGCTCGCTCACCCGGCGCGGCAGTGAAATGACCATGCGCGCGCTCGAACTGGGCGCCTTCGACTTCGTCACCAAGCCGGAGGGCAGAGGCAGCGCCCTCAGCATGGAAAACCTGCGCTCGCGCCTGGCGCCCATGATTCAGGCCTTTGAAACCAAGCGGCAGACCCGCTCGATTCTCCAGGGCGCGCCCCGCACGCCCTTGGTCGCCCCCAGGCCCGTCGCCCCGGCTGCCCCACCAGCCGCTGTCCGCAAATCCGCACGCAAAGGCAAACCGCTCGTGCTCATCGGCGTGTCCACCGGCGGCCCAGTGGCATTGGCTAAGGTGATCCCCGCGCTGCCCGCCAAACTCGGCGCGCCCGTCTTCATTGTCCAGCACATGCCCCCGCTCTTCACCCAATCGCTCGCCTCCACGCTGGCCGGCAAAAGCGCCCTCCGCGTGAAGGAAGGCGAAGACGGGGAGATTGCACAGCCCAACTCCGTTTACCTCGCGCCCGGCGGCAAACACATGAAGCTCGTCGCCGGCCCCCAGGGTGAGATCATCATCCGCATCACCGACGACCCGCCCGAGGCTCATTGCAAGCCTTCGGTCAACTGCCTGTTCCGCTCCGCGGCGCAGTATTTTCCCGGACAAGCCGTGGCCGCCATTCTCACCGGCATGGGCAACGACGGCACGGCCGGCCTCCAGTCGCTCAAACGCAGCGGCTGCTTTTCCATCGCCCAGGACGAAGCGACCTGTGTCGTCTATGGCATGCCCAAAGAGGCCGTTCAGGCCGGCGTGGTCGACGTCGTCCTCCCGCTCGAAGCCATCGCGCCCGCCATCCTCCGCGCTTTAAGAGATTAGCTTATGATCCGCCTCCGCCCCGACGAACACGCGGTCGTGCTCGACTACATCCGCTCCATCTCCGGCGTCAAGCTCGACGCCACCAAAGCGTATCTCATCGAGGGCCGCCTGAGCACACTGGCCGAGGAAGCAAACTGCGGGTCCTTCACCAACCTCGTACAGCGCGCCCGCCTGGACGCCACACACACACTCGACCGCCAGATCATCGACGCCATCACCACCAACGAAACATTCTTCTTCCGCGACACCGCCCCCTTCGATCTGCTGCGCAACAAGCTGGTCCCGGACGTGATCGACCGCACACGCCGCAACGGCATACCCCGCCTCCGCATCTGGAGCGCCGCCTGCTCTACGGGTCAGGAAATCTACACCATCGCCATCGTCCTCAAGGAAATGCTCGGCGACACCTCCAAGTACGGCGTGCGCCTCCTCGCCACCGATATCTCCGACCAGGCCCTCGCCCGCGCCAGCCGCGGCCACTTCAGCGCCCTCGAGACCTCACGCGGCCTCTCAAGCGACCTCCGCGCCAAGTACTTCTCCCATTCCCACGGCGGCTGGCAGGTCCGCGACGAGATCCGCGCCATGGCCTCCTTCCGCAAGCTCAACCTGATGCAGGACTTCAGTTCCATCGGCCAGTTCGACATCATCTTCTGCCGCAATGTCGCCATCTACTTCAGCGACGCCGACCGGCTTTCCCTGTTCACCCGCATGCAGCGCAACATGGAACCGGAGGGCTATCTCGTGCTCGGGGCGATGGAATCGCTCATGGGCATGTGCCCCCAACTCGAATCCCGAACTCATGTCCGGGCGCAGTATTACCAGTTGAAACCATCCGGGCTGCGCCGATGAACCGCCCGGGTCCCTCGACGGTGGAGCAGAAGCTGAAACTGTTTTCTCTCGCCGCGGCAGCCATCGCCGCCGTCATCCTCTACGCGGCGCGGCCCTCCCCGCCCTCCGCGGCACTGCTGTTCGCCGCCTTCGCGGCCTTCGAACTCATTCGCTTCCTGTACACGCGGCGCCTCCTGCGCCCCCTCGAACACCTCGCCCGCCAGTCCCAACAAATCGCCGCCCAGGTCGAGCACGCCGAAGCCGCCAGCCGCCTCAAGAGCCAGTTCGTGGCCAACATGAGCCATGAGATCCGCACCCCCATGAACGGCATTCTCGGCATGGCCCAAGTGCTTCTGCGCAGCGAATTGACCGAGCGCCAGCGCAAGCAGACGCAGACCATGTGCGACAGCGCCGAGGCCCTCCTCACCATCCTCGACGACATCCTCGACTTCTCCAAAATCGAAGCCCGCAAGCTCGATCTCGAAATCGTCGACTTCAACCTCCGCGACGTCGTCGAAGGCGTTGCCGACCTGATGGCCGTCAAGGCCCATCAAAAGGGCCTCGAGCTGATCAGCTTCATCGAGCCCGATGTGCCCACCGCTCTGCGCGGCGATCCCGTCCGGCTCCGCCAGATCCTCGGCAATCTTTCGGGAAACGCCATCAAATTCACCACCACCGGCGAAGTCTCCATCCGCGTCAAGCGCGCTCCCCAAACGCCTAACCTTATCCACTTCGAAATCATCGACTCCGGCATCGGCATTCCACAAAGCAAACGCGATCTCCTGTTCCAACCCTTTTCGCAGCTCGATGCATCGACCACCCGCCGCTTCGGCGGCACCGGACTCGGACTGTCCATCGTACGCACGCTGGTCGAGATGATGCACGGCGAAGTGGGCGTCGACAGTGAAGAAGGAAAAGGGTCGCGCTTCTGGTTCACCGCCGTCCTCGAGCAGCAGCCGCAGGTCCGCCGCCCCAACCCGCTTTGCCTCAAACAACGCCGCGTGCTGGTCGTCGAAAGCAATGCCCGCAGCCGCGGACTGCTGATG
Source organism: Acidobacteriota bacterium (assembly GCA_018268935.1). Classification (GTDB taxonomy): domain Bacteria; phylum Acidobacteriota; class Terriglobia; order Bryobacterales; family Bryobacteraceae; genus CADEFT01. The sequence continues at coordinate 81,831 of JAFDVS010000035.1, read as the reverse complement.
GAGCTGCTCGCCTTTTGGAAGGCCGATGCAGTGGCCGCCACCGATGCCGCCACGGCGCTCGCTCTGCTCGAAGACCCGGCTGTGCCGCCCTTTGAGGTGATCCTCATCGATCTCGATCTCAACGGCATGCGCGGCGATAGGCTCGCCGCCTCCATCCAACGCCTTCCCCACTGCGCCGGCATACCCATGGCGGTGCTCGCCACCATCGAGACGAGCGATGCTTCCCTCAACTGGCAAGCGCTCGGCTTTTCCTGGCGTCTGACGAAACCCATCAAGCAAGGCGAGCTCGGCAATTGCCTCGCCTCCCTGCTTGGCTACGGTCCGCCGCCCTCGGCCGCGCCGGTCCGCAGCGAGCCGGAGAAGGACCGCGAGGGCCGCGCACGGCTCCGTTTGCTGCTGGTCGAAGACTCCCCGGTCAATCAGGAAGTCGCCATCGGAATTCTTGACATCCTCGGCTTCCGGGCCGATGTCGCCGCCGACGCCCCCAGCGCCTTGCGCCTTCTGGCCGAAAAGCCCTATGACATGATCCTCATGGATTGCCAGCTACCCGGCATGGATGGCTACCAATTGACGGGGCACATCCGTTCCGCCTCCTCCAACGTGCTGGACCACGGCGTCCCCATCATCGCCGTCACCGCGCACGCCATGGCCGGCAGCCGCGAGAAATGCATCGAAGCCGGAATGAACGGCTTCGTCACTAAGCCGCTCCGGCCGGCAGCACTCGAAAGCGAAATCGAACGCCTGTCCACCGGCCGCCCTCTCCCCCCCGCTCCCGAGCCCGCCACGCTGGCCGATCCAAAACCGCCCGCCTTCGATTCCGAGGGATTGCTCGACCGCCTCATGGGCAACGAAGTGCTGGCGCGCCGCGTCGTCTCCCGGTTCTTGAGCGACGTGCCGCAGCAACTTGCGGCGCTCTCGGCGGCCCTCGATCAGGCCGACCCGCAAGCCGCCCGTCTCGCCGCTCACACCATCAAGGGAGCCGCCGCCAACGTCGGTGGCGAAGACATGCGCGAACTGGCCTCCCGCATGGAGCAATCGAACGCATCCGGCGACCTCACCGCCGCGCTCGGCATGTTGCCCTCCCTCGAGCACCGCTTCGAACACTTGAAGCCCGAACTCGAACGGTTTCTCGCTTCCGACTGAGCTACCGCCCCGTCACCAGAACCATCGGACGGCATCGGTGTCCATCGGTGTCCCCTGATGCAACGCCGCGAACCTCCACGCTCCACCCCAACCCGAACCAAGCGATGCCTCAATCTTACTGGTCTCTTGCGGCACTCGTTGCCGCCACTGCCCGCTGCCAACTTGGCTTCCGAAACGGCGTCCCCGTGCTTGGCACAACGGAGCAGGCTAGGATCGAACTGCGTCGAACCCATTCCGGAACGCTTCTTCCGGAGTGTCTGCGTCGGAGATGCAACCCGGCAGTTCCGGGTACTCGATCGCGAACCCACCACCGTCCACTTTGGAAGGTGGCCGAATGGTGAACGCGTGGCAATGGATCAATCCGTCAACAGCCCCTGAAATCGAAATACATACCTCCATCCATGATCCAGCGGCGCGAACAGCCCGGCAAGCGGCATTCGTTCGCCACTGTATCCCTCGCGGTAGTTCCACACCTCAACCTCAAACGTTCTCCGCGCGGGTACAGCGAGAATGCGCACATCAATCCTGCCCTGCGATGCGCGCGCCCGGACTGAATTGACCTCCTCCGCAATAACCTGATCACCCTCGAACCCCACGGAACGATGCACGACGACTACTACCCAGCTATCCGGATCGCCACCCTCCCAGCGCAGGTTCAGCAGGCTGATGAAGTTAGGAGGTCCGCTAAGGAACCGGGTGCCCGGCCTTAAGTCAGTTGTAATCCGAATCGGTTCGGGAATCCGAATCTCGGAGCGCGCCCTCCCGAGAACAGGATCCTCAATGCCCAATTCGAACCGGCCCGGAACAATAGACCCAGCCGGAAGCTCCACCTCCCGATAACCTAGCCCGTTCCGCAACTCCTCCAGTCGCCGCACCACGGGTCGCCTGTCCTGCGCCGTCGCTTCAACCCGCTCCACGGGCAAGTGCTGCGTGAATACGTCTTCTGTGCAACGTGGGCGCGGCGGTGGCACATAGTAGAACGGCACCGCCGGAATCCCCGGCTGAGAGTTATCCGGGTACCGCACCCACGGAATGGTATCGGGCGGGAACGGGGATCGTGCAATGGCAACATCCAGCGTTTCCCTTGCCGAAACTCCCTCCGCCGAAGACGTCACCGTCTTCTTCCAAACCACCTTCCCAAGAGCAGGTGGTTCCTCGCACTGGCCCCCTGACCCAATGCTGAGGGGGAAGTCCGAAAGTGCTGGAGTTCCGGAACCCCGGGATAGCCGGACCGGCAAGTTGCACCCTTCCGGCGCCCCGCCTGATACCTCGATGTTCACTTGATCGACTCCCACAAGCCCCGGCACCCGCCCCGCGTACCGCGGGAAACCGAGCGGATACGCGCGCCCGCCGACGTGGGCCTCGATTGGCGTCGATCTCTGAGCCGCCGCCTCAGTTGGCACCCCAACAACAGGCCACTGCTCCGGCAGACCCTCCAGCGTCAACCCCGTCATGAACAGAGTGATGAATCCCATTCGCGGGACGCTCGCCGATGGCGAGTTCCGCACGTACTCCGTCCGGCCATCGCGCGAAACCAGGTTGAAAAGCAGCGGCGGACCGCACTCCTTCCCATCGCTCGTGAATACGCCCATGGGTCCCCACCGGTCCAACACGATGGCATGCGGCGCGCTCAGTCCATCCGGCGATCGCACTCGCAGCATGCGATTTTCAGTAATACCCCGCGGGGAGTTCGGGACCTGAAACAGGATCTCGCCCACCGACACGGAAAACAGCGGCGCGGCATCCCCGTCGATCAAGACGCTGGTTCCGCCCAGATCCCTCGGCAAGGGGGTCGTCTCAGCCGACAGCGACACACGCGACAGATTCTGCCCTCGAATACGCGCCAAGGACCCCGAAGCGAACGGACACCCGCTGCAAGGCGCCCGCCCGCTGGCCGCGTTGACTATTTCCACCACCACCGGGACCTCTCCATGGAGCAGCACCGCAAAAACCCATGGAATCGCAGTCAAACGCTTGCGAATCATCTGAACTCACCTCCTTTGAACGGTCCAAACGAAACTGCGGCTGGACACGCCGGAGGACAGCATAAAGGCAGAAGCAGGCGCCACGCTGCCGCTTGGCACCTCCGCGCCAAGTTGGTCGCGAATCGCGAAGGACGGTGCGTGCACCCACGGTTGAAATGCCGTACCGAATGGCACCTGAACTTCGTAAACGGACTCTTGGCTGGCTGGAGGCTGATCGACACACACCTCCGCCGCAATCACCCGTCCGCGACACCCAGGGTCAGTCCGCTTCGGATAGGCGGCGTGGAAAGCTCCAGTCGAGGTCCTTACTCCCAACGTCAGATTGGGAGTCTCGCGCCCCGGCGCGGTCGTCACGCGCAACTGCCGGCCCGGATCGACGAGCCGAAAGCTCACTGTGCCGCCTCTTGACAACCGGATCACTGGCACAACCACCCGTTGTCCTGTGACTGCGATCGATGCCAATGACGACCACACACAGGTATTCAGGTAGCGGGTATCCTGAGGTGTTGCACAATAATAGTATTTTCCGGCCGGTACTCCGGAAATAGTGTACCCGCCTGTAGCATCCGCAACCACTCCTTTTCCAAAGCGGACTTCGCCTTTCGCCAGAACGGGTGAGCGGCCTCGCCCTTGCGATATCAGTTGCGGGACTCGGCGGAAACTGACCACCGTCCCGGCTGGAGCCGTTCCATCATCCGCTCGAATCGTGCCTACGACAACCGACAGACTTGAATTCGGCGCTTGTCCCGGCAACAGACCGCAGCCAATGGAAATAATGGCGAATGTAATGAGACTCATCGAGTGCATCGCTGGGAACTCCTTTCAGAATAATGTGGGGGCAATTGGGGGAAGAAACCAAGGTAACGTAGGCAACGGCTCACAACCACTGGCGTCTGTGTGCGTTGCCCAAGGCGTGTACGTGAACCAGACTTGACTCGCTAGCCAACTCGCGTTGAAACCGGCAATGGTGTTCGCCGTTGCATTCGGGGGTTGACGCACAGCGGGATTGTCTGGCGTATTATTGCATTGCGAATTCTTGGGATTCCAAGCCTCCCCAAGCAGCACTTCAGGCCAGAATATCTGATAGTTGTCCCGAAGGAAGACATACATGCTATCGAACGTTTGTTGACTCTCGGCGTATACAACGGACTCGGCTTCGCTTCCGAGCATTGCCGGCCTCAAATGGGCGTCCACCACCAAGGGCTGCGTGGCGACAATCGGCAACATGACGCGGCTGTCAATAAAGTCTGCGCTCCGCTGACCATAGCAGTTCTGGAAGTGCTCGCTTCCCTCGCTCGGCGGCATTCCAAACGGACGGCCTTTCAGTGCGTTGGTTGTTGCGGACAGGCTGACGAACCGAGCGTCGTCGCCATAAACGGAAACACAACGAAACGCTTCATTTCGGAATTTCTGTTTGATCCCACGAACCATGAACAAAGACGCTTTGCCCCGAGAGGCGGCAATGTCGGGACAATAAATCCAGTATCCGCATTCCTGAGTGGAGGATTCCATGATTCGTAGCTCGTACGCCTTGTGAATCCACTTGAAGAACACGTGGCTGGGCGGCACGTCCCCATACACTTGCGGGCCGTTGTAGGTGAAGTTATTATCAACCTCCCCTCGATCGAGGATCTGCCAGGCACGCACCGCCATGACAGCCAACTGCCCGTTCGAGACATAGTCATCAGGGCAAAATGCGTCCGTGCCACACCCCATCGTAATGCCCAACTGCCGCAGCTTCTGAATCCAGCGATAGTGTTGGTGCCAGTAAGGAACGTCATTCGGGAAATAGTTCGTTGCTGCGTCCGGAAAAGCATCCCCCCGATAGATCGAACGGACAATCAGGACAGCGGCCTCAGACCTCTTGAGCTGAGACGACGGGCAGAAGGAGTTTGAGGTGAAACAGCCCAGCCCAGGCCACGGGATGTCCCCATCCTGATACATAAGATCAAGTGAATACCCGGCGAAATGGTCCGCTGCAACATCCGTATAGTGGCTCGTTGTGGGCACGTACTGCCAGTCGGGAGGCACCCCCGCGGAGGAATAGACAACCCTGTCGCGATTGAAGTTATGCGCCTGCATCCGGTTCTGCACTTCGTTCAAGACATTTGTCCCCGTCGTGTTGTCGTAGATCAGACGAGCCATCACCGTCGTCCAATGCACGTTGGTTTCATTCTGAATGTCGAAGGCGAGAACCCAAAGACCACGGTTCTGGGCTTTCTCCAGAAGTTTGTCGAAAATTCCTCCCACACCCACGATGAGAGGCCACCCCACGAAGCGCGGATTCTGCGGGGAACAATTATACGCCGCCGCGTTCTCTCTCCCGTGGGGAACATGCCCGTTCCCGTACGGTTCGAACCCCCAAGGTGCGGTTACATTGAACAGTAGGTTGATCAACTGGCCAGTTCCGCTGGGTTCGCATCCGCTCGATCGCACCGGTGCGTCAAGATACACCGATTTCCCAGGGACATTCTCAGTGACAATGTCGGTGAACGAAGGTGTGGGGACGATGTTTGTGATCCCGCTGGCCGCAACGTCGGCGAAGAACATGTCTACGTTCGTCACCCATGCGGTGTTAACAACCCATTGTAGGGTCGGCGAGGTAACAAGCCCAAAAGGGGAACTGAAGTTTGGGCCTTCCAGGAAGAACATGAACCGGACTCCGCTCACGTGGGAGCCTCTATACGCACCTAAGATCCATTGATAGCACTGGCGTACAGACCAGCTTGTACTGCACCCCTTGACGATAGGTTGTCCATAGCCGTCAATATTAATGGGACGGTCATAGAGATCGAAGGGTATGAAGCCGAGGTTCGCAAAAGTACGGCTCGGATGAGTCATGTAGATGGTTTGGGAGTCAGTGAAAGAAAATTGTGCAAACAGCACAATGGGGAGGAGGAGAGCGAAGGCCACTTTCCAAGACTTGACTACCCCTGGAAGAATCTGGCCCCGAGAGCGTCTCTCGGGGGGGGGAATGCTTTGTAGCATACTGCTTGTCTCGTATTTGAGAATGCGCTCGCTCACTCTGTTTGTCAATAGTTGTCTTGGAATAGGTGAAGATTACAGACTAACAAGCAAACAGAACTAACAAAATGGCGAAAAAATCCGCCCGATTGCCAGTGCCGCGCAATTCATGCAGCCTCGTTGCATGCGGTTTGACCTGAGTAGCGTGGCGCAGTCACAAACCTGAAACAAAAACATCCCCCCTGTTTCCCACACCATTCCCATTTCACACCCAGGAAGCAAATCACCCCAGGAGTATCCTAAAGCCAGCCATGAAACCGTTCACCGTTCCCCAAATCACGGTAATCCAGGCCCTCGCCGTAGGCGCCACCGTGACCGCGGCTGCCAAACTCGCTGAAATCTCCCGTCCCACCGTCTATCACTGGCTCCAGGACCCGGCCTTTCAACAAGCCGTCGCCTTCTCCGAACAGGAGCACGCCCTCACCATGCACGACCGCCTGCAAACCCTTTCCGCCAAAGCCCTCGACAAACTCGAAGCTCTCCTTGACGACCCGCGATCCAGCCCCAACGTCATCCTCAAAGCATCCCTCGCCATTCTCACCCGCAAAAACTGGATACTCCCCGCCAAATCCATCGAGGAATGCGCCCCTGCCATCCACGCAGCCGCTGAGCGCATGGAAGCCGACCCCGATGTCCAAAAAAACGAACCCGCCTATCAACGCCAGTTGACAGAACTTTACACAAATTCACAATCTGCGAACGTAAACCAGATCCCCAGAGGAGCGCCCTGCCCCTGCGGCAGCGGCCTCAAATACAAACGCTGCTGCGGACACAACGCCCCGCCAGTTCTCAACAACAAAGCGGCCTGACACTTTACAGAATTTAACGTCCCGTCACCAGATACTCGCCGCTGGTGGCATCCACAAAGATCGAATAATTGCTCTGGCTCACACGCTCGCCCCAAACCACCCGCCATGCCGGATTGGGAAAGCGCGGCGTCGATTCCAGCAGGAAGGACACCGGCACGTCCGGGTTCTTCTTCATGTATTCCTTGCTCTTATCGGCGGCGGTCTTCCACACTTCGTCGGAATCCGTCTTCAAAGCGGCAATGAGGAACGGCTTCGCCTGCCCGCGGCTGCCGGAGAAGCTTTCCTCCAGCGACGCAAACACGCCTTTGTGCAGATTGCCACCCGCCTCGATAACCGAGTAAGTGTAGGTCTTCAGACGGCCCTTCGACGGCGACACAAACATGCACTGCCAGGCGCCGGACTTCCCTTCCCCGGACTTCACTTCCTTCAAGTGAATGCTGGCCAGTTGGAGCGGCTGTAGATCGGTAGCCCAATTGCGGGCAGCTGCGTACATCTGATAGAAAGCGTAGCGTCCGGTGACGGCCTCTGGCGGCTTTTCGGGCTCCTTCTTCTTCACTTCCTGTTTGGGAGCTTCTGAGCAGGCAGACGTCAGAATGATGGCCGGAGCAAGCAATAAGGACCGGCGATTAATAGTCATGTCTTCATTCTACATACGTGTGCGAGACACTTGCGGAATACTGTGACATAATCAAGCCAATACCGCCCCTCGCGGCACCGCTCTTCCTAAGGAGTAACCCGATGATTCGATTCGGAGTCTGGAAACACTTTTCCCTTACTCTTGCGCTCGCAGCGTGCGCACAACTGGCACTCTCTCAGGATCCAGCCCCGCAGACCGGTGGCGGTGGAGCAACAGGTGGTGGCGGAGCTGCTGCCGGCGGCGGTGGCGGTACGGTGGGCGGCGGCACCACCGGCGGAACCCCGGGCGGTTTTCCCACTGGCGGAACCAGCACCACAACACCGCGCAATCCCAGCACTTTCCCCGATCCTCGCGAGTCGCAACGGCCCCAGTTCCCCGATCAGATGTCGCGCCCCATTTTCCTGTCCGGCAAGGTAGTCCTCGATGATGGCACTCCACCTCCCGAGCCCGTAGTCATTGAGCGCATCTGCAACGGCAATCCGCGCCCCGAAGGCTATACCGACACCAAGGGCCGCTTCAGCTTCCAACTCGGACAGAACACGCATGTCATGGCGGACGCAAGCGTCGGCAATAACGACGGCTTCGGCGGCGTCAATCAAGCCAACCGCAGCCCGGGTATCGGCGGCGTAGGCAACAATAATGGACTTTCCGAACGCGACCTGATGGGTTGCGAAATCCGCGCCTCCCTTCCCGGCTACCGTTCCGAAATCGTCAACCTCTCCGGACGCCGCTTCATGGACAACCCGGACGTCGGCACCATCATCCTCAAGCGCATGGCCAACGTCGAAGGTCTGACCTTCAGCGCCACTTCCGCCATGGCCCCCAAGGACGCCAAGAAAGCCTACGACAAGGGCCGCGACCTCATCAAAAAGAAGAAGCTCGCCGATGCCCAGAAGGAAATTGAAAAGGCCGTCCAGATCTATCCCAAATACGCCAACGCCTGGTCCGATCTCGGCATGCTTCTCGAAGCGCAAAACCAGACCGATGCCGCGATGAAGGCCTATCAGAGCGCTCTCGAAGCCGACTCCAAACTGGTCAAGCCCTACGTCGCCATGGCCCTTATCTCGGCCCGCCAGAGTCCCCCCAAGTGGCAGGAAACCGCTGACTTCAGCGCCAAAGCGCTTCGCCTCAACCCCTACGACTTCCCCCAGGCCTACTTCTATAACGCCGTCGCCAATCTCAACCTGAAGAACATGGACGAGGCGGAGAAGAGCGCGCGCGAAGGCGTCAAAGGCGACGCCGGCAAGAAGATCCCCAAGATCCACCACGTGCTGGGAATCATCCTCGCCCAGAAGAACGACATCTCGGGCGCCATGCCGCACATGAAGAACTACCTCGCCACGCTGCCCGCCGATGGGCCCGAAACCAAGATGATCAAAGACCAGATCGCCCAGATGGAGAAGTTCGCCTCCAACCAGGGTGGCCCCGAAACTCCCGCAGCCGGCCAACAGCAACAACAGCAGCAGCAATAGCTGTTTCCATGGACCCGAACGTAGGCGCATTGATGCGCGCGGCGGAGCAAGGCGAAGCATCCGCGGCCGAAGATCTCTTCGCCGCCCTCTACACCGAGCTGCATTCGATGGCCAAGCGCGAATTGGCGCGCCGCGGCTTCGCAGCGACACTCGGAGTCACTACGCTGCTCCACGAAGCCTACATCGATATGGCCGCCCGCGAGGATGCCACCTTTCCTGACCGTCCACGCTTCATGGCCTACGCGGCCAAGGTGATGCGAGGCCTCATCATCGACCATTCGCGCAACCGCCAGGCCATCAAGCGCGGAGGCCAATTTGAGATCACCTCCATTACGTCCAGTGAGCCGGTGGACGGCAGACGCGATCTGACCCCATTGGGCGATGCGTTAGAAGAGCTCGCCAAGAGCGAGCCGCAACTCGCCGAGATCGTCGACCTCAAATTCTTCTGCGGCTTCTCGTTCGCCGAAATCGCAGCCATGCGCAGTGTCTCCGAACGCACCGTCCAGCGGCAGTGGGACAAGGCACGCATCTACCTCCACCGCAGCGTCAGCGCCGACGCGTTACGCTAGATACCCAATGACACTGCGCGATCAGTGGCAGGCCGTCAGCCCTTATCTCGACGAAGCGCTCTCGTTGCCCGACGAGCAACGGGCCGCATGGTTCGCCGCGCTGCGCGAGCGCGATCCGGCCGTGGCCACCGTGCTCGGTGTGTTCCTCGCCGAGTATCAGAACCTGGGCAAGGAACGTTTCCTCGAAGATAACCCCGTCCAGTGGGCGCAGTCCTCGCTTTCCGCCGGGCAAGCCGTCGGCCCGTATCAACTGCTCTCCCAACTCGGCCAGGGCGGCATGGGCAGCGTGTGGCTCGCCGAGCGCAAGGATGGACGCTTCGAGCGCCGCGTCGCCGTCAAGTTCCTCAACATCGCCCTCAGCGGCCATGGCGGTGAAGAACGCTTCAAACGCGAAGGCTCCATTCTCGGCCGCCTCGAACATCCGCACATCGCCCGGCTCTTCGACGCCGGGGTGCACGCGGGCAGCCAGCCCTACCTCGTCCTCGAATACGTCGATGGCCAATGGATCGACCGCTACGCGAACAGCCACTCGCTCGATGAGCGGCAGCGTGTCACGCTCTTTCTCGATGTGCTCGCCGCCGTGGCCCACGCCCATGCGAACCTCATCGTTCATCGCGACCTCAAGCCCTCCAATGTCCTCGTGGGAACAGACGGGCAGGTGAAGCTGCTTGACTTCGGCATCGCCAAGCTGCTCGAAGAGGACGATCGCGAAGCACTCACCCTGCTCACCAAAGACGGGGCCGCCCCGCTCACTCCGCAGTACGCGGCCCCGGAGCAATTGACCGGAGGCAACGTCACCACAGCCACCGATGTCTACACCCTCGGCGTCCTCCTCTATCTGTTGCTTAGCGGACAGCACCCGGCAGGCCCCGGCCCCCATTCGCCTGCGGAGTTGATGAAGTCGATCGTGGAGACCGAGCCGCCTCCCTTGCACCGTGGCGATCTCGACATCATCCTCGCCAAGGCGCTGAAGAAAGACCCGAGGGAACGTTACCCCTCCGTGACTGCCTTCGCCGACGACCTGCGCCGCTACCTCGCCAATGAGCCCATCGGCGCACGCGCCGATTCCTTCCTCTACCGTGCCGGCAAGTTCGTGCGCCGCAACCGCCTCGCTGTCCTGGGCGTGGCCGTGGCAAGCCTTGCTCTCATCATGACCGCCGCGGTAGCAGTCAGCCAGGCCGCCGATGCGCGTAACCGTTTCGATCAGGTCCGCAAAATGGCCCACACCTTCCTCTTCGATTTCTACCCCGAATTGGGCAAGGTGCCCGGCAACACCAAAGCCACAGCGTTGCTCATGTCCACCGCCCGCGAGTACCTCAACAACCTCGCTCAATCGGCAGGCAATGATCGCAGCCTGCTGCTCGAACTGGCCGAGGCCTACGAGTTGCTCGCCACCACGCAAGGCAACGCCCCCACGCCGAACTTGAATCAACGCGAGCTGGCTCTCGACAACCGCCTCCGCGCTCTGGAGATCCGCATCCGGCTCCAGGACGATTGGAAAAGCCTGCAAGTGATGGCCGCGCTCACCGACGATCTGCGTAACCTCGGCCGCTTGCAGGAAGCAAGAGAGATGGGCGCTCGGGCCACACGCGCCGCGGACCAATTGCTCCAGGCCAACCCGAATCCATCGGCGGACATATTGATGGAAGCTTCGAATGCACATCTCCATCAGGCCCGCGTCATTGCCGAGTTCGGCGAGTTGGAACTGGCCGAATCGGAGATTGCCAAAGGCGAGCGCCTGTTGACCGCCGGCCTGCAGGGCAAGGTGACGCGCCTCTCCATCGTGGCCCGCCAGGATCGCGCCGACCTCCTTGTTTCCTTGGGCCGCTTGCAGGAAGCCATCATGGTGCTCGAAACAGCCGAGCGTGAGAACGAGATCCTCATCCAGCAGGCCAAGCCGGGCGCGGAGCACCTGCGCGCCTACCGCAACCGCCAGGTGACTCGCGCCTCGCTCGCCGAAACCTACGACAACCCCTTGCAAGCCAGCCTCGATCAGCCCGAAAAAGCCATGGCCTACCGTAACAAGCTCCGCGAAGGCTGGGAGTACCTCACGGGCCTCGATCCGAACAACAACTCAGCCCAAGCGGACCTGGCCGTCTGCTACTCGGAAACCGCAGTCACCCTGATGAAGCTGAACCCCGAAGAAGCCATCGCCTTGGCGCGCCGCGGCGTGGCCCTCTTCGACCGCCTGGAGCGCATCACCCCCGATGATCCGTCCATCCTCATCCGCAACGCGCGAGCCGCCACACGCCTGGCCATGACCCTGCTCGTGGGCCATCGAGCCGAAGAAGCGCGCCACGTGATTCAAGGCGCCGTGAAGAAGCATCGCTACCTCATTGCGAAGCGGCCCAGGAATCGCGGCTACCAGTTGTCCCTGGTTTGGGCGCTCACCGTCGAAGGCCGCGCCGGGCAAGCGCGTTCGGCCCTCGAAGAAGCCATCCAACTCGCCGAAGCTACACCAGTGGAACTCGATCTGAATCACCTGCGCCTCGCGGTGGAGGCCCGCCAAGCCTACGCTGCGTTGCTCACTGGCGAAGAGCGCTGCAACTCGCTACGTCGCGCCCAGGAGCTGTGGTCGCAATGGAAGGGGCACTCCTCTCCCTGGGTGGATGCGCAGCGCAAGGCCGCCGCCGCTCTCGTGACTACATGCCCAGCGGGCGGATAACTGGATTGTCGTCTTTTGCCCACGGTTCTCGATCCCCCGTGTAGAGGAGGAACGCGAACATGTCCTGGGCAGAAGAGACGATGGAACAGTACCGCAAAGTGTTTCATGCGCGGTTAGGACCCTTGCCGCCAATCAAGGTGCCGCCGAACCCCGAGGAAGAGGCGGCACGCAAAGCCAGGCTCGATCGGACCACGCTGCATCAGAACGTGATCCGGGGGATCCTGAAGGTGGTCCTGCACCGGCTCATCTATTCCTGGGTGCAACGCCTGCAACTCGACCGCAAGCGCGGCATCGCCTGGCCCGGGGTGGACTTGCTGTGCGACCAGATGACGCGGGAAGCCCGCGAAGCGCACACCCGCATGAAGGAACTCGAGCACGCCATGTGGCAACTGGCCGGCTCGGCACAGGACGCCGGCACGCAAATCCTACTCGACACGTTGACCGGCCTGACCGAACGGTTGATGGTGGAATTCGCCCAGTTCGAAAAGACGCTGGCGCTGGCCGGTGGGAAGGGCACAGCGCCGGCATCGGACGTCCGCATGGCTATCGCGCTCAACGAGAGGCTTGTACTTCACGTTTCGCTGGAGGCCGTGAAGACCGTGCTCACCACGAAAGAGAAGTTCCAGGTGGATGCGGTCTTCACGGAACTGGCCACGCACCTCAAGGCACTGAAGGTGAATAGCGAGCAACGGATGACATCGTTGCAGGCCATCGCCGGCGCCGGCGCCAACCGCCAGTCCATCCAGAATTACTACGTCAGCCTCATCCACGAAATCATGGAGAATCCGTCTCAGGCGCTCAAACAGATTCGCCCCGGTTGGTGGCCCTTCGACGGGATTGGGACCACGCCCTGATATAATTTGGAAACCCCCGTTAAAACTATGTTTCCAAGTAAGAACTTGCTTCAAACCATAGCTACGCTTGCTTTAGGGGCAGCAACGCTATTCGGACAGGCCGGGTCCCAACTCACCGGCATCATCACAGACAAATCGGGCGCAGCTGTGGCCGGCGCCGAAGTGACCGTACACAATGCCAACACCGGCGCTGAGCGTAAGGTGGAGACCAACGAGGCGGGAATCTATACCTTCCCGTTTCTCACCCCCGACAACTACACCATCACTATCAGCAAGTCCGGCTTCCGCCAGGTGAAACGCGAGAACGTGCACCTCGAAGTGAATCAGTCCGCCCGCGCCGATTTCAATCTCGAAGTCGGAGCGGTCACGGAAACCGTCAACGTCGTCGAATCCACTCCGCTCATCGACCAGGACTCCTCCGCCATCGGGCAGGTGGTGGAACGCAAGGCCATCGAAGACCTCCCGTTGAACGGGCGCAACTTCGTCCAACTGGCCATCCTCGGTCCGGGTGTCGTCGGCGTCGGTTTCGGCGCCAAGGGCACCATCATGAGCGGCACGCGTCCCGACGATCTGCGTCCGGGCAGTGAGCTGTTCGCCAACGGCAACCGCGAAGGCTCGAACAACTTCCTCATGGATGGCGCGGATAACAACGAGCGCTTGACGCTGTCGATCACGCTGCGTCCCTCGGTCGAGGCCGTGCGTGAGTTCAAGATTCAAACCAGCCTGTTTGCCGCCGATCAGGGCCGCAACGCAGGCGCAACCGTCAACGTCATCACGAAGTCCGGCTCCAACGAATGGCACGGCAGCGCCTATGAGTTCCTGCGCAACGACAAGCTCGATGCCAAGAACTACTTCGCTTCGCCGCTGCTGGCCAAGCCGACGTTCCGGCAGAACCAATTTGGCGCCAGCTTCGGCGGCAAGGTCATTCCCAACAAGCTGTTCTTCTTCGGCAACTACGAAGGTTTCCGCCGCCGCCAGGAGCGCACGTTCGTCAACACCGTGCCCACTGCTCTGATGCGCACCGGCAACTTCTCCGAGACGCGCGACATCTTCGATCCCGCGACCACGCGTGCGCAGGCGGGCGTGGCTTCGGGCTTCGTGCGCGATCCTTTCCCGAATCGCATCGTTCCCACCAACCGCTTCGACACAGTGACGCGCAAGCTGATCAACGCCTACCCCAGCCCGCTGGTCGGCGGCCTCACCAACAACCACACGACGAACCCGAAGGAAAAGCAGCGCTGGAATCAGGCCGATGTCCGTATGGACTGGAACTGGAGCGATAAGAACGTGGTCTTCGGCCGCTTCTCGCGGCAGGACACAGTGACCACGCGGCCTTCGACGTTCGCCCCGGTGAATCTCGATGGCGTCGGCACGGTGAGCCTTGGCAATGAAGACACCTTCGCCGGTGATTCCGCGTTGAAGAGCTATAACTCGGTGCTGAGCTGGATCCGCACCATTTCGCCGACGTTCATCATGGAAGCGAAGATGGGCTTCAACCGGTTCAACCTGACCTTCCTGCAGGAAGGCGCAACGCCGGGTGCGCAGTTGGGCGAGAAGCTGGGCGTGAAAGGCTCGAACCAGGGCCCGCTCGCCGATGGCATTCCGATCTTCAGCCCGGCGGGATACAGCGGCATCGGCCAGACCCGTTCGCTGCCGATCTACCGTGTGGAGAACACCTTCCACCCGCGCGTGGACTTCACCAATCTGCGCGGCGCACACAGCCTCAAATTCGGCCTCGAAGCGCGCCGCCGCCAGATCACGCAGTTCCAGACCAATCGAGGGAACGGGCGCTTCAACTTCGGACGCACGTTCACCGACAATCCGAACTCGACGGGCAACACGGGTGAGACGATGGCCGCGTTCCTGCTGGGCGATGCGAACACCATCGAGCAGGACTTCACGCTGGTCTTCCCCGGCTACCGCCAGACGGAATGGAGCATGTACTTCCAGGATGACTGGAAGGTCAACGATCGACTCACACTGAACCTCGGCATCCGCTATGAATACGATACGCCGCTGGTGGAAGTGGCCAATCGCCAGAGCAACTTCGATGTCGTGACCGGCAAGCTGCTGATCGCCGGCTTCAACACCGATGCGCGCACGGGCGTGATTGCCGACCGCAACAACTTCGCTCCGCGCTTCGGCTTTGCCTACCGGCTGCGGGAAGGCACGGTGCTGAGGGGCGGCGCGGGCATGTTCTACAACCCGGCAGGCAGCGAGGGCGCGTATATGCGGCGTCACCGCCAGTTGCCGTTTGGCCCTATCAACGCCGAAGACATCAATCAGTACAACGCCAATCCGCGGCGCGTGCAGGATGGGCTGCGACCGATTCCGGTGCTCGATTTCAACGTGGTGGCGAACAACCCGGTGGGTGCGATGATTGCGATCGTGCCGAACTTCCGCTCCGGCTACACGCCGCAATTCAGCCTGCAGTTGCAGCAGCAGATGCCGAAGGACCTGGTGGCCAAGATCGGCTATGTGGGCAACGTCGGACGGCGTCTCGACACGACGTGGGACTACAATCAGCCGGTTGCCGGACCGGGCGCTCCCGGACCGCGCCGCCCGCTGATCGGCATTGCTCCGAACGTGGTTGGCGTGACGTATAACACGACGGACGGGCTGTCGAACTACAACTCGCTGCAGGCATCGCTCGAGCGGCGTTTCAACAACGGTCTCGGGTTCCTGATGGCATACACCTGGGCGCACTCGATCGACGTGATTGCCAACGCCTTCGGCGGCGCCGACAACGGGCCGTTCCCGCAGGACATCCGCTGCCGCTATTGCGACCGCGCCAACTCGGGCTTCGATATGCGGCACCGGCTGACGTACTCGATGAACTACTCATTGCCTTTCGGCAAGGGGCGCAAGTGGGCTTCGAATTCCAAGGCGTTGACCGCGATCGCAGGCGGATGGGATACGAACATGATCTTCACCTCGCAGACGGGCCTGCCGTTCACTCCGGTGCTGCAGACGTCGGTATCGAATGCAGGCGGCAGCCGCCCGATGCGGTTGAAGGAAGGTTCGCTCGCGAAGAAGGATCCGTTCCTGTGGTATGACACCTCGTTCAATACGCCGGATGCGGCCTGGGGCATCCCGGCGCAGTTCACGTTCGGCAACTCCGGCCGCAATATCCTTTACGGGCCGGGGCGCATTCAGTTGGATTGGTCGCTGTTCAAGGATTTTTCCTTCAGCGAACGGTTCCGCTTCCAGTTCCGCGGCGAAGTGTTCAACCTGTTCAACACTCCGCAATTTGATTTGCCGAACACTTCGATCGGCAATCCCGCCGCCGGGCGCATCACGGGTATCGTCGGTACCCCGCGCCAGGTTCAGTTGGGATTGCGTTTCTCGTTCTAAGTGCGCGGCTGTGAAACCGGGTACCTTGCCAATGGCAGGGTACCCTTTATCCGAGGGGGCGAAGGTTCGAAAGAGGCAGTGGTCTTCTTTGGAGTCAACGCCCTTCTCAAGTCTCTCCATTCCAACCCTCAACGTTACGCCCGCCAGATTGCCCGCCTGCTTCCCACTCATCGTTTCACCATTCTTGGCTACGCGAGTTCCCGTTACGCGGACATCGTTGCGGACATGGCCGTGGCTGTGGCCGCTCCGCCTGACGTAGTGATGGGGATCTCGTTCGGTGGGTTCGTGGCGATGCGCTTCGCCGCGCTGCATCCCCACCTGGCGCCGCGGCTCGTGCTGCTGGTCAGTGCGCACCGGTTTTCCGCGGCTGGGGCGAGTCGCATCGAGCGCCAATTTGCGGCGCTGCGCCGGAATGATCTCCAAACATTTCTGGGGGAAAATGCCACTTTGTTCCGCAGGCCCTGGTACAACTGGCTGGTGCGCCTCAAACTGCGCAGGCATTCACTGGAGGGCTACCGGCAGGCTTCAGCGATCCTCGCCGATTACGAACAACTGCTGGGGCGGGAACCTGAGGAGAACGCAGATTACTGTCGCCGTATACAGTGTCCAACGCTTGTCGTGGGGGCGGAGAAGGACCAGTTGTTCGGTGGGTCAGTACTGGAGGAGACGGCGCGTCTCATTTGCGATGCTCAGCTCCGTATATTCCAGAATGAAACACACATGCTTCCGATTGAGAACGGCGCCGGAGTGGCGGCTGTACTTAAGACGTTCTTAGCGTAGATGCTCTCACTTTTGGCACGGTAATTGCATAACTTTCTGCGACGGTGACGCGGCCCGGCCTCTCAGGCGGCCGCCGATCTCCCCAATCCATTTCACGTATCCGGCGGGGAAGAACCTACGTGCGCGCCGGAAACATTCAGGAAAAGGATCATGTTCGTCCCGTTGCTCGAATTGCTCATCTTTGCCCGTATTGCGGCCATCGGTGAAGGAGGCGCAGTTGCGGAGATCCAGGTATTTAACCGGGTCGGCATCCCGGAGGGGACCTATGACCGCGCGGTCCAGCATGCGCAGGAACTGTTCGATAAGGCAGGCATACCTACGCACTGGCAGCGCTGTCCCAACCCTCGAACCGTTCCGAAAGAGAAGGCCTGTCCGGTGATCCTCACCGCATTTCTGTTGGGCGTGGTGAAAGAAGACAAGAAGCTCCACTCGCAAAGCGACAGCTTCACGATCGGCTACACGCTGCGTACGGCAGGGCGCAATAACGCAGCCGTAATCTGGCCAAGGGTGCAGAACTTCTCCATCCTGCTGGGGATCAATTCGGACCTCTTACTGGGATATGCCATGGCCCACGAAATCGGCCATCTTCTCTCGCCGGTGGGCCATCATTCCATTGGCGTGATGGACCCGTCCTGGGACCGCGACGATGCGATCGACATGGCGCGCGGGAGATTGATGTTCTGCGATCGCGATGCGGAATCGATGCGGCGCGAGGTGCAGCGAATGGCCAGAGCGGGTGCGTCATATCCCCAAACGCACGCAGCCGCAGCGCCATGAGACCTAGGTGGTTTCACTGATTCGTACCATAGCGGATCGCCTGAGTGGCGGATTTTGCTAGGCTGGGATCGATGTCTGCAACAATCGATTGGAGTTATCACCGCCCCGGTTGAACCACCTGCGGCCGCACGCAAGAGTTTCTTGCGGCTCATTCCATCCCCACCACCGAGCAGGTGGACGCCAGGAAGAACACATTCGGACCAGCCGATGCGCTTGCCCTGGTGGAAGGCGTCAACGAGATTTACGCCATGAAGGGGAAGCGTATCGTTCATTACAATCTCAAGAAGGACAAGCCTTCGGAAGCTGATCTGAAGGCGATTCTTCTCGGCCCCACAGGCAATCTGCGCGCGCCTACGATTCGCAAAGGGAGGACACTCCTGGTAGGCTTTGACGAGGAGGTCTACCGCAAGGTATTCGGATAATCCCGGATGGACCGCGAGCGCGTACTGGCACTATTGCGTGAAAGGATCGTCGCCTTCGCGGCATCTCGTTATAGAAGGGATCTCGCCGAAGATGTGGCGCAGGAGGTCCTTGGCCTGTTGCACGAGAAGTATTCGCACGTCACGGAGATGACCGAACTGGTTCCGCTGGCGTTGCAGATTGCGAGGTTCAAGATCATGTCCGGAGTCCGCACGGGACAGCGCAGGGGCGAGGCGACCGCCATTCCGGTGGACGATCTGCCGCTGGCCACCCTCGATCCGGACCCGGCGGAACTGGCGGAGAAGAAGGAGCAACTGGCGCGGCTGAAAGAGGCGATGCTGTCGCTGGGGGAGCGCTGCCGCGACCTGATGCGCTACAAGCTGGAAGGCAAATCCTTCGCCGAGATCCAGCGTTTGTTTGGAGCGCCGTCGATCAACACGATCTACACGTGGGATCTGCGGTGCCGGAAGCAACTGATGGAAGCCATGGGCGGCAAATGGGAGGCGGGCAAATGAACGGTCCGAACCAGGATCCGCGCAACGAACGGCCCCAACACCTGTTGGGCGGCCACGCCATGGGAAATCTGCCGGAACAGGAACGGGAGGAATTGTTTGCGGCTGCGCTTCAGGATCAGCAGCTTTTTGATGCGCTGATGGATGAAGAGGCGTTGCGGGAGATGTTGGAGCAGCCGGGGGCGAAGCGGGAGTTGATCGACGCGTTGCGGCCCAAGGAGAGCCTATTAGGCCGATTCCGCAAGTGGATGGGCACGCCGATGGGGTGGGGCGCGGCGGGGGCGGTCGCGACCACGGCGCTTGTCGTTGGTTTCTTTGCGACGCGATTGACGCAACCGGTCGCGCAGATGCAGATGGCGAAGCAGAACGAATCCGCTCCGGTGGCGATCACGCCGCCACCAGCGGCTGCGGCGCCGGAGGCTCGCAAAGCCGTGCGCGCGCGCCAGCCGGAAGTGGAATCGAAACGGCCAGCCACTGTTGAACGGGACAAGCGCGAAGAAGCGCCAGCGGAGAAAGAGATGGCGCGGAATCAGGCGATCCAACAGCAGGCGCCGCGGCAGATCCAGGCCATACGGGAACAGCAGCAGGCGGCCCCGGTGTTCGATCAACAGGTTCAGGTGCAGCGGCAGGATTCGCAGCAACCGGTGGGCGGGGTGATTGGAGGGATCATCGCACCGCCGGCGGTGACTGCTGCCGCTGAGGCGCCGGCCGCGCCTCCGCCTGCGCCAAAAGCGGCCCCCATGCGCATCGCCGCACCGCCGGTGCAATACACGCTGCTCAAGCGCGACGAACAGGGGAATTATGCGCCTGCCACGACGTTCCGCGATTCGGACGCGGTGCGCATCCGGGTTACGGCCAGCCAGGACGGCTTTGTCGCCCTCACGCGGCGGGGCGAAGCGAAGGCGATCGTGAGCCTCACTCCGGTGCGCGAAGGGCAGACACTGCTGCTGCCGGCCTCGGGTTTCCTGCTGCCGAGTTCGCAGCCCTACCGGCTCGAGTTTGCGCGGCAGATTCCGATGGCTCCAGGCGCCACCGGGGTCATCGGCGGCTTCCGGGCCGGATCGCCGGCTCGCGAAATGAAGGACGAACTGGCGAAGTCGAAAGATGCGGCAGCGCCGGCGCAGCCCACCATCATCGAGATTCTGATCAAGGGTACGGAAAATTGAAGATCTATTTCGCGGGCTCGATCCGGGGTGGGCGGGAGGATCAGGCCCGTTATGAGACGATCGTGAAGCTGCTGGGCGAGTATGGCGAGGTGCTGACCGAACACGTGGCCGAGGCCGCGCTTTCGGATAAGGGAGAAGACAGTCCGAATGACCGATTTATCCACGACCGCGACATGGCGTGGCTTGGCGCGGCAGACGCCATCGTGGCGGAAGTGACGACACCGAGCCTCGGGGTGGGCTACGAAATCGGACGCGCGGTGGATGCGGGCAAGCCTGTGCTCTGCCTGTTCCGCGAGGATTGCGGGCGCGTGCTTTCGGCGATGATCGCAGGCTGCCCGCAGGTGCAGGTGCTGCGCTACATGGACGCGGCCACACTGCGCGAACCGCTACGAGCTTTCCTTCAAATGCTTGCGCAGTAGCTGCCGCAATTCTTCGAGCACAGGCGCGTTTGCGGGATCGCCGATGCGGTTGCGCAGTTCCTCAGGGTCGTGGGCCAGATCGTAGAGCTCATCCATGCCTTCAAGCGTTGGGTAATGGATGTACTTCCAAGTCCGGGTGCGCACGCCCTGCCAGTCGGGAAACCGCACGCCCACCTTTTCGAGGAAATACTCACAGAGAAACGAATCGCGCCCTGGCGCGGCGGGGTCTTTCAGCACCGGGACGAACGACCGGCCATGCACTTTGTCGGGCCACTTCACCCCGGCCAGTTCGAGCATGGTGGGGAAGATGTCGATGTTCAGCGTCATCTGTTCACGCACGGAGCCGGGCCTGACGAGTTTCGGATAGCGCACCAGGAACGGCAGCCGGATAGAGGGCTCATAGGCCAGCCGCTTGTTATCGAACAGGCCGTGTTCGCCCATGAGATAGCCGTTGTCGCCGGTGAAGATGAATACTGTGTTCTCCAATTGGCCGGTGTCGGCGAGCGCCTGGCGCAACATGCCGATGCCATCATCGACGGCGGCGAGGCAGCGCAGTTGATCCTTATAAACAGCGTCGGGCGTGCGGCCACGGCCGCGGCGCGATTCGGCAGGCTCAGGGGTGGCGCCTTCGATGCGGAGGACGTCCACTTTCTCGGCCACCTTGCGGGTGAGCATGGGTTTGCCTTCCAGGTCGCCGGCCGGCGGCTTGGGTAATTCGAAGGGGGGCAGGTCGGCGAAGAGCTTTTCGTGGCGCGGCGCGGGCAGGTAGGGGATGTGCACGGCCTTGTGGGCCACATACAACACGAAGGGCCGGGAATGTTTTTGCTTCACGTAGCGCACGGCCTCGGTGTTGAGGTAATCGGTCATGTAGCCGCGCAACTGGCGCGATTCGCCGTTGTAATTGATGACGGGGTCAATGTAGATTCCCTGCCCTTTGAAGCTGACCCAGTGATCCCAGCCGGGGCGGCGGGAATCATCAAGGCCCATATGCCATTTGCCGACGAACGCCGTTTCGTAGCCGGATTCGCGGAGCAGGCGGGGCCAGGTCATGAGGGTGTGCGAGATCTCGGTCAATCCGATCTTGTCGTTGTTGATGACGCGGTGGGTGTGCGCATAGAGGCCGGTGAGGAAGCTGGCGCGGCTGGGGGAACAGAGCGGGGTGGCGCAGAAGAAGTTTTTGAAGATGGCGCCTTCGGCGGCCAGGCGGTCGAGGTGCGGGGTACGGGCCACCTTGCTGCCGGTGGCGCCGAGAGCATCGTGGCGCAGGTCGTCGGCGATGACAAACACCACGTTCGGCCGTGGTTCAGCCGCTGCGAGAGCGGCACCGGCCAAGGCGCCGCAGAAGGTCCGTCGTTGCATCACCCAAGATTTTGTCAGAAATCCGGTGTGCCCAGTGAAAGGAATTTCCGGCTCCGGGAATACCCCCAGCAGAGGAGACATACCGAATGAAACTCTTGCTTCCCTTCCTGGCCACGCTGATTGCGGCGGCGGCTCCCCATGGCAGCGGCCCTGTGGCTGACGACGCCGGATCGCTGCGGGTGATCGACCGCGAGGGCCACCCCAACGCCCACTGCCCTTTGAAACGGACCGAGGTGAAAGCCAGCATTTCCGGCTTTCTTTCCCGCGTCACGGTAACGCAACACTTCGAGAATCCGCTGAACGAGCGGATTGAAGCCGTGTACACTTTTCCACTGCCGCAGAACGCAGCAGTAGACGACATGACGATGCTGGTGGGGGACCGGGTGGTGAAGGGCAAGATCAAGCCGCGCGAGGAGGCCAAGGCCATCTATGATGCCGCACGGCATGCCGGGCGCACGGCAAGCCTGCTCGAACAGGAGCGGCCGAACATCTTCACGCAATCGGTGGCCAACATCCGGCCAGGGGAGAAAGTGAAGATCACCATCAGCTATGTGGAGACGCTTCGCTACGAGGCGGGCAGCTATGAGTTCGTGTTCCCGATGGTGGTGGGGCCGCGCTACATTCCGGGGAAAGCGACGGGAAGGTCGGGCGGCGGTTGGGCCCCCGATACGAGCCGCGTACCGGACGGCTCGCGCATCAGCCCGCAGGTGACCCCTGAAGGGACGCGGGCCGGGCACGACATCACGGTGGAAGTGGCGCTGGACGCCGGGGTGCCGATCGACATTCTGCGTTGCACGTCGCACGATGTCGCCACGGAACGCCCCGATGCGCGGCGAGCGACGGTGAAACTGAAGAACCTCGCCACGATTCCGAACAAGGATTTCGTGCTGCAGTATGACGTCGCCGGGCGGAAGATTGAAGACGCGGTGTTGACGCATCGAGGCGGCAAGGGCGGGTTCTTCTCGCTGATCCTGCAGCCGCCGGACCGCGTGGCCCCGGCGGAAATCACGCCCCGCGAACTGATCTTCGTGCTGGATACGTCGGGATCGATGTCTGGCTTCCCCATCGAGAAATCGAAGGAAGTGATGCGCATGGCGCTGGCTTCCATGCACCCGCGCGACACCTTCAACATCATTACCTTCGCCGGGGACACGCACATCCTCTTTCCGCAGCCGGTTGCGGCCAACGCAGAGAATGTCGAGCGGGCGCGGCAGTTCGTCGAAGGCCGGCGCGGAGGCGGGGGCACGGAAATGATGAAAGCCATCCGCGCCGCGCTGGAGCCGACGCGCAGCCAGGAGCACCTGCGGGTAGTGGCGTTCCTCACGGACGGCTACGTCGGCAACGATATGGAGATCATCGCAGAAGTGAAGAAGTATTCGAACGCGCGGGTGTTCAGCTTTGGAATTGGCAGCTCAGTGAATCGCTTCCTGCTGGACAAGATGGCGGAGCATGGACGGGGCGAAGTGGAATACGTCACATTGAATGCCGATGGTTCGGCCGCGGCGAAGCGCTTCTATGAACGGATGCGCGATCCGCTGTTGACGGACATCCGCGTGGAATGGAACGGGCTGCCGGTGAACGACGTGTATCCGAAGCGCGTGCCCGATCTGTTCGCGGCGAAACCGATGGTGATCCACGGGCGGTTTAGCGCCGCGGCAAAGGGAATGGTGAAGATCTACGCAAAGAGCGCGGGACGGGAGATCAGCCGCACGATCCAACTGGATCTGCCCGCGGCGCAGCCGGCCAATGATGTGCTGGCGTCGCTCTGGGCGCGGACGAAGATCGAGGATCTGACCAGCTTGGACTATGCCGGTGTGCAACGGGGCACGGTGTCGCATGAGCTGCGCAATGAGATTACGAAGCTGGGGCTCGACTTCAAGCTGATGACGCAATTCACGGCGTTCGTCGCGGTGGAGGAGAGAATGGTGAGCGAAGGCGGCGGAGCGCCGAGGCGGATCGAAGTTCCGGTGGAGATGCCGGAGGGCGTGAGCTACCAGGGAGTATTCGGAGAGCGCCGGGCGGCGAACATGCCGGTCATGGCGCAGACGATGGCGAAGTCACAGATGGCGGCCACACCCGGTATTGTGGGAGGCGTTATTGGCGGCATGGCCCCTCCGCCGGCCTCACCGCGCATTATGATGGAGGACCGCAGCCGGGACGCGCGGGAGCCGGAAGCGAAGGAAAAGGACGCGTTGTCGAAGCTGCATCCGACGTTGGTTTCGGCGTTCGCGATGCAGCCCGGCGCGGTAGCCAAAGTGAAAGTGTACGTGGCCGGCGACTTCAACGCGGCGGCCAAGGTGCTGCTGGCGCTGGGCGTGGAAATCGTCAAGCAGAACACAACGGAGGGTTACATGCTGGTACGGACGACGAACGGGAAGCTGCCGTTGATCAGCAAGTTGTCGCAAGTGCGTTACGTATCCCCGAGCGAGTAACGATTGGGAAACAAAGGCCGGGACGGGCTGCGGCTCGCCCCGGCTGACACCTTAGATATAGCCCTAGACTCCACCCTAAGCATCCTGCTCTAACCGGGAGGATAATCCACAAATCCCTAAGGGCTTTCCCGCCTAGCTTTATCCTCCCTCCACTCCTAGTATGAGAATGAGTCAGGAACTATTTCCGGCATGAAATGCCTTTATTGCGGCAAACGGTTGGCTTTGCTCCGCAAACTCACGGACAGTGAGTTCTGCACGGACGCGCACCGCCACGCCTATCATCGGGAGCAGGAGCAGCTGGCGCTGGCGCGCCTGAGCGACTCCGCCAAGCCGAAGCGCAAAGGCAAGCAGGAAGCAGAGAAGCCGGTAGTGGAGCCGAAGGACGAGCCGGTATTCGTGGACTGGGCGATCCGGGCGACGGCGTGGAGTTCGGTGTATAAGCCGGAGGCGGATCCGATCCCATGCGAGCCGGTTCGATTTCTGCCGGAAGGCTGTGTGCGATTCGAAGCCTGGCCGGCGCGGGCGAAGAGGATGCCTTTGGCGCAGCCGGAAGAAAAGGTGATTGCGCCGGCGGCGATTCGATTGGAAGTGGCTCCTGAGGCGGCATGCATTGCAGCTTGCCGGCCGAAGCGCCAGGAGGGGCAACCAGCGACGCGGCTGGCAGGCGTAGCCGAACGCGTGGCGCGGCTGGAGCCTTCAAAGGGAGGCGCCCGCGCCACCTTGCTGACCGCTTTCGGTCCGCTCGCTGAGGAGCATGCGCCGCAGCTTCCGGTGTTTGGGGACGGGCGGATCATCGTGATGCCCGCGGCGAGCGACGTAGCCGTACAGCTACACACGCTGGAGACGGTGATGGAGAGCTATCCGGCGGCGGCGGCACAGTTTGGGACGAAGCCCGTGCTGTCGGGTTTGAATCAGCAACTGCATGTGGTGGAGAGCGCGATCGCGCACCACGAGACGCACCCGGACGCGCCGATGGACCTTCCGGGCGTGCTGCTGGCGTTAAGGCGGCCGGAGGCACGGATCGGGAAGCGGAGCGGGAGGAAGGTGCGCCCGCGCGAGCTGTTCTTCCCCCTGCCGCGGCTGGGGGATCTTTCCTCCACGGCGTCGGATCTGGGCGGGAAGAACATATCGGTGACGCCGCATCCGGGTGTGAACGGGGCGCGCTGGAAGCCGGGCCAGGTGCCGATCCGGTTCCGCGTGGAAGCGCTCAATGATCTCAAAGGGAAAGGCTTGCCGGCCTTTCCACCGCGCGAGGCGGACCTCAAACAGCCGCGCCACCTTCCGGCGAGGGAAGTAGTCCAGCCGCCGATCGGGATGCTGGGCATGGCGCCGCGGCTGGACGATATTTCGCTGTTTCTGGCGGGCGATTCCGCGCAGGACGCCCCGATCCGCATTGCCGGGGAAGTGTCGGGTGAGGCGATGGAAGCGCCCGTGGCGAAGCCTGGGCTGTGGGTGTGGATGCCGGAACCGGCGCTGTGTTTGATGTCGGAGCTGGACCGGCTGTCGCCGCCGGCGGTGCGGGCTCATGAAGGAACGCGCCAGTCTGGCTACCAGCCGTTCGCGGCCAAGGCGGAAGCAGTGAGCTTGCCGCAGATCACGATCGGGGCCACGCCAAGCGCCCTGCGCGCCGATCCAAGGCTGGCGATGACTCCGATTGTGGTGGAAGCCGCCGCCGCGAGCACGAATGCACATCGCGGCGGGAGTCTGGAATTCGCTATTACTCCGCCGGAGTTCAAGGCCACCTACCCGGGGTCGGTGTTGCGCCGCGAATATGTTCCGGTATTTGCGCGCAAGGTGGTTCCGGTGGCGTCGGGGCCGGGTATTCCGTATCCGCAGGATACGGTGGCGATTCAGGATCTGTCGCCGGTTTGGCCGGAGGCGGAGTTCCTGTATCCGAATTCAAGGAACTCGGTGATTGAGGACAGCGCCATGCGCGAAGCGGTGAAGGCGATGAGCGCGCTGCTGCTGGCTGAGGAGAACCGGTCGATCTTTTCGCGGCTGCGCATTCCATCGTTTTCGCGGGGCGATTCGAAATGGCTGGTGATGTCGGTGCCCGCGATCCTGCTTTTGTCGCTGTACCTGTTGACGAACAACGACCAGCGACCGGATATTGCCTCACTGCCGAAGGCCGAGCCGGTGGAAATCCAGCATGAGCCGGTGGCCGAGCCGGAGCCGGTGAAACCGATCGAGAAGCCGCAGCCGGTGGTGGCGGAAAAGCAACCCGCAGCGGCAAAGCCCGTGCCGGCGGCGACGGCGGCGGTGACGGCGCCGGCCTCGACGGGTGCGGCACAGGGGGACGAGGGATTCCTGGGCAACATCCAGCAGACGATCATGAAGCGGGCGGCGGTGAATCTGAGCGATGACTTCCGGGCCGGGTTGGGGGATTGGGAAGGCGAAGGGGACTGGTCGAAGCAGTGGTCGTATGATGCCGCTGGATTTCTGCATACGGGACCGCTGATCCTCTACAAGCCTTCGCTGCAGCTCACCGATTACCGTATGGAATTTCTCGCCCGGATCGAAAAGAAGAGTATGGGCTGGGTGTATCGAGCATCCGACCGGAAGAATTACTACGCGCACCGCATTGTGTTGACCAAGGGCGGGCCGTTGCCGGCCGCGGTGGTGGAGCATTATGCGGTGATCAACGGCAAGACGGTTTCGCTGGCGCGGCGCCCCCTCCCGATGCAGGTGCAGGCGGACACCTCTTACCGGGTACTGATGGATGTAAGAGGTAATGGCTTCACCCTATCGGTACAGGGTCAAGTTGTCGATCATTGGAGTGACGACCGGCTGAAGTCGGGCGGCATTGGATTTTTCAGTGTACGTGGTGAGCAAGCAAGTCTGCGCTGGGTCGAATTGTCGCACCAGTACGATTTTCTCGGCCGGCTGTGCGCCTTCCTGGCGCCGTATAACCTGCCCGCAAAGGAAGGAAGTCAGAAGTGATGAACCCGAAAAAGCGAACTGACAAGGATATCGGCCCGGTGGCGGACGGGCTCGGAGAAACGAACTCCCTGTCCAATATCCATGCCAAGGCCCTCGCCAAAGCGGTTTCGATGCACCTGGAGGGCAAGCCCAAAGAGGCGCTGAGGGAACTGGACAACGCGGTGAACAGCGGGGCGGATTCGACCGAAGTGCACTCGGCGCGCGGCCACTTGCAGTACGAGCTGGAGCTGTATGACGACGCGGCGCAGAGCTACTCTCGGCTGCTGGCCCTTGATGCGCGCCACCCCAACGGCAACTTCAACCTGGCTGTGTGCCTGGAGAAGCTGGGGCGGTGGGAAGACGCGGCGCAGCAATTTGAAAAGGCGCTGGATGCCGATCCGCAACGGCTGGAGGCGTGGCTGGGGCTAGGGATCTGCCGGCTGCATAGCGAGAAGGCGGAGCAGGCGCTGGAAGCCTTTGAACGCTGCCTGGCGCGGGATCCGGAGCATGAGACGGCGCGTTTCGGCAAGGCGGTGGCGCTGCAGTATCTGTGGCGGTTCGATGAGTCGGCGGAGATTTACCGCGCGATTCTCGAAAAGAATCCGAACTCGGAAGAATCGCTGGTGAACCTGATTACGATCGGTATGGCGCGGAAGGATGAGAAGATGATCCGGGATTACTCGGAGCGGCTGCTCACGATCCGGCCATTTTCTCAAGCGGCACTGGAAGGTTTGGCCACTTGCGCGTTTTCCAGTAATGACTTCGAGGCGGCGTCGCGGTGTTGCGCCAAGCTGGTGGAGTTCACGCCCAATCACTTTGAGCGCTGGTTCAATCTGGGGGTGGCGTATCAGAAGTTAGGGCGCCACGAGCAGGCGGCGCAGGCCTATGGCGAAGCAGTGAGGGTGCGTCCGGACGCCAAGCAGGGATTTGTGAATCTGGGGATTGTGCGGCAGGAATTAGGGGATTTGAAGGGCGCGAGGGAGGCGTACGAGCGGGCGCTGCAACTGGCGCCGGACATCCCGGAGATTTTGTACAACCTCGGTTCGGTGCTGGAACAGCAGGGACAGAAGGACGAGGCGGAGAAACTCTACACGCGGCTGCTGGTGAAGAACGCCGATTGGGAAGACGCCTGGTTCCGATTGGGTTATTTGCGGCTGACGCGTGGGGACCACCACGGCGGCGCGGAGGCGTTCGACGCCTGCCTGCGCAAACGCAATAGCTGGCCGGAGGCTCTGGTGAATCTGGGTCTTTCGTATTGGAAGATCGGGGACCGGGATTCGGCGCGGCGGACCTACGAACAGGCGCTTGAATCGCAATCGGACTCGGTGGATGCGCTGCGCGGGCTGGCAGCTTTGGCCATTGAGCGCAGCGACTACGAACAGGCGTTGGATTACCAGGCGCGGTTGATCGACCTGGGGGAGCGGAGTCCGGAGCTGTTCTATAACACGGGGTTGCTGCTGCAGAAATCGGGACAGGTGGAAGACGCCATCCGGCTGTACAAAGAGGCGCTGGCCGAACGGCCGAACTTCGCCGAGGCGCTGCTCAATCTGGGCCACGCGTTGAAGGCGAAGGGGCAGCAGGAAGAGGCTCGGGGGTACTGGAAACAGGCGCTGGAGGCGAAGCCGGAACTGGCGCAGGGGTACTTTGAGCCGGTGCATAATTAGCCCATGGCAGGCTGAAGCCTGCCCCACAACTTCATGCAATTGGGCGGCTGGCAGCGGACCATGGGAACTTCCTCACCGAAGGAACACGCGGCTGCACCAAGGCGCGGGCGGGCTCCGTTTTGCGCGCGTTCCTCAAAAGCTGATAGCTACAGCGCTACATCAGCCACGAGCGGAAGATGATCGGAGGCCATGAGGGCCATGCGGCTGGTGTGGAAGAAGGCGTCGCGGGCCTGGAGGCTGTTTTCGAGATAGATGTAGTCGAGATGCAGGAGCGGAAATAGCGCGGGATAGGTGCGGCGGCGGAAGATGGGCACTTCGAGGTCGACGCGGCGGAATTCTTCGCTGAGGGTGCGAGTGACGAGGCCTCGCGTCCATTCATTGAGATCGCCCATCACGACGCGGTGTCCGGTTAAGTCGGGAGCGCGGAGGACATGGTGCTCCATCAGGGCGCGGGCTTGAAAGCGGCGCTCAAAGTAGCCGGTGCCGAGATGCAGGTTGAAGAAATGGAGCCGGTAGGCTCCGATGGGGATGTCGGCGCGCAGGACACAGCGTTCTTCCCTGCCCTGGTGGGTAATGTCGAGGTTGTTGTGCGAATCGACGGGGAAGCGGGAGAGCAGGACGTTGCCGTAGATGCCGCCGTGGAGTTTACGGGCCTCGGCGTGGATGTAATGCATTCCGAGGGCATCGGCGAGGAAGGCGGCCTGATCGGCTTCCGGGCGGTGGCCGGCAATGCTGAGCACTTCCTGCAGGCCGATGACGTCGGCATTGATTTCTTCGAGCACGCGGGCAATGCGGTCGGGGCGGACACGGCCATCCATGCCCTGGCATTTGTGGACGTTGTAGGTGGCGATGCGGACGGTCCTCATACCTGGTCCTGCAGGAGGGCGGCAATCCACTCGCCGGCACGGCGGCCGAGGCCGCGCTTCTTCCATTGCGCCAGATCCACTTTGCGGCAATGCTGCAAATCGGCATCGAAGGTTTCCCGGAGCTGATCGACGATTTCGGGATCGTAGAGGCAGACGATGGTCTCTTCGTTGAGGCGGAAGGAGCGGTGATCGAAGTTGGCGGTGCCGATGGTGGCCCACAGATCGTCGACGAGCATCGTCTTCTGATGGAGCATGGTGGGCATGTATTCATACAGTTCGACACCGGCCTCGAGGATTTTTCCGTACAGGCGCATGCTGTTGGCTTTGGCGAGCCAGGTGTCGGAGCTTTCGCCGGCGAGCATGACCATGACGCGGACACCGCGCTCGACGGCGTCTTCGAGCAGCTCGATGGTGCGCGGGCCGGGAACGAAGTAAGGATTGGCGATGAGGATGCTTTGCCGTGCGCAGAGGATGCCGAGGGAATAGAGGATGGAAGCGGTGTATAAATCGCCCTTGGGGGAACTCATGACGGTTTGCACTTCGACGTCTCCGGCGGGCTCGGGGACGGGGAAGTAGCGGGGGCCGGTGAGGGCCTCGCCGGTGGTTTCGAGCCAATTGGTGGCGAAGCCGGTTTGAAGGGGGACGACGGCGGGCCCGTCGATGCGGATCTGAATATCGCGCCACTCGGCGGGGTCGCGGGCGGCGCCGAGCCAGTGATCCTGAAAGCCGGCCCCGCCGGTAAAGGCGACGCGGCCGTCGATGATGAGGGATTTGCGGTGGTTGCGATTGTTGACGCGATGGAGGTTGTACCAGCGGATGGGGTGGAACCAGCGAAACTGGCATCCGGCCTCGGTGAGGACCTGGATTTGCGAGGCGCTCATGGCGGCGCCGCCGACGGCGTCGACGAGCAGTTTCACGGGGATTTTGGCGCGGGCGCGTTCGGCCAGCGCTTCGACGAACTGCCAGCCGACGCTTTCGGCGGTGAAGATGTACATTTCCATGGTGACGGAGTACTGCGCGGCGGCGACGGCTTTGAGCATTTCGGGATAGAATTCGCGGCCGTTGTTGAGGATGCGGATACGATTGCCGCCGACCAGGGGGACTCCGGTGAGGCCGGACATGGTGCTGAGGAACTCGGCCGAGTCGGTGCCGAAGTCGTACTCGAGGCGCATTTCGAGTTCGCGGATTTGAGGGCGGAAGATGAGGAAGATGACGCTCACGGCGGCGGCGAGCAGGCCTTGGAGCCACAAGCGATGCCAGGCGGCGAGCCACACGGCGATCACGGCCCAAAGGGCGGGCGAGCGGACAACGACTCGCACGCGGTCCCAGACGTCGCGGGCGCGCTGCCGGATGGGGCGGCTGGGCATGAGGGAAAGGTCGCGGATGCCCCGTTTGGGGAAATTCGCCTGCCGCCAGTGCGGCGGCCGCTTGCGGCTGCGAACGGCTGGCCGGGGGGCACTCATCCTGCCTTCAGTCTACAGCACCGCCTCGCGCGGGCTGATAGAACCCTGCGAAGATAGTCGCTATGGATACGGGCGTCCTTCAATTCACCTGCATTCCGGGCTGCACGGCCTGTTGCGAGCAGAAGGGGTGGGTGTATGTGACGGAATCGGATGTGGAGCGGGCGGCGAGCTTCCTTGCGCTGAGCAAGGAGGAGTTCGAGCAGCGGTATGTGGTGCGGACACGGCACCGGCTGCGGCTGCGCAAGCCGAAGGACGCGCAGTGCCACTTCCTGCGTCAGGGGGGGTGTTCCATTCACCCGGTGAAGCCGGTGCAGTGCCGTCTGTTTCCGTTCTGGCCGGAGCTGGTTTCCGACCGCGGGGAATGGCGAAAGACAGGGGGGTACTGCCCGGGGATCGGGCAGGGGCCGTTGATTCAAATCGGGACGGCGCTCGAAACGGCACAGGAAATGGAAACGGCGTATCCGGCGTTGTATCCGGGCAAGGAGCTTTAGCGGGGCGGCGATTTCTTGCCGAAGTGACAGATTTATAACGCTTTGTGCGGGTGAAAGCGGGCTTTTTCCGGAGTTTCGCGCGGGTGGCGATGGACGTGCAATGGTGGGGGCATGATCGAGCGTATCGCCGGCAAGCTGGAGCAGTACATGACGCTGCTCAGCACGCGCCAGAAGCTGGTGGCGTCGAACATCGCCAATGTCGACACGCCGGGCTACAAGACTAAGGATGTCGATTTCCAGTTCGAATTTTTGAGCCGCATCGACGGCGCTTTACCGCAAGTGATTGAGCCGGAGCTGCCCTCGAAGAACGACGGCAACAATGTCAGCATCGACCGCGAGGCGCGGCTGCTGGCCGAGAACGGAATCCGCTTCCAGATGGCTTCCCTCATGGCTCGGGGCGAGTTGCGGCGCATGCGCAATGCCATACAGGAGGGCAAGAGCGGATGAGCCTGTTTCACCTACTCTCGATACCGGCATCGGGCATGGCGGCACAACGCCAGCGCGCCGAGTTGCTGGTGGAAAATCTGGCCAATGCCGAAACCACGCGCACCGTGGAAGGCGGGCCATACCGGCGCCGCGATGCCGTGTTTGAAAGCCAATCGCAGGGCTCGCCGTTTTCCGCTGTGTTTGAACAGCAACTGGCTGCTCCTTCGATGGGGGTGGCCGTTTCGGAAGTGACGGTGGATGAGCGGGAACCGGAGCTGCGCTATCAACCGGGGCATCCGGATGCGCGGGCGGACGGGTATGTGGCTTATCCCCGGATTCAGCCGGCCGAGGATATGGCCGATTTGATGAGCGCCACGCGAGGCTATCAAGCCAACGTTTCGGCGATGACGGCGATCAAAGACATGCTGCAGCGCTCGATTGACCTGATGCGCTGAGGAGAACCACCATGGCCATGGACCCTTTATCTTCGATTCGCTTTCCCAATCCGGTGGAGCCGCTCGATACGGTGAGTCTATCTCCGGAGGCGGGGAAGAAGGCCGAGGCCTCTTTCGGCAACCTTTTTGAACAGGCCGTGGCGCGCGTGGAGCAGGCGCACCAGGATGGCCAACAGAAAATCGGGAGTCTTTTGCGAGGGGAGGAGCAGGAGTTGCATGAAGTAGTGCTGGCCACGCAGCGGGCGGATTTGTCGTTTGACTACTTCCTGCAGGTAAGAAACAAGTTTGTCCAGGCTTATCAGGAGATTATGCGAATGCAGATGTGATCCGCACTGTGTGCGGACACCAGTGAACTGCTATGTGGGACCAATTGAAACGGCTCAGCGCGAGCCTCACCCGGAAACAACAGATTCTCATTGCCCTCGCCGCCGTGGGGGTTCTCGCCGGACTGTATGGATTCCTTTATCAGAACCGGGAGAAAGACTTCCGCCCGCTTTTTACGGGGCTGGCCGCAGAAGACGCCAACCGCGTAGTGACGAAGCTGAAGGAAGCGAACGTGGAATACCGCCTGGGCGAAGGCGACGGGGCGGTGCTGGTGCGCTCGGCGCGGCTGGCCGAGACGCGGCTGCTGATTGCGGGGGCCGGGCTGCCGAAGTCGGGGCGAATCGGGTTTGAGCTGTTCGACAAAACGAACTTCGGAGCGACGGACTTTGCCGAGCAGGTGAATTTCCGCCGCGCGCTGGAAGGCGAACTGGAACGCTCGATGATGTCACTGAGCGAAGTGGCGGAGGCGCGCGTGCATCTCACCTTTCCCAAGCAGAGCGTGTTTGTGGAACAGCGGCAGCCGGCCAAGGCGAGTGTGCTGCTGAAGCTAAAGCCGGAAGCGCGGCTGGCGCCGCGCAATGTGCTGGCGATCGAACACCTGGTGGCGAGCGCGGTGGAAGGGCTGGCGCCGGAGCAGGTGACGGTGGTGGACATGCAGGGCAACATGTTGAACAAGCCGCAAAGCACCCCGGATGAGGAGGAGAAGAAAGACCTGCGGCTCGAATACCGGCAGAAGATCGAACGGGAGATGCAGGCCAAGGTGGTGGCGACGCTTTCGCCGATTCTGGGGCCGGAACATTTCCAGACAGGGGTTTCGGTGGAGGTGGATTTTTCGAGTGGGGAGCAGAGCGAGGAGGCGTGGGATCCCAATCGCAGCGTGATGGTGACGCAACAGAAGACAGAGGAGATGAACACGCCCGCCGCGCCGAGCGGGGTGCCGGGAGCGGCCTCCAGCCTGCCGCGTCCGACATCGCGCCCTGGGGGCAAAGATCAAGGAATGGTCCGGCGCACGGAGAACATCACCTATCAGTCGAGCCGCACGGTGCGCCGTACGACATTGCCGCAGGGTGGAATCCGCAGGCTCACGGTGTCGACGGTGCTCGATCAGAACGTGCGGTGGGAGGGCACGGGCGCCAAGGCGAAGCGCATTCTGGAGCCGCCGCCGGAAGACACGATGAAGAAGGTGCGGGAACTGATCGCCGGAGCGATCGGGTTCAACCAACAGCGGGGGGACCAGATCGTGGTGGAAAGCCTGCCGTTCGAGAGCACGCTGCGCAAGGCGCTACCGCCGCCTGATCCGGCGGCTCCAAAGGCTGCTCCAGGAAAACCTGGCGCCACGCAAAACCCATCGCCGCTGGATGGATTGACGAAGTGGCTGGCCGATAAGGGTATCAAAGTCAATCCTATGATTCTGATTGGTGTTGCCGCCGGCGTCGGGCTGCTGCTTTGCGGCGGGCTACTGTTCTTCGTGATGCGCAAACGGAAGGCGAAGAAGGCGCTGATCCTCAAGGCCAAGGCGGAAGCGGAGGCGGCGAACGCGGAACTTCCGCCGGCAAACACGAAGCTGCCCGCTCAACACGGCGGAAGCGCGGCGGCGCATGGCGCGCCTCACGCCCCGGATATTTCCGAGGAGGAACGGCAGTTGCTCATTGCACAGCAGGAACGCGAACTGCTTGCCTCGCTACGGGGCCCGGAACTGGCCACCAAGAAGTCCGAGATTCTGATCAAACACATCACCGAACAGGCACAGAAGAATCCTGTTGCCGCGGCCCACCTCATCCGTAGTTGGATTGCGGAAAAGGAGCGTAACTAAGTCATGCCAGCCGCACCGGCGCCGGAAAAGGCGCTTCCCATCCCCGGCCCGCGGAAAGCGGCCATTCTCTCGGTGATGCTGGGCGACCACATCACGGCGGAGATCTTCAAGGAACTGGAGGAGGAGGAGGTCCATCTTATCAGCCGTGAGGTGGCGAAAATCGGAAACGTAACCAGCGAGGAATCGGAGTCGATTCTGGAGGAGTTCTACCAGATGTCGCTGGCGAGCGACTATGTGCACAAAGGGGGCATCGAGTATGCCCGCAAGGTGCTGGTGAACGCGTTCGGACCCGAGCACGCCAAAAAGCTCCTCGACCGGCTGATGAAGGCGTTGGGGAATGAGGGGGCGAACTTTGACGCTTTGCAGAAAGCGGACCCGCAGCAGTTGGCGAAATTCATTCACAGCGAGCATCCGCAAACGATCGCACTGGTGCTTTCGCACCTCAATCACTCCCAGGCGGCGGGGTTGTTGAACTCGCTGCCCCCGGAGATGCGGGCGGATGTGGCCCTACGCATGGCCCACTTGGACCAGATTTCTCCGGAGATTATCTCCAAGATTGCCAGTATTATCGGCCAGAAGTTGAAAGCGTTGGGTGAACTCAGCCGCGAATCGTATGGCGGCGTCCGCGCCGTGTCGGAGATCTTCAACCGGCTGGATGTGGCGACGAGCAAGGAGATACTGGAGGCGATTGAGCACGAGGACCCGAACCTGGTGGAAACCATCCGCCACCTGATGTTCGTGTTCGAAGACCTGCTGATGCTGGATCAGAACGCCATCAAGGAGATCCTGGGACGGATCGACCGCAAGTTGCTGACGGTGGCGCTGAAGGGGACCAGCGAGAAACTGAAGCAGCACTTCCTGGGGTGTATGAGCGCCCGCGGCGCGGAAATGATGAAGGAGGACATGGATTCGCTGGGACCGATCAAGATCAAAGAGGTGGAAGCGGCCCAGCAGCAGATTATTTCGATCGTGCGGCAGTTGGAGAACGAAGGAGTGATCAACACGAAGGGCGCGGGCGGAGACCAGTATGTCGTCTAGGATCCTGCGGCGGGGAGAGGCGAGCCAGGCAGCACCCGTCAATTGGAATCTCATTTCGAATGGAGAGGGGGAGGCCGAGACGCACCTGTACGAGGCGGCGGGCGCCACGGCGCAGCAGGCAGAGCCGGCGCCGGCGCCACCCGCCCCTCCTCCGGGGCCGCCGCTTGAGGATTACCTGCGGCTGGAAAAGAGCCTGCGCACGGTGGAGCAATCCATTCCGGAGCGGGAGCGAAGGGCCCAGCAGAAGGGCCGGGAGGAAGGGGAGGCAGCGGCGACGGCCAAATGGCAGGCGGCGATGGAAAGCGCGACGCGGTCGGTGGCGGCGCTCGGCTCGCTGCGTTCACGCATCCGGCGCGAGGCCGAGCAGGACGTGATCCGGCTGGCGACGGCGATGGCGCGGCGTGTTCTGCGGCGCGAGTTGAGCGTGGACCCGGAGGCGATTTGCGGGCTGCTGCGCACGGCTTTCGAGCGCCTGGATATGAGAGAAACGAGCCGGATACGGGTGCGGCCGGAAGACCGGGAAACGGTTGCCGCCTATCTGGGGCGCATCGGAAGTCCACAGAGGATTGAGGTGATTCCCGACCCGTCGCTGGAACGGGGGGCATTGCTGCTCGACTGCGACCGTGGGCAACTGGACGCCTCCGCGGAAACGCAACTGGAGGAAATTGAGCGCGGCTTTGCCGACTTGCTGGAACGGAGGAAAGAACATTGAGCGCGGTGGATATCTCCCCTTATCTGGCTGCCGTGGAGCAAGCAATGCCGGTGCGCTGGACAGGCACGGTGACGGCGCTGGTAGGCCTGCTGGTGGAATCGGCGGGTCCGGCGGCGGCGATTGGCGACTTCTGCGACGTGGTCACCTCCAGCGGGAGGCGGATTCGGATGCAGGTGATCGGCTTCCGCGACGGCCGGGTGCTTTCCATGCCTCTGGAGGAGATTGACGGACTGCAGTTGGGGGACAGGATCGTCGCACGGGGACAGGAAGCGCGGGTAGGCGTGGGTCCGGCTTTGCTTGGCCGGGTATTGGATGGCTTCGGCAAGCCATTGGATGGGAAAGGCGCGGTGGAGGCGAGCGAAAGCTATGAACTGTTTCGCCAGCCGCCGGGCCCATTGGAGCGCGAGCCGATCCGCGAGCCTCTGGTGACGGGAATCCGCGCCATCGACAGCCTGCTGCCCTGCGGGAAAGGGCAACGTATCGGACTGTTTGGGGGATCGGGAGTCGGCAAGAGCACGTTGCTCGGTTCCATGTCACGGCATAACTTCGCCGATGTCACGGTGATCGCGCTGATCGGGGAACGCAATCGCGAAGTGCGCGGGTTCATTGAGCAGGAACTGGGGCCGGAAGGATTGGCGCGCTCGGTATTGGTGGTGGCCACCAGTGACCGGCCGGCGCCGCTGCGCATCCGCGCCTGTTTCGTGGCGCTGGCGATCGCCGAATATTTTCGCGACCAGGGGGCGGATGTGCTGATGGTGATGGACTCGGTGACGCGCCTGGCGATGGCGCAACGCGAGATCGGGCTGGCCGCGGGGGAGCCACCGAGTCAGAAAGGCTA
Organism: Acidobacteriota bacterium; assembly: GCA_018268935.1. GTDB lineage: Bacteria > Acidobacteriota > Terriglobia > Bryobacterales > Bryobacteraceae > CADEFT01. Next base: position 44,445 of record JAFDVS010000035.1, on the reverse strand, counting down.
TACGCCATCGGTGTTCCATATTCTGCCGAAGATATTCGAACGGGCGGGGTCGTTTCCGACGGGCTCGATCACGGGGTTTTTCACGGTGCTGGTGGAAGGAGACGATTTTAACGAGCCGATTTGCGATGCGGTGCGCGCCATTCTGGATGGACACATTATCCTGTCACGCGATTTGGGCGCGGCGGGGCATTATCCGGCCATCGACATTTTGCAATCGGTGAGCCGGCTGGCGTCGCAAGTGGCCACGCCGGCGCAAAAGCAGGCGATGACGAAGATCCGTGAAGCGATGGCCGCCTACCAGCGGGCGCAGGATCTGATCCTGCTGGGGGCTTACACGGCGGGATCGAATGCGAAGCTCGATGCGGCCATCCGGGCGCGGCAGGAATTGGACGATTTCCTCAAACAGGAGGCGCACGCGAAATCGAGCCGTGAGGAGACACTGGCGAAACTGGAACAACTGGCTGCGTTGCTGGCGCCATGAAACGCTTTCAATTCCACCTGCAAACGGCCCTCGACTGGCGCAAGCGCCAGATGGAGACGGAGCAGGCCCGGCTGGACGAATTGCTGTTGCGCGAAGGGCAATTGCAGCAGGCGCTGGAGGACACGGCGCGCGACCGGGCGCGGTCGGAGGCGGATCTGCTGCGGGTGAAAAGCCTGGAGGCGGCGGACCTGGCGGCGCTGGATGGATACCTGCGGGCGCTGGATCATCAGAAGCGGCGGCTGCATACGGCCATCGCCGAGACACAGCAGGCGATTACGCGGCAGCGCCAGTTACTGATGACAGCGATGCGCGACTACCGGCTGATCGAGAAGTTGAAGCAGCGGCGGCTGGGTGAATGGCAGCAGCAATTCGAACGGGAGTTGGAAGCCGAGGCCACGGAGCTATTTCTGTCCAAGCGCGCCCGCTCACAATCCTCGTAGGAGTGCGGTGATGCGCGCCAGTTCGGCGCTGAGTGCGCGAAGGGCCTTGGACACCTCTTTTGCCTGGGCGTTGGCTTCCTGCCAGCGCTTTGCCTCGGCCGCTTCGCGAATGCCGGGGAGTGTTTTCACGCTGTAGCCGGTGTACTGACCCGGGGCGTACAACTGATGCCTGTACCAGGGGCGGCCGGGCAATCCGGCGTGGGCCAGCAGGGTGCGTTCGGTGCGGTAGATGGCGGCGTTGGCGGCGGCCACCTTTTCCTTTGTGGGCGTGTTCCAGCGCTTGAGGGCAGCCTGGTACTCGGCTTCGAACGCCTTGGCGGAGGCGGCGAGCTTTCCCAATTCCGATTGCAGTTCCCGGGCGTCGAGTTTTTCCAAGTCGCGGCCGGCGTCCTTGGCGATCTCGCCCCAAAAGCGTTCCACGGTCTTGTGGAGGGCGGTGAATTCAAAGGGGACGAGGGCGGAATCGGCGAGGCGCATCAGGAGCATCGTATTTAATCCGCTAAATGTACGACCATAAGTAAAATCTCCGTCAGAAAATCGCGTATACCAGAAAAAGCTATCATAAATTGAGTGATATACTCCTCCGCCGGCATCGCCGCTGAAGCCGAAATTGAGCGAAGCAATGCCGGCATGGTCAATGAAGGCGACATAATCGGAGCCTGCGCCGAGCGAGCCGAGGCGGAAGGGATCACCGCCGGGGCCTGCGTCGCGGCCCGCGCGCGAGCCTTCGATGAGGGGCTTTCCACTGACAGGGTCGTTCACTTCCGACAGCAGTTCCTTGACGAAGGATTCGAGGGAATGCGATCCGGAAGCGCCGATTCGTCCCTTTCCGGTGGCATCGGAGTTGACATAGGCGACGAGGTTTTTTTCGAGGTCCGCCTGATGCTTCTCGACCCACTCGGTGGAGCCGATCAAGCCGAATTCCTCGCCGTCCCAGAGAGCCAGTTGGACGGTGCGGCGCGGGGTCCAGCCGGCTTTGCGCAGGGCGGCGAGCGTGCGCGCGGTTTCAAGAAGGGCCGAGGCGCCGCTTAAAGGATCGCTGGCGCCGTTGACCCAGGCATCGTGATGGTTGCCGTAGAGGACGCGTTGTTCGGGGAACTCCGCGCCGGGGATGGTGGCGATGACGTTATAGAGCGGCTTGGTCGTGTTGTCGAAGTCGAGCTTGATGCGGACTTTGGCCGGTCCCGGCCCGATGTGATACGTGAGCCCGAGTGCGCCGCGCCAGTTCTCGGGGGCCACGGGGCCTCGCAGTTCCTTGAGCAGCTCGGCAGCGTCGTCATAGGACATGGGGAGCACGGGGATCTTCATGAGCGTGGCCGCGTCTTCGAGCTTGAGGCGCTTCGATCCGGGCTCGGAGGCCCAGCCGGGCGATAGGGGATCGCCCACCATGATTGGCATATCCATGACACTGCCGCGTTGCACTCCATGCGGTGGGCGGAACGGGCCGGCGGGGTAGACGTCGCCCTGGAAATAGCCGTCGTCGCGCGGGTCGGAATAGATGATGCAGCCTACTGCTCCGTTTTCGGCGGCCACTTTGGGCTTCGTGCCACGCCAGCTTTTTCCATAGCGGGCGATGACGATTTTGCCTTTCACATCGACGCCCATACGTTTCAAGTGGGCATAGTCTTCGGGGACTCCGTAGTTGACGTAGATCAATGGCGCGGTGACATCGCCGGAGCCAGAATAGGCGTTGTAGGTGGGGAGTTGCCGGCTATCGCCGGAATCGGGGTCGCCGGCGACGACGGGCTCCTGGAGTTTGGCGCGGAAGCGCACGGGCTCCACCATTTCGACGACTCGCGTTGCGGGATAAGGCAGCAGCGCTTCGAAGATTTCGATCCTCGTATCGAGGCCCCATTCCTTGAGGAGGCCGGCGGCATACTCGGCGACAGCGCGGGAGCCGGGTGATCCGGCGTGATGGGGCTCGGCGGACATGCGCTGCATGTATCCGCGAATTCGCGCGGCTTCGGGAATCGCCCGCGCTTTTTCCTCCCATTGGCGTAATTGTTTGCCCCAATCGGCGGGGAATCCACGCGGGGACTGGGCCATTGCGGGAAAGGCCAAGGCGATCGCCGGCAAAAGGAGGGCGAGGAGCTGATTCATGCCAATGGGGCTCATGGTAACATCAAACGCCCTGGTGGGCGGCGATGTTTGAGTGAGGCGCGGAGTGGCCGGCCGGAAGGCGAACGATGACACTGATTCCCTGCCCCCATGCGCCGATGATGGCCTTGGCGTAGCGGCTCATGCGCCCTTCGACGGGGCGATTCGAAGTGCGTGCCGGCGTAATAGGGCGCGCGGTCAAAAATTTCCAAGTATCCGAATCCAGGACGCGTGCAGGCCCCGTATAGTTGAATGCCGCCGCGAAATCCGCGCGGTGAATCAAACACAACCAAACAATCGGCGCGGCAGGAACGCCGCCGCGATTCGGAGATCCATTCATGATTGCCAAGACCATGTTCGTACTCGGCGTGTGCGCACTGAGCGCCGCCGCTCAAAGCAACTTCGCTCCGCGCTGCAACAACACGACGCTGCGCGGTAGCTACGCCTTCACAGCCAAAGGATTCACGGTGGCGGGATCGCCCGTGCCGGCTCCGCTGCAAGGGCCATTCGCAAGCCTCGGCACAGCGGTGTATGACGGCCGCGGAGGAGTGGTGCTTACCGCCAGCGCCACGTTCAACGGGCTGACGCAGGCCCTTCCACCGGTGAAAGGAACGTACACCGTGCGCCCGGATTGCACCTTTGTCTCCACATTGGAGAATGGCGCTACTTTCTATGCGTCCATTGTGGATGGGGCACGCGAGTTGCTGGTGATACAGACCACGCCGGGTGTGATCGCCGCGGGGGCCGCGCTGCTGCAAAACGCACCGCGCCGCAACGACGATGACGACTTCTTTGAACGCGGCCGGCCCAATTCGTGCCGCATCGGGCTGACACGTGGCGTGTACGGCTTCATTTCCGAGGGATTCGCGGGGCCACCCACTGTTCCGCCGCCGGCAGCCGGTGCACTAGCGGGTGTTGGAACCGTTGCTTTTGACACGAACGGCCGTTTCCGGCTGACCGCCGTGCGCAGCGCCAACGGCATCATCGATCCGCAACCACTCAACCTGACCGGGGTGTACACGTTCACGCAGGATTGCAACTTCAACATGACGTTCGATGTGGTCGGGTTTCACTTCAACGGGACGGTCGCGGCGAGTGGCGATCGAGTGAGCTTCCTTGAAACCGATCCTGGGACGACGTTCGTGGTGCAAGCGAAAAAGATGTAACCTTCCTCCACTGGAGCGCATGCGGTGGGGCTTCCGCTTGATATACTCCACCGCATGCGATTCCTGCTGCTGCCCACCGGTCTGTTCCTGATTGCCTGCACTCAGAGCTCGACACCCACCTCGACTGCCGCCGCTGCCCGACACATCACCGAAACCGTTCCGAACCTGGAAGCCACCGCGGCCAGCATTACGGCCTTCACGGAAGGGCCCACCGCGGATAAAGACGGCAACATATACTTCACCGAGCACATCCACCAACAGATTCTGAAGATGGCGCCGGACGGGAAGCTCAGCATTTTTCGCGATCCGTCGAACAATGCCAACGGCCTGGTGTTCGACACGCAGGAACGGCTGATTGCGTGTGAAGGCGCGTCGTCGAACGCGAAGAGTCCTTACTTCGCGCGCAAGCCGAAGCCTCGGGTCACGCGGACGAATCTAAAGACCGGGGAAATCGAAGTGCTGGCGGACAACTACCAGGGGCAACCGTTCGACGGGCCGAACGATGTGACCTACGATTCGAAGGACCGGATCTACTTCACCGATCTTTCCGGCGGGGCGGTGTACCGCATCGACTCGGACAAGAAACTGACGCGGCTGCTGACGAGGCCGGAGATCCAGCGGCCCAACGGCATTGCCATTTCACCGGACGACAAGACGCTGTATCTGGTAGAAGCGAACCAGGCGGAAGGCGGCGCGCGGATGCTGCGAGCCTACGATCTGCAGGCGGATGGCTCAGTGAAGAACATGCGCGTGTTTCATAATTTTTCGCCGGGGCGATCGGCGGACGGATTGTGCATGGATTCCGGAGGGAACCTGCACGCGGCGGCCGGGCTGCACCAGAAGCGCGGATCGAGTGAGACGCTCGATACAAAATGCGGCATTCATGTTTTTTCGCCTGACGGCAAGCTGATCCGATTTATTCCGATCCCGGAGGATACGATCACCAACTGCGCGTTCGGCGGGAAGGACATGAAGACGCTTTATGTAACGGCGGGCAAGGGCGTTTACCAGGTGGAAGTGCCGGTGCCCGGGACCAGGCGCTAGCAGAGCGTCTGGCTCATGTCGCTGGAAGTGCCGCCAGCGGCCGGCACATAGCATTTGCGGGTATAGTCCATCACCATGCGGTCGGCATTGAAGCGCCAGCCGAGGGTGCGGATGGTGCGTTTCATGCGCTTAATCCAGCCGCGCGGCAATCCATCGTGGTCGCGCTGGTAGTAGAGCGGGATCACTTCATCGCGCAGTGTGCGATAGAGATCGTCGCCATCTTTGCGGTCGTGCACGTCGAGGTTGGAATGGGTGCGCCCCTTGCCGATGGCGAAGCCGTTCAAGCCGTCATAGGCCTCGGCCCACCAGCCATCGAGCACCGAGAGATTCAAGCCGCCGTTGAGGACGACTTTCTGGCCGCTGGTGCCGGAGGCTTCGAGCGGACGGCGCGGATTGTTCAGCCAGACATCGACGCCCTGCACGAGGTGGCGGCCGACGTTGATGTCGTAGTCTTCGACGAAGACAATCTTGTCGGCAAAGCGCGGGTCGCGCATCAACTCGGCAATCTGCTGGAGCACGCGCTTGCCGGGTTCATCGCGGGGATGGGCTTTGCCGGAGAAGACGAACTGGACGGGCATCTTGGGATTGTTGACCATGGAGGCGAATTGCTCCAGGTCGTTCAAGACTAGATTCGCGCGTTTGTAGGTGGCGAAGCGGCGGGCGAAACCGATGGTGAGGGCATCGGGGCTGAGCACTTTCTTCAGCCGTTGGATTCGGTCTTCGGGCTCGCCGCGTTTGCGCGACTGCTCAATGGCGCGGCTGCGCACGAATTCAATCAAGCGCGATTTCAAGCCAAGGTGCGTTTCCCACAGTTCGGCGTCATCGACGCTCTCAATGCCTTCCCAGATGCTGGATTGGCCGCTGCGCGCCTGCCATTCGGTACCTAAGTGGCGGTCATAGAGGCGGGACATTTGCGGGGCGAGCCAGGTGGGCACGTGGACACCATTGGTGATGTGGCCGATGGGCACGGCGTCTTCGCGGCGGCCGGGGAAGAGGCCGGTCCACATGGCGCGCGAGACTTCGCCATGCAAGGCGGAGACGGCATTGGCGCGGCGGGAGAGTTTGAGGCCGAGCACGGTCATGCAGAATTCCTCATCGTGATGATGGGCATGCTCGCGGCCGAGCGCCATGAGGCCGTCGTGGGAGAGGCCCAACTGTTCGCGCAAGGGGCCGAGGTGTTCTTCCACCAGGTCGCGATGGAAACGGTCATGGCCGGCAGGGACGGGTGTGTGCGTGGTGAAGATCACTTCGCGCGATACTTTGGGCGCGGCCTGGTCAAAGCCGATTCCTTCTTCCTGCATGCGGCAGCGGATGGCTTCGAGCACGGCGAAGCCGCTGTGTCCCTCATTCAAATGAAGGACGCCGGGGGTAATGCCCATGGCCTGGAGGGCACGGAATCCACCCACGCCCAGCAGCAGTTCCTGCCGGATGCGCACGCGGCCATCGCCGCCGTAGAGGCGCGAAGTCAACTGGCGATCTTCGGGGGCATTGCCTTCGACGTTGGAATCGAGGAGCAGCAAATCGCAACGGCCGACTTTGATGCGCCAGACCTTGGCGCGCAGGGTACCGCCGCGGGTTTGCAACTCCACCGTGACAGGGGTGCCGTCGGCCCCGATGGCGGGCTCCATGGGTGTGTGATTGATGTCGGTGGGGAGATACTCTTCGCGCTGCCAGCCGCCACCATCGAGCGATTGGCGGAAGTAGCCCTGTCCGTAGAAGAGCCCGACGCCGACCAATGGGATATCCAGATCCGAAGCACTTTTTATATGATCGCCGGCAAGCACGCCCAAGCCACCGGAGTAGATGGGGAACGATTCGTGCAGACCGAACTCGGCGGAGAAATAACCGACGGGCCGGGGGCGCAGCACACCGGCGTGCGTGGCTCCCCAGGTGCGGTCGCCATCGAGGTACTCGCGCTGGCGGCGGTAGGCGAAGTTGATGCGGCTGTGGAGCATCAACTCCGTGGCGCGCCTTTCGATCAAAGCCAGCGGCATCTCAGAAAGCAGCGCGATGGGATTGTGATTGAGCTCATTCCAGCGGACGGGGTCGAGATCGCGGAAGAGGCTGGTGGTATCGGGATCCCAACTCCAGCGGAGGTTACGGGCGAGCGACCAGAGGCGTTCCTGCGCGGGTGCGATGAAGCGATCGAGGGTGCGGGCCTCACTGATGACGGGGGCCATCTCTGCCGCGGCGTCGACGAGCGTGCGCACCTCGGCGTCCCCGAAGTGGCGCACGTCTTTGGTCTGCACGACCAAAGCGCCTTGCAGCACACCGCGGTCGATGACGGGCACGCCGAGAAAGGACTGGAAGTCGTCTTCACCGGCTTCGCGAAAATACTTGAAGCGGGGATGCGTCTTGACCTGGGCCACGGCGACGGGACGAACCTCTTCGGCCACGAGTCCCGTCAGGCCTTCGCTGAGTGCGAGGCGCAGAGTCCCAATGCATTGGGGGCGCAAGCCGACGGTGGCGGCCAGCACCAGTTTGGCGCGATCGGGTTCCAGCAGGTAGGCGGAACAGACCTCCACTTCAAAGCGGCGCGCGATGAGCGCGACCACATTCATGAGGGTTTCGGCAGGTTTTCCACTCTCCGCAGCCAGATTGGCGATTTCAGCAACCGCTACACTCATAGTGCTCCTTCCTCGTAACCTTCGCACGTGCAGTTTGCTACGAGGCAAAGAACAGAAGCGTTTCAGAACGCTTGGCTGTGCGCTGGATTTACCTAGTCTAAATGCAATCGACGCACGGGAGCAACATGGAGTGCGGCGACCCAGGTGCATTTTGCCGCCAAAGGGCCTATCATAACCCGGAGGAGATTCTGCCCATGCCATTTTGTCCCAACTGTGGCCAATCCGCCGAAGGCCGGTTCTGTGCGGCGTGCGGCGCCACCATCGGAGGCGCTGCGCCGGGAGCACCGCCTCCCCCGCCGTCCTATCAGGCTGCGCCGCAATCGAATGCACAGGCGGGGCTGCCGGAGAACGCAGCCAGCGCTCTCTGCTATCTGCTGGGGCTGATCACGGGGATTCTTTTCCTGGCCATCGCGCCCTACAATCAGAACCCGCGAATCAAGTTCCACGCGTATCAGGCAATCTTCTTTCATCTGGCTACGATCGTATTTTGGGTGGGTTCGATTTTTTTGCTGTACCTGCTGCCTGGACCATTGGCGTTCCTCTACGGGCTGCTGCAACTGGTGGTCGGACTCGGCTCATTTTTGTTGTGGCTGTTCCTGATGTGGAAGGCGTACAACAATGAGCGGATGGAGCTGCCGATTGTGGGGCCAATGGCAGCGGCGCAGGCGGGGCGGTAGGAAGCAAAGCGTTGTTGTCGCGGCGCGTTTTTCTTGCGACGATTCCCGGGGCTATGTGGGCGGACACAGTGGCGCCGCGCCTGCTGTGGGACGATTTGCAGGTAAGCCACCTTGGCGCGCCTTCGCCGGATGGGCGCTTTCTCACGCTCTCCGATCCGAAGACCGGCAGCCTTGCTATCCGCATGATCGCCACGGGCGAAGTGAAACGCCTCACTGCGCCGGTGGCGGGGGAATTCGCGTATTTCTCGATTGTGTCGGCCGATTCGCGCCGCATTGCGTATGCCTGGCGCAATCGGGAGGGTTTTTACGAATTACGGGTCATCGATGCAGCGGGTGGGGAACCTGTGACTGTGCATCGCAACCGCGAACGGCCATTCGTGCAACCGTGCGCGTGGTCGCCGGATGGTTCGCGCATTCTCACGTTGTTTTTCCGGGAAGACAACGTGAGCCAGATCGCGTTTGTGCCGGCGGGCGGCGGGAACGTGCAGGTGCTGGCGTCGCTCGATTGGGTGTATCCGAACAAGATGGCGCTATCGCCGGATGGGAAATGGATCGCGTTTGATGATCTGCGCACGGAGGCCGAGGGGCGGCGCACGATCTTTGTGCTGGCCACCGATGGATCGGCGAAGAAGCGGGTGCTGGGGAAACCGGAGCACGATACGTTTCCGCTGTTCACGGCTGACGGGAAGCGCATTGTGTTTCTGCGCGGCGGCGATCTGTACCACGCTGCCGTGGATGGCGGTGAGGCGGCGCGCATAGGCACGTTGGGGCGGGCACTGCCCTTGGGCATCACGCGCAACAACGTGCTCTATTACGCTTTGCGCAACGGCGAGCCGGGGATTTTTGTCCATGCGCCCGGGGAGAAACCGGTGCGGCTGGGGAATGCTTCGAGTGACCCGGCGTGGTCGCCCGATGGGACACGGCTGGCCTTTCTGACGCGGGCGGCGAATGAGAATTTCGGGATGGAATCGAAGTTTATCGCGGTGGCCGATAGCGCTTCCGGAAAGACCACGGTGCTTGATCCGAAGCTGGCGCATGTGGACTCGGTGTCATGGCAACGCGACGGGCGCGCGTTGCTGGTTGGTGGGAGCGATCGGCACGGACAGCGCGGGTTGTTCGTGATCGATGCGGAGTCGGGAGTGGCGAAGCCGCTGGTGCGCGAGCATGCCGGCACCTATATGGGGTTAGAGGGCGTGGACACGGCGAAGGGCGTCGTGTATACGAACGGCGAGTCGATTCGGTTGCGCGATGCGGCTGGTACGGAACATGACCTGTATCGTGCCAGTGGGGCAACGGTGAAGCATCTCACCGTTTCGCACGATGGACTGCGCATTGCGTATGCGCTGCGCGCCGATGGTGTGGAGAACATTTTCACGATGGGGCTGGACAGCTCGATGGCGCGGCAGGCTGCGAATCTACGTGGCGGGGGCGCAGCGGGGCTTGATTGGGAAGCGGACAATCAGACGCTGCTTGCGGCTATTCCCACGTCGCCGCCTTCGGTGTGGCGCATCTTTCCCACTGGCGAGAAACCGTTCCGGCTTGGTTGGGAGTTCCGGCCTACCGGCGCCGTGCGGGTGCAGCCGAAGCAAGGCCGGCTGGCCTATCTTTCCGGCTACACCAAGACGGAGATTCACGCGATCAACTGCCCTGAATGAGGTGGAAGTAGCCGCGGCGTTCGAGGACCTCGACAGGCATTTCGAATAGTGCCGAGAGGGCTTCGGTGGAGAGCACGTCTTTCTTTGGGCCATCGAGGAAGAGGCGTCCTTTGCGCAGCAGGACGACGCGCTGGATTTCGGGGATGATGTCGGAGAGCTGATGGGTGACCAGGATGATGGTGGTCTCTTTGGCCACACGGCTCATGATTTCGATCAATTCGTGGGTGGCGCGGATGTCGAGGCTGGCGGTGGGTTCATCGAGGATCAGGGCTTTGGGCCGGTGGGCGAGAGCACGTCCGATGAGGAGGCGGCGGCCTTCTCCGGTGGACATCTGATTGACGGTGCGTTCGGCCAGATGCGGTATTTCCATCAACTCGAGAATCTCGTCGGCGCGCTCTTCCATTGCTTCCGTCACTTCGTGATTGGGCCAGATGCCGACGCTGGAGAAGAAGCCGCTGAGGACGACTTCGCGGCCGGAATAGGGATAGCGCAGATAGCTCTGCATGAGATCGTTGTGGACGATTCCGAAGAGCGGGCGAAGGTCGAATACATTCCACGTTTCGCGTCCGAAAATGCGGACCGAGGATTCTTCTTTCCAGAGCGGATAGCAGTCCCGGGTGAGCGTCTTGATGAAAGTCGATTTGCCGCTGCCGTTGGGACCGAGCAGGGCGATGTGCTCGCCTTCGCGAATGGTGAGCGTCAAGTTATCGAGCCCGATAAACCCGTCGTGGGAAACGGTGATGTTGCGAAACTCCAGTAGTGCAGGTTGAGCCATGAGACAAACATCCAGGGTATCGCAGAGCCGTCACCCGATCAGCGGGACGGCGAGGAATTGGGGCATGACGCGATCGAGCGGATAGACGCCATCGACGTTGGCTCGGGTGATGAGGTCGTGCTTGGCGAAGACGGCGGGTGGTACGGCGCGGCCGCCGAGAATCGCTTCGGCGAGGCGGATGACTTCGTCTCCGTAACGTTCGGGGAAGTAGGCGACGGAGCCGACAAGGGGGCTGCCGTTGCGGCGCATTTCGACGCGGGCTTCGAGGGTGGCGTTCTGTCCCATGACGGCGCAATCCCTGGCGCGGCCTGCTTCTTCAAAGGCGCGGATGGCGCCGAGGGCCATGCGGTCATTGCCGGCGAGCACAACGGTCTTGCGAGGGGGAGCGTGGCGGAGGCGGCGGCGGACGGCTTCCATGGTTTTTTCGAGGGAACCGCGGCCGTCCATTTCGGTGGTTTCCACATGCTCGACCGCGGGGAGGATTTCGCGGAGGCCGGCGAGCATTCCGCTGATGCGGAGTTTCACCAGCGGGCCGGCGACCTCTTCTTCGATTAATAGAATGGAAGCGGCCTGGCCCTTCCAGTTTTCCTTGACCCATTTGCCGATGGCGCGTCCGCCGATGAGGCCGGCCTGGTAATTGTTTGCGCCGAAGAACGTTGCGCCGGGGTGGGGGATTTCGATGGCGATGACGGGGATGCCTGCTTCGACGAAACGCGAGGCGATGACGGGCGCGAGGCGTTCGTGGCTTTGGAATTCGATGACGAGGTCGACGCCTTCTTTGACGAGCGATTCGGCGTTGCGGAGCGCCGTGCGCGGACTGCGGTGACTGCTGACGGTGACCAGTTCCATGCCACCTTCGGCGGCGGCGCGCTGGACGCTTTCGGTGACGGCTTTGGAGAACGGGGTGTCGACGCCGCGGGTGGCGAAGCCGATGCGGTAGCGCCGGCGGCTAGGGACGCGTATCGTAGTGCGAAACCGGGAGTCACCGACTCTTTCGATGAGTCCTTCCTGTTCGAGGGTGCGCAGGAGACGGGAGGCTGTGGCTTTGTGCAGGCCTGTGCGCTCTACGAGGTCGCGGAGGCGGAGCACTTCGTCTTCCTGGCGGAAGGATTTGAGGAGGCGGCAGGCACGCTCTACGGACTGGACGGAGGGGTCCATGGTTGTCTCGCATCATGATACAGGATCGGACTTCCTCACCATCGGTTGCTGAGGCGGTCTTTGTTTTTTACATTGAAGAAACTCACAATCCGCTATACTATGCGGAACCCATGAGAGTTCCACTTCTCACTTTGCTTTCACTGGCCTTCCTCACCGTTCCAGGATCCGCCCAAACCATCACCGCCTCCATCACCGGTACCGTTACCGATGCCACTGGGGCAGCCATTCCGAACGCCAAGGTGATCGCGACCAACTCCGCTACCGCGCTTACTTACACGGCGCAGGCGAACGGGGCTGGCGTGTACAATCTGCCGTTTCTGCCGGTGGGCGGCTACAACGTGGTTGCCGAGAACCCCGGCTTCAAGAAGGCCACATTGGGGCCGTTTACGCTGGAAGTGAACCAGATCGCCCGTATTGATTTCAAGATGGAAGTCGGTGAATTGACGCAGAGCGTGGAGGTCAGCACCGTCGCTCCTATCCTGCAAACGGAATCCACGGCAACTGGTGATTCCATCAATTCGACCAAGCTCACTTCCCTGCCGTTGAATGGACGCAACTTTGCGACACTGACGCTGCTCATACCGGGCGCCATCAGCACTTCACCCACGGTGATGAGCACGTCGGCACGTTTTCAAAGCAGCGGCAGCCGGCCGCAGGTTAACGGCAATCGCGAACAGACGAATAACTTCCTGCTCGATGGTGTGGAGACGGGTGAAACCGTCGGCAACCGCATCGGGTACCAGCCGAACGTCGATGCGCTGGAAGAAGTGAAAGTGATCACGGGCAACGGCGGCGGCGAGTACGGCAATGTGGGTGGCGCCAGCGTGGTGATGACGCTGAAGAGCGGAACGAATCAGATCCACGGCAATGTGGTCGAATTTTTGCGCAACGAAAAACTGGACGCCAACGGGTTCTTCGCCAACCGGACCCTGACTCCGCGCAATGCTTTCCGGCGGAACATTTTTGGCGGCACGCTGGGCGGGCCTATCGTGCGCAACAAGGCATTTTTCTTCGTCGATTATGAAGGTACGGAGCAGCGCACCTCGGGTCCGGCTTCGGGCAGCGTGGCGCCGCAAACGTGGCGGAGCGGCGATCTTTCGCGCATTCCGCAGATTATCCGCGATCCTACGACGGGTGATAGCGCGGCTACGCGTGCGCCTTTCGCGGGGAACATCATCCCGGTGGCGCGGATCACCAATCCGGTGGCACAGAAGCTGTTCAGCAGCCCGGACCTGTACCCGTTGCCGAACAATCCGGGCACCGGTGCGCTGGGTGTCACGGGCAACTACCTTTCGAATTCGGCGAGCAAGCTGAGTAATCATCAGGCTGACGCGAAGGTGGACTTCCGTGTCACCGACAAAGATTCCATCTCAGGGCGATGGTCCATTGGGCGGTACGAGCAGATTGGCGCACGTGCGGCGCTGCCGCTGTTGTTGACGGGCGGCGACGACGGCCCCACAACGAGCGCGCTAATGAGTTGGACGCGCACGTATTCACCGCGGCTGGTGAATGAATCGCGCATTTCGTACAGCCGGACGGGGATTGCGAATAACGTGATCGACTGGTCAGGCAAGTTGGGCAGCGACGGGAACGCGAAGCTCGGTATCGCGGGCGGGCAGCCGATCGCCGGCATCAGCGGCATCACGCTGGGCGGCGGGCTGACGGGCATTGGCACAGGCGCATCCATCGCCGATTCGAAGCAGAACAACTACCAGGCACAGACGCACTTCACCTATCAGGCCGCGGCGCACCTCATTAAGTTTGGTGGCCAGTTGTTTCGCGCCCAGCAGAATCACTACTACGCGGGCAATAACGGAGCGCTGGGGACGTTCACGTACTCCGGCGGATATTCGGGGTTCGATTACGCGGACTTTCTGCTGAACACGCTTTCGGCCAAAGGGCGCGGCGCGGTGACGGGCAAGTGGGGGCAGCGCCACTGGCGCAACGCCATGTATCTGCAGGACGACTGGAAAGCGCGGCGCAACCTGACGATCAACCTCGGGCTGCGGTGGGAATACATTTCGCCGCTGGAGGAAGTGGCCGACCGGCAGGTGAACATCAACACGTACACGGGCGAGCTGATTTATCCCGGCAAGAGCGAATTCGGGCGCGGGCTGTACAAGCCTTATCGCAAGCAGTTCATGCCGACGATCGGTTTTGCGTGGACCCCGGATGCGTTGAAGAACCGGCTGGTGGTGCGCGGCGGATACCGTTTCTCGAGTTTCTTGGAAGGAACGGGAGCGAATCTGCGGCTTCCGCTGAATCCGCCGTTCTTTGTGGAATCGAACGTGAACTACGACGCACGGACGCCGGGCGACATTCGCACGGGTTTTGCGGATGTGATTGGCGCGGGCGATCTGACCGGGCCGCGCACGGGCTCGGCGCCGTTCTATCAGGCGCGGGCATGGGATCTCGATCTACGGCCGCAGTTCACCAACCAATACAACTTCACGCTGGAATACCAGGTGGCTCGCGGCACTTCGTTCTCGGCGGGATATGTGGGGAATCGCGCGACGCACCTGATCGTGCCGCACGAAGCCAACCAGCCGCTGCCGGGCACAGGTCCATTCAGCACGTGGACGAACCTGAATGACCGCCGTCCGCTGGCGAAGGTGCTTCCGAACGTGGGCAACATCGCTTTGACGGAATCGAGCGGCACCAGCCGGTACAACGCATTGCAGATGACGATGCGGCACCGCTTTAGCGGCGGACTGGAACTGCTTTCGGCCTATACGTTTTCGAAGACGCTGACGGACAACCTGGGCTACTACGGTTGCGCCGCGGTGAACTCGGACGGCGCTTACTGGCAGAATGCCTATGATCGCCGCGCCAATTTCGGGCCGGCCTGCTTTGATGTGAAGCACAACTTCACGGTGGGCGGGCTGTATGTGTTGCCTGTTGGGCAGGGCAAGAAGTTCGGCTCGTCGATGCACCGGGCGCTGGATATGGTGATCGGCGGGTGGAGCGTGAACTACTTCCTGTCCACGCATTCCGGCTTCCCCGTGACGGTGAATGCCGCCGCTGCACAGACGAACACGGGCCAATCCGTGCGCGGCAACGTTCGCGCCAACTACTACCGGCCGCTGGTGATCACTTCGCAGACTGTCGATCGGTTCTTCGGCCCCGTTGATGCTTCCAGCTTCTGTGCGGCCGGAGTCGATGACGGCAAGTGCGCTTATGGTGTGCCGGCATTGGGCACGTTCGGTACTGCCGGCGTGGGAACGCTGCGCGCGCCTAGCTACTTCAACATTGATGCTTCGATCGGGAAGAAGTTCAAGGTGACCGAAGCGCAGTACGTCGACTTCCGTGTCGAGTTCTTCAACCTGCCGAACCATGTGAGTTACGGGCCTCCGGGACGTGACATCACGGCCGTCGGTTCCTTCGGTCAGATCACGTCGCAGGTGACGGCGCCTCGTAACATCCAGTTTGGCTTGAAGTATTATTTTTAGTTTGTGGAGTGGCCGATGATGCGATTGCTGCTTTTCCTTTTTGCTGCGGTTCAAACGCAGCCAAGCTTGGAGCAGGGCTTTCGCAATCCGCCTCTCAGCGCGCGGCCGAGCTTTTATTTTCTGCTGCTCAATGGGTATCTGAACCGCGAATATCTGCCTGTTGAGTTGAAGCAATATCGGGATGCGGGGTTCGGGAGTCTGACGCTGTTTGACATGGGGGCGCGGGGGGACAAGGCGGCGCAGCCACCGGCAGGGCCGGAGTTTCTCAGCGCGCAGTCGGCGGCGGACATTGCACACGTGATCCGGACGGCGGGCGGGTTGGGGATGGACGTCGATCTCTCGGTGAGCAGTTCGTGGGATATGGGGGCGAGTTGGGTGAAGCCTGAGGAAGCGAGTATGACTCTGCTTTCGGCGCATGTCGACGTGGAGGGCTCGCGCACGGTGGACATGCCGCTTCCCCTCCCTGCGTTGCCCGCTGAGACACCGAGGTTGGCGGATGGACAGCCGCAGTTCCGCAAGGAGATTGCTACGCTGGCGATCCGCGATGCACGGCCCTTGGAAGGCTACACGTTCATCATCCAATTGGAGCCGCCGTATCCGCGCCAGATTCATCGCGTGGTGCTCTTTAACACGAACGCTCCGGGCTGCACCGTCAGCGTATCGACGACGACGCCGGATTCTGAGGCGTTTCGTACCATCCTGAACACGAAGCTGGAGAGGAAAGAAGGAGCACAGAGCTTTGCTGTTGCGGCCACGCCGGCGAAGTACATCAAACTCACTCTGCAAAACGCAGCATCCGGAAGCACTGCGCTTGGTGAATTTCAGGCTTGGACGACGGAGGAGCGCAATGTGGCGCTGTCGCATAAAGTGAACCGGCTGGTGGATGGCGCGGACATCGTGCGGCAGCCGTCGTCGTTGGGGCAGCTTGGGGATTGGGCGGCTTCGAATATCCATGACAATGTGCTGGATGGGCCGCGGGGGAGCTGGATGTCCGGGCCTGCTCCGCTGCGTGTCGATCAGATGGAGCAGATTCAGGACATCAGCAGGCACGTGGATGCGCAGGGACGTTTGCGGTGGACCGCGCCGGCGGGCCGCTGGCGTGTGATTCGCTACCTGGCTGTGAATACGGGGGAGAAGCTGAAGGTGCCGAGCCCCAATTCCGACGGTTTGGCCACGGATCATTTCAGTGAGCCGGCCACCGTGCGTTACATCAATGAGGTGATACGGCGGCTGCAACCGGCGGTGGGCGATTTGCGCAAGTCGGCGCTGAAGGAATTGTACCTGGCCAGTTATGAAGTGCGGGGGCAGGTGTGGACACCTTCGTTTCTTGAGGAGTTTCGCAAGCGGCGGCAGTATGATCTGACGCCGTATCTGCCTGCACTCACGGGCAGCCAGATCAAGGACGAGTCCACGACGGAGCGCGTGCTTTACGACTATCGCAAGACGCAGGGCGAGTTGCTGGTGGACAACTACTATCGGGCGGCGGTGCGCACCGCCGGGCAGGCGGGGTTAGGTGTGGAGTCGGAAGCAGGCGGCCCGGGACCGCCGATTCACCAGGTGCCGGTGGATGCGCTGCTGGCGAACAGCGCTGTCACTACCGTGCGCGGCGAATTCTGGCCTTATCGTCAGAATGCCGCGGCGATGTGGGTGGTGAAGGAGACTGCGGCTGCGGCGCATATCTACGGCAAGCCGATTGTGGCGATGGAAGCTTTTACGTCGAGTTATCACTGGTACGAAGGCCCGCAGGATCTGAAGGCTTCGGCGGATCGGGCGTTCGCGGAGGGGATGAACCATGTGGTGTGGCACACGGCTTCGCATCATCCACCGGAGGCGGGCAAGCCCGGGTGGGTGTATTATGCGGGGACGCATCTCACTCCGAACGTGGTGTGGTGGCCATTTGCGCGGCCGTTTCTGGATTACCTGGCACGTGCGTCGTTCCTGTTGCGGCAGGGCTTGCCGGTGAGCGATGTGCTGCATTACTACGGGGATCAAGGGTACAACTTCGTTCCGCCGAAGCATGTCGATGCGGGCACTGGTTATGGTTACGATTACGATGTGACGAACGCCGATGCGCTGGTGCGGCGGTTGTCGGTGCAGAAGGGCCGGCTGACGCTTCCCGAGGGCACGCAGTATGCGGTGCTGGCGCTGCCGGATCGGGAGGACATTGATCTGGAAGTGCTGCGCAAACTGGCTACGCTTGCCGAGCAAGGGGCGACGATTGTGGGCCCGAAGCCGAAGCGGGCTACGGGTTATAGCGGCTATCCAGGGAAGGATGCGCAGGTGCGGGAACTCGCCGATTTGCTTTGGGGGCGTGGATTGATCAAGAACCGTGCGGTGCGCGAGGCGATGGGTTCGTTGGGAGTGGGGCCTGATCTGCGGTTTTCGGGGGATGAGTCGGCGATCGACTTTGTTCACCGGCGCACGGCGAACGAGGATATCTATTTTGTGCGGAACAAGACGAAGGAGTGGGTGGAGGGCGATGCGACGTTCCGTGTGAGTGGGCGGCGGCCGGAGATTTGGGATGCCGTAACAGGGAATATCGAAGCACGCGCCGGGAATCCGGTGCATTTGCGGCTGGCTCCGGATGGATCGACGTTTGTTGTTTTTCGTGATGGGGCCGGCAAGGCGGCTCCGCCTGGCGCGCGGCGAGAATCAAGCGCGATTACTTTGGATGGCCCATGGGAGGTGCGTTTCGCTCCGAACCTGGGAGCGCCTGCGCAGGCGGTGTTCCCGAAGCTGATTTCGTGGACCGAGCACATGGACGACGGCATTCGTTACTATTCGGGAATCGCGGAGTACCGGAAGCAGTTCGTGGTGAAGGAGCGCGCGGGCCGCGTGACGCTGGATCTTGGGGAGATGTGGGCGATGGCCGAGGTCACTGTGAATAACGGGAAACCGCAGGTTGTCTGGCAGCGACCGTTCGAAGCCGATATCACGGCGGATGTGAAGGTGGGTGTGAATGAGCTGCGCGTGCGCGTGGCGAATAACTGGGTGAACCGGCTGGTGGGTGATGCGCGGAATGCAGGCCCGAAGATCGCGAAGACGAATGTGACTACGAATTCGCCCGCGGGGATCCCTTGGGCCAAGGTGGAGCCGCGTGCGTCGGGGCTGCTGGGTCCGGTGCGGGTGCTCTCGAAGTGAATGCTAGGATGGGAATGGAATGGACGTCGAGAAGACTATCACCTTCATACTGGACCAGCAGGCGAACTGGGAAGTCCAAGTCGGAGGAACGGTGGGCCAAGGCAGACGCTCGCATGGACAAAAATGAGCGCCAGATTGAGGGCATACTCAAGCTGCTCAAGATGGGAGCCAAGCAGTTTGCTCTCGACGCCAAGCGAGCGAATCGCATTGATGCGCGGCTGGATCAAATCAGCGAAGACCTGGCTGCCATGACAGGTAAGATGAACATTCTCATCGACGCTCAGATCCGGGCGGACGAGCGGCTGGGGCTATTGGAGAAGAAGGCCAATGGCAGAGGGATCAAGCCGGCTCGCAAACGACCGGGGCCGAAGCAATAGATTTAGCCTTCCGGATACTTCCAAGGGGCGCGGTAGGGCCGGCGCAGTAGCTTGTTCGCCGGGCCGTCGTTGGGGCATTGGCGTCCGTCCCATTGTACGCTGCGGCCGAGGCGCCAACTGACCATGCCGAGGAGAATGGCGGCGGTGGCGCGGTGGCCGATTTCGATATCGCGGACGGGCTTGCGTTTGGCGCGGATGGATTCCATGAAATCGGCCCACAATTCTTTGATATTTTGCCCATCGGGATCGTTCAGCTTCGGGGGCACGTGGATGGCGGGCTCGCCTTTCTTCACGGGATAGAATGTCCAGCCGTCGCGCCAGCCCATGTGGAACACGCCTTGCGTGCCATAGAAGTAGGCTCCGATGAGATGCTTTTCCGCGCCTTCGCCGGCATAGTGGCGCTGCTCCCATGTGGCGCGGAAGGTTTCGAACTCGAAGCTCACGATCTGCGTGTCGGGGGCATCGGTGGAATCCTGACGCACAAAGCGGCCAGCGGTGGAATGGACGCTTTTGGGATGTGTTTCTTCGGTCCACCAGAGAAGCTGATCCATCCAGTGCACGCCCCAATCGCCGAGGGTGCCGTTGGCGTAGTCGAGGAAATGACGGAACCCGCGGGGGTGAATCGCCTTGTTGAATGCGCGCTTGGGAGCGGGGCCGAGCCACATGTCCCAATCGAGCCCGGCTGGCGGCTCGCTGTCGGGAGTCTTCTGGCCGGGGCCTCCGGAGGCGTTGGCGAAGAGCCGCACCATGCCGATCTTGCCGACTTTGCCGGACTTGAGGAACTCCATTCCGGTGATGGGGTGAGGCGACACGCGGCGGTGCAGACCGACCTGCACGAGGCGATCCGCTTCACGCGCGGCTTTCACCATCGCTTTGCCCTCGTCGATGGTGTGGGAGATGGGTTTTTCCACGTAGACGTGCGCTCCGGCTTTCACTGCGTCAATGGTGGGGAGCGCGTGCCAGTGATCGGGTGTGGCGACGATGGCGATGTCGGGGCGCTCTTTGCGGAGCATTTCGCGGTAGTCGGCGTAGCGCTTCACCTGATCGGGGCTGAAGGTGGCCAATTGCGCCGCGGCCTTGTCCATTTGGCTTGGATCGGGGTCGGCGAAGGCCACGGCAGTGCATTCTCCGGAGGCGCAGGCTTCGCGCAGGATGTTCATGCCCCACCATCCGGAGCCGATCAAAGCAGTTCGATATTTCTTGCCACGCTGGGCGAGCAGGGGCGCCGCCGACAGGGCGGTTTGAAAGAATACACGCCGGTTCGAGTTCATGCCAATGTTCGCAATTGTACAATCCCAACTCCTGCCGCGTCAGACCTTGGCGCGTGCTAGAGTTTGATTGCCGCTTCCGTATGACCATGCGCTTGGCCATTCCAATTCTTTCCGCCGTCGTTTTTCTCCTTGCGGCGGATGCGGAGACACGGCTCAGCGGGCTGGTCAAGGACCCATCCGGTTCATTGGTTCCCGGTGCCGTAGTGTGGGCCGTGACTGAAGACTGTTTCCACTCTTTTCCAGCCATCGCGGACCAGAAGGGTGAATACTCCTTCGCCGGCTTGCCCGCAGGAAGATACAAGGTGTACACATCTCAAGTGTCCACATCTCCCGAGGGGCTTTGGCACATCGGCGAAAAGTCAGTTTCTATCCAACTCGGCGAGCAGCAGGCGTTGGACCTCTATCCCGCAGTCTCCGGCAGCGATACGGGAGGGGCAAAACCCACGTATCCCTTACACGGAATCATCAAGGACGCGGCGGGGAATGGGATTGAGAAGGCATCCATCTTCGTTTCCAATTCCGATTTTCGACGATGGGAAGCAAAGTCCCGCAAGGACGGGAGCTTCGGTTTCTGCCGTGTGCATGGCGGAAAATATCAACTGCGAATTGAACACCCAGCCTATCGCCCACATACGGAGCAGTGGCATGCTGCACCCGCGGGGAAACAGCGAGAGCCGATCTCCATCACCCTTCAACCACGCTAAGGTGCATGTGGCTAGGCCAACGTCCGCACTTCAATCGGCTTCTTCCCCGCCGGCGCAGGGCGGAAGAAGCGGGAGGCGGGCAGGCTGAGTTTCTTCCAGACGTCGAGGCACCAGGCGATCTCTCCGATGGCGTCCGCTGTGTGGGCGTTGGAGCCGAAGGAGAATTGCAGCCCTTCGCTTTTCGCCATCTGCAGGAAGGCCATGGATGGCACCTGGTATCTGGTGTTGATCTCAATCGCTATGCCGTATTTCTTCGCTGCTTCGACGATGCGCCGCATGCGCTTCTCCGTCCACAATCGCGCCGCGTCAGGCTGCAGAGCGGCAGGTAGGAAGGTTGGATTCGCCAGAATGTCCAGAGGTTGCTTCGCCATTACCTCCACGTGATAGTCGACGTAGCGGTCCATGAAATCCTGGGGGTTGGTGGTGGAGAATTCGGCGGTCCAGAGCTTTACCAGCTTTCCGTTGTAAGGCATGGTGAGTGCGTCACCCAGGACGTAGTCCAACTGCGCGATCACTGGCTTCGAGAAACGACGGTGCCAATCCATGCCTTCTGCCTGAATGCCGCAGTAGACGGGTTTGCCTTTCAGTTGTTTGATCCAGCCGCGCAGTTCGTCATCGGTGGAGAGGCGGTGGGATACGGGGGATTCCTTGACTCCCGCATGTTCGACGAGCCCCAGCTTCACGCGGCGCTGCCGGGAGATCTCGAGAGCTATTTCCACGGTCATGCCGCTTTCGGGATGGGCGTGGTAATCGACTCGCGGGGTATCTTCCGCGGCGAGGGTAGAAACAGAGCCGGCCAAAAATGATCTACGTAACATGTTGTTCACTTCAGGGGGATCCACACCTGCATGGGGGTGATGTCGCGGTTGTGGAAGGTGTAATAGGGGATCAGGGTTACTGTGCCGGGGACGGGCTTGGCGGGTGCGGCGGAGAGGTCGCGATACAAGGGCAGATCACCGGAGGCCTTCGAGGGACGGGTTGCCGCGTGCTTGAGGATGGTAACGCCACCGAGCATTTCCGGCTTCCATTCGCTGGTGAACTTGGCGCGGCTGTCGAGTTCCCAGTCGAAGAGACTCGCGCCGGAGGGTTGATCGAGGCCTTCCATGCAGTAGACGAGCGGGCCACGTTCCACGGCGAACTTGCCCAGATTTTCGCGGACGCGGGTGTTGGCTACGGTGAGGCGTTCGCGCATGGGGAAGTCGAGCGTGACGCGATCGCCGGCTTTCCAGCTTTTGCGGATGGTCATGTAGCCGTTGCGCAGTTCGGGAGTGATGGATTTGCCATCGACGCGCACGGAGGCGGTTTCGGCCCAGGCAGGACGCCGCAGGTAGAGCGTGAAATCTCCGCCTCCGGATTGGAGGCTCAACTCGACTTTGCCTTCCCAGGGGTAGCGGGTGGTTTGCTTCCACACCACTGGCTTATCGTTTACTTTCCAGGTCAACGTGTTGTTGTCGTAGAGATGGACCCAGAGGCCATCTTTTGAGGTGCTGTAGAAGTAGCCCGGGAGCGAAGCCATCACACGCTGGAGGTTCGGCGGACAGCAGGTGGTGTCGTACCAGGGGTTGCGAATGCGGTCTTCGGGATTTCCGGTTAATTCCAGCGGATTACGGTAACAATACAGGTTTCCGGCGAGCGACAAACCGCTGTTGGCTCCGTTGTAGAGGGCACGTTCGAAGAGGTCCATGTACTTGGCGTCGCCGGTGGCCTGCAGCATACGCCAGTTCCAGAACATGGTGCCGATGGCGGCGCAGCTTTCGGTGTAGGCCTGTTGATTGGGGAGTTCGTAGGGCTCGCCAAAGGCTTCGCCAGAAGCACGGGATCCGACGCCGCCGGTGAGATAGATCTTGCGCTGCGCCATGTCATCCCAGAGTGTGGCGAGGGTTTTCCAGTAGGCCGTGTCGCCGGTTTCGAGGTAATAGTCGGTGGCGCCGGAACAGGCGTACATGGCGCGCACGGCGTGGCCTTCGAGCTTCGTGCGTTCGGTAAACGGACGCACGGTGAACAGGTAGACGCGGTCGCGGGGAGAGGTTGCGGCCATGTTGCGCGGATCGCCGTTGAGCAGGTACTGCGCGAACTCGAGGTAGCGCTTGTCTCCGGACAGCCGGTACAACTCGATCAGAGCCAGTTCAATCTCGGGATGGCCTTCGTAGATCGCCTTCCTGCCGGGACCGAACTCGCGGATCAGGTATTCGACCATTTTGCGGCTGGAATCGAGGAGCTTGGCGTCGCCGGTGCCGCGGTACCAGGCGATTCCGGCCTGCACCATGTGGCCGAGGCAATAGAGCTCATGGCCGCCGCGCATGTTGGTGTGGCGCTGTTTCGAGCCTTCGGCGGAATAAAAGGTATTTAAATAACCGGATTCTTCCTGGGCGGCGACGATTTCGTCAATTACGGCCTCGGCTTTGGCGCGCAACTCGGGCGCTTTTTCCGATTGCAGAACGAAGCCCACGGCTTCGAGCCACTTGTAGACATCGGAGTCAGTGAAGAGCGGGCCGCGTCGCGAGACCTGTTTTCGCCCCGAGATGCGCCGAAAGTTATCCAGGATTCCCTTCTCTTCAAAGAGCAAGAGGAGGGTGGGCAAGCTGACTTCGACGTTCACCTTGCGCCGGGGAGACCAAAAACCATCCTCCACCCGGACCGCGCTGACAGGCACCCCCTGCAGCACGGCTTTCGGTGACGCGGCCGTATCGAGGACCGGCCTATCCTTCCATGGCTGCGCGAAGACAGCGCAAGAGCAGAGCACGAACGATAAGGCAAGCTTCACGGCTCGCCTCCTTCCTTACGCTCCCTACTGCCGTTACGCGCCCTACTGCTCCACGCGGTAGTTGGGAGCTTCCTTGGTAATGATGACATCGTGGACGTGGCTTTCGCGCAAGCCGGCGAAGGTCACGCGGAGGAAGCGGGCGCGCTCCTGCAATTCCGGAATGGTTTCGCATCCGCAATAGCCCATGCCGGCTTTGACGCCACCGACGAGTTGATACACCATTTCGGCCAGCGGCCCTTTGTAGGGAACGCGGCCTTCAATTCCTTCGGGCACCATTTTCTGTGTCGGATCGAGCGAATAGCGATCGGCGGCGCTCTGACCCATGGCGCCCATGGAGCCCATGCCGCGATAGCTTTTGAAGGTGCGGCCCTGATAGAGGATGGTTTCGCCGGGGCTCTCATCGGTGCCGGCAAAGAGCGAGCCGATCATGACGCTGTCCGCGCCCGCGGCGATCGCCTTGGTGACGTCGCCCGAGTACTTGATGCCGCCGTCGCCGATGAGCGGGACACCGGCGGCGCGAGCCGCTTTGGAGCACTCCATGATCGCAGTGATCTGGGGCACACCGGCGCCGCTGACGATGCGAGTGGTGCAGATGGAGCCGGGTCCGATGCCAACCTTGATTCCATCCACGCCCTGGTTAATGAGCTCGATTGCGCCTTCATAGGTGCCGACGTTTCCGGCCACGATGTCCACATCAGGCAGGGCCTTCTTTACGGCAGCAAGGGCGGCAATGACGCGCTCACTATGGCCATGGGCGGTGTCCACCACGATGACGTCGACTTTCTTTGCGGCCAGTTCCATGGCGCGCTCCAGAAAATCGCCGGTGGCTCCAATGGCAGCGCCGCAGCGCAGACGGCCGTGCGAATCCTTGGCCGCCAGCGGATACTTCAATTTCTTTTGAATGTCCTTGACGGTGATGAGGCCTTTGAGGACATAGTCTTCATCCACCACCAGGAGCTTTTCCACGCGGTGCTGGTGCAGGATCTCCTGGGCCTGTTCGAGCGTAGTGCCGACGGGAACCGTGATGAGGTTCCGCTTCGTCATCACATCCCGGACGGGGAGATCGTAACGCGTCTCAAATCGCAAGTCGCGATTGGTCAGAATGCCCACAAGCTTTCCGTGTTCGGTTACGGGAACGCCGGAGATGCGATAGCGCTTCATCAAACCGAGCGCGTCGGAGATCAATTGATCGGGCTCAATGGTGATCGGGTCGACAATCATGCCGCTTTCCGATCGTTTCACACGGTCCACTTCCTCGGCCTGCCGTTCGACGCTCATGTTGCGGTGAATAATCCCAATGCCGCCCTGCTGCGCGAGCGCGATTGCCAGATGAGACTCGGTCACCGTGTCCATCGCCGAGCTGGTGATGGGGATGTTCAGCGGGATGTTCTTGCTGAATTTGGTGCGCGTGTCCACCTGGCCCGGCAGCACATTGCTGCGTGCCGGTTGCAGCAGGACATCATCGAATGTGAGACCTTCGGCGATGTTGTCCTGAACCATAGTTTAGAAGTGTTAGCTTAGCGCAGTTCGCCGACACGATGCAGCTTCAAAAGATTGGTTGTTCCTTTTCTTCCGATGGGCTGACCGGCCACGAAGACCACCATGTCGCCAGGCTTCAGACTGCGTCTTCCGCAGAGCACTTCATCCACTACGGCGAGCATGGCGTCGGTGCTTTCCATCTGGGGAACCACGACGGCGCGAACCGCATAGTTCACGGACAATTGGCGCGCCACTTCGGCCTTATGGGTGAAGACGTAAACCGGCATCACGGGGCGGTAACTGGACACCAGGCGTCCGCTGGAGCCACTGACGCTGAAGACGGCGATGGCCGAGGCTTCGACGAACTGCGCGGCCTCGAAGGCAAGGTGGGCGATGATCTGCGGATCGTTGCCGTTCTGCGGACGCGAGGGCTCCTGATAGCCGCGCTGCTTGACGCAGGCCTCGCTTTCATTGGCGATGCGGGCCATCATCTTCACCGCGTCGATTGGGAATTTGCCGGCTGAAGTTTCGGCGGACAGCATGACGGCGTCGGTGCCATCGTAGATGGCGTTGGCCACATCGCTGACTTCGGCGCGAGTGGGCACGTTGCTCTGGATCATGGACTCGAGCATTTGCGTCGCGGTGATGACGAACTTGCCATACTGGCGGGCGCGCAGAATGATCGCCTTCTGGATGGCGGGGACTTTTTCGAGGGCCATTTCGACGCCGAGGTCGCCGCGGGCGACCATCACACCGTCCGATTCCTCCAGGATGCCGTCCAGATTCTGCCAGCCTTCGGGCTTTTCGATCTTGGAGACGATGGGCAAAGTGACGTCGTTGTTTTCGAGGAAATGGCGGAGGCGCAACACATCTTCGCGCTTGCGGACGAAGGAGAGCGCCACCATATCGACGCCGACGGTGAGGGCTTCCTGCAAGTCGGCCATGTCTTTCTTGGTGAGCGAGGGGGTCGACACTTTGACGCCGGGGAGATTGATGCCCTTGCGGTTGCCCACCGGGCCGCCGGAAACGACGTCGAACAACACCTTCACGCCATCGGATTCGAGAGCTTTCAGCTCCACGCTGCCGTCATTGAGCAGCACGCGATCGCCGGGGCGGACGTCTTTGGCGAAGTCGGCATAGGTAGTGGAAGCGCGCTCGGTGTTGCCTTCGATGGCCTCGGTGGTGATGGTGAAGCGGGCGCCTGTTTGCAGCTCGCACTTGCCGCCATCGAACATGCCGAGGCGGATTTTCGGGCCTTGCAGATCGAGCAGAATGCCGGTCATGGTGTTCAGATCCGCGGCCACTTCGCGGACGCTGGTGATGAGGTTCGGGATGTCTCCCTTCTGCGCGTGGGAGGCGTTGATGCGGAAGACATCGGCTCCGGCGAGGATGAGGTCGCGGATGGCTTCCTTGGTTTGGGTAGCCGGCCCGAGCGTGGCAACAATCTTAGTGGTTGGCATGAGTCACTTTCGAAACGTACTATTCTTATCGGAAGATTGCGGACGAGAGAGAACGGCGTGGGTCTGTGTATTCCTATTGTAGGCGATCCACGTTTGGCCGCAGAATCACGTTTCTTCCTGCTCATTGACAGAAGTTGTCGTGTGCACGTAACCTGTGGAGCGTGAACCTCACTCTCTCCGTTGACGACGAAGTAGTGGCCAAGGCGCGCCGCAAAGCAGAGGCAATGGGAACCAGTGTTAGCCAATTGGTGCGTGAATACCTGGAGAACCTGGCCGGCAAACCTGATCGGATCGCCGACGCAGAGGAATTCGTTAGGCTTTCACAAATCTCGAAAGGTGATTCTCGCGGGTGGAAGTTCAACCGTGAAGAAGCGCATGAACGCCGATGAAACGGCTTTCCTTTCTTGACACCAACATCTTTAGTTCATGCCGATGACGTTTCCGCGCCAAAGAAACGGCTCCGGGCCATTGAACTGGGGAAATCGCACAGAGTAGGGTAGAGATCATGTCGCGAATGCCGTTAGTTCGCTTCCAGCCAGAAGACGTGATGCGAGCAATCGAGTTTCACCGTTTGCACGGAGTCTCCTTTTGGGATGCCATGATCGTGCAAGCAGCGCAGATGGCCGGGGCGGAGGTCCTCTACAGCGAAGACTTGCAGCATAATTGGCGGATCGGTTCGCTCCGGGTTGAGAATCCCTTCCGAGCCTAGTTTTGTAGCGGGCGCACACGCAGCTTGCGAAAGGCGACGCGCGAGGAATGATGCTGGAGGGCAATCGGCGTCTGGCGCTCCATCGTCTGCATCAACTTCGCCGCGGTTCGGCCGGATGCCTTCATCCCCTCTACCCATTGGCCGCTGCCGATTTCGTAGGCCAGCAGGAGTTGCCCGTCGAGCCAGTGTTCGACATGGTTTCCTTTGACCAGCAGCCGGCTGAGGTGAATCTCTCCGGTGCGGGTTCCGGCTGGGCGCAGGGGCGGAAAAATGCCGTAGAGCGCGCCCGTGCGTTGGACTGGACCCATCGAGGCGGGTAGGCTCTCTTCCTCGATCAACTGGTATTCGCTTCCGACCGTGTATTCGAAAGCGCCGTCGGCGGGGGTGAGTTCAGTGAGCGACATTTTTTCAAAGGGCTTGCCGACTACCGGACGGCCGTTGACCTGCTTGCCGTGGAGCCAGGCTTGAATCAGATACTTCACGCCGCTGTTGCCCTTGGCGTCGACACGCCATTCGAACTCGAGTTCGAAGTTGCGGTATTTCTCGCGAGTCCAGAGGTCCTGGGCGAATAGCGGCGATGGAATTGTCTGCAGCCATCCGTCCTTCACTTCCCAGGAGGAGGATGGGAATTCATCGCCGGTGGCCGTGCGCCATGCCGCGACATTGTGGCCATCGAACAGGATATTCCATTCCTGCGCGGGTAGGGTGGCGGAGCAGAAGGCGAGCAGAAGGCAAAGACGCATGGCGTCAGGATAGCAGCCCTTGTGTTTTTACCCGCTCGCGAACGCGCTGCACGAGTCCTTGTGGGCTGCCTGCGTCCCATCCAGAGGCGTGGCAGAGGGCGAGGGCGGCATTACGGGACTGCCCGTGGAATTGATAGTTGGGACCGGGCCTTCCAACCGGCGGGCGGCCCACGGCCGGGCGCCGGGTGTTGCGCATCACGCGCGGCGTGAAAGACGCGTTGGAGAAACACGCGCGCGTCGTGCGGGTAATTCCGGAGCGCCATTACGAGCGGATAATCGAGCGCGGGGTCCTGGCGCGCGGCCAGTTGGAGCAAGGCCGGGAGATTGACTGGAGCCCGCAGTTGGCCCGCGGCGGCGATGGCGGCTGGCTGGACACTTCCCTGCCCTGATTCGCGAATCGGATTCAGCTTTTCGGAGAATTGCACCAGTTTCCGCTGCCCGATCAGTTGAAGTGCGGCTTGCTGGAGCTCTACGTCCGGCGACTCCACCCAGGCGGCGATCCTTTGCGCTACTTCGGGCTGGTCCAGGGCGTGCGCCAGGAGCGTGAATTGATCCCAGGGACTGTAGCGGGTACGCCCCATTGCTTTGTCTAGTGCATCGAGGATGCCCTTGTGGGGAAGCAGTCGGACCTCGGCGCTTATGGTGCCGGTGATCTGTTCGTATTCATCGCCGGACAGGTGGTGGCTGCGCAGGCGTTGCCCGGCGTCGCTCAGGCCGGCGGAGTAATACCCGCATTTGCCGAATTGTCTCCCGCGTGCCGCCCATGGGAATCGCCTTCTCTTCACGCTATAATTCCTGACGATGATTTGCATCATCATTTTGCAGTTTCTCTTGTATTTTTGGGCTACTTCCCTCTGGGCGTCGACATGTACGGATATTGCCAGCGTCGACATCGCCAAACAAAGCCTTGTTGCTGCGAGTTACTATGGCGAGCCCTTTTACGGGATCTACAATGGGCCGGCACCGGGCGGGAAGCTGGGAACGGACCCCGACTTGAAGCTCGCCGTCGAGCAGAATCACTTGCTGCGACCTGAGGGATCATCGGGCATTCGGGTTGTTGAAATCTCCGAAGACCAGCGCAAAGGTTCCAGCACCTATTACTATGTCTTCGTCTTCGAATGCAGGAAGGGGACGCTTCAAAAAATCTTCGAAGCGACAGGCCAAGGGGTTCAATTGCGCCGCGCTACGGCCAGGGATCTGGAATTGTCTGTGGGCATTTGGCGACCCAATGACCCACACTCCAGCCCCTCACGGGAAGTCCGCATTCTTTACCAGTGGCGCCCGGACCGGCAACGCTTCGTGCGGCGGGGCTCCAAGGCAGCATGTCCGTGGCTACCCTAGCAATTTCCGGGCAGGAATGGCCGTTTGCTACGAGGCGCGCATTAGCAACATGCCGCGAATGGCGGGCAATGCGCGTTCAGCGGCCTCCATCCCTGCCTCGATCAGGCGCGACACTTGCGAGAAATCGTCCCAGCAGACGCCGCGCACGTCCGGGGTTAGGACGACGTCGGAGTGCGCGCGCCAATGGGCCTCGGTCCTGCGCTGCATGATCTGAAAGCAGCGGTTCACGACGGAAAATACGCTCGACGGGTCGGGGGAAACGGGCGGCGGAGGCAAGGCGACGCTCACCGTGGGGGTGACACCGAGGTCGCGCAATGCCTTGGCCGGGATCTCCATGCTGATGGCGCCATCCACCAGGAAACGGCCTTCGTGCTGGACCGGCTGGAACAGGCCAGGGTAAGAGCAACTGGCGCGCACGGCGGAAAAGATCTGCCCTTCGCCGCCGAACACCACCGGATCGCCGGTGGACAAATCGGTGGCAACGACGGACAGCGGTACTTTCATGTCTTCGAACTTGTGTACGGGAAGCGCACGGCGGAGGAAGTCCTCCATGCGATGGCTGGCGACGACACCGAGTTTGCTCAGCCTCCACCCGGCCACGTCTTTGAACTTCATGGAGCGGGCTACGGCCTCGAGGTGACGGGAATCGGCGCCGCCGGCAAAGCCCGCCGCGACGATGGATCCGGCGCTGACGCCGGCGATCCAGCGCACGGGGATGCCTTCGCGCTCGAGAACGCGGATAACACCGACGTGGGCGATGCCGCGCGAGAAGCCGCCTCCCAGCGCCAGGCCAATCCCCGTTGGACGGGCCGCGCCGTTGGTTCGGAGGCGTCCCCAGAACGCCCCGGCCGCTTTTGAAAGAGCGTTAATATTCATGTGCCCCTCCCAAGCCCCATTCCCAGGAGCCGAAATCCTCTACGATAGAAAAGACGCCTTCCACCGGATCGGGTTCACAAAATCTGCTATGCGCACCCTCAGTCTCCTCATCGGCATTGCTGTTGTAACAACAGACCTGTCCGCACAGTCCAATCCCTACGCTTCGGGCGAAATTCAGCTCCGTTTGCGCAAACTTGCCACGCTTGGGTCGGTGCTGCACATCGCGGCGCACCCGGATGACGAGAATACGCTGCTGCTCTCCTATTTTGCGCGGGAGCGGAATCTGCGCACCGGATACCTCTCGCTGACGCGGGGGGAAGGCGGGCAAAACCTGATCGGCACGGAGCAGGGCGCTTTGATGGGGCTGATCCGGACACAGGAGTTGCTGGCGGCGCGGCGGATTGACGGGGCGCAGCAGTTTTTCACCCGCGCCACGGACTTCGGTTTCTCCAAGACGGCGGACGAAACGCTGGGCGAGTGGGGGCGCGAGCGCGTACTGGCGGACATCGTATGGGTGATCCGGCGTTTCCGCCCGGACATCATCTTTCTGCGTTTTTCGGGGACTCCGCGAGACGGGCACGGGCAGCACCAGGCCTCGGCGATTCTGGCGCGGGAAGCTTTTGACGCGGCGGCGGATCCGGCACGGTTCCCGGAACAGTTGGGGCAGGTGAAACCACACCGGGCGCGGCGCTTGTTTTTCAATCTATTCAACTTTTCGGCGGAGATGGAGAAGGAAAACCGGGCTCAGACGGGCACTCTACAAATCGATGCGGGCGGGTACAACGCGCTGCTGGGCCTGTCGTATGGCGAGATTGAAGGACGGAGCCGCTCGCGGCATGCCTCGCAGGCCATGGGTTGGCCGGAGCGCAAAGGGGCAAGGATCGAGTACCTGCGTCTGATTGCCGGCGAAACGGCCGCGAAGGACCCGTTGGAGTCGATCGATACGTCGTGGAACCGGGTTGCGAACGGTGCTCCGGTGGCGAAGCTGATCGATCAGGCGATGATGGCCTTCGACCCGACCCACCCGGATCGGATTTTGCCGCAACTCACCGCCCTGCGGCCCCTGATTGCGGCCGCCGGTGACGATGTTGCGACGGGAAAGCTGCAGGAACTGGACGAGCTAATCACCACTTGCGCGGGGCTGTGGCTGGACGCCTCGGCAGCCCGGCCGACGGCAACCGCCGGTTCCACGTTGCCCGTGAACCTGGAAATCGTGAAACGGCTGCCGGCCGGTGTCACGCTGGTGAGTGCGTCGATTCGGGGGATCGCTTCGGCCACGGCGCGGCTGGCGAACAAGGATCTTCCCACCAATGAGCGGCTGACGGAAACCGTCAGCGTGACGATTCCAGGGGAGGCTCCGCTGAGCCAGCCGTTCTGGCTGCGCCAGCCGATGGACGGGACACTGTACGGGATCGCGGACAGGACGAACATCGGGCCGCCGGAAAACGAACCCGAACTGAGCGCGGAATTCCGGTTTCGCGCGGGATACACGGAGTTCACGGTGATTCGGCCGGTGCTGCATCGCTATGTGGACAATGCGCGTGGCGAGTTGACTCGCGCGCTGGCGATTGTGCCGCCGGTGGCGGTGGAGTTCCCGGACTCCACGCTGCTGTTCCCAGATGCGAAGCCTCGTGAAATCGCGGTCACGGTGAAGGCGAATCAGCCCAACATGAGCGGCAACCTCGCACTGCAGGGAGCGGCCGGCTGGGGGATTGAGCCCGCTTCCCGCCCGTATTCGCTGGCGAAAGAAAACGAACAGGTTACGCTGCGATTCCGGTTGACTCCGCCGGCGCAGAACGGCACGGTCACGTTGAAGGCGCTGGCAGGAGGCATGGAAACGCACGGGACGCGGGTGATTTCCTATCCGCACATTCCGCCGATTACGTTCTTTCCCGAAGCCACGGCGAAGTTGGTGCGTTCCGATATCAAGGTTCTGACGAAGAAGGTGGGTTACGTGATGGGGGCGGGCGACCAGATTCCGGACGCTTTGCAGCAACTGGGCATCGATGTCACGCTGCTTTCCGATGACGATTTGGGGGCGGCGGACCTTTCGCGGTTCGAGGCCGTGGTGCTGGGAGTGAGGGCTTATAACACGCGCCCGGCGCTGCGGGCCAACCGGCAGCGGCTGCTCGATTTCATGACAGCGGGGGGGACACTGGTAGTGCAATACAACGTGGTGGAAGGGTTCGGCCCACGGGCTGCGACGAACGCGCTGGACGCGATTGGTCCGTATCCGCTGACGGTGGGGCGAGGCCGGGTCACGGTGGAGGATTCGCCGGTGGCCCTGACGGACCATCCCGTGCTGCGTGCTCCGAATCCGGTGACGAAGGCGGATTTTGATGGTTGGGTGCAGGAACGGGGGCTCTATTTCGCGGACAAATACGACGCGCGCTATAGCTCGTTGTTCTCGACGCAGGATCCGGGGGAAGATTTTCTGCCGGGCGGGATGTTGGTGAGCAAGTACGGGAAGGGGGCTTATGTATTCACGGGGTACTCGTGGTTCCGGCAGCTTCCGGCGGGGGTGCCGGGGGCGTACCGAATTTTCGCCAATCTGCTCAGCGCGGCTCAAACCTTTGGCAAGTAGAAGTGCAAATGAAAACAGAGAATAAACTTCAATTTTCCGAACTATCCGCCGATAATGATACTGGGTCTGGAATTCACAGCAAAGCGAAGAAAGTTGAGTGCCGCTAACTTGCCGTCCGGCCAACATGCCATCTAGCGACGCGTAGCACATTCATTCCAGACCCTTCGGTTTTCCTAGAAAACTCAGGATTCGGTTACTGAGGCTACCATTGATTTCGCACTCCCATATAGTGAGCACGCTCCAGCCTTGGTCGCGTAATTTCTTTCGTGACATCCTGTCCCGGCTGCGGTTCCGGGAAATTTTCTGAACCCAGTATGTAGTGTTTGACTTCGGCACACGCGCTCCCCTTGGACATCCATGACCGTGCCAGAAACACCCGTTCACGAAGATCACCTTCCTCCGGCTGGCGAAAACCAAGTCGGGGCAGCCGGGGAGATCACGCGTGTGGAGACGATAGCGAAACCCCAGTGAATGCACCAACCTCCGCACCAACATTTCAGGGCCAGTGTCCTGGCTCTTAACGGCCCGCATTGTCCGGCTGCGGACGTCAGTGGGCTTCACGCGTTAGACCCGCTGAACCGGCGTAGGCTTTGATTCAACCATCACTTTTTCGCCTCTCCTGATGCGCGTTGTGCGAACAAGGTCATTTCCGCGATACTCGACTTCGAAGTCAACATAGTTCACTTCCTCCGGCCTCCCACCAAAGCAATCATGAAACGCCTTTAAGAGATGAACCTCCTCCAATCGCTGAGCGGACGGTTTTGGATTGTTCCTCGGGCTCGCAACCGTCGAAGGCAGAACATACAAGCACGGGGGAGGCAATTCATACTGTGCAACGGTCTTGACGCGCTCTGGCGCTTCGAGGATCTTTGGGCACTTACGGCCGATCGTTCCGCAGACCATGTCCCAAATCACGACTCCATCCACTCGTTGCCCCGCTCTTCCCAACATGTCCGCACCGATGCGCACATGGATGCCTGACCATGCGCTCTTCTTGGGGTCACCACCCGTGTTCATGCAGACGCTCCAGACGACGAACTCGTTGGCATGCGGGGGTCTTTCGTAAATCACCGTGTTTTGGCCGTCCAGACATCCCTTTAACTCGATCACGGAAATGCGTCCCCCAGGCAATTCTACGGTGTAATCATGCCGGTTCTTGTCGCCGGAAGATTTCCAGTCAGTGATGAATCCAAGATCCTGCATGTGGTTTAGAATGTGCCGGACGAATTCCCTTTTCGACCGCATTGTGGCCGCAAACTGCCCGCGTATGCGCTCAATCGCACCACGAAACAGCCCGCTGTTGTAGAACTCCTTCTCACTGAGACCATGCGACCCAATTTGGTGAGCACCTACCTTCAGCTCATCCGAATAATCTCTTATGAGCTTCTTCATCGCCGTGTTCTCGGAACACGGGATTACGTTCAGGCTGCCGCGGTTGCTTTTCGATTTAGGCATTGAAGAATGGGCTCGAAAATGTGTTGTGCCAAGTGCCGAACAACCGGCACAACCACACCGTCACCTGTCAGATGGTACGCCTCATTGTAATTCTCAGGCAGGATATAGGAGTCTGGCAGCCCCATCAACCGCGCTGTTTCCCGCGCCGATATGAGTCGAGCTAGAACCTTCCCTGCCTCCACAATAACGATCACCTGCCGGCTCGATCCTCCTGCTGGAGTCCGCAGACATCCGGAAACATCGTCGAAACGAATCTCAGCTCTCTGAACCTTGTGGCCATGCTCATCCGCTCTTGTCCGGCGATACAATCCCCCTACCATCCTCCTGCCCATCATTTTTGCTTTTTCGATCTTGGCAAGATTGATCGGACTCATCAAAGCCAGGATTTCATCCGTCCGTTCCTTGGAAAACCATGCCACACCTTCAGGATCTGCCTCGATAAGATCGGCGAAGTTCCTGGATCGAGCAGCCGGAAGGGGCATGTTCCACCAAAGCCAGTTTTGCTTTGCTTCTGTTGGCAACTGTTGGAACGCCTCCACCACCCGCTTATGCCAGACCGTCACCGGCGCAGCCGATAGACACTCCGCAGGCACGGCCAATCGGTCTCGAACACAAACAATGAACAGTCTGGGCCTTGATTGAGGCAGGAACAACGATGCATCGATTACCAAAGCGCCGTAATGATAACCGGCCGACTTCAACGCCGAACATATAGCTGCGAAATCTTTACCATCATGGGAAGTCAATGTGCCGCAGACATTCTCGAGCGCGATCATCCTTGGCGCACGATCGTCGTGAACCAAGCTTTTCATCAATTCCCAAAACGGCCAAAAGGTTCCCGAGCGATCACCTCTCAGTCCAGCTCCCCCTCCCGCCAAGGACAAATCCTGGCACGGAAACGAAGCCCAAGCAAGATCCGCTCGACCTGGAAGGTCGGAAATGCCCAGACTTCGAACGTCGGCGGTGAGAAGTTCATTTTCTCCCCAGTTCGCCTTATAGCTGCGGCTCTTCTTGTGATCAAAGTCGTTGGCGAATACACAACGCCACCTGGGTCCGAGGCCCGCACGGACCATGCCCCCACCAGCAAAGAACTCGTAATACGTCCTCGGCATGAAACCTCCATTCTAGGACATCCTGAAACGGCGGTGTTAAGAACATTCTACCGCTCTATTGTTTTGGAGCGGAGCATGATCCGGACACTTTCGCTCCACTTGCAGGAGGACCTGAATGATCGACCAGTATGTGGCGCGTGCGCTCCACAAGTCGGCATATCGGAAGCAATTGAGCGGGGAATAGTCCTGGTTCAACCGTGGCAATATCCCGGCATCCCGGCGGGGGTGCCGGGGGCGTACCGGATTTTCGCCAATCTGCTCAGCGCCGCGCAGTCGATGCGGTAGCCCGCAAAACAGAAACGCGGCGCCCGTTGCCGAGCACCGCGTTTCCTAGAGACTCTCATTCAGAATGTTATTTCCGGCGGGACCACAGACCGATGCCGAGGAGGCCGAGGCCCATCATCGCCATGGTCATCGGCTCGGGCGCCGGGTCGGCATTGGCCGAGAGGAACTCGACGCGGAGACCGGTGGGGTTCTCACCGAAGGCGATGGGGGAGTTGTAGACCACGAAGTCCATCGCCAGTAACCCGGCGGCGAAGGCCGAGGAACCGATGTTCACGATCGGAGCGTTGGTGAACGGATTCGTGTTTTCCGCACCAGGCTGCGAACTGGCCACCATCTTCGACACGTCGCACACGTTACGGTTGGAGGGGTCAGGGATCGAGCAGACCCGGATATGGGAACTCTGCGTCGGGTTGCCCGTGGAGTTGACGTTGTTATCGGCCGTCCAGCGCAAACTGATGTTCGCTGTCAGCGCATCCAACCCGAGGAGGTTGAGGTTGAAGATCATGCGATACACGTAGTAGTCCAGGGAACTGTTGTAGATGCCGTTGTTGCCTACCGCGCCCTGCTGCTCCACCGGGCCGATCCATTGTGATTCGGCACCGTTTCCGCCAGGCCACGTGCCATTGCTGGGCGGACCGACGACCAGGACGGCGTTCGGCCCGAAGCCGGAGCAGCTTGCCGGTGGGCTTGGAACGGTACACCCGGCAGGGGGTACGAGAACGTAGTGGCTGTCGGCGGACGGCGCCGTGAGCAGTGCAGCGGCATTGTTTAAGCCGGTGTTCCATACTCCATTGGCAACGTTTTTGAAAGAAACCGCGTAACTACTGGCCGTCAAACCGAGCAGCAAGCCTCCGAGAACAAGAGAGCGCATATATCTCCTCCGCAATACACCCATCGGGGTATGCCCAATAGTAACAAGGGCCTAGTACAGCGAACAGCCAATGAATCGCTGGTACCAGGGGGGATTACACCTTAGAACCATTAGGTGGGTTCGTTCCAGTGCGGGGGGTCAGACTGCGTCGAGGAACTGTGGGGCGCGGCGGAGTTTCGATGCCTGCTCATAGGCATAGGCGGCTTTGAGCAGGGCGGCCTCGCTGAAAGGGGGGCCGACGAAGGACAAGCCGACCGGGAGGCCGCTGATTTGGCCCATGGGGACGGTGAGATGCGGATAGCCGGCGACGGCGGCGGGGGTGGAGAAGCTGCTGGTGTAGTGGTCGCCGTTGATGAGATCGGTCACCCAGGCGGGGGAATCGGTGGGAGCGAGGAGGATATCGGCCTTTGCCAGGGCCGCATCTAATCCTTGTAAGCGGCTCAATCGCTGGCACTTCGCGAGCGCATCCCGATATTCCTTTGTACTCAGCGGCCCTTTCGCCTGGGCCTGGAGGAAGGTTTCCTGGGCGAAATGGGGCATCTCGCGGGCGCGATTGCGGTCGTTAAAGGCAATGATGTCGGCGAGGCTCTTCACCGCTGCGCTAGGGCCAAGTCCGGCGAGATAGGAGTTGACGCCATCTTTGAACTCGTAGAGAAGCACTTCCCACTCCGCGTCGTTGTACTCGCCGTAATGGGGGATGTCGAGCGGATCGATAATCTGGGCTCCGAGCTGCCTGCACGTGTCAATTGCCCTGCGCAGGAGGTCATCCATGCCGGCGTGGAAGCCGGCGGCCTTCCGCACAATGCCCAGCTTGAGGCCGCGCAAGCCGTCGTGCTGAAGCCCGCTGGCGTAGGGTTGACGGCGGGAGGGTTCGGCCATTGCTTCCAGCAGGAGGGCTGCGTCGGTGACGGAGCGGGTCATCGGGCCGGCGGTATCCTGTGTGCGGGAGATGGGGATGATTCCGGATTGTGAAATCAACCCGACGGTTGGCTTCAATCCCACCAGTCCACAAATCGAAGAGGGCGACACGATGGAGCCATCGGTTTCTGTGCCCACCGAGGCGGCGCAGAGGTTGGCCGCTGTCGCGGCGCCGGAACCGGAACTGGATCCGGAGGTGTTGCGGTTGAGTGCATAGGGGTTGCGGGTGAGGCCACCGCGGGCGCTCCAACCGGAGGTGGAGTGGGGAGAACGGATGTTGGCCCACTCGCTGAGATTGGTTTTGCCGAGCAAAACGGCGCCGGCGTTGCGTAGCCTGGCCACTGCCGGTGCGTCTTTGGCGGCGATGGACTCGGCCAGGGCGAGCGAACCGGCCGAGGTGCGCATGCGCCCGGCGGTGTCGATGTTGTCTTTGACGAGGATCGGGATCCCGTGGAGGGGACCCCGAATCCGGCCGCCTTTCCGCTCTTTGTCGAGCCCATCGGCGATGGAGAGCGCATCGGGGTTAACCTCAATCACGGAGCGCATGGCTGGCCCACGCTGGTCGATTGCGGCGATGCGCTCCAGGTACAACTGGGTGAGCCGCCGTGCGGTGAAGCGGCCCGATTGTTGCGCCTTCTGCAGGTCGGGGATGGTGAGTTCGTTCAGTTCAAAGGCGGGGGTGCGCATCTGGCCGGAGGCGAGCAGTGCAGTAAAGGAACGGCGGTCCATTCCTGTTACGATACCGCTTGCCGCGGGCGCGAGGCTCTAGTTGGGTCTGACGTTGTTGAATCCGCGAACCCGGATGAGAGTCCGTGTGGATTCATGGAAGATGGGGAACTCGGCCACGGTGGTGCTGGCGCCGCAGAAGCCTGTGGCGCCCGGAGTCGTTGTGGTTGCGGGGGCGAAGGTGGTTTTGCTGTGGATGGTTTCGACATAGAGCACGTTGAGCGGGTCGTTGAAGACGAAGCTCTGGATTCCGCGGTGGGTGAGGACGGATTGCCCGGCTGGTGAAACCGTGCAGGACAATTCGGGGGTTTCGACGCGGGCCAGAGTACGAAGGAATGGGGTGGTTTGGCCGAACCCTTCGTCGATCAGTTCGAGGCCCTCGATGTTGGTTCCGAGCGCGATGCCTTGCTGGGTAACGGCGCGTTCGGTGGGAAGCAGCGTCTCGCCTGCGCGCGTGAGCCGTGTTCCCTGGCGAATCATCAAGGTGGGATTGCCGGATAGGGTGGTGCATTCGAGTTGCGGCCTCTGGGTGGAGGCGGCGCCGGTTTGCTGGGCGGGCATGCATTGCTCAGTAAGCGAAGCGACCACTTCGGTGGTGAATCCGGTGGGCAGCGACGTCATATTGACCATGGGGAGCCCGGCGGTGCCGGGGGCGGCGATCGACTGCGTGGGCCATTGCCCTCCGGACTGGCCCCACGCGGCGGCGGCGAGGAACAGGAAGAGGGTACATTTACTCGATGGGAACATTATTTCTCCTTTTTATTCAAAATATGCGGACAACCGCTTGCTTACGCGCGCGGACGGGAGTGCTGTTTCTTATGCAATCGGCTCGCCAATGGCGCGCCGGTGGGTTTCCAACAGATTAAGAATGGATGTGGGGAGGTAGGATTTTCCGGGCGGAAATTTTTGCCAGATTACAGATTAAATCGGTGAATCATTCAAACTTACAGATATCGAAGATCGCCGATTTACTTTCCGATGCAGAAGGTGGAGAAGATGCGATTGAGGATATCGTCGGCGGTGGTGGCGCCGGTGATGGCGTCGATGGGCTGGAGGGCGGCGTAGAGGTCGAGGAGCAGCATTTCGTGCGGGATGTGGAAGGCGACGGCCTGGCCTGCTTTGCGCAGGGCTTCGATGCTTTCCTTCAGCAATTGTTCATGGCGGAGGCTGGTGATGAAACCGGACTCCTGGGCGGACTCCGACGACAAGCCGACGGCGTCACGGATGGCTTGGCGGAGGGCTTCGATTCCGGCCCCGGTGAGGGCGGACACGGGCAGTTCGGGTGTGCCGTTGGGAGCGAGATCGATCTTGTTGTGGACGACGAGATGGCGTCCGAGCGAGCGCGCCTTTTCGAGGAGCTTTTCGTCGTCTTCGGTGAGGGGCGACGAAGCATCGAGGACGACCAGAGTCAGATCGGCGTCGGCCATGGCCTGATAGCTGCGCTCAATGCCGAGGGTTTCGACGAGATCGCTCCCTTCGCGGATACCGGCGGTGTCGAGGAATTTGACGGGGACGCCGCCCAATGAGGCCACTTCGGACACGGTGTCGCGAGTGGTGCCGGGGATGTCGGTGACGATGGCCCGATCCTGCTCCAGGAGCCGATTGAAGAGGCTGCTTTTGCCGACATTGGGGCGGCCGACGATGGCCATGGTGAAGCCGTTGTGCACGAGGCGGCCGTAGCTGAACGTGGACACCAGTTTCTGCAGGCCTGCAAGCACCGGATTCAGACGGCGGAGGATTTCTTCGTCGGGGGCAACATCGATGTCGTCTTCCGCAAAGTCGATGCCTGCTTCGAGAAGAGCGATCAATTCGAGCAGTTGAGTTTTCAGCGGCTGGATGCGTTTAGAGACCGAGCCTTCGATTTGCTGGGCGGCGATGCGGGCCTGGTAGAGGGTGGTGGATTCGATGAGATCGCGGACGGCTTCGGCGCGGGGGAGATCGATGCGGCCGTTGAGGTAGGCGCGGAGGGTGAACTCGCCGGGCTCGGCGGGGCGTGCGCCGAGTGCGCAGCAACGTTCCACGCAATACTGGAGCACGATGGGGGAGCCGTGGCAGGAGATTTCGATGACGTCTTCGGCGGTGTAGGAGAGCGGCTTGCGGAAGTAGGCCACCACGACGTGGTCGATGGAACGCTCGTCAGCGTCGGTGAGAGTGGCGAGAAAGGATCGCCAGGGTTGCCAATCGGGCTGGGCGCCGAGGAGGCGGGCCACGATGGACGTGGCGTCCGCACCGGAGAGGCGCACAACGCCGAGGCCGCCGCGGCCGGGCGGAGTAGAAATGGCAACGATGGTGTCGCTGAGGCGCAAGGTAGACGTTTAGCGGGGTCCGCGGCGCGGGCCGCCACGGCCGGGGCCACGGCGATCACGATCGCGGTCACCACCACCGCCGCCGAAGCCACCACGGCGCGGCGGAGGACCGCCGGTGCGGGGACGGTCGCGCTCACCGAAGGGACGCGGTGGAGGCTCGGGGAGCGATGCCATGCCGGCGGGGTAGATGACCACCTGGCGGAATGGACCGGTGCCGGCGGATTCGCTACGCACTTCGGTTTCGTTGCGCAAGGCGAGGTGGATGATGCGGCGCTCGCGGCTGGACATGGGCGAGAAGCGGAAGGGCGTATTAGACCGCTTCACGCGCTCAGCGGCGGTAGCGGCGCTAAGGCGCAGTTCCGCGATACGGAGCATGCGGTAATCGTTGGCGTCAAAGCAGAGGCGCTCGTGGTGATCCGAGGGCATGCGCAGCGCTTCCATGGTGAGGTATTCAAGGGCGAGCAATAACTCGCCTTTGTTTCCCAGCACCAGGTCGACGTCGGGACCCGAGAACCGGACTACCAGTTCAGGATCCTCGATTTCCGGATGCGGATTCTCGCCGGTGGCGACTTCAAAATCCAGATCGAAGCCGGCAAGGTCGATGACTTTGCGCAAAAAGGCTTCGATGCGGGGGCCGTGTTGTTCAACCGTGTAAATTCGCTCTGACACGTTCCATCCAAGGCTCTATTTCTTCTTCTTCGGCGCCTCTGGCGGCTTGGCCGGTTGACCCACGCCCATCATCTTGTTCAAGAAATACTGCTGGGCAATACCCACCACGTTGCCGGTCAACCAGTATAACACCAAGCCACTGGCGACACTCCAGAAGATGAAAATGAACATGAGGGGCATGAGCATCATGATGCGCTGCTGCTGGGGGTCTGCACCCGGCTGCTGCGGGGTCATTTTCTGGATGAGGAACTGGGTGGCGATGGTGGCCAGGGGGAGAATGCGTAGGGAAAGCTGTTCGGGTTGCGAGAGGTCGCCCACCCACAACCACTGCGCGCCGCGCATTTCAATGGCGACGGTGAGCACCTTGTAGAAGGCGAACAGGAATGGCATCTGCAGGAGCATGGGGACGCAACCGCCGAGCGGGTTCACGCCATGCTGCTTGTAGAGATCCATCATCTCAGCCTGCTGTTGCTGGCGGCGCGGATCGCGCATGGGCAGATTGCTGTACTTGTCCTGAATCTGCTTGACCTGCGGCTGGAGGGCAGCCATTTTCTTCATCGACTTCACGTTGGAAACCTTGAGCGGCAGCAGCAGGAAGTTGATGAGGATGGTGACTACGACGATGGACCATCCATAGTTGTGAATGTAGTTGTCGTTAAACCAATTGAGGGAAGCGAAGAGGGGGCGGGCGATGAGGCCGAACCAGCCCCAGTCGACGACCTGTTCGAGTTTGGGGTCGATGGAGCGGAGGGTGTGAACATCTTTGGGGCCGATGTAGAGGCGGGCGGAGTTGAGGCCATCGCCGCCGAGCGCGACGCCGATATGCGGCTCGTCTTTGGTGGCGCCATCGCGGGTGAAGGAAACGCTGTCGTTCCAGGTCTGGACTTCGAATGAGGTACCGGGGGTCGGCAGGGCGACGGCGGTGAAGTAGGTGTCCTCGAGGCCGGCGAAGAGGAAGCGTCCGCTGACGGAGACGGGTCCGTCCTTGGCCACCTTCACTTCGTTCACGACCAATTTGTTCTCATTGTTATCGAAGTAGAGGGTGTGCTGGGTGGAGAGTGTATTGACGACTCCGAAATCACCGAAGCCGCCGCGCCAGGCAACGAGGTGAGGCACATTGCGGCCTTGCTCGCGCAGTTCGCTGGTGACCTTGACCAGGTAGCGGTCCTTTTCAAATTCGAATCGCTTCCTGCCGTAAACCTTGCCATCGTTGTATTCGAAGCTCACGGCAAGGCCGTTAGGGTCGCGCGTAGCGACGTAGAGAACCTGGTTCGGATCGGGGGCAACGGCAGTGCCTTTGGTGAGGGTGGTGAAGGGGAAACCGAGTTTTGTGCCGCCGGCGGCATTGACCAGTTCCACCTGCTTCTTTTGTTGATCAAAGAATTTCTTCAGAACCCAACTGCGGACGACGGCGCCGCGGTTAGAGAACTGGATGCGGTAGAGGTCGGTTTCGACGGTGATCTGGTCATCCTGGCGCTCGGCGATGACGTTGGTGGAAGCGGACTGGTCAGCAGCGGCGGTGGGAGCGGGAGTTGCCGCGGGGGCAGCCTTGGGAGGCTCCTGCTTCTGGGCTGCGGCATCTTTCTTCTGTGGCGCGGCCGGCTGCGGAGTGGTGTTCTTGAGGACATAGGGCGTAAGAAACAGGACGAGCCCCATCAGAACGAAAGTGATGAGGAGGCGGACCTCCATCGACATTTCGCCGGGCTTGCCGGGTTGTTTCGGTTTGTTCGATGCCGGTTCGTTGGCCATGGTTGGGTTAGAAGATCATTGGACGGGGTCGTAGCCCCCCGCATGAAAGGGATGACATTTTCCGAGGCGTATGAGGCCGAGGTAGACACCGCGCAGCACGCCGTGCTTTTCCACGGCTTGCCGCATGTATTCCGAGCAAGTGGGATGGAAGCGGCAGGCGGAGGGCAACAGCGGAGAAATCCACCGTTTGTAGAAACGCAGAAAGAGGACTACGAGTTCCCGCATCGGGCCACCAGTTTGCGGAGTTCCTTTTCCACGGCGGGCCAAGGGGCGTCATGCAAGGCTTTTCGGGGATTGATGACGATGTCCCACTTGGGGTGGATGGACGGAAGTTGCACGCGGACGGCCTCACGGAGGCGGCGTTTCATAAAGTTTCTCCGCACGGCCTTGCCAAGGGCGCGAGGTGTTGTGAACCCCACGCGAGGCCCAAGCTGTTCCTGGTTAACCAGGAAGAAAGCCGTGAAGAGGGGACCTGAGTATCGGGAACCGTTGTCATACACGCGGCGGAACTCGCTGGACTTCAGCAAGCGGTTTTTCTTTGGGAACGGAAATTGCCGGGTACGGTCGGGCAGAACTACTTCATCTTTGCGTAGCGGACCACGCGTTCATCGGAAACGGTCAACTTCCAGCGGCCCTTGGCGCGGCGGCGGGAAAGAACCTGCTGGCCGTCCTTGGTTTCCATGCGCGCGCGGAAGCCATGTGTTTTGGCGCGCTTACGGTTATTCGGTTGAAACGTACGTTTTGGCATTGGTTATGATCTCTCGAGCGCTTTCCGGAGGATTTGCTACTGTCTCGGGGGAGGGACCGGAAGGCGCACTGCTCCTGTCCTGTCAAAGTACCCCAAAGAGTTTAGTTTAGCGGTGGATGGGGGGATGTGTCAAACCACTTGGGTGGGGTGTTAGGGTTGTGCATGACAAATGGTGCGGCTCAGTCCTACAATAGCAACCATGGAAACC
Organism: Acidobacteriota bacterium; assembly: GCA_018268935.1. GTDB lineage: Bacteria > Acidobacteriota > Terriglobia > Bryobacterales > Bryobacteraceae > CADEFT01. Next base: position 380 of record JAFDVS010000035.1, on the reverse strand, counting down.
CTCTCCCGTAGAAATTTCATAGCCGCGGGCGCTACCGTGATGTCGCTCGACGCGGCGGCGTACAATCGCGTCATCGGCGCCAATGACAGGCTCCGGATCGGAATTATCGGTTGCGGGGGCATGGCCGGCGGGCACATGCGCGCGCTGGTCCGCATGAAAGAAGCGGAGAACATCGAAGTCGCTTCGGTGTGCGATTTGTGGGATGTGCGGGCCGAAGATGCATCGAAGATCACCGGCGGCAAGGTGGTGAAGGGTTACAAGAACCTGCTGGCGGATAAAGATATTGATTACATTTTGAACGCCACGCCGGAGCATTGGCATGCGCAGATCACGCTGGATGCGGCCGATGCCGGCAAGCACGTCTATTGCGAGAAGCCGAT
>JAFDVS010000034.1:2017-9256 GCA_018268935.1 Acidobacteriota bacterium | reverse complement strand
ATTTGGCCTGCGTGACTTCGCGCGGGACTATATGTCTGAATTGGGTACCCTTGCTAATCGCGCGACTGTCAGGATTCTCTTGCTGGACCCAACTAGTGACTCTGCATCGCGAAAGGACAACGAAGAGGGGCGAGGAGTAGGATCGACGGCCAACGAGATCAACGAGTTCATCAGGAGGTTCAAAGAGAGCTACCCTTCCGGACATTCCAACTTGGAGGTTCGGACTTATGCGTGCCTCCCCAGTGTGAACATTTTTCGCATTGACAATGAACTATTCTGGGGACCCTATCTTGTCGGGCGAGAGAGCGCGAATTCGGTTACCCTGCGCGTTCGAGGCGAATCGGAACTCTTCGACCAGCTCAGCCAGCACTTCGAAAGTGTCTGGGTCACCCATTCAACACCGATATAGGAGTCGAGGAGTATGGTACGTGTCATCGCCCCCGCGAGGCTCCATTTCGGATTGATGGGCGTATCTGAGGTCATTGGGCGGTCCTTTGGCGGAGTCGGATTGATGGTTGATGGCTACAATACAGAAATTCGGGCTGCTCCATCTATTGGCGACTCGGTACCTACATTCACTGGGTATTCAACGGAAGAATCTGCTCAAGTGCTGGCCGGGCTGTATCGACTTTGGGGCAAGCCGCTCCCTCTCGGAGCGCAGTTCGACCGAAGCCGCGGCCCGAACCGGCACTCCGGGTTCGGCTCAAAGACGTCCGTCTTGCTCGCTACAATGACAGCATACAGCGAGCTCGTATATCAGAATTTGGGAACACCGAGGCCTTCGGAATATGAACTGAAGTGGTCATCGGGGCGTGGGGGAGCCAGCGGAGTCGGGATACACGGCTTCTTCAATGGAGGACTGGTAGCTGACGCCGGGCATCGCGGCGTGCAGGAATTTCGTCCGTCATCTAGCCGGCAGTGGCGTGGAGTTCCGACCGCGATCGCGACCCTGCAGTTTCCTAGCCAGTGGAAGATACTGGTGGTAGAACCTCCTGGTCTGCAGATAAGCGGTGACACGGAGCTCGGTGTCTTTCAAGGCATGAATGCAGTAGATGAAACAACAATCCGAAAGCAAGTTACAGCCATCTATGGTGGAATCGTGCCAGGCGTCCTCGAGCAGGACTTCGGCGCCTTCAGTAGTGCAATGAAGCTCTATCAAAGCCTAGGACTCAAAGCGCACGAAGTGATGAGCCAAAGCGAAGTTGTTCGTGAAACGATCCGAATGCTCTCAGTCCATAGTCCGTGCGTCGGCATGTCGAGTCTTGGACCAGCTGTATTCGCAATATTTGAATCGGATCCCTCGCCGGAGGTTTCTAGGCTTGGCAGCGTCGTCTCGTCGAGTAGCACTGGAGTGAGAGTCAGTAACGATGGATAGACTCTCCAAGCGCAGCATATTCCTGACGGGAGATCGCCAGCTCAAGGTCGTTTTCTACACCTCAAGCACCGCAAAGTTCAGCCAGGCGCGGGTAGTTCTTGGAACGATTGGCATCGAGTTAAGCTTGAGGAAGCACGATTCTGAACCATATTCCGAACTCTACGACCAAAGTAAAGAAGAATTGATCAGGGCTTCTGTTGCTCAGGTACGAAATCGAGGCGGTGGATCAACACTATTCTTTGTCGAGGACACGACGGTTCGGATTGAGGCCTTAAGTCCGAGTGCCGACGACGTCCCAGGGCTTTCAACGAAGGAATGGTTTAGCACCACCAGCTTTTCTGCGTTGCATCAATCGCTGTTGGAGGCTGGCGACGACCGACGCGCGACAGTGAAGTCGTGTATCGGTCTGTTCATTCCAGTGATAAACGAAGTCGAGCTATTCTATGGCGAGACGACCGGCGTCGTCTGTCAGCCTGGGGAGATAGCGAGCGTCACCTCGCCCGTGTATCCGTGGTTGGACGCGGATAGCTTCAACGCTTGGTTTGTACCCGAAGGTGCGAATCGCGTGATTTCGATGATGTCCTTAGAGGCGTCAATTGAGCACGATTTTCGTGCGCAGGCTCTGCTCCGGCTGGCGGACCGACTTGAGCAGTTCGCCGCTGTACTAAATGCGCCAGGGACGATGATTATCCGCAAGCAGCATAGGGCGGCATCACAACAGAGTCTATTTCCCGTGGTGCGGCAGGTTGTCATCGTGGTCGGCCCGACTTGTTCGGGCAAGACAACAATGGGTCACTACGTGGCGGAGATCGAGGGCTGGACGTACATTGACGCCTCTGACGTGGTTCGCATTCTTCGGTCCCGCAGGGATCGAGAGAGCGAAGAGATCTCGGATTTCGCGCACGATCTACTTGCCAACGAGGGCCCCGACGTCGTTGCGCGATTCATATTCGAGACCTATCTTTCTGACCAGGATCAGCGCAACGTGATAATTACGGGCTTCCGCGCGATAGAGGAGGTGCAATTCTTTCGGAATACAGTGGAGAACGTCCGTGTTATTAGCCTTGAGGCGCCGCAGCGGGTCCGATTCCTCCGTTACTTGGAACGCAACAGCCGCACGCGAATTGGATCGCTGGACGAGTTTAAGCTGCATGACGAACGGCAGTTTAGATTGGGTCTGCTTCGCGTCGCCGCCGACATTTCCGATATCCGTGTCGAGAACGCAGGGTCTCTCGAAACATTTGTTGATCAGGTCCGGTTTCTTTTCGGTGAGATTGACACCCGAGTTGGCGGCATATCCAAACCGCTCAGGCGGCTGCGTCGAAGCACCAGTCAACTTGTACGGTGCCTGTCGGCATTGCGTGACGCAGGAACTCCGCTTACGACCCAGGAACTGCAGAAGCGGCTGCCCGCAGATGATATTATTCGCTATAACAATGCCAACAAGATCCTTAAGCGGTATCCCGAACTTGCGGCGAGACAAGAGAGCGCCGACTTGAATGTAAAGTATCAGATTACGCAGCATGGGCTAGCGTTCTTGAGCGCTATGAAGGGATTGTCTGGTGCAGCCGTTGCTTCGCTGGATCGGCGGAAAGCAGAAGGTATCAGCACTGATCGGCGACTTGATCCGTCTGAACCTGAATGAGGGCGGGCGATATGTGGAGCCATTCCTTGGGGGCGCATCGGTCTTTCTTCGTCTTGGCCACGGTTTTTCGCTACTCGGCGATTCGAACCCGGTGCTGATTAATTTCTATGAGTGTCTGCAGCTCGATAGCATGGCATTGATGGTCGCTTACTCCGATCTCCTGGCTCATTCGAAGTCATTCCAATCGGAAAAGGATGCCTTCCTGCAGGTGCGGCAGGAGTTTAACCTGTCGAGCAAGAGCGGCTTCGAGAGTGCCGCTAAGTTCCTGTACCTGAACAGGACGTGCTTCAATGGAATTTGGCGAGTCAATCGCAAAGGAGAGTTTTCTACCCCATTCGGGGCGAGGCGAGCAGGAAATTGGCCCATCGATTTCTGGCGTGACCTTGGTGAGCGTTTCCAGCAATCAATTCTGCGATGTGCCGACTACACGGCCGTCGTTGCGTCTGCAGCAGAAGGGGATCTGGTCTACCTGGATCCGCCCTATGTGGGTGTCGAATCCGAGTCGTTTGTTCGATATGGCCCTCGCCCGTTCGATCGAAACGATCTCTGCCTACTGAAGGACGCCGTTCAAGGACTGGCGGATCGCAATGTCTTGTTCTGCCTTAGCCTAAATTGTTCAGCCGTTGCGCTTGAAGATTATAAGGACTTCAAAATCGACGAAGTAGCGAATGGGTCCGGATTCGTCGGTCTTCAGAAGCGTGCGCGCGGAATGGACCTGCTGATTCGGAACTTCTGACGCCGTTTTGCGATGCCGCGGCGCGGTCGTGGAAGAGACTACGGGTGCCCATCACCGCTGTGAGAACGGTACTTTGCGCCATCGGTCTGACCAAGTGCGTCTCTGACTCTGCTAGTGAAATCTGGCGACAGGGCGGCTTCTATTTGGTCGAGGGACATCCATTTCACTTGCTCGGTTTCGTCGCTAGTGCGTAATTGTCCACCGGCTGGTTTGCATCGAAAGACTAGAGCTATGACCCCCAACTGCATGTTCTTGTACACTCCAGTTAGAGGGCCAACGTTAGCTTCTACGCCGGCCTCTTCGAGGATTTCCCTCTTAAGACCCTCTTCGAGCGCCTCGTCAAGTTCAAGAATCCCGCCCGGGGGCTCCCACTCTCGGTTGTCTCGCCGTTGGATTACCAGCACCTGACCTTGGTCGTTTACCACGACGCCTGCAACAGAAACTGAATGACGGGGCGACTCAGGCATCATCACTCCAGTTGCACAGAAGGGCGGTGGCGTCGTCGCGCATCTTCACTCGGGGAAAGCTGTCCGCGACCTGATCACGGGTTTCGGCTGTTCGGAGCTGGCGGAGCAGGTCGCATGGACCGGCTGAGTCGAGCACCTTGAGGGCGGTCGGCCAAGAATGGATGCCGTAGAGATCGACGATCCTGCTGGCGCCGTCGGTGAACAGGGCGGCGCGTCGGCCGACAGCGTCGGCTGCCATTGAACCGGTCAGCGATTCACTTCCGGCTTGCGGATCGGTCGCCGCGACCCAGAAGCCACCCGGGCGGTTGCGATGCGCGCGCTGGGCAAGCACGAGCGCGTCGATGCGCCGGGCATACTCAGCTGAGTCCGACGCGACGCCTGGTTCCTTGACCGCCGCCCGCTCGGCGTGGCTTGTATTCGATAGACGATCGTCGGACACAACCAGCAGGTCGGGACCGGCATCGGCGACGAGTGTGCAGTCGCCGAGAACGAGCCAGCGCGCAATCCCGTCGGGTGACAGCGTCAACATCGCGACCGTCGCCGAAGGAGACCCGGGATGACTGATGTCACAGGTCCCCGAATGCGCCTGGGTCGTCCGCTCGATCGCCTCAGCCAAGAGGTCGGTCGGTTCGGCGGCGGGGCGTGACAGATGAGCAGCGGCCACGAACCCGACGAGCGTCTGGGCGTACCACGCCGGCCCGTGGAAACAGCCGTCGCCCAAGTGCGGGGGAGACGTCGCGCCGTCGGCGACGACGGCCAGCGTCGGAAGGATTGCGAAGGCGTCCTCGTTGGGCTTGTCCGGGCTGCCCGGGTCGGTGGCGACACGAAACTCAAGCATCGACGCGCTCCGAGTCGTCGGACCACTCGTAGTTCAGCTTCCATTGGTGGCCCGCCATCACGTGCTGGGTCACGGAGACGGGGATGTGGTCGCGATCGGATGCGATCAGCAGGACCTCCAAGACGGGCTGTTGTGGTTCCATCTCAAGCAGTTTGGCCTCCGAAGCCGATGCGCCGCGGCAGCTCACCGTCTCGCTGAAGAAAACCGGTGCGCGGCCGACCTCGGCGAGCCGTGAATAGCTTCCGCCCGGTCCCGTGTCGGCCTCGGTCACGCCGGCCTCCTCGGCGAGCGGGCCGGGGATGTAGCTGTCGGCGACCTGGACTGGCTCGTCGTTGGCGAAGAACCGGCGCCGGCGGACGACGACCTCCGATCCCGGCTCGACCTGCAGCAACTCGGCGGCACGATCCGATGCCGGCACTCGGTCGACAACCACCTCGGAGCCGGGCTTCATACCCAGATCGCGGACCTCGACGTCGAAAGCACCGAGGCCCTGGTCGCGGGCCACGAAGCGGGAGTTGGCGCGGCGGGTCACCACCGGGATCGCGCGGACGAAAGTGCCACGGCCGCGGACGACCCGGACCAGCCCATCGGTACGCAGGATCCCGACCGCGCGATTGATGGTGATGCGGGAGACGCCGAACTCCTTGGCCAGCTCTGGTTCGCTGGGCAGTGGCTCACCGCCCTTGTAGATCTCGCGCGCGATCCGGTCGCGCAGGACGCCCGCGATCTGGGCGAAGCGCGGCTGCGGCGGCTCGATGGTGGTCATCGTGGATCACTGTAGATCCTCTGACACAGGATGTCCTACAACCCCTTGACATCTTCGCTCCGTCGACACAGGATGTCTTACATCCGACATCGTTCGTGTGTTGTCGATGGTGTAGCCCGCCGTTTCCCGGAGTGCAGGTCACGACCGCTGCACCTCGAAGAAACTTGGACCCGCCAGCGACCGCACACACCAGCAAGGGAGTGGGCACGTGGAGCGGATGCTGCTGACTGCTGAAGAGGCGGCCGAGAGCCTGAAGGTGGGTCGATGCAAGGTCTACGACCTGATCCGGACCGGTGAGCTGGAGTCGATCAAGATCGGCCGGCTGCGCCGGATTCCGGTCGATTCGGTCCGCGACTTCGCGCGAAAGCTGCTCGCCGAGGAGCCAGGGTGAGCCGACGTGCCGCGATCGGGGAGGGCAGCGTCTTCCAGCGGAAGGACGGTCGCTGGGTGGCCGCGGCGTATGTCCCGTCCGTCGATGGTGGCCGCCGCCGTGTCGCCCAATACGGCAAGACCAAGACCGAAGCGAAGGCCAAGCTCCGCGAGATGACCGACCGCGCGGCCAAGAACATCCCCGCCGCGCCGCCCGGCCTGAGCGTCGAGACATTTCTGGGCGAGTGGTTGATCCACATCAAGCAGCACGTCCGCGCCAGCACCTGGACCGCCTACGAGGCGAACTGCCGGCTGCACATTGTGCCCATCATCGGCCGGCGAAAGCTGGCCAAGCTCACCGTTCGCGACGTCCGGCTGATGCTCGACCAACTCCGTGCCCAGGGCGCCGGTGTTCGCACTGTCCAGTACGTGCACGCAACTCTTCGTGCCGCACTGGAGCACGCGTTCCGCGAGGAGGTCGTCACCCGCAACGTTGCCAAGATGGTCCGGGTCGAACGTCCGAAGCCCGAGACCAAGGAGCCGCTGTCGCCGGATGAGGCAGGCGCGCTGCTGGCGGCGACCGCCGACGACGAGGACCACGCGCTCTGGGTCGTCATGCTGCTCCTCGGCCTACGCCGCAGCGAGGTCTGCGGCCTGCGGTGGGACAACGTCGACCTGGAGAACCGGACCCTCAGCGTCACCCACAGCGTGCAGCGGGTCGACGGCAAGCTGCGCGAGCTGCCGACCAAGACCAGGCGCTCGACCAGGACGGTGCCGCTGCCGGCCATGGTCCACCAGGCGCTGGTGACGCACCGCGCCGCCACGATGCCGACCAACGAGTACTTCCCGGAGCCGGTCTACGTCTTCGGGACCAAGATCGGCACGCCGATGGAGCCGCGGAACCTGACCCGCAAGTGGGTCACCCTCGCCGAGCGGCAAGGGATTCGCAAGGTGCCTCTGCACGGGCTCCGTCACGCATGCGTTTCCCTCCTGCTGGCCCAAGGCGTCCACCCGCGGACCGTGATGGAGATCGTCGGACACAG
>JAFDVS010000034.1:0-1825 GCA_018268935.1 Acidobacteriota bacterium | reverse complement strand
CTATCCGTTGAGCTACGGGCGCCTATCCAGTTCTCAGACCGGTCGCCCGGCCTGTCAATACTCCGGACGCAAGCGTCCGGCCTCACACACTAGCGGGACCCACCCAAGCGGGTCTCACCGATTTCACCACACCCCGGCGAACCGGGAGTGCAGCGCGGAAGCGGAGGGATTTGAACCCTCGGTGCCCTTAACGAGCACAACACATTAGCAGTGTGTCCCATTCGGCCGCTCTGGCACGCTTCCAGGGGCCATCCGAGGATGACCACCGGCCGATTACCCTACCGGTCCACCCTCGTGCCCGGCAAAGCGGCAGGTCAGCGTGGTCACAAGAGATCACGATCGAACGGGCCGGGGCCGGTGGGCCGGCTCGTCGGCGCTACGTCCGGCGGCCCCACCGACCGGTCCGGCGCCACCCTCGTCACCCGGCCAGGCCGGACACCGGGATGCGCTCGACCGGCCGACGCCGGACCAGCTCCGCCACTACGGCGTCCACCAGCCGATCGGCCCCGTCGGCGGCCGGCCCACGAACGGATCGGCGGCGGCCCACGGAAGGCGCCGTTCAACGAGTCGGCGACCGCCTGCGATCGCCTCGCCCTGCAAGCTGCTGGTCGATCGAGTCCATCACCGCCGTCCCACGTGCACTGTCGGACCGACCGGGTACAACAACGGAATCACCGAACGAGAGGGAGCACGAGGATGAGCGACACCCCGGCCGTCACCATCGGCATGATCAACATCGACTGCGCCGACGCCGGCGCGACCGCCAAATTCTGGTCGGCGCTGACCGGCTGGGAGGTCGTGGCCTCCGGCGACGGCTACGCCATGGTGTCCGGCGGCGGGCTGAACCTCGGCTTCGGCAGCGTGCCCGACTACCGGCCGCCGGCCTGGCCGAACGAGCACGGCAGCAAACAGTTCCACCTCGATCTGGCCTGCTCCGACATGGCTGCCACCGAAGCCAAGGCGGTCGAACTGGGCGCCACCGTGGTCGACCCCCAACCCGGCGAGACCTGGCGGGTGCTGATCGACCCCGGCGGTCACCCGTTCTGCCTCACCGACGCCAAGAACTGGGGCTGACCGGCCGTCTGGAATGCGCGCGTCAGAAGTAGACCACCATGAGCTGGGCCAGCAGCACCTTGATGATCATGCTGACCGGGAACAGCACCGCGTACCCGACGGCCACCCGCTGGTCCGGCACCTTGCCGATTGCGTAGGCGTACGGTGCCGGGTTCAGCTGCGAGCCGGTCAGCCCGCCCAGCGATCGGGCGGTGCCGTACTTGAGCACGTTGCGCAGCCCGACGACGCAGACCAACGCGTGGGCGGCGGAGATGGCCAGGCCCAGCATCACCAGCGGGAACCAGTCGTCGGCGAGTGCGGTGATCAGCCCGGACCCGGCGCCCGTGCCGACCGCGACCAGGAACACCAGCAGCGAGTACTGATTCAGGGTGTTCGCCACGTTCCCCGGAAGCGCCCAGATGATCGGCCCCGTGCGGCCGAGCGCGCCGAGCACGACGCCGAGGATCAGCGGAGCGGTCGCGGTGCCCAGCACCAGGGTGCCGCCGCCGGGCAGCGGGATCTGCACGAACGCCAGCAGCAGGCCCAGGGTCAGACCCAGGCCGAGCCCGATCGGGTTGATGTCGCCCGCGGTCCGTTCGGAATCGCCCAGCTCCTTGGCGATCTCGGCCAGCTTCTGCCGCGGGGCGGTCACCCGCAGCCGGTCCCCGCTGGCCAGCACCAGGTCCGGGCTGGCGATGATGTCGATGTCGCCGCGCCGCACCCGGCTGACCACCGCGTCGTACTTCTCGTCCAGGCGCAGCGCGACGAGTTC
>JAFDVS010000033.1 GCA_018268935.1 Acidobacteriota bacterium | reverse complement strand
TACACTCTGAATTTTACGCGGCCTTTCCACATCAAAACCTCAGGCAAGGCGGGGCCATACCGTGGTGATGATTCCGGGCGGTGTTGCAGGGTTGTCGAGAGACTGTGTCGCCCTTTGCCATCAGGTTACAACGTTGGACAGGTCAAAACTCAAAACCCGAACAGGCACACTTCCTCCAATAATCCTGGACAAGGTTGGAGGGGCGCTGAAGGCGGCTTTGAATCTCGATTAATTTTCCGGATGGAGCATGGCACATCTACACAAGATTCGTATTGGCTGGGAGAATGAACAGCTCGCGCACTATCTTCTCTCAAGATTCAGCTTCGTGGCCCATCCGGCGACGATTGGTGATGACCTCGGTTCGGATTTCTTCTGCACAATTTTCGACATTCTGGAATCTGATCCGCCCCAGATGGCTCCGCAACTCAGTTTCGCTATCCAGGTAAAGAGCAACTCAGACGCGTTCGACGCGAGCAACAAGATCGGGCACCTTTCGCGATTGGAGTTGCCGTACTTCGTCGGTGTTGTCGACCAGACGCTTGCTTCTCTCTCCGTCTATTCTGCTGAGGCGCTGCCAATGGCGTTCGCCAACTTCGGAGAGCCTGGGAAGCTCTCTTTCCGTTTGCGAGATGAGCCAGCCCGCCACAAGTCTCCATCTGACTTCATTGATGCCCATGGCGAGAAGCCTGGGATCGGCTACTGGGATTCAGAACCGGTCAACCGAAAGTTGGTGTTGAACTGCTACCACGTATGCGCCTTCAATGCCCGAGAGGACCGGCTAGCACTCCGCGAAAAGGTGGAGCAGCTACTCACTGTATGCCGCAGAGTGTCGTTGAACATTGGATCGCGCAGGGTGGAAGAACACCTCTATGACTGGCCAGGTGGACAAGTCACGGTGCATGCAGGGCCGGGGTCAGCCGAACATTTTCGGAACAACTTGCACAAGCGATTGGCCGAGGCCTTCTGCAACTTCTCGTGGCTGCTGACACATGACCCGTCCCGTTTCAACCATGATGAGTTCCGGGTCTACGAGAAATGTGTAGTCGACTTGTCCCGCTTCGGCGTTACGAAAGCTTTCGAGTACGCATATAAATGCTACGTAGACACGTGTATCCTTATCGACGATTCCTTCCACCGAGTCATTGAATAACCACTCACGAGAGTCCATCCTTCCCATGTGATAAAATTGCCCCCAGTATCACTCTGGGAGGAGTGTATCCATGCGTAAGTCGTTAATAATCATTGGCATCGCTGTCGCCGTCCTGGCTCTAGCCGGAACCGAGCCGAAGCAAAAAGAATTCACCGCCATGCAGAAACGCTGGTGGGCGTTCCAACCCATCTCCAAACCCGCCGTGCCAGCGGTGAAAAACCAGGCATGGGTGCGCAACGACATCGACGCCTTCATCCTTGCCAAACTCGAGGCCAAGGGCATCACTCCCAACGCGCCCGCCGACAAAATCACCCTCCTCCGCCGCGCTTCACTCGATCTAACGGGCCTTCCTCCCACGCCCGATGAAGTACAGGCCTTCCTCGCCGACGACTCCAAAGACGCATGGCTTAAGGTCGTCGATCGCCTCCTCTCCTCCCAACGCTACGGCGAACGCTGGGCCCGCCACTGGCTCGATCTCGCCCGCTACTCCGATTCGGAAGGCTTCAAAGCCGACGAAACCCGCCCCAACATCTGGCGCTATCGAGACTACGTCATCCGCTCCTTCAACGCCGACAAACCCTACGATCGCTTCGTTAAGGAGCAAATCGCCGGCGACGAACTCTACCCCGGCGACCCACAGGCGCTCGTTGCCACCGGCTTCAGCCGCCACTTCCCCGATGAGTCCAACGCCCGCAACATCATGCAGCGCCGCCAGGAACTCCTGCAAGACGTCACCGACGTCGTCGGCGTCACCTTTATGGGCCTCACCATGGGCTGCGCCAAGTGCCACGACCACAAGTTCGATCCCATCCTCCAGAAGGACTACTACCGCCTCCAGGCCTTCTTCGCCAACACTCGCATCGAAGATTCCGCCGCGCTCGTCAGCACGGAACAGAAGCAGGCCTACCAACAGAAGCGCACCGTCTGGGAAGAACAGACGAAAACCATCCGCGCCGAAATAGCAAAGCTCGTCGAACCTGCCCGCAAGCAGTTCTACAAGGACGGTTACGACAAGTTCCCACCCGAAATTCAAGCCGCCCTCGACATCCCCGCCGATCAGCGCACTCCCTTCCAGTGGCACATGTACTACAAGGCTAAGCCGCAGGTGGAAATCACCGACGAAGCCGCTGCCAAGAAACTCAAAGGCGAGCCGCTCAAGCAGTACAAAGCCCTCAACGCACAACTGGCAAAGTTCGATTCCATCAAACCCGCCGACCTCCCCATCGCGCAAACCATGATAGACAACGAGAGCGAAGCGCCGAAAACGCATGTGCTCTCCGTAGCCAACTACGCCGTACCGCAATACGAAGTCGAGCCCGGCTTTCTCTCGATCCTCGATCCGGCTCCCGCAGCCATCACCAAGCCGGCCGCCGGCAACGGTTCCGGACGCCGCTCCGCCCTCGCCAACTGGCTGGCCGATCCCAACAATCCCCTCTCCACGCGTGTCATGGTGAATCGCGTTTGGCACTATCACTTCGGCCGCGGCATCGTCGGCACCCCCAGCGACTTCGGCGTCATGGGCGAGCGCCCCTCTCAGCCGGAACTCCTCGATTACCTCACCACAAACTTCACCGCCAACGGCTGGAGCGTGAAGAAACTCCACCGCATGATCCTTCTCTCCGCCACTTACCAGCAGTCATCCAACTACAACGAAGCAGCCGCCAAGGTGGACCCCGACAACAAGCTCTTCTGGCACTTCCAGCGCCGCCGCCTCGAAGGCGAAACCGTGCGCGACTCTATCCTCCAGGTGTCCGGCGCCCTCAACACCAAGATGTACGGCCCCGGAATCTTCCCCCCACTTCCCCCCGGAGTCATCACCCGTGGCGGATGGAATACCGAGAAAGACACATCCGAATCCAACCGCCGCAGCGTATATGTCTTTGTGAGGCGCAACACGCGATATCCAATGTTCGAATCGTTCGACATGCCGGACACGCATGAATCCTGCGCCCGCCGCAATAACACCGTATCCGCCGGCCAAGCCCTGGAACTGATGAACAATGAGCTCGTTCTCGGCTGGGCCAAGGATCTCGCCAAGCGCGTCCAGAACGATGCAGGCATGAGCCCCGCATCCCAAGTGGAGCGCGCCTGGAAACTCGTTTACGCCCGCGCGCCACAGGCCGATGAAACCAAAGCTGCCCTGGACTTCCTCCAGCAGCACGACCAGATTACCGGCAACCGCCAGACCAGCATGATCGATCTCTGCCACATGCTGCTGAACTCCAACGAGTTCCTGCACATGAACTAAGGAGCCAACCATGCTGAACAAAATGAAACATCAATGGCAAGCCCGCAGCAGACGCGAGTTCTTCACCCAGGCCGGCTCGGGATTAGCGGGCCTCGCCTTCAGCAGCATGCTCGCCGAGGCAGCTCCCAAGTCTGCCGACCCGATGGAAGCACGCCAGCCCCATCACAAGCCCATGGCGAAATCCGTCATTTGGCTCTTCATGGAAGGCGGCCCCTCGCACGTCGATCTCTTCGATCCCAAGCCCACCCTCGACAAGCTCGACGGCAAGCCCATGCCCGATTCCTTCGGCCGTCCCATCACCGCGATGGGCACTGCCAACAACACCATCATGCGCTCCAAGCGCCAGTGGAAGCAGCACGGCCAAAGCGGGCTCTGGGTCTCCGATTGGTATCCGCACATTGCCCAGCACGCCGACAAACTGGCCGTCATCCGCAGTTGCAAAGCCGATGGTCTCAATCACGTCGGCTCGGTGTGCCAGATGAACACCGGCGACATCCTCGCCGGCCGCCCCTCGCTCGGCGCCTGGACCACCTACGGCCTCGGCAGCGCCAATCGCAATCTGCCTACGTTCGTGGTTCTGCTCGACGACCGCGAAGTCATCGGCGGCCCCAAGAACTGGAGTTCCGGTTTCCTGCCCGCCACCTATCAGGGCACGCAGTTCCGCACCGGCGACACGCCCATTCTCCACTTGAGCAATCCGAAAGGCGTCTCCAAGGAACAGCAGCGCAGCAAGCTCAACTTCCTCAAAGAAATCAACGAGCGCTGGAGCGCCGACAAGCAGGAAGACACTGACCTCGACGCCCGCGTCCGCGCCTATGAACTCGCCTACCAGATGCAGGCCGCCGGACCCGAAGCCGTCGATCTCACCAGGGAATCAGAAGCAACGAAGAAGCTCTACGCCCTGGAAGACCCGGATCTCCATGCTTTCGGACGAAATTGTCTTTTAGCCCGCCGCCTCGTCGAGCGCGGCGTTCGTTTTGTCGAACTGTATTGCGGTTCCGGCTCTGGCTGGGATGCGCACAACAACATCGAAGGAAATCATTCCAAGTGGTGCCGCGTCTCCGACCGCCCGATTGCCGGGCTGTTGACTGACCTCCAGTCGCGCGGACTGCTCGACGACACGCTTGTAGTTTGGGGTGGCGAATTCGGCCGCACGCCGTTCAATGAGAAAGGCGATGGCCGCGATCACAACCCCTGGGGATTCACCATCTGGATGGCCGGTGCCGGCGTCAAAGCAGGCCAGGCCATCGGAACAACCGATGAGATCGGTTTGAGAGCCGTTGATAGCCCGTACCATGTGCACGATATCCATGCCACGATTCTGCACACCCTCGGGCTCAATCACGAGCGGACCACGTACATGCACAATGGACGTGCCGAGCGGCCCACTCTCACCGATGGGAAGCTCATCAAGGAACTATTTGCTTGAACTTTCTGCTCTCGTTGATCTTCGCGGCTATTGACGCGCGTACCGAAGTTGGTTTGGTGGAACGCCTCAAACGCCGGGAAGGCTCAGCGATGAGCGAACTGTATGATCGCTACGGAAAGCTGGTCTACTCGGTGATCCTCCGCATGGTGCGGGAAACATCGGTGGCCGAAGATCTCACGCAGGAAGCCTTCCTCAGAGTTTGGAATCGCGTCCAGTTCTTCGACGCCGAGAAGGGCGCCCTCGGCCCTTGGATTCTCGCTGTCGCCCGCAACCGCGCCATCGATCACCTCCGTAGCGCCACCAACCGCATGAGCGGAAAAACCACGGACATCGATGCCCCCATCGAGCATCCGGAAGCATTCGTCAATCTGGAAAGGGATATTATTAATTCCGATCACGCCCGCGTCCTCAAGCTTGCCATGGGCAAGCTCAGCGACAAACAGCGGGAAGTGATCGAACTGGCTTATTACGAAGGGCTGTCGCAATCGGAAATGGCGGAACGCATGAACCAACCCCTGGGATCGGTCAAATCCTGGGTGCGAACAGCTCTCAAAATCTTGAGGAGTGAATTGGAGGAGGTCGTCTCGGTATGAGCGCACAAGAAGACGATCCACGCGACCTGTACGAACTATACGCGCTCGGTATTTTGGAGGAACCGGAACGCTCGCGATTGGAAACTGCGATCCGTTCCGGAGATCCGGAAGCGAGAAAACGTTTGCGAGAGGCGATGCGAAACAACGCGGCAATGTTGGCGTCCACCGAATTGGTGGAACCGCCCCAGAGACTGCGCAATCGCGTCCTCTCCATCGCGGGCGTCGAACACCGGGCATGGGGCTGGCGGTTTTTTTGGGTGGCGGCTACGGCGTCACTCCTGCTGGCTAGCGTCTATTTAGGTACAGAGTGGAATCACAACGCAAACGAACTGGCGGCTGCTCGCACTCAGGTGCAGCAACTGCTCAAAGAAGCGGCAACAACGAACGCTGAGTTGGCGCAGGCACGCAACGTACTGCGCTTCCTGGAAGCGGCGGAAACACGCGTCGTCAGCTTCGGCCCCGATGAGCCGAAACCGCGCGGTCGCGTCTTGCTGAACCCCGGCCGAGGCGTGCTGTTGATCGCATCCAACCTGCCACCGGCGCCTGCCGGACGCATCTACGAAATGTGGATCATCCCCAAGACGCCCGGCGCCAAGCCGCTGCCCGCGGGTCTGTTCCAAACCACGGCATCGGGCAACGCTCTGCATTTGCAGGAAGGCGCAGTCGCGCCCGATTCCATCGTTGCTGTTACACTCGAGCCTGAATCAGGTTCCTCTGCGCCAACGACAACACCGCTATTCGCCGCCGGCGCCTGATGGTCGCTTCTGAGCCGCGCGCGTCAACCAAGCGGGTAGCCCATCGATATCTACACCCGCCCGTAATCGCGAATCTTCATCGTCACTCCGCCCTTCAGCGCCGATTGGTGCGCCACAATCCCCGGCAGCGTATACGCAATCGCCTCGTAAATATTCACTGACGGCTGCCGGTCCTCTCGGATCGCACTCACAAACTCATGCGTCAGAAACGAGTGCGAATTCCCATGCCCGCTCTTCACCCGCATCGGCTCCGGCAGCTTCTCAAAATGCGCCGCCTCTTCAAACTTCAGCCTCTCCACCTTCCCTTCCGGATATCCATTCTCATCCATCACCGTCTGCCCGTCTTTGCTGATCTGGAACACCGTGTTCGGCGATCCTTCCGGCCGCTGCATGATGTAGCTCATCCGATCCCCATAGAACAACCCGCGCTCCGTGCCACCCGCCGCAATATGCCAGAACACCGCAATCCGCGCCGAATGCCCCCTCTCCGTCTTGAACAACCCCACCGTATTCCAAAACGGATTCTTGTACGCATTGGTCTTCAGAATCTCGTGTCCATCGCCCCAACCATGCGCCGTCACTTCCACCAATCGCTCGCCGGTCACCGGCACCACGATCCCCGTGCTGTGCGTCGGATAATGCATCGGCGGAAATCCATGCCGCCACGTGGGAAAACCGCGGTCATCGTACATCAACGGCAGCAACCCCTCGTGGTGATACTCCGCTTCCGAATAGAAAATCGTGCCGAACTTGCCCTGCTTCGCCCACTCCCTGCAGGTGATCACCTCGGGGCGATAGTAACTCGTCTCCGCCATCATGTACTTCATCCCCGTGCTCTTCACCGCTTCCAGAATCTCCACCAACTCCTCTTCCGACATCGCCGCCGGCACCGCGCTGATCACGTGCTTGCCCGCCTTCATCGCCGTCACCGCCATCCACGCATGCAACGGAGCAGGCGTAAACACGCCCACCGCATTCAACCCCGGATGCTTCAGCATCGCGCGAAAATCTTTGAACGTATTCCCGCAGCGATACACTTCCGACAGCCGCTGCAACCGGTCTGGCCGGATGTCGCACACCGCGCTCACCGTGCAATCGGGATCCAGATGCCACTGGAACCCTGAGCCAAACCCGCCGCCCACAATCCCGATATTCACCTTGCCCGCAGCCTTGCGCCCGCTCTGCGCCGATGCCACTGCGCCCGCCGCGCTCGCGCCCAACAATGTCCGTCTCGTCATGTCGAGGAAGTTCCTCCGAGGCCGATTATATCGGTTACCATTGCTAGGAATGAAGCGCAGAACATTCCTCTCCTTCGCCTCAGCGATGCCCCTTGTCGCGCAGACCCGCTGGTCCAACAACCCCACCGTAAAAGCCGGATTCGCCGACACCGACATCACCCCGGAAATCGGAATGGAACAGCCTGGCGGCTACGGCAAAGTCTTCCACAAGACGCTGCACGACCGCTGCAAAGCTCGCGCCGCGGTGTTTGACGATGGCCGCAAGAAAGTCGCCATCGTGGGCCTGGATGCGCTCATCGTGCCGCGTGACCTGGTCCTCGCTGTTCGCAAGGAAATCACCGCGAAAACCGGCATCCCCGGCGACGCCGTTCTCATCAACGCATCGCACTCGCATTCCTCCGGCCCCATCGGCATGGTGCAGCCCGGCGAGTACGACGGTGCATCAGAGCTCGTTCGCAAACTGGCCTACGAAAAGTCTTCCGCCGCCGATCCGCGCTACCTGAAGCAACTGCACACGCAAATTGTCGCCGCTGTCATCAAGGCCCACGACTCGCGAGCCGATCTGCTCTGCGGTGTAGGCAAAGGCCACGAAGGCACGGTCGGCTTCAATCGCCGCGTGCGCATGAAGAACGGCCGCACCTTCAGCCATCCCGGTCAGAACAATCCCGACATGCTCCAATACGCCGGCCCCATCGATCCCGACGTCGGCGTCATCGGAGCCTGGGACAAAGAAGGCAAACTCACCGGCTGCATCGTCAACTTCTCCTGCCACGCCACCACCAGCCCCGGCGGCATCTCCGCCAACTGGATCTACTACCTGGAAAAAGCCATCCGAGGCTTCTTCGGCGATCACGTCACCGTCGTCTTCATCCAAGGTGCATGCGGCGATGTCACCCAGGTGGACAACTTCAGCAAAGTGCAGCCGCCCTCCGGCGATGAATCGGCTCAAATCGTTGGCGGCCGCGTTGGCGCAGAAGCCGTGCGCGTGCTCCTCTCCATGCCGCGCGGCGCACTCACTCCCGTCGACGCCCTCGCCAGAGTCGTCAAGATCCCACGCCGTAAACCCGCTCCATCCACCCTCGCCGAAGCTCTCGCCCTCATCGCCAAGGACCCCAACGTCGCCGGCGTCACCGAGTGGACCTTCGCCAAAGAAACGCTGATGCTCGAACACCTCATCCAGAAGGAGCCCATCGTCGATGTTGAGGTGCAAGCCATCCAGGTAGGCCCCGCCGTCTTCGTCTCCAACCCCGCTGAATATTTCGTGGAATTCGGCCTTGACATCAAAGCGAAAAGCCGCTTCCCATTCACCTTCCCCGCCGAGCTATCGAACGGCTGCGTCGGCTACGTGCCTACGGAAGAAGCGCTCAGCGAATCCGGTGGAGGCTACGAAACACGCCTCACCTCCTACAGCAATCTCATCCCCACGGCAGGCCGCACCATCGCCAACACCGGCATCGCACTGGCCAATCAACTCACGCCCGGCAAGCTCCCCGAAGCACCACCTGCCAAGCCCTTCAGCGCCCCATGGCGCTACGGCGACGTGCCGGCGCAAACGCAGTAACTACACCACCTGAAAAATCAGGCACTTCAAATAGTGCGTCTCCGCCACGGTCAGCAACACCGGGTGATCCAGCGCCTGCGTCCTTCGCTCCACCACTCGGAGTGTCCGCCCCGCATCCAGCGCCGCGGCGGCAATCACTTCAAACAGAGCGGCCTCGCTCACATGATGCGAGCACGAACAACTCACCAGCACTCCATCGCGTTCCAACAATCGCAGCGCCCGCAGGTTAATCTCCTTGTATCCGCGCATAGCCCCATCCACCGCGGTCCGCGACTTCGCAAACGCCGGCGGATCCAGCACGATCGTCTGAAACTTCCGCCCCGCCGCATCATGCCCGGCGAGCAGATCGAAGGCATTCGCCTCCATCCAATGCACGTTGCCGATTCCATTCGACGCAGCATTCTTCGCCGCGATCCCCAAAGCCGCCCCCGAGCTATCCACCGCCTCCACCGAATCGCACCGGCTCGCCATATGCAACGCAAACCCGCCCGTGCAAGTGAAGCAATCAAGCCCCCGCCCGCGAGCCCATCGCGCCGCCGCCTGGTAATTCTCCCGCTGATCCAGAAAGATCCCCGTCTTCTGCCCACCCATCAAATCCACATGCCATGCGAGGCCGTTCATCCGCATCGAAACTTCTACCGGAATCTCACCAACCAGCACCCGCGTCTCACGCGGCAACGCCTCCCGCGTCCGCACCTCAACATCATTCCGCGCCACGATCCCCTTCGGGGCACACAGCTCCGTCAAACACTCCACAATCATCCCCGCCCCCGCATCCATACCTTGATTGAGCAACTGCACCGCCAGATAATCCCCATAGCGGTCCACAATCAGCCCGGGCAGCAAATCCGCTTCGCTGTACACCAGCCGGTAGCACTCATTCTCCGCAACCACCGCGGCGCGATAAGCCGCCGCCCGCCGCAGCCGTTCCATCAGAAACGCGCGATCAAAGGCAACGGCCTCGCGCGACAGCAGCCGCAGGGTGATCTGCGAAGCGGCGCTGTAATGCGCCGTGCCCAGCAAGCGCCCGCTTTGATCCACCACACGCACAGCATCGCCGGCCGCAGCCTTCCCGCGGTCCACTACATCACTCGAGAAAATCCAAGGATGCCCGTTGGCAATCCGCCCCGCTGCTTTGCGATTGACTTTGACTTCTGCCGTCGAGCCCATTAACGGGCCAGCGCCGCCAGGCGCTCAATCCTCTGCTCGGTCGAAGGGTGCGTGGAGAACAGGCGCATCATCGCCTCGCCGTTAAACGGCTTGATGATGTACATGTGCGACGTCGCCGGCGACACATCCATCGGAATGCGCTTCGACCAGCCTTCCAGCTTGCGCAGCGCATTCATCATCGGCCGCGGAGTACCCATGTACTTCGCCGCCGCCGCATCCGCGCCATATTCGCGCGTCCGCGAGATTGCCATCTGAATCACCATCGCGGCAATCGGAGCAACGATCATCATCACCAGTCCGCCCAGCATGCTGCCGCCGCCTTCTTCTTCATCGCTATGCCGTCCGCCGCCGAAGAAGAACGCCATGCGCCCCACCATCGTGATGGCCGCACCCAGCGTCGCCGCGATCGAGCTGATCAGAATATCGCGATTCAGGATATGCCCCAGCTCATGCGCAATCACCGCCTCCACTTCATCGTCATCCATCAATTCCAACAAGCCGACAGTCACCGCCACCGACGAATGCGACGGGTTCCGCCCGGTGGCAAACGCGTTCGGCGCGCCTTCCGGAATGATCCACAAACGCGGCATCGGGATGCCCATCTTATCGCACAGCCGCTTCACCATCGGAGCGATCCGCGAATACACATGCGGATTCTCATTCGGCGAACAGGGTTCCGCCCCGCTCGACATCAGCGCGATCTTTTCCGAGAAAAAGTAGCTGAAGAAGTTCATGACCACTGCCATGCCCATCCCCATTACCAGCCCACGTTCGCCGCCAAGCGCTTGGCCCGCGGCCAGGAACAGGCCGCTCATCAGTCCTAACAGAAGTACAGTTTTGACGCCGTTCATAGGTTTCTCTCTCTATTGTATTGATTCTTGCGAAGGGCCTGGCGTTGCGAAATTCGGCGCTTTCGCTCCGCTTTTAAGACCTCATCCTCCTCTAGCCCGAAATAGTGGGCCACCTCGTGCCAGACAGTGTCATTCACAATCCTCTGCAAGTCATCCTCATCGTGCGCCATCCGCTCATGCGGACCCTGGTAAATGGTAATCGTATCCGGCATCGCAAACGGCTCACTCACGCTCCGCAAAGGCAGCGGCCGCCCCTGGTAAAGCCCAAGCAAACCCGGCCGCGGCGGCTCTTTCTCCACCACAAAAGCCAGATTTTTCAACCGCTTGCGGAAGCCCTCCGGCACCCGTGCAATCGCCCGTTCTACAATCCGATCGAATTCCCGCGCCGTCATTGCCCTGCGTTACTATCTTAGTTTCTATGACTCCCGACGACAAACAACGTCTCGCCCAAGTTGCCGCCAACCTCGGAATCGGCGGTATCCGCCGCCACATCCTCCTCTGCGCCGACCAGACCAAGCCCAAATGTTGCGACAAGGAAGCGGGCATCGCCAGTTGGGATTACCTCAAGAAACGCCTCGCCGAACTCGGCCTCATGCAGGGCCCCGAATGTGTCTTCCGCACCAAAGCCAACTGCCTCCGCGTCTGCGAGCAAGGCCCCATCGCTGTGGTCTACCCAGACGGCACCTGGTATCACTCCGCCACGCCAGAGGTGATCGAACGCATCCTTCAGGAACACATCCTGGGCGGCACACCCGTTGAAGAACACATCTTCGCCGTCAATCCGCTGGAATAGTGACGACGGGCCTCCAGGCCGGTCGTAGTTCAGCCTGGGAAGGCTGAACAAACACCATCAGCTCCGAAGACCCATGCAGCCCACCGCTATGCAATAAGAAATAAGCGGCACTGGTCCCCGCCGGAATCGGAGCCTTCACCTCCACCCGCGCCCCCCGCGTCGCAATCTCCGCCGCCCCCACCTTCCAATCCCGATTCGTCGTCAACCCCGTGTCCGCCGTATACACCAGTTCCGCCTTCTCCACCGCCTTCGCAGACACAAACTCCACCACCGCAGTATCCCCCGCTCTCCGCTCCCGAACCTGCCGCAACCACGGCTTCCCATCCCGTACAATCCCCTCCGCAAACGCGTAACTATCCGGCGGATTCCACCCCGCCACATGCGAATGCTTCATATCCGGAATCACGCTCACCATCCGCGGCCCCGGCGCCGCACGATACGTCTTCTGCTGCGCATCCAGAGCAAAGTGCGGATCCCGCAACCACGTCAGCCACAGCGCCGGCATCCGAGCCTTCCCTAGCCGCAGTTCCGGAGCCCACACCTCCAGAAACACCTTGTTGTCATGCAGCGCTTTTCCCCAATGATTCTCAATCTCGTGCAGATGCCCGCAGCCATAAATCGGAATCGCAAACGCAAACCGCGAATCCATCCCCATCACCGTAGATGTAATCACCCCGCCCCACGAAATTCCGCCAACGCCCACGCGCTTGGCATCCACCTCCGGCATCGAGCGCAGCAGCGAATTCGCCCGCACCGTCGCCGCCACCGCGTGATACATCCACTGATCCTCCAGTGCCAACCCGGTATCCGCATAAATCCCATCCCGAGCCGGTCCACCCCACTCATGCCGCTGCCAGTCCTTCCCGTTCCTCCGATCCGTCTGCCCTTCCACCGCAATGCTAATCGCGGCAAACCCATGCGACACCCATTTCTCCACCCACTCCCGATACGCCGACCCTCCTCCGCCATGCACCAGCACAATCCCGGGATGCTTCCCCGGCTTCTGCGGAGCCCCATACCACGCGAACACGCGAGTCGGTTTCCCCCGATAAGCAACACTCTCAAAGAACAGCGCACGCACCCCATTCTTCGCTTCCCACCCCTCCGCGGCATACACCGCAGGCACGGCATGATCCCGCCCCAAAGCATCCACCTGCCGCCGCATCGCCGCCGTATCCGCAGCCCAAACCGGGGCAGCCACCAGCAGCCCAATCAAGATAGAATTGGCAAACCGCATCATATGTTCGACCATCAATTGAATCACATCGCCGCCCATTGCACGAAACTCACTGCAATCCTCACCATCTCCTGCGCATTTTTAGCCGCCGCCCCATCCTTCGATCAAGCCCCCGTCTTCGAATCCGGTAAAGACGGTTACACCATGTACCGCATCCCCGGCATCGTCGTCACCAAGAAAGGCACAATCCTCGCCTACGCCGAAGCCCGAAAGAAAAGCGCCCGCGACTGGGGCTTCATCGACATCGTCCTCAAACGCAGCACCGACGGTGGGCGCACCTGGTCCCAACCCATGTATCCCGCCAAAGTCGAAGGCCCGCTCACCCAGAACCCCGTCAACGCCGCCAACAAAATCGCCGAGCCCGGCGACATCACCTACAACAACCCCATGCTCATCGCCGATCCGAAATCCGGCGTAGTGCACTTCCTCTTCTGCATCGAATACATGCGCGCCTTCTACATGCGCAGCACCGACGACGGCGTCACGTTCTCCAAACCCGTCGAGATCACCCGCTCCTTCGAAGCCTTCCGCAAAAACCTCGATTGGAAAGTACTCGCCCTCGGCCCAGGCCACGGCATCATGCTCCGCAACGGACGTCTCCTCATCCCCGTGTGGATTGCCCTCGGCACCGGCACCAACGCCCACGGCGACGCCCAAGCCTCCGTCATCTACAGCGACGATCGGGGCGCCACCTGGAAAGCCGGCGACATCGCCGTCCCCAACACTCCGGAATTCGATTCCCCCGGCGAAACAGCAGCCGTCGAACTCGCCGATGGCCGCGTCATGCTCAACACCCGCAACGGCGGCAAAGCCAATCGCCGTGCCATCAACATCAGCCCCAACGGCGCCACCAACTGGTCAAAGCCCTACTTCGACAACGCCCTCTACGAACCGCGTTGCATGGCCTCGCTCGTGCGGCTCTCCACGAAGAAGACCGGCGGCCGCAACCGTATTCTCTTCTCCAATCCCTACAACCTCGATCGCGCCGACGGCAAAGCCGAACCCGGCTCATCCCGCGACCGCAAGAACGTCAGCGTCCTTCTCAGCTACGACGAAGGCCAAACCTGGGCCGTGCGCAAGACCGTTGAGCCAAGCTGGTCCGGCTACTCCGATCTCGCCGTCGCCAACGACGGCACCGTTCTCCTGCTCTACGAACGTGGCGATCCCAATGACACACGCTTCCGCCCGGCGTCGCTCACGCTCGCGCGCTTCAACCTCGAATGGCTCACCGATGGCAAGGACGCATTGAAGCGCTAACCTACCACGTCAACCGCAACGTCAACTGCAACTCCCGCGCAGCATTCCCCGAGTTCATCGTGCTCAAAATCCCATCCCCTCCAATCGAATTCGGATTCCCCGGATTGTTGAACACATTGAAGAAGTCCGCATTCAGCCGCAGCCGCACGGACTCCGTGATCGGAATCGTCTTGAACAACGACGCATCCACGCCCCATTGCCGCACTCCCGGCAAATACTGCTGCCGCCACGGATGCAGCCCGTCGTTGAACACCGTCCGTTGCACCGTCCCGTTGTTCAACGGCACCCATACCGTATTCGTATCCCAGAACTGCGACACCACGGTCCCCGCCGGAGCATTCGCCGGCATCGCCGTTGACCCCGCCGGAATCAGCGGAGCCGTCGATGGCTTGTAATTCGCCGGCACTCCCATCACGCCATTCGGACGCCCTTGCGCATCCACACTATTGATCCGATTCGCGGGAATATATCCATTCCAAAAGAGGAAGCCCGGACGGCATGCCCCGCTGCGGCAATCCTCAATCGGATATTTATATCCGTATTGCTCCACCGGCGTGCCCGTCGGATAAGTTCCCGTCGGCAACGTGAAGTAGTTGCTGCGAATCGTACCCAGTCCCGCCACCTGCCATCCGCCGATGACGCGATCCAGAAACGCACCCGCATTGCGCCCGATCGGCTTCCCTTTCCCGAATGGCAAGTCCGCAATCCAGTTCCACCGCAGCCGGTGCTTAGGCAATCCCGTATCACGCTGGTAATTCAGCAGCCGGTTCCGCTGGTCGATATCATCCGGCACTAACCCGGGCATGAATTGGTTCGTCGCCGATATGATCGACGTACCCGAAAAATCCTGCCCACCCGCACCCAGCGCATTGCCCACTACGTAGAAGATCTGATACGCAAATCCCTTCGCATAGCGCCGCTCCAACTCAAACTGCATTCCATTGAAGTTAGACCATCCCGTTTTGCGATACTCCTCCACCGTGCCGTACACCGTCTGGTCGTACGGCCGCCGCAACACGTTCGAAAACTCACCCGTCGGCAGTTGCTGCTTCGTCGATTGGAACCAGATGTAGTCCGGCGTCGGTTCGTTGTACCGGTTGAACTGCTCCAGGAATCCCCCGTGGTTGCCGATATACGACACACGAGCCACGGTGTCCGGCATCACTTCCTTCTCAAAAGTTAAATTCCAATCGTGCACCCGGGGGTCCGGCTGGCTGGCCGCAAAGTAACTCGCCAGCACCGAACCGCGAGTCAACGCATTGGCATTCTCCAGCGTCACTACGTTCCGGCTGTTCTGCCCTGCGATCACCGTCGGAACACTGCGCATGCCGTAGTTGCCGATCCCATCCGGCGTCAGCGATGCATCCGTCAGGCTCACCCGGAATCGCGCCGTCAATGGCGCATTTGACCGCATGCGCGCCGACCACGGCCGCAGTGGAATCGGAAAATACGAAATACGATAACCTCCGCGCACCACAAACGACTTCGCACCATCTCCCGCCCGGTACGCAAACCCGATGCGAGGCCCGATATCCCGCTTCGTGCTCGCCATCAGGCTCTGCGAAAGCCCGGCTTCCTGGTAATTGATGAACTTCGCGCCCAACGATTGCAGGCGGTTCACGATCGACGGCGCCGTCGCCCCCAGCCGGTACATCGTGTCCAGATCCGTCCCCAACACAACGGCCCGCCGCTGCGGATCAAACGTACTCAACACGTTATTTTTCTCGCGAAACGCAGGCCAGTACTCCCACCGCAACCCCAGATTCAGCGTCAGCCGCGGTGTGATTTTGTAATTGTCCTGGAAGTACAGCGCGTACTCCTTCGCCCGCATGTAGAAATAGCTACGGATGAACTGGTTCGAATAGTTCATCACACCGAAATACATGTTCGCCAGATTGTGCCCCGAAAACGGCGCTGCCAGTGGATTGGTCCTGCTGGTCGATGTATCGTACAGCGAAGTCGCCGCGCTCGCCCAACTGTGGTTCCCCTGATTCTGCTGCTGATCCGGCAATACGTTCAACTGGTCGTAGCGATAGTGAAACCCAAACTGCAGCTCATGCTTCCCTTTGATCTTCGTGGTGTGATTGTCCAGAATCCCATAGAACACCCCGTAGCCTTGCGTGTTGTCCGTTTCAAAGTAGTAGCTCGATAGCCCCGTGTCGTACAACCCCGGCCACCCCGATGCATTCAGCGGATTCGGCAGACCCAGTTCATCCGCATACTTCCGTCCCTTCTCGCCCGTGCCCAGGAAATACGTCTCCCGATTCCCGCTCACCAGAAACTCATTGAACAGCGTCGGGCTGAAATTCCGCACCCACGACGCACCAAAGCTCTTGTTTGGCGACAACCGGAACACCGTCCCCGGAGCGTTGTTCAACATCGGCTGCGTGAACTTCTGTTCAAATGCAAACGAGTCGCCCTGCGTGTAGCGAGCATAAAACTGATCCTTATCCGAGATGCGGTGGTCGATGCGCGTTGTCGTAGTCCACTGCCGTGCCGTCCGCGGCACTGGCCCAAACCAATTGTTATCCAGCAGCGGATTCACGTTCGGCTGCGTGGGCAATGGCGTCACACTGAACAGGTATTTCGCCAGCGGGCTGATCCGCGCCGGATCGGCAACGTTCAATTGCCCGTTATAAGATACGGGCTGCCGGCTCCACGTCTGCGAGTCCGTGGTGTACGGATCATAGATGTTGTACTGCCGTCCCTGCGCGTCCACCAAGCCGCGGAAATCACCGCGCCGCATGGCTTCGGTCGGCACCTGGAACCCCAGCGTAAAAGGCGAAACGCTACGCAGCCCTTCGTAAGCGAAAAACCAAAAAGTCTTATTCCGCCCGTCGTACACCTTCGGCAACATCACCGGCCCGCCCATCGATCCGCCGTACTCATTGCGGATCAACTGCGGCGGCTTGCTATAAAAATCCTGCCGCTGCCGCGCTTTCCCCAGCGCGTTGTTGCGATGCGTCTCAAACAGCGATCCATGCAGTTGATTCGTCCCACTGCGCGTCGAAATGATCACCGACGTCGGCCGCGTGAACTTCGCTGACGATCCGTTGTTCTCCACCTTGAACTCGAGAATCGTATCAAGCCCCGGCGGGCGCCGCTGCACTTCTCCGTACACCCGCTCGCTGATCGCAGCGCCGTCCAGCACGAACTCATGCGAGCCTTGCCGCAGCCCGTAGGCGCGCGTCCCCTCCATGCCCGGCACCGTCTGCAACAACGTGGTCAGGTTCCGCCCGTTGATTGGCAACTGCTCAATGCGCCGCCGCTCCAGCACGTGTCCCAGCGTTGGGTTGTCCACGTTTAGAATCGGAGTGACATCGATCACTTCCACCTTCGTCGACGTGGCCCCAACAACAAGCACCGGATTCACCACCGCCACCTGTTGCACCTGCACCGTCACGTTGGCTTCGAACAACTGGAAGCCCGGCGCCTCAGCCGTCAACCGGTAAGTCGACGGCAACACACCCGGAAAAATGTAGAACCCCGTATCGTTGGTGGTCGTCTTCACCGTGATCCCCGTGGCGCTGTTGATCAGCGACAGGGATGCGCCAACGATTGCCGAATCGGTTTGATCGCGGACATTGCCGCGCACGATAGTCGTGCTGCCTTGGGGTTGGGCAAGCGGCTCAAAGAGCGCCATGCCGATTGCAATTGCGAGAACGGGCTTGATTTGACGCATAAGCTCCTTAATAAGGCCTTATGACAACGCGGTATGAAGACCAACTCAGTAAATTGAGCGATCATATCACACCATTTCGGCGAAAGCCCGCCCCGCCGGTGCTCAGCCCCCGTTCTCAAACCCGGGGTACAACAGCATCCCGCCATCCACGAAAATCGAAGCTCCCGTCACGTAATCGGAATCATCGGACGCCAGCCATACCGCTGCCTTCCCGATATCCTCCGGCTCCCCGATGCGTTTATACGGCACCAGCCGCATCAACGCGTTGTACGATTCCTCCGTATCCCAAGCCCCTGCATTAATCGGCGTCCGGATCGCACCAGGACAGATACTATTCACACGAATCCGCTGCGAGGCGTACTCCTGCGCGATGCTCTTCATCATCAGCATCACGCCGCCCTTCGATGCCGCGTAGTTCACATGCCCAGCCCATGGAATCACTTCATGCACGGAGCTGATACACACAATCTTCCCCATCGCCTTGCTCACTTCCGGCCGCATGCCTTGCCGCCGGAACAACCGGATCGCTTCGCGCGAGCACAGAAACTGGCCCGTCAGGTTCACGCTGATTACCGTGTTCCACTGGTCCAGCGTCATATCGTGAAAATCGGCGTCCTTCTGCAATCCCGCGTTGTTCACCAGAATGTCGATGCCGCCCAACTCCGCAGCCATGCGCTCAAACATCGGCACCACATCCGCTTCCTTCGATACATCCGCCCTATGCACCAACGCCCGCACACCGAATGAAGCGATCTGCGCCGCCACCTCGTTCGCCATGTCATCGCCACTGCGATAATTCACCAGCACGTCCGCACCGGCGCGTCCCAGTTCCAGCGCCACAGCCTTCCCAATTCCGCTCGAGGCGCCGGTCACCAGCGCCCGCTGCCCTTTCAGTTTCTGCATCGTCACATGCTCCTCATAGTCCCTAGTATGCGGCACGGCCCGGCATTTATTCCCGCATCTGGAGTATGCTGATCGCTGGAATCCATACTCATGAAATACGGCGTTAACCTTCTCATCTGGACTGCCAACTTCACCGAAGAGCACTTCCCGCTCCTCCCCAAACTGAAAGCCGCCGGTTTTGACGGCGTCGAACTCCCGCTCTTCGCCCCTACCGGCTACCCCGCCGCGCGCGTCAAGCAGGAACTCGATGCCAATGGCCTCGAATCCACCACCTGCGTCATCATCCCGCAAGGCAATCTCTTCGATGCCGACCCCGCCACTCGCGCCACCGCCATGGACCACATGAAGAAAGCCATCGAAGTGAACGCCGAACTCGGCAGCCGCATGATGGCGGGCCCGCTCTATTCGCCCGTCGGCTGGCTCCCCGGCCGCCGCCGCACCGCCGATGAATGGCAGCGCGCCATCGAGTCCTACCAGCACCTCGGCCCCACACTCGACCAGCACAACGTCTCGCTCGGCATTGAACCCCTCAATCGCTTCGAAACCTTCTTCCTCAACACAGCCGCCGACGGCGCCGCCCTCTGCGAAGCCGTCAACCACCCGAAAGTCGGCCTCCTCATCGACACCTTCCACTCCAACATCGAAGAGAAGAACGTCGCCAACGCTTATCGCACCGCCGGCAAGCACCTCAAGCACGTCCACACCTGCGAGAACGATCGCGGCACTCCCGGCAGCGGCCATGTGCCCTGGGACGACGTCTTCGCCGCCATCCGCGACGTCCACTACGACGGCTGGCTCACCATCGAAAGCTTCGGCTTCAATCTGCCTGAAATTTCCGCCGCCGCCGCCATCTGGCGCGACCTCGCTCCCACCCCCGAATCCATCGCCATCGACGGCTTGAAGTTTTTGAAGCGCTATCCGGTGTAACGGTACAATAACGAATTCATGCCCCAATTACTGGAAGGAAAGACTGCGCTCGTACTTGGAGTCGCAAACCGGTGGAGTATCGCCTACGCCATCGCGCAGGCGTTCCGCCGCGAAGGCGCAACTCTCCTCATCACCTATCAAGGCGAACGTCAGAAGCAAACGGTGGAAGAACTCGGCAAAGAACTCGGCGCGGCCAGGATTCTCAACTGCGATGTCACCAAAGACGAAGAGATCGCCGCGCTCGTAACCATGCTCCAGGCGGACAACGTCCGCATCGACACAATGGTCCACAGCATCGCTTTCGCCAACAAAGAGGATCTCTCCCGCCCCTTCGTCGAAACCTCCCGCGCCGGATTCGCCCTCGCCTTGGATGTCAGCGCCTACTCGTTAGTGGCCGTATCCAAAGCCATCGCGCCCCTAATGACCAGCGGTGGTTCCATCCTCACCCTCAGCTATCTCGGCGCCGTCCGCGTCGTCCAGAACTACAACGTCATGGGCATCGCCAAAGCCGCATTGGAAAACTGCGTCCGTTACCTCGCCAACGATCTCGGCAGCACCAACATCCGCGTCAACGCCATCTCGGCCGGCCCAATCAAAACGGCCTCCGCCCGCGGCATCAAGGATTTCTCCAAAGTACTCGACGGCGTCGCGGCCGTCGCTCCGCTGAAGCGCAATTGCGATCCAGCGGAGGTGGCCGACGCGGCCGTCTTTCTGGCCAGCGATCTTGGACGCGGCGTCACCGCCAACATCCTCTACGTCGACGCCGGATTCCAGGCAATCGGATTGGGGCTCTAAAGCCCCACCCGCCTAAAACACGAACTTCGCACCCAACTGGATCACGCGCGTCGTCAACCCCTGGATGCCGCCGCCCACCTTCCCGAAGTTCACGCTGCGAATCCCGCGGTCCACAGAGCCCGGTTCAATATTGTAGTGATTGAACAGATTGTAGAACTCCGTGCGCAATTCCACGCGCCGTTGCTCACTCATCCGGAATTGCTTGTTCACCGAGAAGTCGACGTTGAACACGCCTGGCAGCCGGATCGCGCCGGTGCGCGGTGACGTCCCATAGCGCCCGTTCGGAGTCTGCGCAAACGCCGCCGTATTGAACCAGCGCTGATACGTCCGCTCGCTGCCCGGCAGATTCGCCTGTTGCCCCAACACTGAATCCGGCCGCGATCCAACGCCCGTACCCGTGGTGTCCACGCCATAGCTGATATCCGTCGGGAACCCGCTCTGGCCGACAACGATCGCCGACATCTGCCAGCCGCCCAGCAACGTCCGCACCACCGGGTTCGACCCGTTCAGCAGCGGCACGTCGTAGATCAGTGACTGCACAAAACGCTGCGTCACATCCATCCCGCACAGCGAGCGTTCATTCGTGAAATCGTACACATTCTGAATCCCGCCGATGAACGATCCGCCGCCAATGTCCGCGCCGATATCGCTCGGCCCCGAAATGCACTTCGACCACGTGTACGCCGTCAACAGGTTCACGCCCTTCGCCATCCTCCGGTCCGCGCGCATCTGCAGCGAGTGATATGTCGAATTCCCTATCGACTTGTCGCCTTGAATCGACCGCGTGAACGCCGTATTCGGCCGCCGCGCATTGATCGAAGCCAGCCCCGGAGTCGATGGGTTCACCACTTCGAACGGCCGGTTCATCGCCGGCAGCGTCACGCTCAGCCGCGTCCCCTTCGAGCCCACATAGCCCGCATCCACCAGGAACCCGCCCGGCGTCTTCTTCTGCACCGTGAAGTTCCACTGCTGGATATACGCATCGCGATAGTCCGGATCGTTCGAAGGCACCGCGTTCAATTCCAACCCCGGTTGCC
The DNA here is from genome assembly GCA_018268935.1 of Acidobacteriota bacterium. GTDB lineage: Bacteria > Acidobacteriota > Terriglobia > Bryobacterales > Bryobacteraceae > CADEFT01. Next base: position 6,711 of record JAFDVS010000033.1, on the reverse strand, counting down.
CTGCCGTCTTGAACGGATCATTGAAAAACACATCCGGCCGCGTCGATGGCGATCCGTCCACCGCGAAGCTGCTCGTCGCCTGCGAAGACTCCGTCATCCCAAACGGCGCGTTCGGGTGAATGTGGTTGTAGTAAATCCCGTACCCCGCGCGGATTACGGCATCCGGCACAAAGCCAGGCCGCCACGCCAACCCGATGCGCGGCCCAAAATTGTTCCGATCGCTCTGCACCATCCGCCCGTACTTCGCCGTCGATGGCGTCACCAACTTCGTCACAAACAGCCCGTTCTGCTCGATGTTCGTCATCCGGCCCTTCGAATCAAACAGCGGCTGCAGGTAGTCATAGCGCACGCCCAGATTCAGCGTCAGCCGCGACGATACCTTCCAGTCATCCTGCAGGTAGTAGCTCTGCCATAGCGCCCACAGATCGGTATTCGTGTGGTTCGGATTGATTTCCGCCCGCTTCACATACCCCAGCATGAAATCGGCCAGCGACGAGCCGGTGTACGTCCCATCAAACCGGAACGTCCCGCGTGGATTGCGCGCCTGCTCAAACGTGAACCCGCGCCGCACCATATCCACGCCGGCCTTCAGAAAATGCTTCCCGCGCTGGATCGAAACAATGTCGTTGAAGTTGTACACCGCATTGGCGCGCACGCGCGGCCCGATCTGCCGCTGTAAATCAAACACGCTGTACCCGCCGTCGGGCCCCGAAGTGATCGCCACGCTCGGCGGACCGTAGTCCACCGGGAGACGCGAAACCAGCGGAATCTTCATTTCCCCGGCAATATCCAACGCCTTGTTCCCCGTGGTGCCGAAGATCTCATCCTCGGTCATATCGTTCCAGCCAAACCGGAACTCATTCACGATGGTCGGCGAAAACGTCCGCGTATAGGTGCCCGCCAGGTTCTGCGTCCGCGCATCGTTGTCGCGCACGTCGTTACCCCAGTACGGCGTCCCCTTTTCCTTCGTCGAATTCCACACATAGCGGAACGCCAGCGCATCCTTCGTCGTTAGATTGTGATCCAGCCGGTAGGTGTAGTTGTCCTGCGTCGCCACCGCGCTCAGCGGAGTGTTGATGTAGTTAAACGTCCCCACGCTCGTATTCGGCAGCGGAGTGTACTTCAGGAACGTCACCGCCTGCTCACTCAGAAACTGTTTCGGAATCTGATTATTCACAATCCCGATATTCAGCGGATCGCGCAGCGTGATCCGCTGCCCCGTGCGCGCGTCCACTACTCTGCTGAAATCGCCATTCCGCATCTCCGCCGGAGGCACCAGCCGATACCCCGCCGAAGCGCCCGACGCCAGCCGCCCGCTCTCCCAGTTAAAGAAGAAGAATGTCTTGTCCCGCCCGTTGTAAATTTTCGGAATCGCCACCGGTCCGCCGATATTGGCGCCGAACTGGTTCCGGTTCAGCCGGGGCGATACCGCGCTCTTCCCGGCAATCGCGTCGTACGTCTGCGTCAGTGCATCGTTGCGATTGAACTCCCACAGCGTCCCGCGGAACTGGTTGCTGCCGCGCCGTGTCAGGATGCTCACCTGCCCGCCCGGCGACGCCCCATACTCCGCCGAATACGTCGAGGTCTCGACGCGAAACTCGCTCAGCGAATCCACCGACAGCGCAAACGGATAGCTGAAGGCGTCGTAATCCATGAACTCCACGCCATCCAGATAGAACCGGTTGTTCGTATCGCGCGCCCCGTTGGCCGACATCGCCGTCCCGCCAAAACTCCGCGACGTCTCTCCAATCGACCCGCGCCCGCGCCGCACCGTGATCGAACCCGGCGTCCCCGGATTCACGCCCGGCACCAACTGCGCCAACTGCACGAAGTTCCGTCCGTTCAAAGGAAGATCCACAATCTTCGATCCATCGATCACCGCGCCCACCGTGGCCGCTTCCGTCTGCAGCGCAGCCGCCGACGCCGATACATTCATCGTCTCGGTCACCGAACCAAGCTCCATATGAAGATCCACACGCGCCGTCTGGCCCACCTGCAGCTCAAACGCCTCTACCTGATTCGTTCGGAACCCGGCAGCAGTGGCGCTCAACGTGAACCGGCCAGCCGTCAGGAACGGCAGGGAGTAGTTCCCGCTGGAGTCTGTTTCCGTCTCGCGAACAACGTTCGTCGCGACGTTCTTCAATTTCACAGCGACCTTCGCCAGCAACGCGCCGCTTGGGTCAGTGGCGGTTCCAACAATAGTAGCGCTGGTTTGCTGGGACCAGACCGCGCTCGCGGATAGCACCAGCAGAGTAAGTGCGGACACAGGGAGTCTATGCATAAACGTGGACATTCCTCTTCCGCCCACGATGCGCCCGATTGCCCCCTCCAGACAAGTGAATTCACCGCGAATTCACCGTTTAGGGTTCCCCCTAAATGCTAGAATCGAAACGAATGCACACCGCCAAGGCCCAACTGCCCCTGCTCTCCCGTGAAGAGCTCTGGGCCCTGGCTGAGCGCGCTTGCGCCTCCCATCACCTCAACCGTTCCGCCCGCCTCAAAGAGCTCCTGCACTTCCTCTGCCGCCGCGCCTGGGACGAAGGCGCCGAGGAAATCAAGGAACACGAAATCGGAGTTGCGGTTTTCGAGCGTGACCCGCAGTTCGATTCCTCCCAGGACACCCTCGTCCGCGTCCAAGCCTCCCAGCTTCGCAAACGCCTCGAGCGCTACTTCGCCGAAGAGGGCGTCGAAGAACCCGTGATCCTGGAGATCCCCCGCGGATCCTATGTCCCCCTCGTCCATGGGCGCGAAACAGAGAAACCCACCGAAGTCCTGCCCCCCCTTCCGCCATCCAAATCCACAGATCACAGACTTGTCTGGGGCCTCTCCGCCCTCTGCCTCATCCTTGCCGCCACCAGCCTCACTCTCTGGCTCCGCCCGTCCAACGCCCCCACCACCGGACGCTCCGTCCGCCTCTTCTGGGACAACTTCTCCGGCAACGGCCGCCAGAACTACATCGTCCTCGCCGATTCCGCCATCGCCGCCATTCAGGATGCGCTCGGCCACCCCATCGGCCTCGACGAATACCTCCGCCGCTCCTACATCAAAGACCTGTCCGAAGCCCGCGTCTCACCCGAGTACCGCGACCTCGTCGGCTACCTCATGGGCCGCCGCTACACCTCTCTCGCCGATGTCTTTGTCGTCCGCCAGATCGAGCAGGCGCGCCTCCTCGAACCCACCCGCACTTCCGTCGTCTACGCCCGCGACCACAACGTCCGCGCCTTCCAGACCGGCAACAACATCTTAATCGGCTCCCAGCGCGCCGTCCCGTGGGTCCATCTGTTCAACGACATGATGGACTTCCATGTCTCCGACCGCCCCGCCGACTTCCACCTCCAGCTCGATGCCTCCAACGCCAAGCGCCGTGTCGAGAATCGCCGCCCGCTCAAAGACGAACCCGTGGTCTTCGAAAGCGACACCCGCAGCCCCGAAGGCGACGAAGGCTACTCCATCATTGCTTATCTCCCCAACCTCAGCCGCAACGGGCACACCATCGTGCTCGGCGGCACCGACATGTCCGGCACCGAAGCCGCCGGCATGGTGCTCACCACCGAAACCTTCCTCGAAGAGCTGCTCCGCCGCCTGCCCCGCCAGCCCGACGGCTCACTCCCCCACTTCGAAGTGCTCCTCAAAACAAAACAGGTGGAGTCGACGAACCGGGGTTACCAGATCGTCGCCCTCCACCTGCATTGAAGTTACGGAGCCGCGAGCGTAAGCGAGTCGGTCTTACTTCGCTCCGCCGCCCTTCATCTTGTCACGCTGTTCGCGCAACACAGCCTTGCGGCTCAGCTTGATCTTGTTGCCTTCCAGCGCCAGCACCTTCACCAGGATCTGGTCGCCTTCCTTCAATTCATCGCGTACCTGCTTGATGCGGTTCTCGGAAATCTCCGAAATGTGCAGCAGGCCATCGGTGCCGGGGAAGATCTCGACAAACGCGCCGAAGTCCACCAATCGAACCACCTTGCCCAGGTAGGTCTTACCCACTTCGGCCACAGCAGCGATGTCCGTCACCATCTGGATCGCCTTGTCCGCCGACGTCTTATCCGTGGCGAAAATGTTCACCGTGCCGTCATCGCTCACGTCGATCTTCACGCCCGTCGCATCAATGATGCTCCGGATCATCTTCCCGCCCGGTCCGATCAGTTCGCGAATCTTATCGGTCGGAATCGTCAACGTGTGGATCTGCGGAGCATGCGGTGACAGCGTCTTGCGCGGAGCGTCAATCACAGCCACCATCTTGTCCAGAATCTCCAAACGTGCCCGCCGCGCCTGCTCCAGCGCTTCGCGCATGATGGCCGCGGTAACCTTCGTCACCTTGATGTCCATCTGCAGCGCGGTAACGCCCGTCCGCGTGCCGGCCACCTTGAAGTCCATATCGCCGTAGTGATCTTCCGCACCGGCGATATCCGTCAGAATGGCGTACTTGCCGTCTTCAATCACCAGGCCCATGGCGATACCAGCCACCGGGTTCGCAATCGGGACACCGGCATCCATCAGCGACAGCGAACCGCCGCAAACCGAAGCCATCGAGCTCGATCCGTTCGATTCCAGAATGTCGCTCACCACACGCAGTGTGTAGGGGAACTCCTCGCCCGGAATCACGCTCAACAACGAGCGTTCCGCCAGCGCGCCATGTCCGATTTCACGGCGTCCCGCACCACGCAGGAAGCTCACTTCGCCCACGCTGAACGGCGGGAAGTTGTAGTGCAGCATGAAGCGCTTCGAAACTTCGCCTTCGCTCAGCATTTCCATCCGCTGCGCGTCTTCCTTCGTGCCCAGCGTAGTGGTCACCAGCGCCTGCGTTTCGCCGCGCGTGAACAGCGCCGAACCGTGCGTACGCGGCAGAATCCCAACCTCGATGTCGATGCGCCGGATTTCGTCGAAAGCGCGCCCATCCGGACGCCGCCGGGACCCCAGCATCTCATCGCGGAAAATGCGCTCTTTCAGGTGATCGAACAGCTTGCCGGCTTCCGCCTGCTGCTCTTCCGGATGGTCCGCCACACAAGCATCGTGCAGCGCATCCACCTTCTTATAGCTGTCGATTTTGGTGTACTTCTGCGTGTTCAAAGCATCGGTCAAATCGGCGCGATACTTCGTGTCGATCGCCGCCAGCAGTTCCGCGTTCAACGGAACCGGCGTAAACTCGCGCTTCTTCTTGCCGCAGAGCCCCTGCAGTTCGCGAATGCCCGCAATGATCTTCTTGCAGCATTCGTGGCCGAACTCGATGCAGTCCACCACCTTCGATTCATCCACGCCCGTGCCGCCCGCTTCCACCATCACGATGCCTTCTTCGGTGCCGGCAACGACAATGGAAAATTCAGCGGCCTTGGTCTGCTCATAGGTCGGCTCAGCGATCATTTCGCCGTCCACCAACGCGATGCGCACACCGGCCAGAAGATGATAGAAAGGAACATCGGAAATTGCCAGAGCCGCGGCCGCACCCATCACCGCCAGCGATGAGGGATCATGCGTCGGATCGGCCGACAGCACGAACGCAATGATCTGCGTGTCGCACATGTACCCTTCCGGGAATAGTGGCCGCACAGGGCGGTCAATCAGCCGCGAGGTGAGAATCTCACGCTCCGTCGGACGCCCTTCGCGCTTAATGAAGCCGCCGGGATAACGCCCCGCCGCGTACGTATACTCGCGATAGTCTACTGTAAGTGGGAAAAACCCGGCCCCAGGTTTCGGCTCTTCGTTAGAGCATGTGGTGGCTAATACGACGGATTCGCCCGTCCGAACGACGACCGCGCCGCTCGCCTGCTTTGCCATTTTGCCGGTTTCGAATGTGATGACCCGTGTGCCCAGGTCTACAGAAACGGTGTGTACCATTGAAGTCCTCCTTCATTTGACCGCGTTGCGCGCGGCCCAACTAGGAAGACTGATTGTAAGGAACCAGCCTTATGCCTGCTTGCACGTGGAAAACAACCAGCGTGCCCTCAAGCCTATGTGATCTTTGAGCGTGCGTTACCGGCGAATGCCCAGTCGGGAGATGAGCTCCTTATAACGTTCCGGGGAGCTTGCCTTCAGGTACTTCAACAGCCGGCGGCGGCGCGCCACCATGGTGAGCAAACCGAGCCGCGAATGATGGTCCTTTTGGTGGGACTTGAAGTGCTCGGTGAGCTGCGCAATGCGCTGGCTCAGGATGGCCACTTGCACCTCTGGCGAACCAGTGTCGGTCTTGTGGACTTTGTAATTCGTAATCACCTGTTTTTTGACGTCAGCAGCCAGCGACATTACTAATACGTACCTCTCGTGTTCCTAAACTTTTCAGTCTTTTCCTGAGGAGTAGGGTAGCACAAGTTCAGGTGCATACGCCACCACGGCTTCGGAACCACGCCACGATACCGCTGATCCGGAAGAGATTGAACTCGTCGCTGCCAATCTTGTTGCTAATCTTGCCAAGGCTGCCCTCTTCGAACTGGATTCGAATCGCAACGGTGACGGTGTAAGGAAGCAGGGACGGAGCCTGCAACTGGCTTCAAGAAGGAAATCAAGTGTGGGCCACAACAGTGGCGCCTGGTTCACCGGACAGAGACATCGTTGCGCTCCGTCCAGGCACTGGGTTGGACGGCAAAGGCTCAATGCTCCAAGCGAAGCCAACTTGCTGGCAAGAAGAACCTTGAACCCAGCGGTGCCGGGCGATTTCGCCTTTCAACGGGTAACGGGATGACCCGCTGCCATCGGTGTGTCAACTCCGGCTGAAAAATC